>PEAK01000021.1 GCA_002753515.1 Magnetococcales bacterium
GAAGGAAAAAGTTATCGAATGAAAGAAAAAATAAAAGAATAAATGAAGAAAATGGGAAGAAAAGGCGGGAAGAACAATTTCAAACCGCTGCTTTTATGACATTTCCAGGCCGATGTCCGCAATCTGGAATATTCTTGCCTGTAAAATATTCTTGAATTAGCCAATTATTTATTTTTGCAGGGAGTTTTGCTCTATCGCAACTCCTGACAAAAGTCACGTACTGCTCATATGTCATTTTAGCCTCTCCTTAACAATCATGACAACAGGTGACGCCAACCTGAATCGCATTTCCGAATTCCGGGGACAGCGAATTCCGGGATCAATATGTCCATCCCCCCCCTTTATGAAAATTCCAAGCACCATAGATCAACCCGGCCCCACTTCCGAATCCTCCCCCCATTCTCCGCAACCAAGTTTCACATCGAGCCAGTCCAATATTAGGAGTCAATGATATTCTCAAAATATCACAGCGTTAAGTGAGTCCGAGATTTTCGGACCCGCATGGGGCGTGTCCACAGGTTTTGGAGAATAGCGCCGTGGAGATAATATTATCCGCCCATTTAAAATATTGCAAGTCCGAAATTTAACCAAATACATTTTCGAACCATCCTGTGTAACCATTGAAAATATTGGTACTATTCTTATCGCTAAAAAATCCGCCCCGAAAGGCGGCAAAGACGAGAAAAACCTTAAAATTCAAATTGGTGGACCGGTCGTTACCCAAAACGGAAAATTCTCTGTTTTTGTTGCGGTACAGTATGGAGAAATTCCGAATCCTCTTCGGTAGCAAGTTTTATATGTATAGTGCTGTAATAGAACAATATTTTCTCTACTTATAAAATGCCCGGGAAGATAAGGTTCGCTTTGGGTATCGATTGGGTACCAGATGGTTTTGGAAAACCTTCTCCGAAGGCAACGTCATACCTTGTCCGAGAAAACGTCATCCAGTGACTGGGCGTCGAAGATGCGAAGACTCCACTCTTCCAGGGACGACAGGTCCGCTTTGGCGATCTTTTCGCTGGCCCAGTCGGGTACGGTGCCGAAGCGGCGTTGCAACTGACGGGTCAAGATTTTGGCTTCGCCTTCCTTGCGTCCTTTTTGTTCGCCTCGCCGTTCGCCGATCTGCTCACTATCCATCTGTGCCTTCATGATTATTGGCCGGAATACATCGTTTTCCATTAAGTTGAAGGTCAGTGACATTTCTTCAGCCTCCTTTTTAACGAACGTTTCCAGTCGACGCAACCTGGACAAAATGACCAATTTTGTCAGGGCATCAGCCCTGGCTTTTATCGGCAGTTCGGTTATTCGATACAAAATTTCCTGGATCACCTCTTTCTGGTTGTCGATCCGACAAAGGATAGCCAGGATGTTTTCCTCCAAAGACGGGCTGTTCAGAAGCTCCCGACAATCAATGCTGCGGATATCAATCACCTCGTAGTGAAAGGATAAATTCGGCTCTTCGATAGCCGATCCGCTTTGCCACTCTTGCAGCCCAACGTACAGCACCTTCTGAACCAAAACCCTGTTCGGATAACGCTGGCGTATGACCGTGTAATACATCAACATGCGCCAGTCCATGACCTCAGATCTGCCGTGCAACTCCAGATGAAAGATCGAATCATCCTTCATCAAGAACACCAGATCAGGAATACGCTTTTGGGTGGAAGCGAACTCCACTGACAAAAGTTCTACGGCTTCCCGTCCGATCAAAATCTGCAGCAAGCGTTGCGGCGGCTTTTCAAACAAATCCTTGAGGGTGGTATCGTACTGGGATCGGTTCTTTTCTTTCTGATCATCCATAATTCTTGTTGACATCAAGGTGATACGACAGCCATTTCCTATGCGCAAACGCAATATCTGAAACCTGACGACGAGACGTTGGGCTACGGTGAAAAGATTCTTCCACGGTTAGATTGTCCAGGATTTCAGCCTTGCGGTCCACTGGAATTTGTCAAGTTTGGCTTCAATCACGGCCAAAATCTTTCCGGATGGGCCAAGGAGAGTAGACCGGGTCCTCCCGTTGCTTCAGGTCGATGTTTGTGTTCTCGTTATCCGCCTGGTTTCCCGGCGGTGCCACATTATCTCAACCATACACAGGTTCGGCCCCGGCCCCTCGCAGAACCAGACAAGGAGCGTTACACCATCCGGCTCCCAGTTTAGGGCATCCACAAAGGTTTGGGATAGAGAATTATGAACAATTCTCGGGCGAGGGATTTGATTTCCTATCACCCTGAAAAATTGCCCCCATGTCATAGACCGTTTCTGGCTTCGCCGGTTGAGCCATTTATACAGGGTTCTCGTAGCCACTCTGATGTACCTACTGACCCAGCGAGAATTCCAACTCACTCCATAATATTGTATATGGCCCATCAGATGGCGTTGGAGATATGCAACCATTGCCTTTCCGCCTTCGACTCTCATTTCCCGGAGTGTTTGATTCAACAAGTGCAGTTTCTTGATGAACCTCTTCCCCTCTGTCTTCCGCCCTACCACGAAACGACCACGGCGACTTTGGGCTACAAAGTGCGTAAATCCAAGGAAATTGAATGTCTCGGGTCGGCGCAGCCCATTCCGATGACAATTCGGGTGGGATTCGCCCCCACTGAACTACGCGACCTTGCCAGGCCGCAACTCGGAAGGGACAGGCCAATCCAGCAGCACTTCATGACCAAAATATTCTTGAAAAGCGAAACACAGGGGCAAGGCTTCCAAACGATTACACAACCCAGCGAACAGGATTGAATAGACTTTTTTTTGCAATAGATCAGGCATGACGCCGACTCTGGGCCAATTGCATGGCCACACGATAGCTTTCTTCCAAGGAGGCCACACAGGTATCCATGGTGAATCGCTCGGCAATCGTCGCCTGTCCCGCCCGGGAGATCCTGGCTGTCAATCCGGGATCGCTGACCAGACGCGCAATGGCCCGGGCCAATGCCTGCGGGCTGGATTCGTCAATCAGGAGGCCGTTGACGCCATCCTCGACGACTTCGGGAATGCCACTATGTCGCGTCGCGATGCTGGGGATGCCCCAGGCCATGGCCTCCAGCAAGGAATTGGGAATGCCCTCCCGGTCTTTTCCCGATGTTGTCCGGCTGGGATGGAGAAAAATATCGTAGTGCATGAAACCATCCAGCAAGGTTTGATTATCGACAAAACCGGGGAAATGCACCCATTGTTCCAGGTGTAAATCTTGAACCAACTTGCGCAATTCCTGTTCCCGCGGACCCGAACCCATCAACGTCAATTCGGCGGGAATACCCGCCTCGCGGACCAATCCCAAGGCGGTGATGGTCACATCCAAACCTTTTTTCTCGACAAAGCGACAGGCTTGGAGCAGACGCAACGGATGTTCCGCCGAATATTCCCGGGACTGGCGCACGCCAAAGGACTCGGGCATGGGGACGCCGGTACGGTTCATACGGATACGTTCCCCGGGACATCCCCGCTTTAACAATTCCTCCTTCAGGGAATCGCTACGCACCAAAAACAAGTCCGTATGCCGTAATAATTGCTGAAACTCATCTTCTTTCAAGTCATCCGACAGGTCGGCACCATGAAAAGAGACCACTTTAGGGCGTTGTTCCCGTTCGAGATAGGGCAACACCCGCACCGCTTCCGTCCCCAGATACACATGGACCACCTGCGCCCGAAGCTGCTCAACCATCCGCAACATCTGCCGGGTCTCGTAGCCACTCATGGGGACGCGCCGTTTTTGCAGCCGGTGCCACAAACGGGTCACAAACCGCCAGGGACTTTTTCGCAAAATCAGGAGACGATCAAAGGGGAAGCGTTCAGGATGCCTGCGACTGCGCGTGATCACCCACACGGCAAATGATTGCACAGAGGTCACCTGGCGGTAGACGTGCAACATTTCCGGCCTGAGGAAAGTCGCCAGGAACGAAACGGCAACAGCTCGATCATTCGCCACCTCAGTCATGATCCAAGACACCCTTTTTATCCATTAATCGATAAATTCCTGTAACCAAAGCTCCAACATTAACAAAGCCCACAACTGCCGCCCGCGATTGTGGCGCCCTGTCAGTTGCTCATCCACCATCCGTTTTAAATAGACTGGATCGAACAAACAACGCCCAAGCGCACGTTCCGACAATAATACGTCACGCAACATCTGGCCATGGGCCTCCTGGAACCAAGCATTCAAGGGGATGCCAAAGCCGGTTTTAGATTTGGCCAAGACTTCCGCCGGCAACAATTCCGCCACCGCCTCGCGCACAATTTTCTTGCCCATCCGGCCGTCATGTTTGCATCCCGCTGGCAACGCCGCAGCGAATTCCACCAGGGTATGATCCAACATCGGGGCACGCAATTCCAAACCATGGGCCATGGATGCCACATCGGTCTTGACCATCAGGCAATCGGGGAGATAATGGCTTTGATCGTGGCGCATCATCCATTCCCAACCATCCAGGGCGTCATCCCAGGCCGGGTATAATCCGGGCGTGGTTGCATGGGACTGGCTCAAGTGCTGCCACAAGCCCGGCCCATACAACCTTTTTTTATCCCACGGGTTGAAAATGGCCATACGCGATAAAAACCGCCCGGGGATGCCGCCACTGAGGCGCACTCCGTGTTTTTCCAGGGCGGCGGCCAACGATCCGTTGCCCATTCGGGCACCCAGCCATCCCGACATCCGCCCCAAGGTTTGCCGTATTCCCTCAAATCCTGTCCCATGGCCACGCATCACTTTGGCATAGTTGGCATAGCCGGCGAAGGATTCATCGGCCCCATCGCCGGTCAAGGCCACCGTCACCCGCCCCCTGGCAAGCTTGGAGACGTACCAGGTTGGCAAGGCGGAAGGGTCGGCGAACGGTTCGTTATAATGGCGCACCAGTTCGGGTAATGCCGTCATGCTGGAGGAGTCCAGGATCATTTCATGATGGTCCGTACCGAAGCGTTCGGCCACCATCCGAGCAAAAGGCAACTCACTCGCCCCTTGCCCGGCAAACCCCAACGAAAAGGTTTGTACCGGTCGCGAACTCGCTTCCGCCATCAGCGCCACCACCGTCCCCGAATCGATGCCGCCACTCAAAAGGGCACCCAAGGGGACATCCGCCACCATGCGCAAGCGCACCGATTCCCGGATCCGCCGCAGCAATTCTGCGCGCAATTCCGTGATTGTCGCCCCGGAGGGTACACGTGGCTCCGGCGACCAATAACGCCGAATGGTCAGCGTACCGTTCCCCTCCAGCAGCAGCAGGTGTCCCGGCGGGAGCTTGGCGATCCCCTGAAAGGCGCTCAGCGGACTGGGAACATATTGGTGGGTCAGATAATGGTCGATCGCCGACCAATCGGGACTGACGGTGATGCCGCCGTGTGCCGTGATCGCCCGGATCGCGGAGCCGAACAGGAAAAAACGGGGATTATGGTGATAAAAGAAAGGCTTTTCCCCGAATCGATCCCGGGCGGCGAATAAAACGCGCTGTTTTTGATCCCACAAGGCGAATGCGAACATACCTTGCAGATGGTGAACCATCTCCATCCCGTACTCTTCATACAGGTGCAGCAAGACTTCGGTATCGCACTGGGTGGAGAAATGGTGGCCACGAGTTTTCAATTCTCCGGTCAACTGCTTGAAATTGTATATCTCACCATTAAATACCACCCACAGCGTGCGATCTTCGTTGGTCAACGGCGGTACCGCCGCATCGCTCAGATCGATCACCGCCAGACGGGTCTGTCCCAAGCCGATGCCGGCATCCACATGGATCCCCTCGGCATCGGGTCCCCGATGGGCAATGGCGCGACACATGGCCCGCAGGTTGGTTGACACCACAGGCTCGCCATTAAAGACCACCTTACCGCAAATACCGCACATAATCCCGTTCGCACCCTGTCACCGTGAAGAGTTAATGAAACGCTTCTCTTTGTTGGGCCATGTTTTCCATAATATACTCCGGGGAGATTTCCACCAGGCAACGGCTGACCTTGCTGCCATCGCATCCCGCACGGTCACAGGGGATACACGACCAATCGAGGCGACAGACCCGATGTTGGCCCGCCTGGTGCGCCCCACCCGCACGGGGATAGGGCTGCCGCAGGGTACCATTGGGCCAGGGCCCCCACAAATGGGGTTTGGTTGGCCCGAAAATGACCAGGGATGGGATATCCAATGCCGCCGCCATGTGGCTGGGCGCGGTATCGACCCCGATGTACCATGCCGCCCGTTTCAGCAAGGCGGCCATTTCCTGAAGGTTCAATCGCCCCCCGAGTACAACCGGGGCGGTGTCAACGTTTGCCATCATTTCCGATACATAACGAATTTCCCCCGGCACGTCGGCACAGGTCAGAACCACCCGTAACCCATAGGTTCGCACGATGGCATCCGCCACCTTGGCCATGGTAGCGGGAGGGGGGCACTTGAACATCCAACGTGACGTGGCGTGCATAACACAGATTGGTGTGTTGGAATCAACACCCTCCTGAGCCAACAAGCCGGAAACCGTGTGCATCGCAACCTCGTCCACGGGCAGGGTGACGTGCAACCCCTCATAGTGTAGCTGCAACGGGGCCACCATTTTCAGATCCCGTAAAATGGTGTGTCCCTCATGGTCCGGCTCCGGTTGCATGCGGTTGTAGGCCAAACGATTGCTCAGATTGCGCTGCCAGGGCACCCGGGTCAGGAGATGACCGAAACGATCCCTCGCCCGGGTAACCCAGGTACAAATGGCCCCCCGATCACCCCCACCCGACAGATCGATGACCAGATCGAAGCGGGAACGATACAGCCAGAGATACAACCTGGCCAAATCGACAACACCACTACCCCGTTCATAACACCGGACCGTATCGATCCAGGGATTTCCCTCCAGAACAGCCCCGGTGGCGCCGAAAACCAGGAGGGACAGCGTGGCTTCGGGGTAGTTTTCACGCAATACCCGAACGAGTGGTGTCACCAGCAGGACATCGCCGATATGCTTGAATTTGATCAGCAAGATACGCCGGGGTGTTTCAGCCAAGTGACACACGCAGACCTCATTCATGATCCAACGTCCCTGCAATGCTGTAAATTCCCGGGTCACGGTATCGTATCATGATGACTCTCTCCCAAAAAAATCCAGCCAATATATCAAACTGGTGAAAATATTCCCGGAATATTTGGCTTGGGAATTTCCCGACATGATAGACTAACCGTGTTGAGTACACTATGACCGGTACCGGATGGGGAAAGATCATGCCTCAAGAAATAACTCTCGACGATATTTGGAAACTGTTCCAGGAAACCGACCGACAGATGAAGGAAACCGACCAGCGGATGAAGGAAACTGACCGGCAGATGAAGGAAACTGACCGCAAAATAAAAGAAATTTCCATGCAAATTGGAAAATTGGGTGGGCGCTTGGGAGAATTTGTTGAAAGCATGATCGCTCCGGCTTGCGAGACCCTTTTTGCCGAGAGGGGTATCCCGATCCACAGGGTCAGCCCTCGCGTCAAGGCCAAGCTCGACGGTGGACGGCACATGGAAATCGACCTGCTCGTCGTGAATTCCGATACCGTGTCGCTGGTGGAAGTCAAAAGCAAGCTGACGGTGGAAGATGTTCAGGATCACATCAGAAAAATGGAAGAGTTCAAAGAATTCTTCCCGGAATATGCCAACAGGAAAGTGATTGGGGCAGTTGCCGGCATGGTGGTTGATGAAAACGTCATCCGTTTCGCCATTAAAAGGGGATTGTTCGTCATGGTACAGTCTGGCGACTCGGTGCATATTGCCAACGAGGCAAGCTTTGTGCCCCACACGTGGTAAAGGCAGTCTGGTCAACCATGAACACACTACCGTATCAATGATGACTCTCTCCCAAAAACAATCTACAAAAATATCAAGCCTGTGAAAATATTCCCGGAATGTTTGGCATGGGAATTTCTCGGCATGGTAAACTGGCAGTGATTTGCAAAATATGACCGAGACCTGATGGAGAAGGGCCATGCCTCAAGAAATAACGATCGACGATATTTGGAAATTATTCCAGGAAACTGACCGGCAGATGAAGGAAACTGACCGGCAGATGAAGGAAACTGACCGTAGAATTCAGGAAACTGACCGGCAGATGAAGGAAACCGACCAGCGGATGAAGGAAACTGACCGCATAATAAAAGAAGTTTCCATGCAAATTGGAAAATTGGGTGGCCGATTGGGAGAATTTGTTGAAAGCATGGTCGCTCCGGCTTGCGAGACCCTTTTTGCCGAGAGGGGTATCCCGATCCACAGGGTCAGCCCTCGCGTCAAGGCCAAACTCGACGGTGGACGGCACATGGAAATCGACCTGCTCGTCGTGAACTCCGATATCGTGTCTCTGGTGGAAGTCAAAAGCAAGCTGACGGTGGAAGATGTTCAGGATCACATCAAGAAAATGGAAGAGTTCAAGGAATTCTTCCCGGAATATGCCAACAGGAAAGTGATTGGGGCTGTCGCAGGCATGGTGGTTGATGAAAACGTCGTCCGTTTTGCCATTAAAAAGGGGTTGTTCGTCATGGTACAGTCTGGCGACGCGGTACGCATTGCCAACGACAAAACCTTCGTGCCCCACACGTGGTAAAGGCTGGCTGGTCAACAATGGGCCCAGTGAGCGTCTTCATCAAGGGTTCCGTTCAACACACGCCTGGTCGGGCAATACGCCGCAACACATCTTCCATCGCCTGAGCCATCCGTTCCACGTCAAAACGTTGCCGGGCGGTTTGCATGGCGGCCTGGCGCAAGGTTTCCCCGAGATCATTATCCCGCAACAGACGTTTTAAGGCCATTGCCAGAGCGGCGCTATCCTTGGGAGCCACCAGCAAACCCGTCACCCCGTCTTGAATGATTTCCGGAATGGAGCCCACGGGTGTGCTGACGATGGGCAGTCCGCATGCCATGGCTTGCATCAAGGCCTGGGGCACCCCTTCATGACCATAGGAAGGGAGGCAGAACACATCCATGGCCTGCAACCAAGGGACGGGATCGGCTTGATATCCGGCGAAATGAACCCGATCGGCGATTGCCAATTCCCTGGCCAAACGGTGCAGATTTTGTTCCCCGGGGCCATCCCCCACCACGAGCAGACGGGGTGTGTGGGTATCACCCTCATTCAGGAGCCCCCGGAACGCCTGGAAAAGATACACATGTCCCTTCCAACTGCGCAATGTGGCGACAATTCCAATGATCGGGGCATCGTCAGGTAATTGAAGTTGGCTGCGCGCCTGCACACGATCCCCTGGACAAAAGCGCTCCAGATCGATGCCGGTGGGGATGGAGGTCATCTGGCTGGCGGGATAACGATTGACGGTGATCAGTTGCTCGCGTATGGCCACACCGGTGGTCACAATATGACGGCTGGCACGGGTATAGAGCCAGCGGGTCGGCCAATTGTCGGGAACGGCTGTGGAGATATGTCGTAAACGGACGATGGGTGGCGGTTTGGCCATGGTTTGCGCCGCCAGGGCCACCAGCCAACTGTCGGTGGAACTGTGTGTCACCACCACGTCGGGCCGAAGGGCAACGAGCTGGGCGCGCATCGCCAACAGCCCGGTGACATTTTTGCGTCCTATGGGGATAAGCGTCACCGGAACCCGATACCGGCCCGCAGCAGCGGCAATGCGTGCTTCACCGGGACACAACAGGTGGACACGGTGCCCCCGGTCCATCATGACCTGGCTTTCCGTGAGGACACGGATCTCCTGCCCGCCCCATCCCAGGGAGGACTCGGTATGCACCATCGAGAGGGGGGCAGCGTTCGTCATGATGGGGATGGCTGATCAGTTTTTAAAAATTGCAGGGCGTGCAGGCGGGCATACTCGCCATCCTGTTGCAACAGTTGCGCGTGCGTCCCCTGTTCCACGATCCTCCCCTGACTCAAAACAACGATACGATCCGCATTGCGCACCGTGGACAGGCGATGGGCGATCACCAACGTGGTATAGGCTTCGATCAAACGATCGAGGGCGGCCTGTACCGAACGTTCATTTTCCGAATCCAAGGCGCTGGTGGCCTCGTCCAGGATCAGGATCGACGCCGGCTTCAACAAGGCGCGGGCAATGGCGATACGCTGCCGCTGGCCTCCGGAGAGCATGACACCGCGATTACCCACCCGGGTATTCAGCCCTTCGGGCAAGGCCTGGATGAAGTCCCAGGCATTGGCCATACGCGCCACCCGCTCCACCTCGCGATCATCGGCATCCATGCGCCCGTAGGCGATATTGTTGCGGATGGTGTCGTTGAACAATTGGCTATCCTGGTTGACGATGGCGATCTGGCCACGCAACCCGTCGAGGGTCATGTCGCGCAAGTCCACCCCGTCGATGCTGATCCCACCCGTCTGCACCTCGAACAGACGTGGCAAAAGATTGACCAAGGTGGTTTTGCCACTGCCGCTCTGACCCACCAGCGCCACTTTTTCCCCCCGGCGCACAACCAGGTTGATGCCGGTCAACACATCCTGATCCGTGTTGTCGTAACGGAAGCCGACATCGCTGTAGCGAATGCAATCCTGGATGGGTGGGGGAACGATCGCCCCCTGGCGTTCCAGAATGGCCGCCCGGGTGTCCATCAATTCAAACACCCGCTGCGCCGCCGCCATTCCCCCCTGAAGGTTGTTGTACAACATGGTGATCCGTTTGAGGGGGCTGTAAGCCATCATCAGGGCGGTCAGGAAGGAGAACAAGGTTCCCGGAGTCGTTTCCCCGCCGACGATGCTCTTGGCCGAGACCAGAACCACGGCGCTGATGGCGATACCGGCCACCATGTCCACGGCGGGTTTGGCGATGGAATCGACCCGGGTTGCGCGAATCTGGTTCTCCAGGACATGGCCGGTAATTTTGGCAAAGGTTTGACTTTCATGCCGCTCCATGGAGAATGTTTTCACCACATGCATGCCAGAGATGGTCTCTTCCAGGTGCGCGGTGACCTCTTCCATCAGCTCCTGGCGGTTGCGGCTGAGACGGCGCATCATCAACCCAAAACGAAAGATCATGTACCCGACCAGCGGGATACCCATCACTGACACCAGGGCCAGATCAACCGCCTGGAAAATAACGACGCCAAACAAAAAGATCACCGTGGCGATTTCCCGGATGATATCGGCGATGGTCGTAGAAACCACAGCGCGAATCATGTTGATATCGAAGATCAAGCGGGAAATGTAACCGCCGGTGGAGCGGCTGAGGAAATGGGCCAGGTCCAGATGCAGCAACTTGTCGTAGAGTTGCATCTGCAAGGTTTGCACGAACCGATGGCCGACAGCGGTGATCAGGAAGGATTGGAAAAAGAAGGCAATGCCGCGCAAGACGAAGAGGACCATGACCAGGAGGGGGATCCACATGACCAGTTCGGCGTTCCTGCGGATGAACACATCATCCACCAAGGGTTGCACCATATAGGCGATGGCACCCGAACTGGCGGCCATGAACAGCATGCAGAACAGGGCAATGGCGAGCTGCCCGTAATAGGGGCGGATCATCCCCCAGAGACGTTTGAGCAACATCATGTCCCGAGAATGTTTCATGAACTTCGACATCATCCTTGACAAAAAGTACAAACGACACTGAAATGACTGGATACTCTCATTCCAACCCTGTGTTTCTGAGCGACAAAAGAAAGCGGTCAACTGTGATTAAGCGATGGGTAGCGCTCGCGAACCACCGCATCAAGCTGACTGGCGAAATCGGGGTAACTGGCCATAACCCGGGAAAACTCGGCCCGACTGAGTACATACAGGTCGCAAAAAGTCAATGCCCGCACCGTGGCCACCCGTTCCACCTGGCGCAACAGGGCGATTTCGCCAAAGAATGAGCCGGCCCGCAGCCGGACCAAAGGACGGTTTTGCGCATCCAGGACTTCCACTTCCCCGTGGAAAAGGAAATACATTTCATTGCCCTTGTCCCCGGCCCGGATGATGATTTCCTTGGGGGTACAGATGGTGGTGGTCAGGCAGCCCACCATGTCCATCAAACATTCGTGGGAGGCGTGTTGGAAAAACGGCACGCTGCGCAGCATGAACAAGTTGACATATTTGTCAATTTCCCGGCGCAACTCCTCAGGCAGTTCCTGAAGGATTTCCGTGGCCATGGTCATCCGATCACGCAAAAAATGATCATAAAAACTGAAAATGTCATTTTGTGTCGCCAGGGGTATTTCGTAACGTTGCATGAACTCGGCGAGGGCGGAAAATTTTTCGTGGCGCCGTTGTTTCTGGGCGTTGGCGTTGGCTATGGTGGTGGAAACGGTACCGATGATAGTACCGTACATACCGATCCCCACCATCATGACCAAAACGGCATAAATTCGGGCCAGGTCGGTTTGCGGGGTGATATCCCCGTAGCCAACGGTCGCAACCGTGACGATCAACCAATAAAACGCCTGGATATAGATGGACAGGGGATCCTTGTTCGCTGTGTCGTTGAGCAGGATCCAACCGCAGGCGATGGCGTTCAAAATGACCAACACCCAGAACAACAGCATGAAAACGCGGATTTTTTGATTTGTTTCCAGATAGATGGCATCGACAAGGGCATTGCCCGTTGTCGAGCGCAGGTTGGCGACGATACTGGGGAAACGCAACATGCGCAGCAGACGCAACATTTGGATCGCATTGACATAATGCGAATCCTGCGCAAGCCACACCATCAGGATCATGTCCCAGGGAATGGTGGCGATCAAGTCCAGTGTGAACCGTTTTTTCAGGTAATGTTCACGTATGAGGCGGGGATCGGTGATCAGTTCGTTATTCCTGAGAAAGGGCGTATGGAACATGATCAGGATATCGATCAGGAACAATGCTGTCAGAATGAAATCCAATTCTCGAAACCAGAATGGCGTTTCTATTTTCAGGGCGATGACGATGGGAACGGAAAAGCCATACCAGGCGATCCCGAGCAACATGATATAACTCCATAATATATTCAATCTCTTAATTAAAGGTCTGCGTTTTTGCTGCTTCATGGCCATTGGATCACCTGGTCATATTTTTGACGGTTCTATTAAACCGCAGCCATCTTGGAATGTGTAGTTATTGTCATCCCCGCGAAAGCGGGGATCCAGGAAACCTACACACCATTCCCTAGCTTTTTGGATTCCCGCTTTCGCGGGAATGACGCTGAAAAACTACATATCCCGTACTGGTTGCGGTTTAATAAAATATTAACAACATATCCCCTTATTGACTATTGGATGCAACTGGATTCCCCGGGCATGAATGTTTCATGCCAAAATGAGTGGTGCGAACCTTGCAGAGCATTGCCAATGGGTTCCCGCAAGCGGAAGTCCCGTGCTTTTCCCCGGGTCACACACACAATCAAGGCAACAGGATTCACAGGACGGCGAAAGACCCCGGGATCGCCCCTTGAAAGAAGCGACACATGCCTCAGGACAACACACCAGCCCCCTCCCCGAATACCGCTCCCGTGACCTCCAGGCAGGTCAGCTACAACCTGTTGACGCCAAAAATTAAACGTAATATCAGAGGTGAGATCGTACCGCATCGCACCCCGCCCGTCAAACTCACGTTTCAGGACAAATACCGTCTCCTCAAGAACTACACCCTGGGACGCTTCCTGAAACCATTTCGCGTCATCCTGCCGTTGTCGCTATTTCTCGGATCATCCCAATGGCTGGTCCTGCAACACCCACCGCATGGAGCCGGCTCCCTGTTGTTGGGATCGCTCATCGTTTCCCTGGGTCTGATGCTTTTGTTGGAGGGGGTGCGAACGGGGATGATCCCCTTTGGGGAAATCATTGGCCAAGCGTTGCCGCAACAATTCCCCCTGCCCCTGGTCACCACGATCCTCTTTCTCTTCGGCACCGGATTGACCCTTTTCGAACCCTCCTGGAAGCCGTTGCTCGCCGCCGCCAGTCGGCTACCCGTGGCAACGGCCCCCCATGTCACGTATCTGGCCAACGCCAAAGCGCTCTGGCTGGAAGGGGTCACCGGCGTCGCCGTGGGTCTGGCCCTGGTTTTTGGAAACCTGCGTGTGATCCATGCCTGGAACTTGAAACCCGTGGTGATCGGATCGTTGGCACTGGCCCTGGTATTGACCCTTGTCTCCTGGCTCATGCCCAACCAGGAGGGGATCATCGAGTTGGCATGGGGTATCGGCAGGGCCACCTCGGCTCCGATTGCCGTCTCCCTGATCCTGGCGCTGGGGACCGGGGTGTTCGTATCGGTCACCCACGGCAACCGGGCGGGTTGGGGGTTGGGTTTGATCGGCCTGTCGGCCCTGTTCGCCACCATCGGCGTCTTGCTCCTGGCCCTGGCCGTCGCCGTCACCACTCCCACGCAATCCATCATCGCCATGGCGCGGGAAACAGTGGCCAGCACACGGGCAGCGCAGCCCGCCAGTATCGTGGATGCCATGGACTCGGCGTTGCGCGCCACGCTACCCATCGTGTGTTGCCTGGCCATTTTCTACCTGTTCGTATTGAAAAAAAACATTCGCAACCCCGGCATGCTGCTCTATGGCATGGCGCTCTCCATCCTGGGGCTGGCTGTTTTCAACATTGGCATGGGATTGGGACTCTCCACCGCAGGCGTCGAAATGGAACTATGGCTTGCCACCCTCTCCCAGCCCTCCGCAATCCTGTCCGCCCCGACCCCCTCGGGATACCTGGCCTGCATCCTGTTCGCCGTGCCCCTCGCCTTCGGTGCCACCCTGGGTGAGCCCGGCCTGAACATCTTCGGCAGCGCCGTTGAAAGCCTGTCCAACGGCGTCTTGAAAAAAAAGCGCCTGATCCTGTTGGTCGCCTCGGGGGCGGCGCTTGGAACCGCGATTGGGGTGATCTCCATGCTCTTCGCCCTCCCCTTCGCCTGGATCTTGCTACCCGCCTGCCTGCTCGCCATGCTCCTGGCCCTTCTCTCCAGCGAGGAACGGGTCGCCCTCGCCTGGGATAGCGGTGGCGTCACGCCGGGTCCCATGGCCATCCCGTTGATCCTGTCCGTGGGAGAGGGGCTCGGAGGAGCGCTGAACGGCCCGGGAATCCTCGCCTTGGCCGCCCTGGGATCCATCATCACCTACCTTGCACTCGGATTCTGGGATCGCCCCATCCCGGGTGCGACAGGGGAATGAACCATGACCCGCACCATGACCATTCTGACCGATGTCAAATTGATCACCTGTATCGTGCAACGCGGCATGAGCGACATCATCGTCAAGGCGGCCCGCGAAGCCGGGGCACAGGGGGCCACCGTCACCTATGCCAAGGGCAGCGGGGTCCGGGAACGACTGGGTCTCCTGGGGGTGGCCGTCGAAGTTGACAAGGAGATCATCACCATCGTCGTGTCCAGCCAACAAATGGATGCCGTTTTTGAACATATCTATCTGGCCGGCCAGTTGGATGTCCCCGGCATGGGGTTCCTGTACGTCACCCCCCTGGAAAAGGCGGCCACCTTCATACCCAATGACGTCCTGGATAAAATCAAGCCATAGATCCCCAGACCATGCCGCAAACCGAAACCACACCGTCCCATCATCCCCCCGGGAAATGGATCACCTGCATCATCCCGGCGGAACACGGACTGGACATCGACCTGATGACCACCTTGAAGAACGGCAAAGGGGTGATCACCACCAGTTCATCCCGATGTCGAGGTTATTCCGGGTGGACGGTGACAAACCCGCCGGCAAACGCTATGCCCCCGGCCAATCCGGTCAGTGTGGTCACCGTGGTCGTTGCGGAGGATCGGGCCGAGGAAATTTTTCTTTTCCTGACACAACGCATCACCCATGCCCTGCAAGAGGGCAACGCCATCCTGTTCCAGGGGGTATTGTCCCATCTTTCCCAATATGAACTCCCCGTTGGCATTCCCGGGGAAGGGCATATCAATACTTTATGATAACGAACCAATCCGCTATCATACCCGCTCGTCCGGTCGCAAATTCACCCTTTTTGCCAGGAAACCCATCCCTTCCCTTCCATACATCGGCGGATTGAACCATGCGGAAACCCCGTTGGCTGTTTTTTGTGTGCTGTATCGTCATGCCCCTGCATTTTATCGGATCATCGGCATGGGCTGAGCCCATTCGTGTCGGTGGTACCGGGGCTTTCATGTCCGCCATCAAACAGGTATCGGACATTTACCGCCAACAGCATCCCGATACGACGTTCCAATTTTTCCATCCCCCCATGGGGAGCAGCGGTGCCATCAAAGCGGTATCCACCAACAAACTGGATGTCGCCCTGTCCGGCAGACCCCTGAATAAAGAGGAGGCATCACCTGAACTGCACCAGGAATGGCTTGGCCGTTCCCCGTTCGTCTTCGTTGTCCACAAAGACTTGCCAGTATCCGATGTCAGCCTTACCCAACTGATCGATATGGTTGCCGGGCGGCAAAAGGTATGGCGGGATGGCTCCCGAATCCGGGTGGTTCTGCGTCCTGTCGCAGATGCGGATACCACACTGATCAAAAGCATTTCCCCGGCCATGGATGAGGCGATCACAACCGCCCATGCGAATCGCCCGGCAGGCTCGGCTTTGGCGGATACCGATACGGATCTCGCCGATAAGGTTGAAAAAGTTCCCGGAGGGCTGGGGTCTGTCGCGCAAGCCATTATTTTAGCGGAACAACGCCCCCTCAAGGGATTAATCCTGAATGGGGTGGAACCCAGTGTCACAACATTGGACAATGGCGGCTATCCCTACGCCAAGCCCCTCTACACCATTATCCGAGCGGATGCCCCGCCACCCGTTGTTGCGTTCGTTGCTTTCCTCCGTTCCCCCGAAGGCCGTTCCCTGCTACCAAAACTCGGGATTTCGGTACAGAATCCCTGATTATGGGCAACCCCAAATCCCTGCTCAGAATCGTTACCATCACGTCCGGTATCATTGCCGTGATCGTCACGGTCTTGCCGCCATCCCTGCACCTGTTCCTCAGTTTTGAGTACGCCAACAAGCAGTTGGCTACCGAAATCAAAATTCATACCATTTTCTTGAACAAATTCATCAGTAATGACCCGGCGTCATGGACTTCTCAGGCGATTCGTCTGAAAGCGGTCATGGAAGACATTCATTCCCCGGGCACGTCCGTGCAAGTTTTCCATCCGGTCCCCGGTGGTTTGGAATCCGTTGGGGAAATTGTCGTGCCCCTGTCCTGGCCACGGCTGTCCCATACGGGAATCCTGCATGATTATGGGGAACCCGTTGGCAGCGTGGAGATCAGCCTTTCCTTGCGACCATTACTGCTACCCATACTGCTCACCGCGATATTCAGTATCGCCGGCGGTCTGATTGTCTTCTCCCCCCTGCGCAGACTGACGATCAATGCCATGAATCAGGCTGTTTTGACTTTGCAGGAGGCCAAGGAACTGGCGGAAAATGCCAACCGTTCCAAAAGCGAATTCCTGGCCAACATGAGCCATGAGATTCGCACACCCATGAATGGGGTATTGGGGATGCTCGACCTGGCATTGAATACCCAACTCCCCAAGAGAACCCGCGAATATTTGGAACACGCCAAGACCTCATCCAAGTCCCTGTTGGGTATCATCAATGATATCCTTGACTTCTCCAAAATCGAAGCCGGTAAATTATCCATTGATCCGGTTGAATTTTATCTTGAGGACATCCTGGATGACGCCGTTGCGTTGTTTCGGAAAGATGTCGATAACAAAAATATTGAGTTGGTGGTATGCACTCCCCCCCGATTCCAGCACCTCCTCATTGGCGATCGACTGCGCTTACGGCAAATTGTGATCAACTTGCTGGGCAATGCGATCAAGTTCACCAACCAAGGGGAAATCGTCCTCAAGGTTGTGATCATGGAACAAACCCCGGAAAGAATCCGCCTGCACTTTTCGGTCAGGGACACGGGGATCGGACTGACAGAAGAACAAATATCCCATTTGTTCATCGCGTTCTCGCAAGCGGATGGCAGTACCACGCGACAATATGGTGGCACGGGTCTGGGGCTGACCATCTGTAAACGTCTCGTGACCCTGATGGGTGGCACCATCTGGGTTGAAAGCACTGTCGGGAAGGGCAGCGTCTTCCATTTCACCATAGCCATGGGGCACAAAACGCCAAACGAGCTTGCCGCTGATCTGCACAATTTGGATCTGACCGCCATGAACGCCCTTGTGGTTGATGACAACAACAATGCCAGAATTTCTTTTTCCGAGATGCTCGCCTCGTTCAACCTCATGGTTGCAACCGCACCCTCCGGCAGTCATGCGTTGTTGCAAATGGAGGAGGCGTCCACTCGCGGCAAACCTTTCGATTTGATCCTGCTCGATTGGCGCATGCCGGGTATCAACGGCGTGGAAACGGCCGCTGCCATCCGTCGGGATCCGTTGTTTTTCAATCCCGCCCCACGGATTATTTTAATGACCGGTTTTGGTCGTGAAGATGTGGAAAAAGAAGCCGGGCAAAATCTCGCGAACGCTTTTCTCGCCAAACCGGTCTCCCCATCCCTGTTGTACAATACCATCGTTGACGTCTTTGGTTTGAACGTGCAAAAAAAGTTTTTGAAGAATGAAATAATAATGGACAGGGAATCGTTGATCAGGAGAAAGGGTGGCGCCAAAATTTTATTGGCCGAGGATCACCCCATCAACCAACAGGTGGCACGGGAAATATTGAAAAACATTGGCATGGACGTGACCATTGCCAACAATGGACACGAAGCGGTTGCTGCGGTGCGGCAAACCGATTTTGATCTGGTTTTGATGGATATCCAAATGCCGGTCATGGATGGTTATACAGCAACGCGAACGATTCGCTCCGACCCCCGCTTTGGAAATCTGCCCATCGTCGCCATGACGGCCCATGCCCTGACCGGGGATCGGGAACAATGTCTGTTGGCTGGTATGAATGAATACGTGACCAAACCCATTGACCCCGAACAACTTTATAAAGTACTGGAAAAGTTTATAAAAACGACTGGGAGCGGGGTGGATGTCGCCGCCATGGCACCGGGACGGGCACCGGGGGACCCCCTTCCGTCCTCCCTGGCGGATTTTCCCGGTATCGACGCAGCGTCCGCATTGCATCGATTGGGTGGCAATGTCACGTTGTATCAATCCATGCTCGGCGAATTCAACCGCGACCTTTCAACGGCATCGGAAGCGATCCGGGTTGCGATGGATGGAAACGGACCTTTTGAAAACGCGTTGCATCTCGTCCACGGCATCAAGGGTATGGCGGGAAATCTTGGTGCCCGGGTTTTGTATCAGGCGGCCCGGGATTTGGAGAAAGCCATTGCGGATGGGCAGCGGGATCGGTGGCAGGAATCATTGGCGCATTTTGCAGCGGCTCTGGGACAAGTACTGGAATCCACGCGCCACCTGTGCCCGAAAGAACAGGCGATCATCCCCTGTGACCGTGCCGTGATGGCCGCTACCGATGACACCGTGGACCGGGAAAAAGCAGGGGCCATTCTGTTAGAGCTGTCCGGTTGGCTCCAGCATGGCGATATCAGTGCCCAGGAATGCCTACCCCCTCTCCGGGAACTCCTGCAAGGCACGGCTGTTCTGGCCGAACTTGACGCGTTAACGGAATCCCTGGATGTATTCGATTTCACAAAGGCCAAACGTCATCTGGATGCCATCGCCACCTTTCTGCGGATTCCCCTGGAAAGCAAATCATGAACCAGCCAGCGGAACTAAACCGCAGCCAGCACGGGATATATAGTTCTCCAGCGTCATTCCCGCCCCCGATTAAAGCATTCGAGGGCAGGCTTCAGCGGGAATCCAGAAAGTCAGGGAATGGTGTGTAGATCCCCCCCGATTCAGGCATTCGGGGGCAGGCTCTGGATTCCCGCTTTCGCGGGAATGACAAAAACTACACATTCCAAGATAGCTGCGGTTTAAAGGGTGCAAAATGTCGGTTATCGATCTCAAGGTGGAAAAACTGGTGACCGGGGGGCGTGGGTTGGCGCGCTGGGACGGCTTGGCCGTATTCATCCCCGGAGCCGCCCCCGGGGACCATCTCCGGGTTCGCATCACCGGAACCCATCGTAACCATGCCACGGCGGAAATCATCACCATCCTGGAATCCGGTCCCCACCGCACACCACCCCTGTGTCCCCGATTCGGGGTATGTGGGGGTTGTCAGCTGCAACACCTCACCATGGCTGAGCAACGCCGTCTGAAACGCGATGTGGTCGTTGACAGCCTGGCCCGCATCGGTCGCTTCGATGCGCCCCCCCCCATCCCCGAGGTGGCAGAGGTCTCCCCCATGTGGGCCTATCGCCGCAAAGCCGCGTTCAAGGTCAGGGTGGTGCGGGATCGCACCTTGCTGGGTTTTCATCAAACCAGTTCCCATCGCATCGTCGATCTGGAGCAGTGTCCGGTTTTGCGCCCGGAACTCAATGCCCTGATGCAACCGTTACGCGCCCTGGTCAATACCCTATCGATCCGCGCCCGGGTTCCGCAACTCGATGTCATGGTTGGCGACACCGGGATCGGCGTCATCGTACATATCATCGATCCCATGAGCGACCAGGACCGTGATCGTTGCCTTGAATTCGCCCGGATGCACCACCTGGCCCGCCTGGACGTGCAACAAGGGCGCAAGGATCGGCTGGTTTCCCTGGTGCAGCAGGGGGTGTTGGCGTATCACCTGGAAGGGATGACCCTGAAATTTCTGCCGGTGGATTTCATCCAGATTAACGCGGAAGGCAACATCAACCTGGTTGCCAGGGCCATGCACGCGGCAGGAAAGGGAGGCGTGGCCTGGGATCTTTTTTCCGGCATTGGCAATTTCACCCTGCCCCTGGCCAAACGTTACGAAGGGGTTGCCGCCGTGGAGGGCAACCGCTCCTCGCTGGACAGGTTGCGTCTTAACAGTCGCAAGGCGGGATTTTTGCACACGCACACGCTTCAGGCCGATCTTTTTTCCCGGGAGGGCTTGGAAGCCTTGTCGCACCTCCCCACCCCCGAACTCGTGCTGATGGATCCACCGCGTGAGGGGGCGGTGGCACTCTGCAAACACATGGGGCAACACCGCCCCCGACGGCTGATCTACGTCTCTTGCGACCCGGCTACGTTCGGTCGTGATGCCGCTATCCTCGGGCACCTGGGTGGACAACTCGTCGCGGTGACCCCTGTGGACTTGTTCCCCCACACATCGCACGTGGAATTGGTAGCCGTTTTTGATTGGCAATAGATTCTGGCCTTCTTTTTGCTTGTCTTCCTTATCAAGCAGCTCCAACAGGGACGTTGGGATGTCCCCCACCTCCCGCGCAGGGCTGCACCACTGGGCTATCGAAAAAATCCGATTGGCAAGAGGAGACGATTGTGCGCATCGTCGAACCCGTGGGGCCAGCTTCCCCCATGCCGCCTTCCCACAAGACGGTCGAAGGGCTCATCCGCCCCCAAGACAACGCTGGAAATGTCTTCATGACCATTTTCCAGGAGGTCTCCGGTCGCAGCCGTCCAGGTGCCACGCGCATCCCTTTCCTCGGCAGGCGCCGCAATCCCTCACAATAACACTTGGTAAAAAAAAAAAAAAAGAGTGTGTGTGGAAACAATGTTACCATGATGGCCAATGTATCCAATGTATCCAATGTATCCAATGTGTCCAATGTGTCCAATGTGTCCATTTGTCCTGAAATCCCCCCCAAATGGACACATTGGACACATTGGACATTGTGGGAGATTTCCGTTTGCTGTAAAAATATTTATTTAAATACAATGCTTTATACTAGATTGGACAAATGGACACAATGGACACGAACATGACATGGAAGTATTGTAACAGAATTTCAAGGTGTTTCCGGTTTCAGGTGACTCTCCCAACCCGGAAAATGCGCTTCCGCCTCCTCAACGCTGATCACCCCGGTTTCCACCGCCTTGTTGACCGCCGCACTCAAATCCTCTGCTGACAACGCATTGTTGGAACACAACCCTTGGCCGACCTTCTGCAAAAAATAAGAACGGGGTTTTTGTGTCATTTGTTGATTGACCATGGCCCCCACAATGGCTTGCAGTGCGTTGGCCGAAGTGAAACGAATATCCATGTTTTCTCTCCCGGGATGAAGCGACAGTGACGTTGATTCCGATTGCATCGGAAAGCAAACAAGCGTATTCATAAACGCACGTTCATGTCTCAAGTGTTGGCAGATTGCGCAACTCTTTGTAGAGCGGGCGCAGGGCGTTTTTCATGTCATTCAGTGGAACCGGTGTGGCCGGATCCTCCCATGTTTCCTGCCATTGGCTGAGCAACAGCATTTCATCTTTCATCATCGGATGAAGTTGCCGATGAGCGGCACGTTGAATCATATGTTTGCGAATCCTGGCCAGGGCTGGATTTTCATCCTCGGGACCGAGCCATTCCCTGGGCGGTGGTGGCAAAGGTTCCTTAACCACACCATGGCGACTCCACACAGCCAGGGCTTCGGGGCAAGCGATTTCCGCCCAACTGGCCAGATGGCCGATACGGACGAAACAGAGCGGAAAACGATTCCATGGCTCCCGGGTCATGGGCAGGATACCCAGGGCAACGTCGCGAAACATGGTGTCAAGCCACTGAAGATAGGCATTGAAATGCTGGATAATGGACACGGGCGTCCCCCCCGGCGTCAGGGGATCGGTGGGTTTTTTTTGATTCCCGGGTCCGACATCGTCGGGATCGACGTTAAGCAAAATCCAGGCGCTTTCGCGAAAGGTCAGGGAAGATTTGTGCAACCATTCCGATTTCATGGGACTTGAGATCCTTGGGAAGGGGGAGAACTGATAAAACACTTTCCTATTAACCATAGCCCGACCGATAAAGCCAAGGAAAGTCCGGCAGGATTGAACCAACGTACCCGCCGATAGGGAAAAATATGATACACACAACCCGTCCTGAGGATTGGCAAAAGGCAGCCGACTGGTTGATGGCGGCGGATGCCTTGATGATTACCGCTGGTGCCGGCATGGGAGTTGATTCCGGCCTGCCCGATTTTCGAGGTGACGAAGGATTTTGGCAAGCCTATCCCCCCTTGAAACAATTGGGCTTGTCTTTCGTGGAGATGGCCAATCCCCAAGGATTTGCCCGGAATCCGCCCCTGGCCTGGGGATTTTACGGCCATCGCCTGAATCTGTATCGCCGCACCCTTCCCCACGCGGGTTACCACCTCCTCAGGGAGTGGGGAATGGCCAAGCCTTTGGGATATTTCGTCTTCACCTCCAATGTCGATGGTCACTTCCAGAAAGCCGGCTTTGATCACGAACACGTGGAGGAGTGTCACGGCAGTATTCACCGGATGCAATGCACCGCCCCTTGCAACGAAGAGGTGTGGTCAGCCGAGGGGATCCACGTCGAAGTGGACGAAAAGCAATTTTTGGCAGCTGCCCCATTGCCCCAATGTATCCACTGCCATCGGTTGGCGCGACCGAATATTTTAATGTTTGGCGACGACTCCTGGATTGCCACGCCCACTGGGGAACAAAGCCAACGGCGCCACGCCTGGCTGACGGCATTGCAAACCCGAAAGGGCAAGCTGGTGATCGTGGAACTGGGCGCTGGCCAGGCCGTCGCCACGGTGCGTTTTTTTTCCGAGCGTTTGGCCCGCCTGCCCGGGGCCAATCTGATCCGCATCAATCCCCGGGATTGTGGCATCAACGCAAACAATCATGTGGCGTTGCAAACCGGGGCTTTGGAAGGATTGACCCGTATCGCCACATTGCTGCCCCGACACGGGGAATAACGAAACATGGTGGCAACGGCCAAACCATCCCAGGACGATGCGACCATCCGGGAATGGGTCAAGCGCGCACAAACCCGCGAGGATCATCAGGCCATCTCACAGATCATCGCCGCCCTGATGCCGCTGGTGCGACACTTGGCGAGAAAACATTCCCCCACCTTTTATGACGATTTAATCCAGGAGGGATGCCTGGGCATTCTGCAAAGCGTCCAACGTTTTGACCTCTCCCAACCAACCCGCTTCGCCACGTTCAGCCACCATTACATGCGGGGGAAAATGTTGCAGTATCTGGCCACAAAAGCCCATGTGGTCCGTCATCCCCGGGGAGAAAAAATCCAGTGTGAATCTTTGGATGTCCCGGTGTTCTACGAAGAGGATTCCATACCCATTGTCGAACTGCTGCAATCAAACGATCCGTCCCCCGAGGAGTACCTGAGCAAAAAAGAGATCCAAAACCGGCTGTATCGAGCGGTGTCGCAACTGCCTGCGAACGAAAGGACCATTATTCTCCATCATTTCTGGAAATCGGCCACCCTGGAAGAGTTGGGAACGACAATGCAAACCAGCCGCGAAACAGTACGCCGGTTGGGGTTGGAAGCCTTGAAAAAAATTCGCCAGCACCTCCTGAAACGAAAACATTCCAAGGGGGTCATCATCAACGCCATTGTCAAACGCCCGGAAAGCCAGAAAAAAAAACCGGTTATCATCGTTTCGGGACCGTCAGCGGTTGACCTGAAAGATTTTCCCATCCGGCACTTCATACTCACCACCCATCAGGGCAAACAGCATTTTTCCAGCCAGGAACTTTTGCAACTCAAACAACGAAGCGATCCCCAAGCCACCTGCCTGGTGCGCGTCTCCCAGGAAATCGCCATTCGTTCCATCGTCAAGATGGTGCGCATCCTGGCTTTGTACCTTGGAATCCCCAGGAAAAACATTACGGTAGAACTCACTGCCACCTGAATGAATTCAAGCCTGTAATCCCCTTCCCACGCCTACCACCCCTACATTGTCCAGGAAACACATACTCCGAGTCGGCGATTGTACTTGGACCACCGATACAAACATTGAAAAAATGGTTCCACATACCGGAGTAAGCGGGTAACCTGTAATCAACAATACCGCCATAGCAGGGAAAATCACCATGACACAGGCAGTAACCTTTGACGATGTCTGGAGAATGTTCCAGGAAATGGTCCGGGAGGATCGTGAGCGGAGAGCGGAACTCGACCGCAAATTCCATGAGACCGACCGGCAAATGAAAGAGACCGACCGTAGAATGCAGGAAACCGACCGGCAAATGAAAGAAACCGACCGCTTGGTCAAAGAGGTCAGCCGGCAGGTTGGCAATTTGGGCAGCCGGTGGGGTGAGTTCATCGAAGGGATTGTGGCTCCCGCCTGCGAGACCCTGTTTGCCAAGCGGGGCATCCCGGTGCATCGTGTCTCACCCCGGGTCAAGGCAACAAGCATGGACGGCAGCCGCCGCATGGAGATCGACCTGATGGTGGTTAACACCGACAGCGTTGTCCTGGTGGAAGTCAAGAGTCGCCTGACTGCGGAAGATGTCCGTGATCATCTGAAACGGGTGCGCGAGTTCAAAGAATTCTACGAAGGCGCAGACGGTGCGAAGGTGATGGGTGCCGTGGCCGGTATCCTGATTGATAACGATGTCGATAAATTTGCCATGAACGAGGGATTGTTCGTCATCGTTCAGTCTGGCGACAGCGTCAAGCTGGCCAATGACGATACGTTCGTACCACGCATTTGGTGAGCGGGTGCGTTTTTGTGAGAATGAGCTGTTTCCATAGGCGACCCGGTAACACCGCCATAGCAGGGGAAATCACCATGACACAGGCTGTAACCTTTGACGATGTCTGGAAAATGTTCCAGGAGATGGTCCGGGAGGATCGTGAGCGGAGAGCGGAACTCGACCGTAGAATGCAGGAAACCGACCGGCAGATGCAGGAGACCGACCGTAGAATGCAGGAAACCGACCGGCAAATGCAGGAGACCGACCGTAGAATGCAGGAAACCGACCGGCAGATGCAGGAGACCGACCGAAAATTTCAGGAGACCGACCGCTTGGTCAAGGAGGTCAGCCGGCAGGTTGGCAACCTGGGCAGCCGGTGGGGTGAGTTCGTCGAAGGCATCGTGGCTCCGGCCTGCGAGACCCTGTTTGCCAAGCGGGGCATCCCGGTGCATCGTGTCTCGCCCCGGGTCAAAGCCAAGAGCCTGGACGGCAGCCGCCGCATGGAGATCGACCTGATGGTGGTCAACACCGACAGCGTTGTCCTGGTGGAAGTCAAGAGTCGCCTGACCGCCGAGGATGTCCGTGATCATCTGAAACGGGTACGCGAGTTCAAAGAGTTCTACGAAGGCGATAGCGGTGCGAAGGTGATGGGTGCCGTGGCCGGTATCCTGATTGATAACGATGTGGATCGATTCGCCATGAACGAGGGATTGTTCGTCATCGTTCAGTCTGGCGACAGCGTCAAGCTGGCCAATGACGAAACGTTTGTACCACGCATTTGGTAAGCGGGTGCGTGTCTGTAAGACCGATTTGTTTCCAAGGCGACCCGGTAACACCGCCATAGTTGGGGGAATAACCATGACACAGGCTGTAACTTTTGAAGATGTCTGGAAAATGTTCCAGGAAATGGTCCGGGAGGACCGTGAGCGGAGAGCGGAACTCGACCGTAGAATGCAGGAAACCGACCGGCAGATGCAGGAGACCGACCGTAGAATGCAGGAAACCGACCGGCAGATGCAGGAGACCGACCGTAGAATGCAGGAAACCGACCGGCAGATGCAGGAGACCGACCGCTTGGTCAAGGAGGTCAGCCGGCAGGTTGGCAACCTGGGTAGCCGGTGGGGTGAGTTCGTCGAAGGGATCGTGGCTCCCGCCTGCGAGACACTGTTCGCCAAGCGGGGCATCCCGGTACATCGAGTCTCACCCCGGGTCAAAGCCAAGAGCCTGGACAACAGCCGCCGCATGGAGATCGACCTGATGGTGGTTAACACCGACAGCGTTGTCCTGGTGGAAGTCAAGAGTCGCCTGACCGCCGAGGATGTCCGTGATCATCTGAAACGGGTACGTGAGTTCAAAGAATTCTACGAAGGCGAAAGTGGTGCGAAGGTGATGGGTGCCGTGGCCGGCATCCTGATTGATAACGATGTGGATCGATTCGCCATGAACGAGGGATTGTTCGTCATCGTTCAGTCTGGCGACAGCGTCAAACTGGCCAATGACGATACGTTCGTACCACGCATTTGGTGAGCGGGTGCGTTTTTGTGAGAATGAGCTGTTTCCATAGGCGACCCGGTAACGCCGCCATAGTTGGGGGAATAACCATGACACAGGCTGTAACTTTTGAAGATGTCTGGAAAATGTTCCAGGAGATGGTCCGGGAGGATCGTGAGCGGAGAGCGGAACTCGACCGAAAATTTCAGGAAACCGACCGTAGAATGCAGGAAACCGACCGGCAAATGAAGGAGACCGACCGTAGGATGCAGGAAACCGACCGGCAAATGAAGGAAACCGACCGCTTGGTCAAGGAGGTCAGCCGGCAGGTTGGCAACCTGGGCAGCCGGTGGGGTGAGTTCGTCGAAGGAATCGTGGCCCCCGCCTGCGAAACACTGTTCGCCAAACGGGGCATCCCGGTGCATCGCGTCTCGCCCCGGGTCAAGGCAACAAGCCTGGACGGCAGCCGCCGCATGGAGATTGACCTGATGGTGGTCAACACCGACAGCGTTGTCCTGGTGGAAGTCAAGAGTCGTCTGACCGCCGAGGATGTCCGTGATCATCTGAAACGGGTACGCGAGTTCAAGGAGTTCTACGAAGGCGAAAGCGGCGCGAAGGTGATGGGGGCCGTGGCCGGCATCCTGATTGATAATGATGTAGACAAATTCGCCATGAACGAGGGATTGTTCGTCATCGTTCAGTCTGGCGACAGCGTCAAACTGGCCAATGACGAATCGTTCGTACCACGCATTTGGTGAGCGGGTGCGTGTCTGTGAGACCGAACTATCACCATGGCGACGTGATCCAGGACATCCTGCGCATTTCAGGATGAATTCGTAAGAAAATAATGTAACAATGTCGAATGAGACTGTGAACCCACTCCATGCATAGGGCGGACATGATGAAAAAATACTGGATGACAGGTGTACTCCTCGCTTGTTTGTCGATGGGCTATCCCTTGGCCCTTCTTGGTGAGGAGACGCGTCCGGTCGGTACACTGACAGTTTCTACAGCACCGGCGGCACCAGCAACCTCGACGACCACACCGGCTCCGACGCCACCGGCTCCACCTCCCGCTTCGACGCCACCCGCTCCGATGCCACCGGCCCCACCACCCGCTTCGACGCCACCGGCCCCACCACCCGCTTCGACGCCACCGGCCCCACCACCCGCTTCGACGCCCGCCGCCCCTGCCAGTCAGGCGCCACTGCCGACACCCACAACAACGGCCGCCCTGGGTGATGTTACAGGCACCTATGACGTCCTGGGTCAGGAGGCCATCAACAAGGATGGCTATCATGGGGTTGCCACCGTCACAAAAAACCGGGATGTCTACACGATAAAATACCAGGATGATGAAGCGACGGTCTTTGGAGTTGGTTTGACGGACGGCAATCTGTTCAGCATTGCCTATGTTTCTGAGGGGACGCCCGCCATCCTGATCCTAAAAGGCATGCCCGATGGTACCCTGAAGGGTCCGTGGGCTTACAAAGGGGAAAACGTCCCCAGCCACGAAACCTGGAAACGGCGCTGAATCCCATGCTACCAACTTTTATGTTCATGTCTTAAGTTGATGCTGATTGTCGCACTGAAATGCAGAACCCCGTTTTATAAATTAACGTGATTACATCTTCTACGGGTATCTTTTGGTCATGCAGTTGGTCCCTGATTTCACCAAGACATTTACCATAAAGGCATTTTCCTTGCAAGCAGTCACTACATCTGTTATCAACAAGGCGTGAATTTTTAAAATCAGGGAGATGATCAAATAATTTAAAAAGAGTTTGCCTTAGCTGATTTTGGTCGTCTTTCAAACTTGAAATACGATTGATGATGCCAACTTTAATTGAAATAAGCAGGTTTTGTTCAGCCCTACAGAGCGTTGCGTACATGCTTGCCCCCCCCCCCAAGAACAAGATATTTACAATGGTAAACCGCAACCAACACGGGAAACGTAGTTTTCCAGAGTCATTCCCGCGAAAGCGGGAATCCAGAAAGTCAGGGGAGGTAGGAAAATCCTCTGGATCCCCGCTGAAGCCTCGTCATTCCCGCGAAAGCGGGAACCTCGAATGCTTTAATCGGGGACGAGGATGACAATAACTACACATCCCAAGATAGCTGCGGTTTAGTTAACAATATCTGGCTTTCAATATCCCAAAAAACATGTTAGTCTGATGCATTACATAATGACTCAACAAGAAATAACCGTCAAGTATAATTTATGAACAATAATTTATACGGCAGGTAAGGAGAGCCTCCAGCAAGGCGAAGACGTTAGCCAGAACCTCGGTGTTCTGCGTTTAACCTTTTACTCAGGGGGGGCATCATGTTTAATCTGTTACGACTGGTTATTTTTTCCATTCTGGCGTTTTTTTTATTTTCCAAAACCAAATCGTGGAGGTTTCGGCCGATGGCGGTACCAACACCCCATCCGTAGGCGAACAAAGTTTTTCCAATCGTTTGAAAAGTGTCTCTGCGCTTACTGACGCTTTGGACCGGATTCGTAAAGAAAAAAATAGGGGCAAAGAGGCGGAAAATACCAGTGAGAAAATTCACCAGTTAACGCATGAGGCGCGTAACCTGGTCGGTAGAGGCGAAATGAATCAAGGGCGTAGCATTCTTGACAGGGCTTATGCAATGGCTAAAATTGCCATTGAGGAAATGCGGCGGGGCGATACCCTTGTGAATGAAGCCAAGGGGCATATTTTAATAACGAAAGAAAAAACGGATAGCGATGCCTTTTTCGCATCCTACGGTGAGCAAGATTTTGAGACACGCTTGAAAAATGTTGATGCGTTAACCGTGTCCCTGGACCGGATTATAAAAGAAAAAAATGCTGGTAAGGAGGTTCAAGATTCCAGTACACTGGTCCAACAGATGACCGAGGAGGCACGCAAATTGACCCGTGCGGGGGAATTCGACAAGGGTCGTCATGTTCTCGACAAGGCCTATGTAATCGTCAGGGCGAGCATGGAACAACTCCGTCGTGGCGATACCCTGGCAGAAACGCGCCACCTCACTTCAAAGGAGGAGGAATATTTTCATGAAATGGATCGTAACGATACTTACAGGATGCTTGTAGGAATTTTGATCGCCCAAGAAATAAATTCGTTGGATCCAATGGTTAAAAATTTTATCGTCGAGTCGGCTGAACTCAGACGTCAAGCCAATCAGCAGGGGGAGTCACGTAAATTTTTGGAAGCCATAAAAAGTCTGGAAAATTCAACCATGGCGTTAATCAGGGCGATTCGCGAATCCGGGTTAAACATTCCCGGATGACCAATAGGGGATCAGACCAAATGGAACGAATAAAGAAGCACAATCTTGGCATCCCTACCAAAAACACCATCCAACCACTTAAGAATTATGGCCTTGATCATCGTTTTGTCCGAGCCAACTCATTCTGGATTCCCGCTTTCGCGGGAATGACGAAAAAAACGCTGAGATTGCAGTTGTTTGTCATTCCATGGAAAATTCAACCATGGCGTTAATCAGGGCGATTCGCGAATCCGGGTTAAACATTCCCGGATGACCAATAGGGGATCAGACCAAATGGAACGAATAAAGAAGCACAATCTTGGCATCCCTACCAAAAACACCATCCAACCACTTAAGAATTATGGCCTTGATCATCGTTTTGTCCGAGCCAACTCATTCTGGATTCCCGCTTTCGCGGGAATGACGAAAAAAACGCTGAGATTGCAGTTGTTTGTCATTCCCGCGAAAGCGGGAATCCAGACGGAACCGAAGCATCTTCGATGCGCTTTGGCCGAAACGATGATCAAGGCCAGAATTATTTCCAGCAGTCACGTAGCTATGTTTAAATAACCACACAACCTTATCTAAAGTGACGCTGAAACTTCGGCGCTGACACCCATGTTCCCGACTTTACTATTCCTGACGTTATTGTTGACCGGATTCCCGGTTATTGCCGCCCCGACTCCGTCCTTTGACTGCGCCGCTGCCGCATATCCGATTGAAATCATCATCTGCGACCATGAAAAACTGGCGCAGGCCGATAAAACCCTGGGGGAAGCCTATGCCGCCGCCAGGAAACGTGCCACCGAGGCGCAACGGAATGCCTTGCAAAATGGGCAGCGCCAATGGTTGGCGGAGCGGTTGGAACGCTGTCACATCGGCAACAAAAAGGGGCAGCGGATCAAGGATCCCAACACCGTCATCACGTGCCTGCTCGACATGTATCAGGCACGGTTGGGGGAATTGACCCCTGGAAGCACCCGGTCATCGACCCGGGAAGACCCTGACCTCCCCCCTGGTTCAACTGCCACAAAAGGGCGTACCATCCCCGCGAAAAACCCGACAGGGGCAACACCCCGGTCCCCCGACACCCCACCCCGTGTGGAATCCACCAGTCCCAAAGGGATGGTCAAAGCGGTACGACAGATCACTGTCCGTTTCAGCAATCCCATGGTTCCCCTGGGGGATCCACGGTTGCAGGATCCGTTCACCGTCTCGTGCCCGACACCGGGCAAGGGTCGCTGGGCCGACAACCGCAACTGGCTTTACGATTTTGATGCCGATGTCCCCGCTGCAACCCAATGCCGGGTCAACTTAAAGGAGGGGGTCACCACCCTGGCGGGCCAACCGCTCGATAAGGGGGGCGATTTCACCTTCACGACCGCCGGTCCGACGATCATCACCTCCCAACCCACGGATGGGGACAATACCATTGAAGAAGACCAGGTTTTCCTACTGGGTTTAAACGCCTTGGTCGATCCGGCCACCCTGGAATCCAAAGTTCATTGTCAAATCCCGGGCATTGGCGAAAAAATCGGCGTACGTATCCTGACCCCCGAAGAACGCAAACCATTGCTCATCAGCGCCGATGGACTCATTGATCATTTTCTGGATCGGTTGTCGGGACCAGGCGGACAAAGCCCGGGGATCGACCCGGGTTTGGCATCGGAGGCCGGGACGGAACAACAACGGTTCCTAAAACGTTTGCACACCCCCGATGTCCCCATCGTTGCCTTGCAATGCAAACGGCATCTGGCACCAGGAAGCGAGGTCAGTCTGATCTGGGGTGCCGGCATTGCCGCACGCTCCGGGGTGAGTACCGCCACCGATCAGGTCATCCGTTTTAAGGTGCGCGAGGCGTTCCAGGCGCATTTTTATTGTGAACGGGTCAACAAAGACGCCGGTTGTGTGCCGGTTCGCCCCCTCAGTCTCGCCTTCAATACCCCGATAGCCCTCAACCTGGCCCAAAAGATCACCCTGAAAGGGCATGGGGAAACCCGTACGCCACGCATTCAGGAGGACGAAGTACTCGGCCAATGGGTACAGCGGGTCACCTTTCCACAACCGTTCCCGGAAAAAAGTACCTTTCAATTGGAGTTGCCCGCGGAACTCCGGGATGATGCGGGTCGCACCCTGGTCAACCAAGGCGAATTCCCCCTGACCGTCGCCATCGACGAATACCCGCCCCTGGCCAAATTTCCCGCCAGTTTCGGCATCCTCGAAGCCCAAGGGGAACCCGCTCTCCCGGTAACGATCCGCAATCTGGAAACTGTTGTCAGTGCCGACCCCGATCATCCCGAAAAAGATCCCGCCGCAGATGAAAACGCACAAGTGCGTGGACGTCTGTTCAAAGTGGACAATCCCCAGGATTTTCCCACCTGGATCAAACGGGTTCAGGAGGCCCAGAGGGAAAAAAGTCACACCGATCCTGCGAGCAAGGAAACGGTGATCGACCAGTTGATCGGTGAAAGTTCGGTGTTTGGCGCTGCGGAAATCCCGGCGCTGACCACGTTCACCCTCCCCAAACCCAATGGTGCCAAATCTTTTGATGTCATGGGAATCCCCCTTCCCAAGCCCGGTTTTTACGTTGTGGAACTCGCCAGTCAGCGCCTGGGGGCCGCATTGCATGGCAAACCCAAGCCCTATTTCGCCCAGGCGGCAGCCCTGGTCACCAATCTGGCCGCCCACTTTTTCCAGGGACGCGAATCCTCCCTGGTCTGGGTTACGGCCCTTGACAGCGGTCGTCCCGTATCGGGCGCGGACGTCCGCATCACCGATTGCAGTGGCCATCTCCATGCCCGTGGGCCAAGCGACAAGGATGGGCTGTTCTTCATCCACCAGGAGTTGCCGGCCAACCAGAAACTCGCTGCGTGTCCCAGTGGCGAACGGGCTTATATCGTCAGCGCCCGCCTGGAAGGGGATGTCACCTTCACCCTATCCTCCTGGAACAATGGCATCGAGCGTTGGGCCTTCAACCTGCCCGGCCCCAGCTCCAACAAACCCGTTCGGGTCCACACCATTCTGGATCGCAGCCTGTTCCGGACTGGGGAGACCGTCCACATGAAGCATTTGCTGCGGCGGCACGATGCCCAAGGTTTCAGTTATGTTGACCAGACCCTCTGGCCCAAAAAGGCGATCATTCGCCATGCGGGAGGGGGCAGCGAATATCCTTTGAATCTGACTTGGGATCCCGCAGGCGTTGCCGAAAGCACCTTGAAACTACCCAAAGAGGCCAAGTTGGGAACCTACGATATTTCCTTGGACGGCATGAACGCGGGTAGCTTTCACGTCGAGGCCTTCCGGGTTCCGTTGATGAAGGGGGTGGTCAAACCGGTCAAATCCGATCTGGTCCGTGCGACCCGTGCGGAATGGGATCTCCAGGTGAGCTATCTTGCGGGTGGTGCCGCAAGCCTGGCCCCGGTCAAGGTACGGGGCATCCTCAAACCCAAAACGATTTCTTTCCATAATTATGAAGGATTTACATTCACAAATGGCATGGTAGCGGAGGGCAAGGTTGAATTGGGGCGTTCCCGTCATGACGATAGCGAGGAAAGCGGTGGCGCAAGAACCAGGGAAAGCAGCAAAGAACGCCCCCTGGCAGTCGTTGCCACCAACCTGGATCAGGCGGGCGGGGCACGGGTGACCGTGAGCGGCTGGAAAGAGGTGCAAGCACCCCAAAGCCTGCACGCCGAAATGGAATATCGCGATCCCAATGGAGAAACCCTGGTCTCTTCCGCGCAGGCAACCTTATGGCCTTCCGCCGTGGTCCCGGGTATCAAGCCCAACGCCTGGTTGCCGGGGCAGGACAAAATTCAATTCCAGGTCGTGACGTTGAACACATCCGGCCAAGTCCTATCGGGGATTCCCGTCACCTTGGATATTTTTCAACGAAAAACCTACAGCCATCGCAAACGGCTGTTGGGCGGGTTTTATTCGTACGACCAGTACGACGAAACCAAGAAGATCAAAGAATTTTGTTCGGGAAAGAGCGATGAACGGGGAATGCTGGTTTGCGAGGGCACCCCCCCGATTCCGGGCAATTTGATCGTTCAGGCGCGGGTGACCGACGCCGAGGGGAATGCGGGTTATGCCCATGCCGAGGTGTGGGTCCCGGAGGAGAAGGATTCCTGGTTTGCCGCCCGGGAAGGGGATCGCATGGATCTTTTGCCGGAAAAGCGTCATTACGAGCCGGGCGACCAAGCAACCTTGCAAGTGCGCATGCCGTTCCGCGAGGCCACGGGATTGATCGTCATGGAACGGGAAGGGGTTATGGAAACCTATGTGCAACCGCTTCAGGGGCAATCCCCCCGGGTGACCATCCCCATCCAGGGGCATCATGGCCCCAATGTGTTCGTCGCGGTGCTGGCGGTGCGCGGGCGCAGTGGCGAGGTGCAACCCACGGCGGTAATCGACATGGGCCGACCCGCCATGCGGTTGGGTATCGCCCAATTGCAGGTGGGTTGGAGCGCATATGCCTTGAAAGTTGGCGTCAAGGCGGATCGTGAAACCTACAAGACCCGCGAGCAAGCCGACGTGACCGTGATGGTCCATCGTGACAACGGCAAGCCGTTGCCAGGGGGGGGGGAAATCGCCCTGGCGGCCGTGGACGAAGGGCTCCTGGAACTATTGCCCAACGGCAGTTGGAATCTGCTGGAGGACATGATGACCCAGCGTGGTTTAGAGGTGGAAACGGCAACCGCCATGGGACGGGTGCTGGGCAAGCGGCATTTTGGCAAAAAGGCGGTATCCCAGGGTGGTGGGGGCGGTCGCAACGCGGCCAGGGAGCTGTTTGACACCCTGCTCCTGTGGCAAGGGCGGGTCAAACTGGACGACAAAGGGATGGCTCGCGTCAAGGTGCCGTTGAATGATGCCATCACTTCGTTCCGCATTGTGGCGGTCGCCACGGCGGGGAGCGACCTGTTCGGCACCGGGGCCACCACCATTCGCGCAACACGGGATATCGTGCTGTTTTCCGGTTTACCACCTGTGGTACGCCAGGGGGATCGATTCACGGCAGGGTTCACGGTACGCAACGCCGGGGAAAAACCGTTCACCGGCCAGGTCCGGGCCACACTCGCCCCGACGGAACCCGGACCATTGGCACCCCGGGAGATCGCCCTGGCCCCTGGTGAAGCCCAAGAGGTGGTTTGGGAAGTCACCGCCCCGGGTGTTGGCAAGCTGCAATGGGATGTGGAAGTCGCCGGGGGGGCGGCCAGTGATCGCCTCAAGGTCAGCCAGGAGGTCTTGGCAGCGGTCCCGGTTCGGGTGACCCAGGCCACGCTGTCCCAACTCGACAAAGAGAGCCGTATCCAGATCGCCATGCCCGGGGATGCCCTTCCGGGGAGCGGGGGGGTGGAAGCGGTCCTGGCGTCCCGGGTGACCGACGATCTGACGGGCGTCAAGGAGTACATGCAAAACTATCCCTATACCTGCATGGAACAACGGGTGTCCAAAGCGATCACCCTGGAGGACCAGACCCTTTGGGAAGCCCTGATTTCGGCACTTCCCAGCTATCTGGACAAGGATGGGCTGGTGAACTATTTCCCGCAAACATCCCAGGGTAGCGACACGCTAACCAGCTATCTGCTGGCGGTAGCCGCCACCGCCGATTGGAAAATTCCAGACAAATCGTTGCAATCGATGAAAAAGGGGCTGAAAGCCTTCGTGGAAGGCAAAATCGTCCGTCATTCCGCTTTGGCGACTGCTGACCTGACTGTGCGCAAGGTGGCTGCCCTGGCCGCCCTGGCCCGCCACGAACCCGTGGATCCCAAGCTGGCGGGAAACCTCACCATCGAACCCAACCTGTGGCCGACTTCGACACTCATCGATTGGATCGACCTGTTGTCGAAGTCCGACAAATGGCCCGACCGCGACAACCGCAAGCGCGAAGCCCTGGCTTTATTACGTTCCCGTCTGCATTTTTCCGCCACCACCATGACTTTTTCCACCGAAAACAGCGATTATTTATGGTGGTTGATGGTTTCCCCCGATGTCAACGCCAATCGCGCCTTGCTGGCGGTGCTGAACGAACAGGATTGGCGCGAGGATGCGGTACGCATGCTCAAGGGGAGCTTGCACAATCGGCAGCGCGGACATTGGAATACCAGCATTGCCAATGCCTGGGGGACGCTCGCCATGAAAAAGTTCGCCCAAACCTTTGAAGGGGTCAAACTCTCAGGAAGCAGCACCGTTACCCTGCAAGGAAAGAAGCGGGAAATCTCCTGGTCGAGCCAACCCAAAGGCGACCGACTCACTTTTCCCTGGCCCAAAGCCCCGGAGGAACTGTTGGTCCAGCACCAGGGATCCGGCAAACCATGGCTGACGGTCACCACTCGTGCGGCACGCCCCCTGGTGGAGCCTTTCTTTGCCGGATATCGGATTCAACGTACCGTCACCCCTGTGGAGCAAAAAATGGCCGGGGAATGGCATCGGGGTGATGTGCTGCGGGTTCATTTGGCACTGGAAGCCCTGAGTGATCGGACGTGGGTGGTGGTGGATGATCCCATTCCCGGGGGCAGTACCCTCCTGGGGGGTGGATTGGGCAAGGATTCAAAAATCATGACCGGGGGCGAAAACAATGCGGAGGATCATGTTTGGCCCGCCTTTGTCGAACGCACGTTCGATGCCTATCGGGCCTATTTCGCCCGGGTTGAAAAAGGTTCTTTTTCAGTAGAGTATACGGTGCGTCTGAATACACCCGGGGTGTTTCAATTGCCACCCACCCATGTTGAGGCGATGTACGCCCCGGAAACGTTTGGCGAGGCCCCCAACGCGACCATGACGGTGCTGCCTTAAAATAGGTTCAGGATAACCTCAAGAACCCGCGAGATGCCCATGAAGCCATGAAGCCAATTCTTCCTCTCCCATGGCACCCTGGGCCAGAGAAAGGAAAACTCGGTATTTCTCCACGCCCGGCGCGACCAACTGTTTTCCGTTCAGGCGCAGGAACAGCAGACACACCACATAGGCGACCCGCTTGTTGCCATCTATAAACGGATGATTGCGGGCCATGCCGAAAGCGTAGCTTGCGGCCAGTTCCGCCAGCGTTGGGGGCGGATCGCCGTAGGCCTGTCGGTTGACCGGGCGGGCCAGGGCGGATTCCAGCAAGCCTTCATCGCGCAGCCCCTCGCCGCCTCCATGTTCCGCCAACTGGCGTTTGTGGATGGCGAGCGCAACCTCTTTTCCGATCCAGATAGGCGTATTCATCGGTCATTCGGCCAACTTGCGCAGAACGTCACGCTCCTCACGCATGATCTCCTCGGCCAGGTCCATCTGCCGGGCAAACTCCGGATTGTAGGGGGTCAGTTCGATCCCTTCCCTGGTTTCCAGAACGTACAGGGCATCACCTTTCTCGACCCGGAGCTTGGCTAGAATCTCCTTGGGAAGCACGATACCCGTGGAATTACCGATGGATGTCAAACGCAACATCGTCATTTGAGGCCCTCCTTTTCGCCTTATTATAACGAACGTAAGAACATATCTCCATTTTTTTTCGAGGAACTGTCGGCAGCAAATTCATTGCCCGGTCTTATAGAGCATGATTTGTCCGGTTTTCATGGGGGTGAGGAGGTGACCTATGAAACGGACTGAATGGTTGCAGGAGACACGTAAGATGAGATTCGGGTCTGGAACCCTATACTCACCCCGTAGGGTCTTCAGCAAAATCCCAAATGCCACCACCGTTGATGACTTTGAATCCCTGCTCCCCGGGAACGTTCACAAAGATCTGGAAAAAAGCAAGGACACTTGAGAACGGGGTTCGTTCGGCGCTTACCTTTTATTCGACGATAAGTATACCGAAGGGCTTGGGCGTTATCGAAAAAGCCGCCAAACGATTATTTACAATAATAGATCGTGTAATCGTGTGGACCAGATGTCGGGAATTGATCGTGTCCAGCAATGGAAGAGGGTCAATTTATTGCGATCCGCAATAAACGGCTTGTTGATCTTTATTGATTCTTGATAGATGATATTTTAAAAGAGAGGTGGAAAATGGAATAACCGCTCTGCCCCGCTTGATCTTTGTTTTATCAGTATACCTGTTTCTTCCCTGTCATGCAACTGCCAAATGGTGAGATGGTGACCATCGCCCCATCTGCACCAATTCTATTGGACTATAAGCCATCGCCCAGATGATGAATAATGGACATGAAATTCCACATATTAACAATTAGTTGATATCAAAACGGCACTGTAGCATCTTGTGCCGGTTCGATCAATTCCCTCTTGCCCCCATATTTTTATTTAATGATTGACATTGTGTAAATGAGGGGAGTAGCATGTTTACCTAATACTTGTGACACCAACACAAGTTCCATATATTAATTGAATGCTGACAAATAATTTCAAGTCAGGTGTTTTGGCTGTAACATGATACCGGAAACAGACTTAAGCATGTCCCAGGATATTTATATTTACAAATTTTGTTCGCCGTCTATAAAGTAGATACCATATTCCGATATGTCTGCCTACTATAAATAGATGGATTCCATTCCCGGAGGGCAGATCAATGAAAAATTTGAAACTTGGCATAAAACTTGGTCTTGGATTTGGTGTGGTTTTGTTGTTGACCGTTTTTCTCTCCCTGATCGGCTACCATAGTATAACCGATTTGGCGGATCGTGTTGGTAAAGTCAAAGATATGACATTAATAAGCGAAATGATTGGCGATGCCATGCAGGCTGAGAAGAATTTCTTCCTGCGCAAAGAAATGAAATATGTTGAGGAAAATCAGAAAAAACTTGAGGAAATTAAGAAACAAACAGTGATTGATCGAGATCAAAAACTTTCCGATCCATCGGATAAAGCCAAAGCAGATGCCATATTGGCCGATGTTGCCGCATATGACAAAGCCTTCGACAACTATGTTGATACCGAAAAGAAAATTCAAGAAGGCGTTGCCAGAATGCTCGGTTTGGCGCGTGGCGTCATCTCCGAAGAGTCCAAAGCATTGCAGGTGGACCAGGAGCAAAAACTGAATACCCTTCTCAATCAACCTGTCAATGCCCAGGATAATCATGAGGTGACAACAAAAAACGCCAAGATCGGGGAACGCATCAAGAAAGCCCTTGAAACAACCGAAGTTTTGGCCAATATCCGGGAAGCCCGAATCGCGGAAAAAGAGATCCTCAACACCTTCGGCAAGGATGAAAAACAGATCAAACGAAACCAGGATAACATGGCGGAAGCCCTCAAGATCGCCAAAACACTCCTGCCAACTTTCACCGCTCAGAACAATATCGATCAGATCAAGAAAATTATCGCGGCATTGGAGAGCTATCAAAAAGAGATGTCGGGCATCATCGATATGCTCCATGGCCAGAGCAAATCAGAACAGGAGATGATCGCCAGCCGAAGAACCGCAGACAAAGCAATCCATGAAATCGTCGACATCCAGGAAAAGAAAATGGACGAACAAGTCGCATCGGTCCTTCGTCTTGTCACAGGTACCAGCATTACCGCCGTATTGCTGGGCTTGCTGATCGCCATTTCAATCACACGCGCCATCACGGGAGCCATGAAAAAAGGCGTTGCCTTCGCACAGAGCATTGCCCAGGGCAACTTGACCGCCACCATCCAACTGGATCAGAAGGATGAAATCGGACAGCTCGCCCATGCCCTGAAAGAAATGGCGGCCAAACTGCGCGAGATCATCGGGGAAATATCTGCCGCAGCATCACAGGTTGCCTTAGGCAGCAACGAAATCTCCAATACCGCCCAGGTACTCTCCCAAGGGGTTACCGAACAGGCCGCCTCCGTGGAAACCACATCCGCAGCCCTGGCGGCCATTACCGGGAGTTGTCAACTCAGTACGGACAGTTCCAATACCACCCAAACCATTGCCCTCAAGGCATCCAACGATGCCTCGCGAGGCGGGGAAGCCGTCATCAAAGCCGTGACCGCCATGAAGGAAATCGCCTCCAAGATCGGTATTATCGAAGAAATCGCCCGGCAAACCAATCTGTTGGCCTTGAATGCCGCCATCGAAGCCGCCCGGGCGGGAGAACATGGCAAGGGATTCGCCGTAGTCGCCGCCGAGGTCAGGAAGCTGGCGGAACGCAGTCAAACAGCCGCCGGAGAAATCAGCCACCTTTCCGCATCCAGCGTTCAGATCTCCGAAGAAGCCGGGACGATCATCGACAAACTGGTCCCGGACATCAAGGAAACCGCCGATCGCATCCAGGGGATTACCGAATGCAGTCGACAACAACGGGATGGAATCTCCGATATCAGTCAATCGATTCAGCAACTCGAACAGGTGGTTCAGCAAACTGCCGGATCTTCCGAAGAACTGGCCGCAACCGCGGAAGAATTGAATTCCCAGGCCGACATGATGGCCCACTCCATCTCTTTCTTCAATGTCGGTTCCAATGGCCATGCCGCCCCTGTCAAGAATATGATACGCTCACAAAAATCAGCCAAGCCGTCCCAGCACAGGCAACCCAAACGGATAGCCCCTCCTGCGGTACGAGCGGCGGACAACAAACAGCTCACAGACCAGCATTCCAGTTCTGACGTTGATTTTGAATCGTTTTGAACCATGTCATGCCACTGAATCCCAGGTCACCCCCGGTTCCAGCACGTTGAAACCGGGGGTGGTGCCGTCGGTACGCGGATGAGGAGAAGCCTTCGATACATCCTATGGTTTTGCCCCGGACTCTGGATCCTTTGGTTGTGGGGGGAGCCGCAACTCCCTGATTTTGCCAGGGTTCGCGCCAACTGGCATGCCAGTGACGGCGTTTTGCTCGACCGTCATGGTGCCATCCTGCACGAAATGCGGGTATCGTTCGTGGGACGGCGTTTGGCCTGGACATCGCTACAAGAGATCGCACCAGCGGCATTGGCCATTATCGTGCGAGCGGAAGACCAGCGCTTCTACAGCCATCATGGTGTGGATGTTCGGGCCCTGGCGGCAAGCCTGTGGGGCCGATTGACCGGCAAAGGGCGGCGGGGAGGCTCCACCATCAGCATGCAATTGGCGGGTCTCCTGAACCCGGAGATGACGGGACGCCCTGGTTTGCGTTCTCTGGTTGGCAAATGGCGGCAGATGCGGGCTGCCTGGAAGTTGGAATCCACCTGGAGCAAAAACGCCATTCTGGAAGCCTACGTCAATCGCGTCAGCTTTCGCGGCGAATGGGAGGGTATCGGCACCGCAACGCGAGGATTGTTCAACAAAAGCGTTGGCGGATTAACGCCTGCCGAAGGAATCATTCTGGCGGCCTTGCTGCGCGCCCCCAGCGCCACCCTTCCGCAGGTTGCCCAGCGCGCCTGTCAACTCAAAAATCGCCTGGCAGCCGATATGTCCTGCGCGACCCTGCAGGAAGAAGTGGCCAATGCCCTCACCCGGAACCAGTGGATCGAACCACTCCATGCCGCAGCCCCGCAGTTGGCGCGTTGGTTATTGCCCGGGGAACATGGAGAGACCATCCGCACCACCATCGACGGCAATTTGCAACATTCTGTACGAGACATCCTCGCCGATCATTTATCCCATTTAAAAGCGCAAAACGTCCATCACGGGGCGGCGTTGGTCGTCAACAATGCCCATGGCGACGTCGTGGCCTACGTTGGCAACCACCCCCAAGCCGAAGCACTCAGCCAGGTCGATGGCATCAAAGCCTTGCGTCAGGCGGGTTCCACCCTGAAACCATTCCTCTACGGGCTCGCCCTGGAAAAACGCCTGCTGACCGCAGCCTCCCTGCTGGAAGACGCCCCTCTCGATCTCATGACCCCCGGCGGGGGACTCTATGTGCCCCGCAATTATGAAGAGGACTTCAAAGGCTGGGTCAGCGTGCGGACCGCGTTGGCCTCGTCACTCAACGTCCCGGCTGTCAAAACCTTGTTGCTGGCGGGTCTTGAACCGGCTGTACAACGGCTGCGTCGCCTGGGATTTTCCGCCATCGTCAAGGATGGCCTCTACTACGGCCCCGCCCTGGCCTTGGGTTCGGTGGAGGTCAGCCTGTGGCAACTGGTCAACAGCTATCGCACCCTGGCCAACGAAGGTTTGTATTCCCCCCTGCGGCTCATCCCGGACGAATCCCCCCCTGCCCGGGAACGCGTTTTGCCTCCTGAAGCCAGTTTTCTCATCACCGATATCCTCGCCGATCCCTCCGCCAGGGCGTTGACCTTCGGCCTGGACAATCCCTTGAATTTACCCTTTTGGAGCGCCGCCAAAACAGGGACATCCAAAGGGATGCGGGATAATTGGTGCGTCGGTTTCACCCGGGAATGGAGCGTGGGGGTATGGGTCGGCAATTTTTCCGGGGAATCGATGCACGATGTTTCAGGAATCACGGGGGCGGCCCCGGTGTGGCACGCCATCATGACCACACTGCCATCCGCGCATCGCGAACCGGCCCCCCCCCGAGGATTGGTGAAAACACGGACGGTGTTCGCCGGTAACGAAGAGGCGGAGCGCGACGAATGGTATCTGACCGGAACCGAAATGGAACGGGTGGAACGGGCGGGCAACTGGCAACTGCGGGGACGCATCGTCTACCCGGAAACCGGGGTCATCCTGGCCCTCGATCCCGATATTCCCAAAAGTCGGGAACGGGTCTTTTTTCGCATGGAACCGCAGCAACCCGGCTATCGTTGGCGACTCAACGGGGTGGAGATGGATACGGAAAACGGTTGGTCACCAACACCGGGACATCATCGGCTGGAATTGTTGAATTCCAGGGGGGAAACCATGGATAACACCACCTTTGAAGTGCGTGGCCGCTCTGGCTGAACGGGAAACGGGGTCGTCGGGCTACGGACGTTGCAGCAAAGGTTTGAGGAAGCGGCCGGTGTAGGAGCCGGGATGGTCGGCGCATTGTTCCGGCGTTCCCTCCATGACAATGGATCCGCCACGGCTTCCCCCTTCCGGTCCCAGATCGATGATCCAGTCCGCGGTTTTGATGACATCCAGGTTGTGTTCAATGACGATGACGGTATTGCCATCTTGAACCAGGCGTTCCAGGACTTCCACCAGTTTGCGTATATCGTCAAAGTGCAAACCCGTCGTGGGTTCGTCCAGGATGTAGAGGGTTTTGCCCGTAGCCCTTTTGGCCAGTTCCTTGGCAATCTTAACCCGTTGCGCCTCACCACCCGACAAGGTGGTGGCGGATTGCCCCAGGCGAATATAGGACAAGCCGACGTCTTGGAGCGTAAGCAATTTTTGCTGGATCGAGGGAATAGGTTTGAAAAAGACGGCGGCCTCCTCGACCGTCATTTTAAGCACACCGCTGATGGAATGACCTTTGTAGAGGATTTCCAAGGTTTCCCGACTGTAACGGCTGCCATGGCACACATCGCATTCGACGAAAATGTCGGGCAGGAAGTGCATTTCAATTTTGACCAATCCCTCCCCGGCGCAGGCTTCACAGCGTCCCCCTTTGACATTGAAACTGAACCGGCCCGCTTTGTAACCCCGCGCCCGGGCCTCCGGGACTTGGGCGAAGAGGTCGCGAATGGGGGTGAACAGGCCAATATAGGTAGCGGGATTGGAGCGTGGCGTGCGTCCGATGGGCGATTGATCGATGTGAATCACTTTATCGAGAAATTCAAGGCCGTCGATGGAGGATATCTCGCCCGTGCCGACCTGGGCGCGATGCAGGTGCTGCTGCAGCGCCGGGTAGAGGGTATCCAATATCAGACTCGATTTGCCCGAACCGGAAACGCCGGTCACACAGGTCAACAAGCCGATGGGGATATGGGTGGAAACACTCCGGAGATTGTGCGTGCTGACGCCATTCAGGGTCAATTTGCTTTCGGGATTGAAAGGGCGACGTTTGGCGGGCAGGGGTATGCTACGCACCCCCGACAGGTATTGCCCGGTGAGCGAATCGGGATTGGCAGTGATTTCGGCGGGAGTCCCAGTTGCCACCACTTGGCCACCATGCTCCCCCGCCCCCGGTCCCATGTCCACGACATGGTCGGCGGTACGAATGGCTTCTTCATCATGTTCCACCACCACCACGGTATTGCCCAGGTCGCGCAGGCGCTGCAAGGTGTGCAGGAGCCTTTGGTTGTCGCGCTGGTGCAAGCCGATGCTCGGTTCATCAAGGATGTAGAGAACCCCGGTCAGGCCGGAACCGATTTGGTTGGCCAGGCGGATACGTTGACTCTCACCCCCCGACAGGGTCGCCGCCGCGCGATCCAGGGTCAGATAATCCAGGCCAACGGCGATGAGGAAATGCAGACGCTCGTTGATCTCCTTGAGGATGCGTTCGGCGATGGTGGTCTCCCGGGAACTGAGTGGTAACGTTTGGCAGATGGTCAAGGTTTGGTCCAGGGGAATGGCTGAGAGTTCGGCAATGTTGTAACCGCCAACCTTGATCGACAAGGCTTCGATACGGAGCCGTTTGCCGTGACAGGTGGTACACGGCGAGGTGTTACGAAATTGCCCCATTTCCTCGCGCATATCATCCGATTCGGTTTCCAGATACCGTCGTTCCAGGTTGTTGAGTACCCCCTCCCATGGTTTGGTCGTGGTAAAACTGCCCCGTGGTCCACGGAAACGAAAACGGATACGATCCCCCTTCACACCATTCAAAATGATATGTTGCTGTTCCAAGGGGAGTTGGTTCCAGGGGGTGGTGATGGAAATATCAAAGTGTTCGGCAACGGCTTGCAGGCTTTGCCGCGCCATGTGGGCGGTGGGTTTGGCCCATGGGGCGATGGCCCCTTGTTCAATGGAAAGGTTGGCATCGGGGATGATCAACTCGGGATCGAAAAATTCCCGGGTTCCAAGACCGGTACAGCCGGGACAGGCTCCAAATGGATTGTTGAAGGAAAACAGACGCGGTTCGATTTCCGGGTAGGAAATACCACAGTCGGGACAGGCATGGCGTTCGGAAAACAACATCTCGGTAGGGGGATCGCCAAGGATTTGAATGTGGGCAATGCCCCCGGGGACCGATTTCAAGGCCAAGGTTTGCGGCAGGGCCAGGGTGGTTTCCAGGGAGTCGGCCAGACGACCCTCAATACCGGGTTTGATGACGATACGGTCCACCAGGGCGGAGATGGAGTGTTTGACTTTTTTGTTCAGATCAGCCGCTTCTTCCACCTCCATGGTCTGGCCGTCGATGACCACCCGGGTGAAACCATGCCGGACCAGGGCGGCCAATTCCTTTTTGAACTCCCCTTTGCGTCCCATGGCGATGGGGGCCATGATCAACAAACGGGAATTTTCGGGAAGCGTCAGGAGGGTATCCACCATTTGGCTAACAGTTTGGCTGTCAATGGGTTTGCCGCAGCCATGACAGTGCGGTTTGCCGATGCGGGCGAACAGGAGTCGGAGATAATCATGGATCTCGGTGACCGTTCCTACGGTAGATCGGGGATTTTTGCTGGTGCTTTTTTGTTCGATGGAAATGGATGGGGAAAGACCTTCAATGGCATCGCAATCGGGTTTGCCTTGCAGGGAAAGGAATTGCCGGGCGTAGGCCGACAAGGATTCCACGTAACGGCGTTGACCCTCGGCGGACAGGGTATCAAACGCCAGGGATGATTTTCCCGATCCGGAAACGCCGGTGATGACGGTCAGGGCATTTCTGGGCAATTCCAAATCGATGTTTTTCAGGTTGTGTTCGCGGGCACCGCGTATGATGATCTTGTCCGCGTGGGTGTTCATGGCTGATGCGACTCCTTAGAAAGGCCGGATATCATGCAACATTACATGGCAGAACTGAACCTGCTGGGGCAACTGGTGTGGGTGATCGGCGGCGGGGCGGTGGCCCTGCGCAAGGTGCGTGGCTTGTTGGACACGGGCGCACGGATCGTAGTGGTGGCCCCGGCATGGGATCCGGAGTTGACACGCTGGCGGGATCAGGGGTGTCTGCACATCCACCAGGGGGAATTTTCCGAGGCGGATCTGGACCGGGAACCGCGACCGATGCTGGTTTTCGCCGCCACGGGTGATGGCGGGTTGAACCAGGAAATTGCCGCCTGCTGTCGCCAGCGGCGGATGTGGTGCAATTCGGCGGACAATCCCGAGGTTTCGGGATTTTTGGTTCCAGCGGTAGTCCGACGTGGGGATATGACCGTGGCGGTGGGGACCCGGGGGGCCTCGCCAGCCTTGTCGCGCCTGCTCAAGGAACGTTTGGATCATGACCTGGAACCGGGCTGGCAGGGTTTGGTCGCCGTGTTCGGGGCCATGCGCGCCGAAGTCGTCCGTCGTATTCCCAATCGTTTGCATCGGCAAAAATTTTGGCGTGACACCGCCCTTGCGGCGGAGGTGCAGGAGCGCTACCGCTTTGACGAGCAAGAAAGCTGGTTTTTGGCGCGCCTTGATGCGGCGACGGCACGAGACCATGGATCTTGAGAGGGGGATTAACCCCCCTGACCCAACTGGGCGGCATAGGCTTGCGGAGTCAGCAGGGTGTCCATCTCCCGGGGATCGGCGGGTTGGATGCGGATCATCCATCCCTGTCCGTAAGGGTCGCTGTTGACGGCTTCGGGGGAATCCTGCAGGGCAGTATTGACCTCGGCAACCTGGCCGCTGACCGGGGCGAACAGATCGGAGACCGACTTGACCGATTCAACCACGCCGAAAGGTTGTTTGGCTGTGACTTTGCCCCCTGAAGCAGGGAGTTCCACGAACACGACATCTCCCAACTGACTGCTGGCGTAGGCGGTAATGCCAACGGTCACGAGACCATTGCCTTCCCGGCGGATCCATTCATGATCCGAGGTGTAACGCAGATCGGTGGGGATTTCGGTATGTTCGGACATGATCTTTTCCTTGGTAACCTGAGGGATTAATGGATACGGCATGCGGCATCACATGGGCGACAATCTATCAAACTTCCAGGAATCGGGACAGGGAAATGAGTGCGCCCACGAGTCCCAATCCGATCCCCAGGGAGAGCAGAAAGAGCAGTTGTGGCCATGAAAGAAAGATCAGATCCAGATGGATGCCGAAAGCATGCAACAGTTCGCTGGTCGCCTGTGTGGTGCCACTGTAGAGGAGTACGATCAGGGCGGTCGCACCCAGGGCACCGAGCAAACCTTGAATGACCCCTTCGTAGATGAAGGGTGTTTTGATGAATAGGTTGGTGGCCCCCATGAAACGCATGACCTCAATTTCATCGCGCCGGGCGATAATGGTGAGCTTGATGGTATTGGCTATAATCAGGGCAACGGCAATCAGGAGCAGCACGATCAGGGACATGCCGATCGTGCGAATAAATTGCAGGGTGGCGGCCAGTTTTTTCGCCCATTCATGGTCGTAGGAGACCGATTCAATGCCGGGCAGGGCGCTGATATCCTGGGCGAGTGTTTTCAGGCGGTCCACATGATTATCCCGGGCATGAAACTCCAAAGAATAAGGGAGTGGATTTTCCTGAAGATCGTCCAGGAGCGCGGCTTCGGACCCGAGCATGGATTTCAGGCGCGCCATGGCATCGGCAGGGGAGATGATGGTTAACCCATGGATTTCTGGATTTTTGGCGAGTTGATCGCGGATTTGTGTCAATTGGCTGACAGATGCTGTGGGTTGTAAAAACACCGTAACCAGATTGTCCCCCTTCCATTTTTGCAGGGCGGCATCGGCGTTGGCGAGCATCAGGACAAAACTTCCATGGATGGTCAGGGAGAGGACGATGACGATGGTGGTGGCCCAGTGGGACAGGGAGCCACCACGAAACCGTTTCCAGGCCCGGAGCAGGGAGCGCAAATGAAAATTATTGGTATAGGAGGAATAATCAAAAATTTTGGGGGGGCCGGGACGCCCTTTGCGCGCATTTCCCGAACGGTTACGATTGTGACTGGCGAGAAAGGCTTGCAACTTGTTGCCGGTTTCCCGACGCTGACCGGGGGGATTTTCGGTACTCATGGGCAGCCCTTTGAACCCGATGGTGGCGTTATGGAACCTGGATTGGAACCATTACAGTTTTGCTGAGTCTGGTATGTGCGTCAAACATCCGTTGACCATGGTGATTTGCGGATGCCCCAACTCCGTGGCAAGTTCCAAGTCGTGGGTCACCAGGAGGATGGTGATGCCCTGCTGGTGCAGGTTGTGAAACAAGGCCATGATTTTTCGGCCCATATCGCGATCAAGATTGCCGGTCGGTTCATCCGCGATCACCAGGGGGGGACGGTTGACCGTGGCCCGGGCTATGGCGACGCGTTGTTGTTCGCCGCCGGATAGGGCGATGGGATTATGGTACATCCGTTCTTTCAATCCCACCGACTCCAGGGTTCGGCTCACCTGGCCGGGTATCCGTTCGGGATCCTGCCCGGCCACTTCCATGGCAAGGGCAACGTTGTCAAATACCGAGCGATCGTACAGAAGTTTATAATCCTGAAAAATGACGCCAATTCCGCGACGCAAGGATGGCAGTTGCGCCGGGGTCAGTTGCTCCACGTTGCGCCCCTGGACGATGACCGACCCCTCCGAGGCCAGTTCGGCGCAATAAATCAATTTAAGTATCGAGGTTTTACCAGCACCTGAGGGACCGCTTAAAAAGTGAAAGGATCCCGGAGCAAGTCGAAAGGATATCCCTTTGAGGGCTTCGTAGCCGGTGGGATAACGCATGCTGACATTGTGAAAACGAACCATGACCACCTGAGAACGGAGTGGGAATGTTTGTCTTTTCCTCCCTTATTGCAAGTATGATAGTGTAACGTGTCCTGGACACCATGACAAGTTGGGTTGGAAGACTGACGGATCCCGGGCCAAGGGATTGCAAAATGATAATAATTCATATGGTCCTGGAGTTGCATTGGTTTTGAAATTTGATGGATTTTTAGATCGGATAGGGCTTGAGAGTTCGATGGAACTTGAAAGTTCGATACATAGTGCCAGTTCGGTTGTCATAGCCTAAGGATACTTCACAAGCTTTCGGTTGAGGGAGTACAGCCAGGGTGATCGTTCAATGCACCAATTGCAGCACCCGTTTCGACGTCGATGAAGAGATGTTGCTGCCGTCGGGACGAAAGCTCAAATGCTCAAACTGCAAAGAAGTCTTCTTCCAAAAACCTCCGATTCACGACCAGAACGAAGAACCGGATGCAGAGTCTCAACCTGAGCCTGAGCCCGCCGATGAGGAATCATTGGAAGAAGCCGACTCCTCCGATACCGAAGGGGATGACGACACCGAAACAGTCCTGGGACCCGATTTAACTCAGGCCATCCATGCTCCTTCCCCTGATGGAATAGACGATTCAATCGCTTCCGAACTCGATTCCTTATTAAACGATGCTTTGGAGGAATCCGGCAATTCGGGTGGCAAAGAATCGGAAGAGTTACAGGAGGAGTCCGATGACGCTTCCATGGACGATATCCTGATCGACGAGGAAGTGGTTCAGGAGGAAGTGGTTCAGGAGGAAGTGGTTCAGGAGGAAGTGGTTCAGGAAGAAGAGGTTCAGGAAGAAGAGGTTCAGGAAGAAGAGGTTCAGGAAGAAGAGGTTCAGGAAGAAGAGGTTCAGGAAGAAGAGGTTCAGGAAGAAGAGGTTCAGGAAGAAGAGGTTCAGGAGCAGGCAGTCGTTCAAGAAAAGATTGTGGTGAGGAATGAACCTGTGGAAGAAACAATGGGCATGATGGCAACCCGGGGAGATGCTTTTTCATTGGAGAGTGAAGAGGAAAAAGAAGAGGAAGAGAAGGAAAAGAAAGCGGGATGGACCTTGGCCCTTCCCCAGGCGAAATGGGGATGGTTGGCATCCTTATTAATGTGTTTGTCGCTGGTTGCCGGCGTGGTTGTACCCACGGATTGGTGGGAATTCACCTGGCATGATTTACACAGTTCGTTCCGTTTGGCGGAGTTGGGCGGAGAATGGCGGGTTTACCCCTATGGTACGGTGTTGGTGGTTCAGGGGCGTTTGAACAATTCGGACAAGTCAACGCAGTTGGCACCCAAAATACGTATCTCCCTCTTGGATCAGGAGAATAAAGAATTGTTGGTTAGCTCCGTGATACCCGGACGGGTTGTGGATGGAAAATTATTGGATGAAAGCTCCGAGGAATCGTTGCGCACCATGATTGGCTTGCAGGGGGATGCCAAAAAGGTCAAGGTGGAACGGTTGCCACCGGGCCAAGAAGTCGCCTTCCAGGCCATATTCATCAAACCCCCGGAGGCCGCTGCCCGCTATCGCGTGGATTTTGATACCATCGATAAAAAAGCAACCGGGACCATCAATAAACCTTAAACCGCAGCTATCTTGGAATGTGTAGTTATTGTCATCCCCGCCCCCGATTCAAGCATTCGAGGTTCCCGCTTTCGCGGGAATGACGAGGCTTCAGCGGGGATCCAGAGAACCTTCCTACTTTCCCTAACTTTCTGGATTCCCGCTGAAGCCTGCCCCCGAATGCCTGAATCGGGGGCGGGAATGACGCGGGAAAACTACGTATCCCGCGTTGGTTGCGGTTTAGGTGGGCTATTGCCATGCCTAGCGATGATTTTCAGCACATCCGCTTTTGTTCTTGGCAAGGGTTCTGTATCATCAAGAAGACCCGCCGCCTTCAGTTGCTGCCCCATCAGGTACAAAAAGGGAGGCACCAAGCGAGCGGTGACCATCAAGGGGGCATCCCCCAGGATCGGGGTGGCGTCTCCCTGTCCCAATACCCTGCCGGCATTGAATAATGCCACGTCATCGGCGAATTCATAAGCCAGATCGACATCGTGCGTGGCCAATACCAGCGTTGTACCCGCAGCTTTGAGTTGTCCGAGAACGTGCAACAGGTGCATGGAACCCTGGTGATCAAGCCCGGCGGTCGGTTCGTCGAGCAGCAGGATCTCCGGTTGCATGGCCACGGCACCCGCGATGGCAACCCGCTTTTTTTGTCCAAAAGAGAGCATGTGCGTGGGACGCAATGCCAGATCCGCAATATCCAGGGCTTCCAGAGCTTGCTGCACCCTTTTTTCGCTATCCCGTTCGCTCAACCCCAGATTCGTCGGCCCGAAAGAGACGTCTTCCGCCACAGAAGAGGCAAACAATTGGTCGTCGGCATCCTGCAACACCAAGCCGACACGTCGACGCCAGACGGACAATTCGCTGCGGGTATAACCGGTCGCCCGACCCTCAAGACGGACATGTCCCGCTTTGGGCTTCAGGGTACCGTTGAGATGCAGCAGCAAGGTGGTTTTGCCCGAACCATTGGGACCGAGAATGGCCAAACATCGCCCCCGATGGACGGTCAGGTTCAGGTTGGAAAGTCCCACGACGTTGCCCGGATAGGCGTAGGTCAGGTCGCAAGCCTGGAGCAAGGGAGTCATCGGTACCATAATCCCAGGGCTGCCGTAACGGCTTCCGTCATCAGGATCAGGGACAATCCCGACACGGAAACAGGGGTGGGGCGTCTGACCACCGTGATGGCACCGTTCCAGCCGCGTGCCGCCAATCCCGTTTCCAGACGTTGCGCCCGATCCAGGGCGCGCGCCAGCAGATTGGCAACCAGAGATCCCAGGGATTGGATGCGCCTGCGCATACCGTCATGACCCAGTCGCGCCGCTTGCGCGGCATGCATGGCGGCAGCGGTTTCCACCAGCAAAAAAAGAAAACGATAAATCAACAAGGCTACTTCGAGTATTTCCGAAGGGATTCCCAACCGGCGTAACCCGGAGAGCAGATCGGTGGTCGGCGTGGTCAAAGCCAGGAATTGCAAACAGGTGAACCCGGCGAGCGCCTGCAATGTCAGACGCACAACGGTTGGCCATTCCTCCGGCATCAGACGGATACCGCCAACATCAACATGCAGCATCAGGGATAAGGTACCGGTGAGCAAAAATCCGAGGGTTCCCATCGTGCAAGCCAGCCACAATTTGGCAGGTACCCGGGCTCCCAGGATTGCCGCCCCGGTCATCACCCCCATGACCACCAGGGCTACCGGTAACGATGGCAAACTGATAGTGATGATCATCATGCCCAAAGCCAACGTGGCTTTTTCTGTAACGGATCGAGAGCGCCAACGGTTGAGGTGAGCGACCTTGTCGATGGACAGCATGACTATCCTTGATCGATCATTTGCGGCGTCCGATAACGTAACCCAGAATTCCGGCTCCCAAGGCGGCCTGAACCGCGAACAACAAACTTTCCACTTCAGCGTTCGGCGGCGTCCAAACCGGGGTGAACCAAGGTTTGTAATCGGGTTTGATGGCAAGGATGGCGTCCGTGGCAAGGTTGTCAGATCCTTTAGACGCTGTTCCCGATTGAGGAAAAAGCAAAGGGACGGCAATGATAGCAACAGCGGTCCCGACAAGCCACCAGGAGGAACGGGATAGGGCCATTATCGGCTCTCCAAAGAAAATTGCCGGAGTTGATCGAGCAAATCGGTACGCACGGAAAGGGCGTTCATGACGACGACGGTCAACAAACCTTCGACCACGGCCAATGGTATCTGGGTAACTGCGAAAATACTGCCAAATTTGAGGAATGATCCGGCAATTCCCGTTAAAGGATCCGGGTAAGCCATGGCCAGTTGCAATGAGGTAACCAAGTAGGTTGTCAGGTCACCCAGGGCAGCGGCGAGGAATACGGTAACGGCGAGTGACAAACCCGTCTTGCCACCCAGACGCCAAACCGTCCAGCTCACCCAGGGACCGACAACGGCCATGGAGAATACATTGGCTCCCAGTGTTGTCAAACCACCGTGGGCCAGGAGCAAGGCTTGAAATAGGAGAACAATGGTACCCAAGACCGCCATGACGCTCGGGCCGAAGAGGATGGCACCCAAACCCGTGCCGGTGGGATGCGAACAGGAACCGGTGACACTGGGCATTTTCAGGGCGGACATCACGAACGTAAACCCCCCGGCTGCCGCCAGCATCATTTTGGCCTGGGGTTGTTCGCTGACGATGCGTTTGAGTCGGATTGCCCCGGCGACAACGAAGGGTACGGCGGCTGCGAACCAGCCCATGGCATCAACAACGGGCAGATACCCTTCCATGATATGCATGCAATGCCTCCGTCAGTAGTATCCAGCATGTCAAACGCAAACACCCCGCCCCCGACACCCGATGGGGATGGGGAGAACGTGCGGATCAAAAATGGACGGAAAAGGAATGGCAAGCTTTGAAGAATCAGGATATTCCTCCCCGCCCGCACTGCCCTCCGCAGTACTTGGCGAACAAGATATCCAGGCCGGTCTCCGGGCTGACGCATGGTCGCGGGCGTGTACTCCGTGACTTGACCAACTCTCATCCCATGCACGACACGCAGGGTGGTTTTGATCCGTTGGTCCAACTGCGTTTACCGTTGCGGGGGCAGCGCCGGACTTGTGGCATTGGGAACGGCCACACCGGACTTCCCGTTAACCCCGATTGGGGCAATCCTCAACATCGGGGAACCTGAAATCGGGCGTCATTATGAAACATATGCCAGATCAAGTCAAGTTTACCACCGTGACGCTCGGCAGGTTTCTTCCGGGCAATCAATCGGAAAAAATATCCTCCACGGTTTTGGCGTCCAGGATGCGATCCGACCAAATTTCAAGGAGTTTTTTATCGGCGGCGTTAACCTTGGCGGATACCGTCTCCGAACACTTGCCAAATCGGCGCTGCAGTTGGCGAAGCAGGATCGCAGCCGCTTCCTCCCTTCTTCCTTCCTCCCTTACTTCCGCCCTCACTTCCTCCCTCACTTCCTCCCTCACTTCCTCCCTTACTTTCTTCCGAGCCAAATCCACTGCCCAGGGAGGGGCCTGCCGAACCAAGTCCACTACCCAGGCAGGGGGATTATCGGAGAGGATTTCCTGTGCAAATTGGGATATCATTCTGGCTTCCTCCTTGGGGTGAGTCGTCCGGATCAGCTCCCGGATGACCACCTCGTTGACGTTCTCGTAAGTTCCGGCAATATACAACACCACCTGATACAGCAGCTCAGGAGCATCCCGTAGTGAAAGCCCAAGCAACCTCATGATACCTCGTTGCTCACCCTTGCGGAAGACGAATTTCAAGGCCAGTAATCCCGCCCGCAGGCGTGGGTTACCGGACAAAACCTCATTTTCGATCTGCCCCAGGTCTACCACAACGAAACGAAAGTTGGGCAGATAAGGGCGCAAGGCATCGTTGTCGGACATCAAGGCACGCAGTTCGTCTGGAATCCGCCATGGGATGGCACCGTGGTAGATCACTATCCCGATGATCGGGGGAAGCCGCTCCCAGTCTGGGTGTTCCCGTTCCCATTGTTCCAGGACGCGGGTCATATAGCGGTGTAGCTGCCAGCCGATCTTGCGGTCTGGCCAACTTTTGTGTTCCAGAAGGGTATAGATGAAGGTTTCCCCACCATCCTTGAGACGCGACCGGTAGAGACGGTCGGTCAGGTGTTCCCGCAGTTCGTCGTCGATAAAGCTGCCGTCCACCAGCTCGGGAGGATCGGGTGCGAGCAGCGCCGCAATCTCGCCCGGTAACCGCTCCCGCAACAACGTCCCCGCTGTTTCGGGATCGGAGAGAACAGCCTTTAACAGGTGGTCATGAGGCTGTGCGAGGTCGGTCATGCGTTCCGCTTTCATGGTGTCCTATACGGAAACTGAGTCAAATCACGCCGTGCAACCAATTCTATTTGATGGCGCTTGGCACGTTCTCGTGCCTGAGTTGTATAATTCCTCGCCGTTGTTACGGCCACCAAGCGCGTGTTTTCCTGCTGATAGGCTACCCGTGCCCGCAAGAGATCATCGATGGGAGAAGCATCGCAATAAGGCCCTTGGCGGTGTTTGCATTGGATGATCAGAAATTCACCGGTCTGGGAATGCACAGCAATACCATCGGCACCGCCATCGCCCGATTGGGGGGTACGTTGCGATCTGTATCCGCTTGCCTGAAGACGATGCAAAACCCAGTTCTCGAATTGTTCCGGTGTCATACGGTCCAGTTCGTCCAACTCCACATCATTTGCCGGTCTTTCGCGGTTGTCGATGCTGCCAATCGTTTCTCGGAACAGGGTCGATTCATCTTCCCCGCCCAACGTAGGCGGAACCAGGAGGTCGCGACCCAAGGCACGTTTCTTTTCCAACAATGCGTTCAGTTTGATGTCGAAACTGTTTTCCCCGATCCCGGGGTGAACCGCCATGGGATAATAGACTGTCACCGTTTTGCTTTGTCCAATACGGTAAATGCGGTCGGTGCATTGATCCTCAACGGCGGGATTCCACCAACGGGACAAGTGAATGACGTGGTTGGCAGCGGTCAGAGTCAGACCAACGCCGCCTGCCTTTGGAGACAAAATCATCACGTCGAACTCGCCATGACGCTTCTGGAATTCGTCCACAGCCTTTTGGCGCTTCTCGCCACTTATTTTTCCGTTGATGAGCATGGGCACTTTGGGCAAATGGAACTCTCGTTTGATCATGAACGCCAGTGTTTCTTGCATGTCCAGGCTTTCAACAAACACCAATGCTTTTTCCCGCACGCTCGCCACTTGGCGTAGAATTTCAAACGTGGCCGTCAGTCGGGCAGATCCGGCGATGTACTCGTCATGGGGAATACACAGCGCCTGCTGAGGGTCGATCGGATGCAAAGATACCCCACGCAGGTTATGGAGAATTTTCAGCATTGTGCCGGGGCCAGATGCTTCACGACCACTCGTGACGACTTCTGCATAGCTGTCCGCTTGTTTTTTAGGCATCGCTTTCTGCAATGGAAACGTTCTTTTTTCCGGTAATCCTTCAAGAATGTCGGTTTTCATGCGGCGCATCATGACGGGGGGGGCATCACCGACCGGGTCCATCATGATCGAACGCAAGCGTTTCAAATCTGCCATCTCCTCTGGTGGATAACTTCCAGAAAATTGTTTCAGGTCACACAAATATCCTGGATAGGTGATATCCATGATGGCCCACAGGTCTTCAAGTCTGTTTTCCACCGGTGTTCCGGTCATGGTCAGGTTGAAATCGGCATTGACCGTTTTGGCTGCCCTGGCCAGTTGAGAAGTCGGGTTTTTGATTTTTTGGGCCTCGTCGTAAACAGCTATGGCCAATCGTACCTTGGCAAACGAATGGTGGTAATCGCGTAGCGTTTCAAAGGTGGTCAAAATCCAACCCGCTTCCTGAAGGGGGGGGCTGTCGAGCAACGGCTGACCAAGGTCCACATCACGCCCGCGCCAGCCATTAATGCGTATTTTTTTCAAATGGTTACCATAGGCGCATAATAGCTTACCCAGTCCCGGCGCACTTAAATGCCGTTTGTGTTCCGCCTTCCAGTTCGCCAAAAGACCCGTTGGAGCAATGACCATCATGGGCAGGCGTTCCATGCCAAGCCGGGAACGGATGTCAGTCATCCATTTAAGAAATGCCAGTGCCAACAACGTTTTGCCAAGCCCCATGTCATCTGCCAACAAAACCCCTGGAAATCCGGCACGCCATGCGGACTGCAACCAAATCAATCCTTTTTCCTGGTGCGGTTTGAGTGTCGTCAACAAGGGTAAAGGAATGTCGCCGACACCATCCGGGTCCCGAATGGTCAGGTTGCGATGGTAAGAGACTTTTTCGTAATTCTCATCGACGATGAGGAAGACTTTACCGGATGGCACAGGATTCTCTGTATCCCCGGGGAGATCCGTACCATCTTCCCTGTTCAATCCGGGACCAATCCCATTGACATCTGGCTCAGCGAATCCCATCAACTGATCCAAAACATCCAAACTCGCCTGATTGGCAGGGATATCATGCCCTGCGATGTGGGCCGTGGTATCACCACGGGCCATGGACGCTGCCACAACACTCCGCGCTGGTTCGATTTCCTTGGCATCCAGCTCGATGCGAAGATCCCCGATCTGGATGCCGAACCGCTCTGGCAGCCAATTGTTTGGTTGTCGCTTCAGCCAGGGGAGAACCACGGGCTGCCATATCCCCAGGTCCACAACACGCTGCGAATATTGTTCGGTGGCGATAAACAGGTGGTCAACGGCATCGTCGGCATCCCCCAGGGCTTCCCTGAGGTAGGTCTGAGGATTACGCGCAAACCTGCGTCTGGTCTCAACATCCAAGGTTTGCACTTTTCGAACGATGGTCAGTGCTTTCTGCAATCCCGGTTCGATAAAGACATAAAAATGATTGCCCAAACCATAGCGGTCCCGGCAGGTATTCCATTGCGTAAACCGATCTTTGGAAAAAATCTCTTGCATAGCCTCTGGCAATAAACTTTCCGCTTCACTGACGGATGTTTCGCCTTCGCTATCCACCCAAGCTTCCTTGACACGCCGGGCGAACAGAATGGGATCAAACTGAAAACCATCCACATCGGTTCGCAGGCGCAGGGAAAAGGCGGCGGCGTGAATGATTTTTAAGTTCCGAATATAGGTATCGGTATCCACCTTGGCATCGTTTTGGTCGGGAATCAGTTCGCGAAGCGAGGCCAGATGGGCAAACCGTGTGCTGTCATCTTCCGCTGCCGTTGCATTGAAATGCTCGACGCCATGCCAGATGGAAAACAGTGGTTCCGGGATTCGGTAGACCTGACCTCCATTTGTCAGAAGGCAACCCGCAACGGTGGCCCGCCAAGCCGGAACCGAAGTGCTTTCCAACCATTGGGCGGTGATGCTGAAATCCCGCTGTGAAATATTACCCCGTGATTGCAAACCGATCATGAGGGAGGTGGAATTGGGCAGGTTGAGGGCCTGAGCGTCCGCGTCAGACAGGCCCGCAATCACGGAATGTTTGACCCACAGACGATCATCCATCTGTTTGGCCAGTGGTGATTCATGATATTCATCCAATAATTTTAATACTTTACTTACAGAAAACAGGCGCCTGGGTTCAATGGTATCGATCCATTGATCGATGGGGATGATCCGTGTTCCCAGAATTTTTTTCTGTACCAGGCGCAGTGTCATGCCATCACCGACATTCTCCCATGCAAACTGGTATTTTGCCCTCATACAGAGTGCCTTTCAGATAGTGCTATGCCGGTATGTCTCCGAATAAAATCAAGGACATCGCCCTGCCAATTGCGACCATGTACTTTATTGAAATTTGAGCCGTTGACCAACTCATCCCGATGGTAGGCATGACGATACAGTTTGGGCGCATCTGCATTGTCTGGAAGCCAAATATGGCATTTCCCGTTGTGGCTCCAATCGGCAACCACGAGATTACCAATGTGCATGATCAAAACAGCATGATCTTTTGATACGCCAGCGGATGCGAGTACTCCAAAATTTCCAATGGCGGGATTTTCCTTCTCGGCAGCCAAGCGCCTCGCGAGAGTTGCTCCGTCTTTCGCAAAAGCCACCCAAGCTTCAAGCATGAATTTGCGTTCGTAAAAGGCATACCAGAACTTTCGTCGCGCCGGCCACATGTGAGATTGCGCGGTGCGGTCCACAACATCCAAAAATTGTTCGAGGGATGCCCGGGTCAACCATCGGCGCATGACTTGCTGGGCCTTCTCATTCACATCGAGCCAACGTGAACGATCGATCCGTAAATCATGCAGCAAAGAGAAGAGATGGGATTCAATGAATAGCCTGACATCATCGGGTGGTGTCCGATCAATCCATGGCAGCAACAGGGATTCCGCCATGCGGGCCATCGCTTTGGGTGTGGATGCAAAAGCGAATTGATTATCTTTCATTCCCCAGCTTACGAAACGCTTGATGGTCGGTAGTGACGCGGGGGATTGGGTAAGTATGCTATAGATTTTCTGGGCGCTGAGACTATAGGAATAAGCCGCCAGCCGCGAACCATAAAGCGATCCACCGAAACCTGCCTCATCCATGGCTTTGTCCGGTGCATTCGTGGATTGCATCACGTAATTCGCAAGATTTATGGGGGCGGCGGATACGTCAAAAATTCCCAATTTGGCTTGCTTTTCCTTCCATCCCCACTGCCACTGGGGAACGATTTCTTTAAGAAAAACGGCAATTTTGTGAATGCCGGGATGGGTTGGCGCAAAATACGTCAGGTAAAAACGAATCAATCGGGAGACCGCCAACCTGGATCGTTGTCCTCTGAGTTGCCCCAAATACTCATCAAGAAAGCCTTGATCCCCAATCAATGGTTGTTGGCCCATACCGAGGCATTCGGCGGCATAGCGCCAATCACGGGAGGAGATGCTATTCCATGTACCTGTCGCTCTGGCCTGGAACAACCGTTCCCGCAGATCGTTGAGGTCGATCAGATCAACAGTGGCACTGACATCGCGCAAACGTTTCGCCACGACATGACTGGCGTCAACCATCTGAGGCGTCAGTGGAAACGTCAACTTTTTTGGTACCCAGACGGATATTTTTTCAAGGGCATCGTCCAGATTCAAGGCTTTCGCTCCTGAACCTGCTGTTCGACCTGTTCCAGTTGGCTCGCTTTGGGTGTGGTCATGATAAATCGCAAATCAATTCGCCGGTTTTGGCGCTTGTTGTCATCGGAGTCGTTGGGACGGACCGGGCGTTGTTTGCCATAACCCGAAACACTGAGAATGGCCTGGGCCTTGGTGTTTCGCAACAGAACGAGCTTTGGGTTACCTTCAATCATGGAATGATAGGTTTGCAGACCCCGCTGAACCGAAAGATTCCAGTTCAATGCCTCATCCCCATCGCTGTCGGTATGTCCCTCGACAAAAACGGCTTCAATGGTATGCGGCGTGTCTGGACAGGTGCTTGGACGACTTTCCCCTGGTAACGTTGCGAAGCACGGTAATACCGCATTCAAAGACCGACCAAGAACAACAATGGCGTCTCGACCTTTGCCGTTCAAATCGGCACGATTGCGATCAAAGAGGATGTTTTCCGGAAGCCGGAGAATGCCGTTCTCGATATCGATTTCAACCGTGATACCTTGATCCTTCAAAGATTTTTGAAAATTTTCAAGCATCTCCCTGCGCGTATCCTCGGCGCTTAGCAAAGTTTTGGCTGTCTTGGTTATTTGCACCGTCGCCTCATTGAATTTCAGGGCAAAAAACATCAACATGAGAATGAACAGGAAGAGCATGCCGACCATCATGTCGGTCATGGATGCGAAGAATCCCTCATTTTCCTGGTCGACTGGTACGTGGCGACGACGAATGGCCATGGTGTGTATTCCCCCGGTTTACCGTAAACCCGGGCGTTGACGAGAGGCTGTGGTGGCCTCTTTCAGGGACTTGGTCGCTTCGGTAAGCTCTGTCGCTATTTCGTTCAGTTCCTCAATGTTACCGGCGAAAATATTGACTGTTTGCGCCAATGCTCCATCAATTTTTTGGACCTGTTCTTCGAGTATGGTTGTGTTTTTGTCAGAAATATCCTTAATTTTTATCAATGCGTTACCAAGATTTTCATCCGCCTTGTCAAATCGGTTGGCATGTCGGTTCCAAATGGTCTGTAGTTCCTGCAACGTGCCGGAAAGTTCTTTGGATAGTGTGGTGCTTTGCCGATGCGTTTCATCCAAAGCCTTGACCGTGGTCTCAATGGACCGTGTTGAGTTGTCGATAGCTTCTCTCAATGTTTGGGTCGCCTGCTTCAACGGTTGTCCGGCATCGACCAGTGCCCGCGCCGCTGTGGATAACGACCCTTCCGTTTCCCTGGCTGCGCGATTGACACCATCCAACGCCTGGGCGTGCAGGCCAATTTTGCCTTCCACGGCATCCATGGTCGCACGGACCTTGCCGATACTCTCTTGAAACCGAGTGAGTACCTGATCTGTACTGGAGACCACTTTGGCGGCTGCTTGACCTACACCTGTTTCCGCTTGACTGCCAGCGGCAATGATACGCTCAACGGCTTCGCCAATGTGGTCGGAATTGCGATGGGATGCCTCCTGCATGGCTTCGGCGGCCTTGACGAGCCGCTCGGTCAACCCGGCCACACCATCGACAGCCCCCTGGCGAATCTGGCCTGTGATGGCAGCAACGGATTGGGCCATTTGCTCGGATGTTTCTCTCATCGTCTGGACGACTGTTTGGGTCCTCGTGGTCATCGCCCCAGTGGCGTTCATTGTGACATCACGCAATTGTCCAAGCGCTTCTTGAATGGCGTTCGCGTTGGCCTGTGTGCCTGTTTCAACACGCGCAACAGCATCCGCAATCTGTTGGGCGAATAGCGTCCCCGCCTCGTGCGTCGAATTGCGCATGACCCCACCGGCATCCGCCAAACTGCCGCGAATGATTTCGGCCACTTGGGTGAGTCCATCTGTAGCAGCTCGCAACTGGGCGTCGAGGGTATCGCGGGTTTTGTCCACATCGTTGCGCACGGAGGCCGTAATACCGCTCATGCCTTCAGTGATAGCTTTGGCTGCTGCCCGGAGATCACCAGCGGCTTCCGCTATCTGCCCTGACAATCCACTGCCGCTCCCCGCCACAGCTTTCGATGTCTCCAACAAGGCATCCTTGACCGAGATCAACGCTTCGGACGCGCCACGGATTTCAGAGCCGGCATTGGCGGATACCACCGATCCAAACTCTTGTGTCATCGTCTGGATGGCGCTCTCATTCATATTGGAGATGTTCTGGGTCACCGAATCCAGTTTTTCCGAGACCGGTAACATCGCCTCATGCATTACTCCGGGCATCGCGTTGCGCAGCGCCTCTTCAAGTGCTTTGCCCAGATTGAACGCCAGTTGACCAGTGAATTCTTTTAATTGTGTGGACTGTTCACGGAGTTCATTAAGCTGACGATTCGCCAGCATTTCAGTCGTGACGGTGCGGGTACAGCGCTCAATTTCACGGCATAATGCGTTTAGTCTTTTATCCAGCCATCGAACTGAAAAGCGATAAACCATTCCCAAGACAATGGAACTGCCCAATCCTGCGATAGACGTCCAAAATTTGAACGTGGCTGCGCTCAACAGTTGTGCCAACGCCCCCTGCATCTTGACGGTCTGCTGGGTGGCATCGATGCCTTCTCCACCTACAGCCTGAATGGCTTGGGAGGCAAAAAACAGAGCCGCAACGAGACCAATGAAGGTGAACAGAAGGCCAAAGCCAACAAAAGTTCCCGGGATGTTGTGGAACCACTTTAGCTTAAGCCCGGCATGTTCCAACTCCGTCAGGTTGATAAAATCGGACGGCCTGATGGTGCTTTCAATGACGTTTGAATTTTTACTCTGTGGAAGCAACGTTTCTTTATATTCCGACCACCCATGACAAAGAAATCTACTTTTATTCATTTTGGCGTCGAAGTCGTCGAAATTCAGAAAAAATTCTGATCGGTCTTTGCAAGACTTAAAGAAGCGAACACGAGGCGATACTAATCCGTGCATTGGATAGCCGACATATGCTATACTCCAGGGTATGAACGTTACCGATACCGATGGGCGCAAACTGAACCATAAAACTCTGGAAGAGATTCGTATCCGAGCCGTTCGGCGAGTTGAGGCCGGGGAATCTCCAGAGACGGTCATCCAGGCGTTGG
>PEAK01000103.1 GCA_002753515.1 Magnetococcales bacterium
CTTTTTCAACGGATTTTCTGCTCTGTCATCCCCGCGAAAGCGGGGATCCAGAGGCTACAAACGCCGAACTGGAAATGTGACAAAGTAGAATTAAAGTATTCGAGGTTCCCGCTTTTGCGGGAATGACGCTGAAAAACTACATATTCCGTACTGAACCGCAGCTATTTTGGGATGCGTAGTTTTTGTCATCCCCCCCCGATTCAGGCATTCGGGGGCGGGGATGACGCTGGAAAATTACGTATCCCGAGTTGGTTTCGGTATGGTTGCGGTTTAGAAGAAAAAAAAACGTCCGCTGCAAAACGCAAGGCCGCCCCTGATAGGGCCTGTTGACACTCCAAGGGACGAATTGCGGTCAAGCCATCTCAACACCAAGCGGGGGCGTGCGCCCTGCGCGTATTCCCCGCAAAAAACACGCGGGAAATACGCTTCGTGTCAAGGGGCGCAAAAAAACAAAGAAAAAACCTTGGGGCCTCGCCCCAAACCCCACTGGAAAGGGTCCAGCCCCTTTCCAGACCTATCCCATGGATCGGAATCGCAACAATGATGGGCGGGTTTGCCGACGATAACTTGAAAATGGACCGATATGGCTTTATTAAGTTATGGGCGGTTATCAATGGCCAACATTTTTTTCGATATTTCTGCAGGGGGGACACATGCCCAGGAAACCGCCTCTTTCCTCTGATGCCGACACCGTGGATGCCATCGTGCGCGGTGCCTTTCGGGATGCGTTCACCGTCCTGGGCCGGCAGGCGGTGGATGACCATTATTTCCGTATTCAAGCCTTTCTGCCCCAGGCCGATTCGGTGGTGGTGGTGAATTCCGTCACCGGACGGGATGCGGGTCGCTTGACCCGTGTGCATGCCGCCGGCTTCTTCGCCGGTCTGTTCGCCGCCAGGGAAGGGACGTTCCCCTACCGCCTGCGCCTCAGCCAACGTCAATACAAATGGGATATCGAAGACCCCTATCGCTTCCCCCCGACCCTGAGTGAATTGGACCTGACACGGATCGCCAACGGTACCAATTGGGAAATCTATCATTGCCTCGGTGCCCATCCCCTGACCATGGAGGGGATCGCGGGAACCCTGTTCTCGGTATTCGCCCCACAGGCGGGTCGCGTCAGCGTGGTGGGGGATTTCAACGATTGGGATGGACGCCGCAATCCCATGCGCTTGCGGCACCCCTTCGGGGTATGGGAAATCTTCATGCCGGGGGTCGCAACCGGCGCCCTGTACAAGTTTGAAATCATCGGTCGCTACGGGGAATACCTCCTGAAGGCGGATCCCTACGCCCGCTATTCGCAAAAACCGCCCGAAACCGCCTCGGTGGTCTGGCATTCCGAAGAATTCGTCTGGCATGACGAGGAATGGATCGCCGGTCGCGCCAAAACCAACGCCTCCGATGCCCCCATGGCCATTTACGAAGTCCATGTGGGCTCCTGGAAACGCATTCCCGAAGACAACAATCGGGTTTTGACCTACCTGGAACTGGCGGACAAACTGGTCCCCTACGTCAAGGAGATGGGGTTCACCCACGTTGAACTGTTGCCCCTGGCGGAACATCCCTATACGGGTTCCTGGGGCTACCAACCCATCGGTCTGTTCTCACCCACCAGCCGCTACGGGACCCCGGATCAATTGCGGGCCTTCGTGGATCGCTGCCATCAGGAGGATATCGGCGTCATCCTGGATTGGGTGCCCGGGCATTTCCCCAAGGATCCCCACGGATTGGGCAACTTCGACGGCTCGTTCCTCTACGAACATTCCGACCCGCGAAAGAATTGGCACCAGGATTGGAAAACCTTGATCTACAATTATGGTCGCGCCGAGGTGCAAAATTTTTTGATCGCCAACGCCCTGTACTGGATCCTGTATTTCCACATCGACGGCTTGCGTGTCGATGCGGTGGCCTCCATGCTCCACCTCGATTACAGCCGCCGCGACGGCGATTGGCTGCCCAACGAACACGGCGGCAACGAAAACCTGGAAGCCATCGATTTCGTCCGCAACCTGAATGCGCGCATCGACGAAAGGGGACGGGGGGCGATCACCATCGCCGAGGAATCCACCTCCTGGCCGCAGGTGACCCATCCGGCACATCAGGGGGGCTTGGGTTTCCGCTACAAGTGGAATCTGGGCTGGATGCATGACATTTTGTACTACCTGTCCCTGGATCCCATCCTGCGCAGCCACAATCACGACAAGGTCACCTTCGGATTGGTTTATGGCTTCAACGAAAATTTCATCCTGGTTTTGTCCCACGATGAGGTGGTTCACCTGAAGAAATCGTTACTGGGCAAGATGTTCGGGGAGGGGAAAGAGCAACGATTCGCCCATTTGCGTTTGTTGTACGCCTTCCTGTACGCCCATCCCGGGAAGAAGTTACTCTTCATGGGTGGGGAGATCGCCCAGGAACGGGAGTGGAACCACGATCAAAGTCTCGACTGGCACCTGGCCGAGGATCCACCCCATCTCGGGGTGCGGCGCCTGCTGGGCGATTTGAACCGCTTGTATCGCGCCACACCCGCCTTGTACCAACAAGATCGCCTGCCCTCGGGGTTTCAATGGATCGAATCGGATGACCGGGAGCGTTCGGTGTTCGCGTTCATCCGTCATGGGCGATTGTCGTCCGATTTCATGATCGTGGTCTGCAACTTCACCCCGGTTCCCCGGTTGAGTTACCGTATCGGCGTGCCGCAGGGGGGGGTCTATCTGGAAAGGATCAATACCGATGCCCGGGAGTACGGTGGTGGTGGCATGGGCAATTATGGCCAGGCCCGGGCGGAAATGATCGCCTGGCGGGAATGGGCACACTCGGTGGAACTGCATCTGCCACCCCTGAGCGTCCTGTACCTCGAACCCGCGCCGATGAAAAAATGACCCTTGACCTGGATGGCGTCCCATTCCACCATGGGACTCCTGTTTAATCCGCAACTTTAGGAATGGTCCCATCGTGAGTGTCTCTCAATTGCGTGTATGGCCCGGCTCCCCTTCCCCCATGGGGGCGACCTGGGATGGTCGTGGCGTCAATTTCGCCCTGTTCTCCGAGAATGCCGAAAAAGTGGAACTGGTCCTCTTCGACCCGAGCGGCATGCATGAAACCCATCGGATCCAACTGACCGAATATACCGATCAGGTATGGCATGCCTATCTCCCCGACATCCGACCCGGTCAACTGTACGGCTACCGGGTTTACGGCACCTACGATCCCAACCGGGGCCATCGTTTCAATCATCACAAGCTGCTGTTGGATCCCTATGCCAAGGCCCTGTTCGGTCGCCTGGTGTGGAACGAGGCCCTGTTCGGCTTCCGTTACGGGGATCCGGCCATCGACCTCTCCTTCGACACCCGGGACAGCGCCCCGTTCATGCCCAAATGTCGCGTGGTCGAACAAGCCTATACCTGGGGCGATGATCGCCATCCCCACATCCCCTGGCGCAATACCATCATCTACGAAACCCATGTCCGGGGTACCACCATGCTGCACCCGGAAGTCCCCTTGTCCCACCGGGGTACCTTCGCCGGCTTGGCCTCCCCCTCGATGGTGCGCTATTTCCAGAATCTGGGCGTGACCTCGTTGGAATTGCTGCCGGTACAGGGATTCGTCGATGAATGGCACCTGTTCCAACGCGATCTGGCCAATTATTGGGGATACAATCCCATCGCCTTTTTCGTACCCCATGCCAAATATTTCAGTCACCCCGAGACCATCAGCGAATTCAAAACCATGGTCAAGGTGCTGCACGATGCCGGTTTGGAAGTGCTGCTGGATGTGGTCTACAACCACACCGCCGAGGGCAATCAGATGGGGCCGACGTTGAGTTTCCGGGGGATCGACAATGCGGTGTATTACCGTTTGCTCCCGGGGCGGCCACGGCATTATCAGGATTTCACCGGCTGCGGCAATTCGTTCAACCTGCGCCATTCCCGGGTGTTGCAACTGGTCACCGATTCGTTGCGCTATTGGTCCGAGGAGATGCGGGTGGACGGGTTCCGCTTCGACCTGACCACGACACTGGCCCGGGAAGCCGATGGTCGATTCAATCGCCATGCCGGTTTCCTCGACGTGGTGGCCCAGGATCCGGTTCTGTCCCGGAGCAAGCTCATCGCCGAGGCCTGGGATCTGGGACTCGACGGCTATCAGGTCGGGGGCTTCCCCCCCGGCTGGACCGAGTGGAACGATAAATATCGCGACGGCGTGCGGCGGTTCTGGCGCAACGATCCCGGGCAACGCGGACATTTCGCCTCGCGCTTCACCGGCTCCTCCGATGTCTTCAACCATCAGGGGCGGCGTCCGACCAGCAGTTTGAACTTCATCACCGCCCACGACGGCTTCACCCTCTACGACCTCACCGCCTATTCGCGCAAATACAATGCCGCCAACCTGGAGGACAACCGGGATGGACGGGATGAAAACTTCTCCTGGAACTCCGGGGCCGAAGGGGAAACCGCCGATAATGATGTCAATCGGCTGCGGTTCCAGCAATTGCGCAACTTGTTCTCAACGCTGCTGTTGTCGCAAGGGGTGCCCATGATCGTCGGCGGCGATGAATTCGGGCGCAGCCAGCGGGGTAACAACAATCCGTACTGTCAGGATAACGAGATCACCTGGTTCGATTGGCTGAACTGGACCGAGGATCGCAAAAATTTGTTGGATTTCGTACAAAAATTGATCCGTTTCCGCCGCATGCACCCCATTTTCCGCAAGACCAACTTTTTCACCGGTCGCGCCGAGGGGGGGAAACCACGGGATATCGTCTGGTTGCGTGCCGACGGCCACGAGCTGTCCGGTGGCGATTGGGAACATACCCCGGGCAATGTCCTGGGGGTCATCGTCAGCGGCGAATTCGAGCCCGAGGAGATCATCCCCTGTGACAACGCCCCGGAAGTCGATGCCAGCAAGGATGCCACCTTCCTGTTGGTCATCAATCCCGGATCCACACCCGTCTCCTTCGCCCTGCCGCTCCAGGGGGCGGACAAAAAGAAGAAATCATGGAAACTGGTGATGGATACCAGCCGTCAGCCCGCTTTCGTCCAGGAACAACATCCCTGGCAACAGGAGAGCTATCTGCAATCCCCGCATTCGCTGTCGATACTGCAATTCGTCAGCATGGACGGTGTCTGGAAGGATATCCCCAAACCGGTGCAAACCGCCAATGCCCTGCAGGAAATGGATGAACTGGCCCGCCTGGCGGGGATCCAGGACGGCTATTGGGATATCTACGGCAAATGGCAATCCATCCCCCCGGAAACACGCCTGACGTTCCTGACCGCCCTGGGGCTGCCCTGTGGCACACCGGGTCAGGTTTCCGCCTCCCTGCGCGGTCTGCAAGAGTATTCCTGGCGCCGCCCCCTGGAACCTTCCATGGTCGTCCATGGCTTGAAGGGGGAGATCCACATTCCCATCGTCGTCAAGGCCAAATATCTCGACAACGTGTTCGAATGGGCCTTCATCGAAGAGGACGGCAGCCTGTCCCATGGACGCCTGAGCCTGAAAGAGTGTCCCCTGGACGGTGAAATGGAACTGGAGGACCGCCAATATCAACGGCGTGTCTTCACCCTCCCCACCAAGGTCCCCCTGGGCTACCACCGCTTTGAAATCACCGGAACCGGCCTGTCGGGCAGTGATTCGGCGACCATGATCCTGATCCGGGTGCCGGAACAGTGCTACATGCCCGAGGCCATGAACAAGGAGGATGGGCGCATCTGGGGGGCGGCGGCGCAGTTGTACGCCTTGAATTCCCCCAAGAGTTGGGGCATCGGCGATTTCTCCGACTTGAAATCCCTGGTGGCCGGCATGGCGGCCCAGGGTGCCGGCGTCATCGGCCTCAATCCCCTGCACGCCCAGTTCCCCAGGCATCCGGAACGCTTCAGCCCCTATTCCCCCAACAGCCGCTTCCACCTCAACCCCCTCTACATCGATTGTGAGGCGGTCCCGGAGCTGGAACAATGCCCAGCGGCCAGGAAACAGGTGCGCAGTCCCGAATTCCTGGAACTCCTGGAACAGGTGCGACAAACACCCATGGTGGACTATATCGAAGTCGGGCACATGAAAATGACCATCATGCGCCTGTTGTTCAAAACCTTCCGGGAAACACACCTGTCCAGTGCCTCGGGTGAGGTGCCCACGGCGCGTTGCCAGGCCTTCCGGCACTTCGTCAAGGAGGGGGGCGAGCGTTTGTGGCATCTGGCCCTCTACAACGCCTTGGCCGACCATTTCGGTGACGGCGGCTTCGGCGGTCGTACCTGGCGCGGGTGGCCGTTGCCGTATCGTGCCCCCACTTCCCCGGAGGTGCGGCGCTTCGCCGAACAGCATGTCGAGGAGGTGGAGTTCTTCCAATACCTCTATTGGGTGGCCCATACCCAGTTGAAGGATGTGGTGGAAACATGCAAGGAACAGGGGATGCTCGTCGGGCTTTACAACGACATCGCCCTGGGTGTCGATCCCGATGGTGCCGATTTCTGGGCCAATCAACGCTTGTTCGTCGATGGGGCGCGCATGGGGGCACCTTACGACCATTTCAATCCCCTGGGACAGGATTGGGGCTTGCCACCGATGAATCCCCGGGTGTTGCGGGAGGAGGGCTACCGTATCTTCGCCGAAACCTTGCGGGCGACCATGAGTGTGTCCGGCGCGGTGCGCCTGGACCATGTCATGGGATTGACCCGATTGTTCTGGGTGCCGGTGGGGGTCAAGGCCACCAAAGGCGGCTACGTCAATTATCCGTTCGATGACCTCCTGGGTATCGTCAAACTCGAGAGCATGCGCAATCGCTGTCTGGTGGTGGGCGAGGCCCTGGGGACGGTTCCCGAGGGGCTCCCGGAAAAACTGGCCGATGCCAATGTCTTTTCCTACCAACTGTTCTACTTCGAGCGCGAACCCCATGGGGAATTCAAAAGTCCCGGCCATTTCTCACCCATCGCCCTGGTGGCGGTGACCACACACGACCTGCCCACCTTCCCCGGCTATTGGGAGGGGGTCGATCTGGAGGAGAAACGTCGTCTCTCCCTGTTCCCATCGGAGGATCTGTTGCAACGGGTCATCGCGGAACGGGCCAACGAACGGGATAATGTGGTTCATGTCCTGAAAAAAATGAAACTCTTACCCAACGATTGGAGTGTTGCCTCCCATAAATATTGCACCGAGGAGCTGGTGCATGCCGTCAACCTCTACCTCGCCCTCTCACCCAGCAAAATTCAAATGGTACAGTTGGAGGATGTCATCGGGCAGCGGGAGCAGGTCAACCTCCCCGGTACCACCAACGAACACCCCAACTGGCAGCGCAAGTTGGGATTGCGGGTCGAGGGAATCGTCAGTGCCAAGCCCATGCTGGCCCTCGCCAAGGCGTTGCGCCAACAAAGACCCGTGTTGAAAAAGGGTTGAGTCGTCCCGCCCCGGGAGCGCCCGCGTATCGGCTGATCCCGGGGGCCGGATTCGTTTGCATCACCGGATGGATGGTTTCGGGTCATGTCGCGTATTCTGCTCATTGATGATGATGTCGCCATTCGCGACATCGCTTGCAAGGTGTTGCAACGCTCCGGTCACGAGTTGCAACTGGTGGCCTCGGCTGAGGAGGGATTGCAGTGCTGTGCGGCATCCCCGTTCCACCTGGTCATCACCGACCTGTCGTTACCGGGCATGCCGGGTTCCCGCTTCGCCGAAATCGTGCGGGAACGGTATCCCCACGTGAAAATATTGATCTTTTCCGGCTTGCCCCCCGATTCCCCCGGGGAAGACGCACAGGGGGGGGCGGGGTTGGCTTTTCTCGCCAAACCGTTCCGTCCGAAGGAATTGTTGTCGGCTGTCGAAGAAATACTGCTCGAATGACGCCATTTCCGATCGGTGCGTCGAACAGTGGCCGGGGTGTCAAGCCCCTGAGGACGTTTCCCCTTCCCGGAGGACGAATGGTATGAACAATCCCGCGTCCAGCCCCGCCAACAGCGGCGACACCCCCCGGTATCCGGTTACGGAACTGACCCATGTCGAGTTGCAACTCGCCTCCTGGTGCAACCGCTCCTGTTCTTTCTGTCCGTCCGGGAAATATCCCGTGGCCAAAGCCCTCATGAGCCTGGAAACCGTGGAGCGCATCCTGGTTGGTTTGGAAAAGATCGCCTTTACCGGCACCGTCGGCCTGCATCTCATGTGCGAGCCGTTCCTGAACAAACAGATCGTCGAAATCATTCGCCGCTTCCGCACGCGATTGCCGCAAACGTTCATCCGTCTGGAAACCAATGGCGAACCCATCAAAAACATGAAAAAACTCGGGGAGGCCTTTGACGCCGGACTCAACGAAGCCCTGATCAATTGTTATGGTTCCCCGGAACAGTTCCGCAACCGGGCCGACCAATTGCTGGAATTGAATAAATCACGGAAAAACATGTGGTTCTTCAATCAATATCAGGACTGGCCACCCGGTCCCCCCTCCACATGGGAGGTCGTGCGCCTGCGGGCGTTTCATAGCGATGATTATGACCTCTCGTCCTGGGCGGGGCTGGTGGAACGCCCCAACAAACCCGAGCTGCCCCTACCCTTGTCGTGCAATCGCCCTTTCCGCAATCTCCATATCAATTATCTGGGGCAGGCGGTGCTGTGCAGCATGGATTGGAAATATGAGGTTGTTTTCGGCGACGTGATGCGTCAGGACGTGGAAGGGATCCTCAACGCTCCCCTGATGGTCGCCTACCGCAACAACCTGACGGTAAAAAACCGATGCATGCCCGTGTGTGAACGCTGTGACAAAGGGATGCCGGTGGCCCGGAAACCGGGATATCCCCCCGTGGACCCGTGGACGATCCCGCGCAAGTACTGGATCCGGGCCAAACGGCTGTATTGGTCCGTGATCAATGGACTGGGGAAATAAGCCGGTGTCCGGGTTGGGAGTCGCATTGATCGGTTGTTCCGCGATCGCCGCGCGCTATGTGACGGCGCTGCGGGGGATTCCCGGCATCGACTTGAACTGGATCCACTCCCGATCCCCGCAAAGGGCGGAAACGTTTGCGGCCCAATATGGCATCCCCCGATACAGCGACCGGATCGGGGATATTTTGGCGGATGGGGCGACATCGGTACTGCTCATCGTCAACGAACCGGAGCGGCATCTCGAAATGGCGTACCCGGGCCTGGATGCGGGCAAGGATATCCTGATCGAAAAACCGTTGTGCCCGGATCCCGATGCGGCCGAAGCCTTCCAACACCACGCCCGGAACCGCGACAACCTTATTGGCGTCATGTTCCCGTGTCGCTTCAACCCGGTACTCCTGGAGATGAAAAAGCGTGTCGACCAATGCCCGGACGTGCCCAAACTGGTTGCCATCGCCTTCACCAAAAACAGGGATCGGGCGTATTATGAACATGGAACCGGGTGGCGTAAGGCCAAGGGGGCCGTGTTCGTCAATCAGGGCATCCATTGGCTCGATGTGTTGAACTGGTTCTTCGGCACGCCGGAGCGGGTGGCCGCCCTGTCCAGCATCACCCGTCCCTATCTCGACTGTCCCGACGTGAGCGGCGCCTGTATCGACTATCCCGGTCTGGTTTCGGCGGTCGTGCAGGGGGCGACCTTCGGCAAATCGGTACACGGGGATCGGTTCACCATCACCATGCCAACGGGTACCATCGATTATCAAACCATCCTGGCGGACATGGGGCCGGCCCCGGGATGGCGCGGGCGTTTGCGCGCCCTGTGGGAGCCGGGGGCACCGCGACCCCCGGGGGATCTCATCCACAGCCCCCTCGTGGATTTCTTCCATTGTGTCCGCACCCGGGGGCGGCCCGCGGTGACCTTGGGGGATGCCGTCGCGGCGTTGAGGTTGGCCCACACGATTTCAAATGCCGTCGTCACGCCGGCGCGATGAACACAATGGGATGATGGTATGGGAATTTTTGCGATTGCCGCGTTCTTCCTCTTCATGCAGGTGGTGTCCATGGGTGACCCGGTCATAGGCGTGGGCGATATCGTGCGCCCGGGGGATGGGGAGCGTTTGCAGGAGGTGGCCCTCTGGGATCACCTGCGCCGCCACCCGATCGTCCTGGTGGGGGAGAGCCATGACGATGCGCATCATCATGCCGTGCAACACCGGGTGATTGAAGCCATGGTTGCCGCCGGGGGCGAGGTCGCCGTCGGCATGGAGATGTTCCCCCAATCCTTGCAGCCGATTCTGGACCTTTGGAGTACGGGGGGGCTTGGCGAGGCCGAGTTCCTGGATGCGACCACCTGGTATTTCACCTGGAACTTTCCCGCGGAATTGTACCTGCCCATCCTGCGTTTGGTTCGGGAGCATCATCTGCCCCTGGTGGCGTTGAATACGGAGCGTTCCCTGATCAAACGGGTGCGGACCTCCGGGTTGGCGTCGTTGGACGAGGGGGTACGGCGAACGTTGCCCCTGATCGCCCCGGCGCCACCGGATTATCGGCAGCATTTGCAGGCGGTGTTCGCCAGCCATCCGATGATGGCGAAAACGGGTGACATCACGGATTTCATCGCTGCCCAAAGTCTCTGGGATGCCGTCATGGCGCAGGCCATTGCCGACTGGTTGCAACGTCATCCCCGGGGGCGGATGGTGGCGTTGACGGGGGCGGGGCATCTGCTCATGAAACATGGGATCCCGCATCAATTGGCCGCCCGGGGCTTGCGGGATGCCACTGTCACCCTGTTGCCCTGGAATGTCCGGGATCCGGTCCCCGGGGGGGCCGCCGACCTGGTGTGGGGTACGCCGCCACCTTCCGAAGTGCCGGAGTTGTCACGCCTGGGGGTGACTTTGGAGACACCTCCGGGGGCACGCAATGGTGTTTTCATCACGGCGGTGACCCCCGATTCCCCGGCGGCGGCTGTTGGCTTGCGCATCGGCGACCGACCGTTGCTCCTGGATGATGTGTCCTTGCCGATACCCCATACCCTGGTGCGTCTCCTGCGGGATCGCAATCGCAATCCCCGACCCACCCTGACGTTTTTGCGCGGGGATTTGCGCATGACGGTGGTGCCCGATCTGACGCCCGGGCCGAGCTGAACGGCTCGGGACACTTTTGTGGGGGACCGGGGGGGATTATCCCCTCCGGCGGAGGTTTGGAGGTAGCGCCTCCAAGGTTTTGTTCTTGATTATCCATGTGGAAGGTTCAAACCACCGGCTTTAGCCGGTCAGCTTTTTGCATCGTCATTGCCGCTGAAGCCTCGTCATTGCCGCTGAAGCCTCGTCATTGCCGCTGAAGCCTCGTCATTGCCGCGCTGAAGCCTCGTCATTGCCGCGCTGAAGCCTCGTCATTGCCGCGCTGAAGCCTCGTCATTGCCGCGCTGAAGCCTC
>PEAK01000104.1 GCA_002753515.1 Magnetococcales bacterium
GAGGTAGTCCGTCAACTGGAAGAGCGTCACAGAAAGCGCCAGATCTCAATTGATTTAGCCTATATTAAACAAAGAGTTACACAGGAATCTGCATCTGGTTAATGAATGTGACAAAGTAGAATTAAGTCAAAATTGAATTTTTCATGACTGTCGGCAACAACCAGTCCTGTGGGATCCAGGATAAATATTCGGCTTCCTTGACCCTGTTTCCCAGCCCGGCTTTCTTTAACATCCTTCTGCTCTTTGGCCGCAGTGACATCTGTTACAATGCCCTGGAACAATGAAACCGGCAATTCATAATGGTAAAATGCTGGTTTGGATCCATCGGGAAGCATGATCGGCGTTGTATATGAAAACACCCACATATGGGCATCGGCCGACATGTACGGATATTGCACATGAACTTCACCTGCGTTCAACTTGAACGTTGGTTCAAAAAACGGCGCTTCGTTTTCCTCGCTGGAAAAATCTTCATCCGGAGCTATGACGCCATTGGATAACCGACTGTGTTCCTGCCCCATTTTGTCTATAACGCAAGTCTCGACAATAGGAAATCTTTTCTGAAGTGACATGGTCCATCGATCGATCATATCCTTCAGTTCCCGTTGTCGCGGGGAAAACTGTATAATGTTTTTCTTTTCTTTCTTGCCATCTTTTTCAACCTCTATTTCTTCATACTTGTTACCACTTTTGATATCATCAAGCATAAAATATTCTTTGAACGCTTCATGCTCTATTGCAAGGAGCAAATCGCTTTTGGCCTTATCATGGAATAAATTGGCCTTATCAAAGACAGCGCCCACCTCCTTTTTCATGGAGATGACAGCGTTATCAACTATCGTCTCTTCAGTAATTTTAAACGCAATCCCCCCGATCAACGTGAGCCCAACAATAAAGAGCATCGTGATTGGAACAAGGAATTTCAGTTTGATGCTTTTCCTAAACATGACAACACACTCCAAAATTTTTCACGGTTAGAAAAAATTCTGTAAGCGCCAGAGCCCACACTTATTTCAATGCTGTTCAACCCAAAGTACCAACAGTTTCGCAACGATGCAATGGCGTTACTCGATCAACAAACTGACAATACACCACAACCATAATGAATATGTTGTTTTATATTGCTTTTTATTTGCGTTTTATCCATAGACCCGTTTGCGGGGCCAATAGATAACTAAGATGGTATGCAAACCATCAGGTTTGTTTACAGTCCGTTGAGAGGCGGCGTTGCGGAAAGATGAGGCCAGAATAGAAATCTGAAAGAAATATCGAAAATAATAACAATTCCTGTTGCAATTTTCCGGGTACCTGACCAGCACCTTCTTTCTGCGCCACCGGGTAACACAGTACGTAGCTGGGGAAATAATTTAATGTAGAATGCCTCAGAAATACATAATGCACAAACGGATGAAGCCACGCCACCAGACAGGGCAAAATTCAGACAAACCAGTCCATCCTCAAGTTTGAATGGAGCGGAAAGGATAAATGGAAAACTGATAACCGTGAATCCAAGGACAAAACCAAGGGTGGCCCTTTCTCCAGGAGAGAAATTTCCTTGCGTCTCGTTACGTAATATCAGCCAGTAAAGCAGAGCCGTAACGCACGCAGGAATTAAGCCGACGAGCAGGACCACTGGATACCGGATGGGAAAGTGACGAGAAAAACAGGCTAGAGAAAAGCCTCGACCGGACCCGCCCCTTTGCGCAAAATTTGCGGCACGGTATCGGTCAAGTCCACCACCGTCGAAGGAACCTCGGGCAATACGCCACCGTTAACCATTAGATCGACTTTATCTTTCAAAAGTCCTTTGATGTCGTCAGGGTGGTACAGGATACCCTCGTGTCCGGGGAGACGGAGTGAGGTGGATACCAGCGGTACGTCGATGGCCTGGAGCAGGTGCAGACAGATGGGATGATCGGGGATGCGCAGGCCGATGGTTTTACGTTTCGGCAGGATGTTTTTCGGTACATCCCGCGTCGCCTCCAGGATGAAGGTGTAGGGACCGGGAAGAAATTTGCGCAAGATGCGGTAGGTTTGGTTGCCCACCCGGGCATAACGGGAAATATTCGCCAAATCGGGGCACAGGATGGAAAATTGATGGTTCGGTGGCAATTGTTTGAGGCGAATGATTCTTTCCATCCCCTTGCGGTTGTCCAAGGCACACCCCAAACCATAGGTGGTATCGGTGGGAAAAGCCAGAATACCGCCACCCTTGATGATGCCCGCCGCCTGTTGAATCAGCCGGGATTGCGGGTCCGTGGGGTGAATTTCCAAAAAAAGCGTCATAACTCTTCCATTCCTTGAAAACGAGACAGTTACGATACACCATCCCGAGGTCAGGTCGCACAGGTTAGCATGATCCGTGCGTGACTGGCAAAGGGTACCACATCACACCGTTTCAAGCCCACAGGAGAACGCCATGCCCGAATTCAGATCCCGCACCTCCACCCATGGTCGCAACATGGCGGGGGCACGTGCCTTGTGGCGTGCCACCGGGATGACGGATGGTGATTTCGGCAAACCCATCATTGCCGTTGCCAATTCGTTTACACAATTCGTCCCGGGTCACGTCCATCTGCGCGATCTGGGACGCCTGGTGGCCAGCCGGATCGAAGCCCATGGTGCCGTCGCCAAAGAATTCAATACCATCGCCATTGACGACGGTATCGCCATGGGACATGGCGGCATGCTGTATTCCCTGCCATCCCGCGACCTCATCGCCGACAGCGTCGAATACATGGTGAACGCCCATACCGCCGATGCCCTGGTGTGCATCTCCAACTGCGATAAAATCACCCCCGGCATGCTCATGGCGGTCCTGCGCTTGAATATTCCCGCCGTGTTCGTTTCGGGAGGACCCATGGAAGCGGGCAAAATGGTCACGGATGGCCAGGTGCTGCGCAAACTGGACTTGATCGACCCGATGATCGCCGCCGGCAACAACCAGGTCGCCGAACAGGAACTGGCCACCATGGAACGATCCGCCTGTCCCACCTGCGGCTCCTGCTCGGGATTGTTCACCGCCAACTCCATGAACTGCCTCATGGAAGCCCTGGGTTTGGCGTTGCCCGGCAATGGTTCGCTGGTGGCAACCCATGCGGATCGGAAAAACATGTTTTTGGAAGCGGGCAAACTTATCGTTGAACTGACCCGGCGCTATTACCTGGAAAACGATGCAACCGTACTACCCCGCAGCATTGCCGGGCAAAAAGCCTTTGAAAACGCCATGACCCTGGATATCGCCATGGGGGGATCGACCAATACGGTTTTGCACCTGTTGGCGGCAGCCTCTGAAGCCCGGGTGCCGTTCACCATGACCGATATCGATCGGCTGTCGCGCCAAGTGCCGTGCCTGTGTAAAGTGGCCCCCTCCACCGATCGCTACCACATGGAAGATGTCCACCGGGCCGGTGGGGTGTTCGCCATTCTGGGGGAATTGGATCGGGCCGGCTTGATCCAGCGTGATACCCCGGTGATCCATGCGGCTTCCCTGGGACAAGCCATCGATCGGGAAGATATCCTGGGCGCGCAAACCTCCGAAGCCGCCCGGAACCGCTACCTGGCCGCCCCGGGCGGCATTCCAACCATCGAACCGTTCAGTCAGGACAAACGCTGGCAAAGCCTCGATGTGGATCGTACATCCGGCTGCATCCGCTGTTTCGACCATGCCTACAGCCCCGATGGTGGCTTGGCCGTGCTGTACGGCAATATCGCCCGGGACGGCTGTATCGTCAAAACAGCCGGGGTCGATGCCTCCATCTGGACGTTTTCCGGCCCGGCCCGGGTGTTTTCCAGCCAGGAAGAGGCGTGCGAGGCCATCCTGAATGATCGCATCCAGGCCGGCGATTGCGTGGTCATTCGCTACGAAGGACCCAAGGGGGGACCCGGGATGCAGGAAATGTTGTACCCTACGAGCTATATCAAATCGAAAAACCTGGGCAAGGCGTGCGCCTTGATCACGGATGGTCGCTTTTCGGGTGGCACATCGGGTTTGTCCATCGGACACATCTCCCCGGAAGCGGCGGAAGGGGGAGCCATTGCCTTGATCGAAGAAGGGGATCGGATCACGATCGATATTCGCCAACGCGCCATCCAGGTTGCCGTTTCCGATCAGATCCTGGAAGAACGTCGTCGCGCCATGAACCGTTTCGCCCCGATCGGTCGCAATCGTGTGGTTTCCCAGGCGTTGCAGGCCTATGCGGCGTTGACAACTTCCGCAGCTCGGGGGGCGGTACGGGATCTGACGCAACTCCTCAGGTAAAATTCGTGCCAGGCATCCTGCACGGCCCCCTGGAGTTTGGGGGGCGTGCAGGCAATGCACAGGCAAAATGGAAAACTCGAGGTGTCTGTTTTCGACTCGACCCCGAGGTGGGTGAATTCACTTATCGTCGTTCCAGCACCACGGCTCCAATGAACGGCAGATTCAGAATGTGTCCCTGATAGATATGAGCATCATACCCGCCGTTGGCATGCTCCTCCTCCGATTCAACCTGGAAACAAGGCCATGAGGAATTGAAGATTTCCTTGAACGGCGTTCCGCCAGGAAGGCCGAGCCAGGAACTGTCTTGGCCCAAATCGGGCGTACCCCAAGTCACTACAGCAAACAAGCATTGGTTTGAGCCACACGTAAATGCCACCGTACGCCGCCCCGTACTGACGATTTGGTAGTTTGATTGACCCCGCAGTCCCTTTGCCGGGTCATTGCGCAGCCCCATCAATCCAGAGAACCACGCTGCAACCCGAGTGTTCTCAGTGGGCATATCCGAACGTTGCGGGTCGATCGACTCGCCACAGTTATCGAACGAGAACGGTCGGGTCTCACCATACTCTTGCCCCATGAATAGCATTGGAACGCCATTGGAAAGCAGCGGAATGGTCCCTAGCGCCTTTGCCAACCGTAACCCCTGACCATAGGGCGGGCGGGAGGCAATTCGCTTGTCGCCTCCATCCTGACCAGATACCCGATCATGATTTTCCGCCTGACGCACTGCAATGTAGAATGGTCGATCTTTAAATGATGGTTGATCCATTTCCTGCTTCAGCCGAGCGGCATGATCTTCGTTTTTTTTAGTGTCATAGCTGACGTCACGAAGACAATATATTTCGTCCCAGGCCCATTCCCCGTGTAGCACACCCCAGATTGGATGTGGAATGTCGAACGCCTTGCCATCCAGATGGTTCTCCGCAACCATATAGGGATAGCGGTAACCTTCGGCCGAAGCGGCGCGTTGCAGCGCCTCCCGAAGCGCTCGAAGAAACTCCCATCCCCCAGTGCCACTTACGATTGTCTTCGTATCATCAAACCGGAAGCCGCACAGATTGAACGTTCGCCACATGTAGATCGTAGCCTGGCGGAGAAATTCGAGGACCATGGGGTGACCGCAATTCATGCGGTCACCCCACGCGTCTCCGTTGCGATACACGTCGCGGGCAATTTTCATCAGTGGCGACGCATTGGAATGGTTGTACACCACGTCGAGAATGACCGCTTTGCCGGCGGCATGCGCCGCGTCGACAAAATCAGCCATGGCGGTCGCGCCGCCGTAAGAACTGTCTACTGCGAAATAGAATGCCGGGTTATAGCCCCAAGACTGACAACCCTCGTATTCATGAACCGGCATGAGTTGCAAAGCTGTTACGGGCAACTGACGGAGATAGCCTGTCTTACCCATTCGGCTTATATCCTGCAACTCGTCCGTCAGCAACTCCAGAGGGAATTTTGAACCAGCTTTGAGTTGCGTGAATCGCCGGGCATGAAGCTCATAAATGAGGAGAGACTCCCATCCGAACGTGTCCCACGGTCGTCGATGTGTACGCCGATAAATGTCAGCGACATCAAGCACGACAGACCACGACTTGGTGAGATCGACTGGATCATCATCAGGCGAGGTCTCGAAGCTGCCCCCATCCTGCACCGCACGCGCCGCAGGGTCCAGGACCTCCTCCCGGTCATTGAGCGCAAAGCGGTAGCGCGTTCCTGGAGGCGTATCCTTTTTGGATACCTTACACCACCAATACATTAAATCGAGAGTCAACGTCATCGGAACAATGCGGCGCGCGGGAATACTCGGACCCGTTGCGCTAATGTACACAAGTGCTGCCAAGACGGCATGTGGTGCATGGACGACAAAATAGACGTCATCGTCCACAATCGTCGCCCCATGTGGCATCTCATTGGCCCCGAACACACCTTGCGCAACAATCGCAGGACCAAATGCCGCCTCCATTGTTGCACGCCGACTCGGTGGCTCCCCAAACTGTGTTTTGGTGTTGTTGGTCGTCAGCCCAAAGATTCCTTCCACAGCAAAGAAATCAGTCTGTTCCGACGGCGCATCGAAATTCCGGCTCGTATTGATCCAGGCATATGGCTTGCTTTCCGATCCGTTTTCCGGGACAAAATTGACATAGGTACGTGCACCAACCACGACATTCAACGTAGCTTGCCAACTTCCGTCTGTTTGCTGGGTGGCAGAAACGCTTTCATAGGGCTGTGTCTCGTCCACCGATGCTTTCAATTTAATTCCACCACTAAACGCGGACAGTGAAGGACGCGGCTCAATTATGATCCGAGCCGACGGAATCACTTTTGGGAACGAATCAATCCAGCCTTCTTGACCAAGGACAAAACGTGCCGGAACCGTAACGTCGTTCGGATCCGGGGGAAAAGCATGAATGTTCGAGCAAACGCTTTCTTCCGCGTCGTTCGCCGTACAAACGTCGTTCGGCCTACAAACCGTGTAGGGTGCATCGGGATAGATTTCCACAGAATAACCAGCCACCCGGAACAATGCACTTTGCGCATATGGCTGATCCTGAGTAGCAGAGATCTGATCCTTGCGATCCTCCCCAAGGTCATTCCGGCACAGTGTCGGCGGCGATGTCATAGTAGCGGGATACAGCACCTCCAGAAAAACCGGGGTCAAAACCAAGGGTCTCTTTCTGATATTGACTTGTCCACTCTTGATCCACATCTCTTTTCCGTCGCTTGGGCGCCATACCTTATTAGCAGAATCCGATTCCCATAGGTCCCCCTGACTGTCCTCTTTCTTCAATTTGAAATGAAAGCCTTTTGTCATCCAGTCTTGCAGAGGTATCTCGAATATTGACTCGGAGGTGCTTTGATTGCGTGCCGTTTCGTAAAACGAAATGGGGGCTTGGCCATTGTCATAGGGATTCCACACGTAAATGGCACCACCACTGAAACGGTTACGAGTGATTACGTGAAATTTCAACGTGTCGCCGGTCGCGAAAGCCACTCCGGGCGGGAACGGTTGCTCGTACATCACCCGAGGAGAGGCCGGAAAAATCCATACGGTTTCAACACACGAAAGCCTGATATTTCTGACAAAAAGATCATTCTCCCAGTACGTGCAGTTGTTATCCTCCGAGCGCAACTTGAAATGCAGCTTGCGCGGATCACCAATTCTTGCGGGCAATTGAAAGTCTATGTAGTTCCCGATTACATTTCCTTTCAGATCCCACTTCCCTGCATCCGACCAGACATGTAGAGCCCAACACTTGCTACCATCTGCCACCTGATAGTGAACGATCATGCTCATAAAGACTCCTATATTCAGTCACGAGAGAGGGACTGGCAAAACTTCAAAAAATATGCATGATTCTCGGTTCTTGTAGTATTTCTCAGAGCAATTTCAGACCCTTTTCCGTATAATCAGGTTACGAAGAACGATCAAAGGGAAAGGCAAATAACGATATTACTTTTTGAAACACTTTATACATGTATTGACTGAAACTCCAGGGAAATTAGTTTCCTTGGCTGGAAAAAGAAACGAAACCGCGCGTATACTGTGGGGATGGATGAAACAGCAGGAAGGAAAACAATGATAGATAACCTTGCTGAGAGAATTCAAGATCAAATGAGCCGGTTACCGGAGCCATTGATGCTGGAAGTGTTGGACTTTATCGGTTATTTGGAACATCGCTATGGGTTGGTGGGACCTGATGTCCTACGTAGTCGACATGCCGTTCAATGCACAACAGAACAAGCCATTGCTGCATTTCGCGGCAGCGGTAAGGGTGGTGGGACGGAACGCTTGTTGTCGGAGCGACGGAGCGACTTGGGACAAGAAGCATGAGCGGATTTCTGCTCGACACATCGGCCCTGTTGGCACTGCGTGACAACGAGCCGGGCGCGGCACGAGTGGCAATTTTGCTCCATGACGCCGCTACGGGAGGAAATGCGTGCCACGGATGTTTCATCACGTTGATGGAGATACTCTATCGAGTTTGGAAGGATGAAGGAGAAACTGCAGGACGCCAAGCTTACCGCCATTGCCTCGCATTGCCGATCCGCTGGATTCACGAATCGCCCTCACTGTTGGAGAATGCGGCCCGCATCAAGGCCAATCATCCCCTCTCATTGGGAGATGCTTGGATTGCCGCCGCAGCCTTGGAGGTCGGTGCAATCCTGGTCCATAAAGATCCGGAATTCGAGAACCTGCCGATCCCACAGGAAAAACTGCCCTACAAATCATGACAGCGGAATAACTTTCACTGGATGGTTTATTGGGTTTACACTGGCATTGGGCTGTCAGTGATCCAGAAGATCTGTTCATTGGAATCTCAGCACGCCCTGAGACTTGATAACAATTAAAAAAAACGATGGATGCCATGGGTGTTTCCTCTGGAGTGATCCTGGCCGCTACCCAGTCCCGTTCGGGCAAAACGACCATGACGTTGGCCCTCATGGCGCATCTGGCGAAACAAAACATTCCCGTAGCGCCTTTCAAGGCGGGTCCCGATTATCTCGACGGCGCCTGGCACCAGGAGGTCAGCCGGCGGCCATCCTACAATCTCGATACCTTCATGCTGGGAAACGAAGCCTGTCGTACCCTCTACCAGCAAAAAAGGGGGCATGCCCTGGGGGTGGTGGAAGGGGTGATGGGATTGTATGATGGCAAAAGTGGCGTTGGGGGAACGGGGTCAACCGCCGATCTGGCAAGGGTGTTGGGTCTGCCCGTGCTTTTGGTGGTGAATGTACGCGGCATGGCGGGCTCCCTGGTGCCCTTGGTACAAGGTTTCGCCGCCGCCGCACAAGGATTCACCATCGCCGGGATACTGGCCAATCAGGTTGGCTCGACCCAACATGCCCAACGTTTGTCGGCATTGCTGGACGACAACCACGCACCACCCCTGTTGGGATGGATGGGACGCCATGAGCATTTGACTTTGGAAGAGCGGCATTTGGGATTAACCCTGCCCGGGGAAACTTCGTCCCCCCCATGGGAACAATTGGCCGCTGCCCTGCATCTGGATCAAGAACGTTTTAACTCTCTTTTTCAACCGATGCCCGCCAGGGAACCAGACCTTTCGTTGCATGTCGAACCTTTATTGCAGGGCAAAACCATCGCTGTGGCGCGGGATGCGGCGTTCAGTTTCATCTATACCGCCAATCTGGAATGCCTGGAGCAGATGGGGGCAACGGTTCATTTCTTTTCACCCCTGGCGGGTGATGCGATTCCTGACGCCTGTAGCGCCATCTGGCTCCCCGGGGGATATCCCGAACTGCATGCCGAAAAATTGTCACAAAGTCGGACATTGCAACAACTAACGCGATTGGGGCAAAACGGAACGTGCATACTGGCCGAATGTGGCGGCATGATGGCTTTGGGGGAACATTTGGTGGATTTGGCGGGTCGCTCCTGGCCTATGGCAGGACTTTTGCCTATGCAAAGTATCATGACATCCCGTTTGGCGGGATTGGGATATCGGCAGGAGGATTCCGGGATGCGCGGCCATGAATTTCACCATTCCATTCGGGAAGCATCCCCGTTGCCGCCGGCGTTTTCCTTGGATCGGGGTGATCCGGGCCTGCGTTTGGCCAATGTACGCGCCTCCTACGTCCATTGGTACTTTCCATCGGCACCCCGGGTACTGGCAGCTTGGCTTGGGGGAACCCGTCTTTGACATGTCATGGGGCAAATTCATGGTATCATGACAGGATGGTTTGATTTAATTTAATTATGGTAGCGTCTCATCATGATCCGAGGTTAACGATGAATAAAAATCTGTTTTCTATTCTCAATAAGATCGCATTCTTTAGCAAGTTTACGGATACGGAAAAAAGATTGCTGTTAAGCATGACGTATTTTCTGGCAAGATTCCGAGATGGTGATACTATTATACGTGAAAATGATAAGGATCAAAATTCATTGTTTGTCATGCTCCGGGGCTCCGCGCGGGTCACCAAAAATGATAATCCTGAAAAAATTCTCAATACGATCAAGCCTGGTGATGTCTTTGGTGAAATTTCATTTCTTCTGAAAACACAAAGAACATCCAATGTCATCGCTACTGATGAAACGGTTTGTTTCGTTCTCAAGAATCAATATATGGAGGAACTCCCCATGCATTTACAAATTAAAATCAAGGATTGTTTGATTGAAATCCTCGTAAATCGCCTGGTCCGGCTCGATAAGCAAAATGTTTCTTCCAACGTCCTTGATGAAGGTGTGACGATCGCCCCGGATGAACCGAATCCCAATGTATCCTGAGCGTCTGCAACCGGGTCGATTTCCCCCCTGAACGCCAAAAATAAGACGGCGTGCGGATAGCCGAATCGTACTCATGGTACGATATTTCTGGGAAAAAGAGGTTGATCCTGGCGCAGCCCCATACGAAAAGCCTTGATGGGTTTACTCCGACAGCTACACTCTTCCCGCCCCCCCTCCAATTCACCCCCTCGTTTCCAAAACACGGATGTCTCCCAATGGGACAGGGCTCCCATTGTCCAACGGTCCAACAAGTAGGCCATGGGCCATGATGCCGCCAGCAGTGCCGCCAGTACCAACCCGGCTACATATTCGTTTTTTTTGCTCATGAGAATTGCTCCGGTGGAAACAGTACCGTCCCCAGATCAACGAAGACGAAGAACGCCTTCGACAGCCCAATGATGGGAATGATACGAAGTAACGACATCACTGCACTCGCAAAGTGACGATGATGTGCCAGCACCGGTCCGGAACTGTAGGAACACCACCGGCTTGAAAATGCGAGTGGGATCTTCTTCTCTTCTTCAAAAAATCAGATAAAGAAATCTTTTTTCTTCCCTCTTTTTTTTCTTTTC
>PEAK01000105.1 GCA_002753515.1 Magnetococcales bacterium
GCTGATAACGAACAATCTGTGTTGGATGAATTAGCCGTGAAACGCAATGGTTAATTGATTTGTACGTGAAAACAATTACCTGCATGAACTTCGCCGGCCTGAGAAATGTGACAAAGTAGAATTACTGCTCTTTTGCGGCACCCACGCCTTGAAGGCCATGGGGCGGGAATACGATTCCATCTTTTTCAACACCACCAACATCCTCCCGGTGACCTACCTGGACGAGGCCGAATCCAAACGGGTGTTGAGTCAGCAGGGGGATGGGTGGCTGGAGTTCGACCCCGCTGCCCTGGACGAGGCCTACCACGCTACCCGGGGCCAGCCCTACCTGTTGCAGAAGATCGGCCAAACAATTCAATATCATTTCGATGACATCGTAAACGAAGGCGGCAGCCGTGATCATTACGTCAGCCTGCGCGACATGGAGCTAGCCCTGGATAAGGTGGTCCAGCTCAATGAAAACGCCTCCTTCGACGGCCATTGGAATGATTCAGACGCAACCTTCCACCGCATCCTCTCCGCCCTGGCCCGACGCACCAGCGAATCCAAACGGCCCCTCACCACCCCCGAGGTTGAAGCCTATCTGCAAACGGCGGGCATGGCACTGCCGCGAGACATCATCCACCAACGCCTGGAAGCCCTTTTGGACCAAGAGATCCTGGTGGGCAACGGTGCTGCCTATGATTTTGCTGTCCCCCTCTATCGCCGCTGGATCGCCTGGCGCTGGCCGCCGGAAAAGGTACGCGAGGAGGCGTTGGAATCCTGAGGCGGTCGTCCCTCCCGATTGGTCCATCCGGTCGGATTTTGGACGTAATGGGATCCAGACTTGACAAACTCCAGTAGACGTGGGTGGTGAAATCCAGGACAATTGGAGCGTGAGGAGGCTGTTTCCACTTGCCCCTGTCCCTTCCTATTGGTCCATCTGGCTGGATCCTAGACGCAATGGGAACCGTGCCTGACAAATTCCAGTGGACTGCAAGGCTGAAATCCTGGAGAATCTGACTGTGGAAGTATTGTTTCACCGTGGCCCAATATCTCGGCATCAAGTTTCGGACGAAAATGTTTACGGGTGGTCTGGCGACGTGGGAACCGGGTGCCAGTGCTGACTTGAAGCCAACAGGAATTATGGAAAATCAAAAAGAAAAGAACCGATCCCAGTACGATACCACCCTCAAGGATTTGTTCGAAAAGCCGCCGCAACGCTTGCTGCAGATTCTGATCGGACGTGAGGCCGTAGAACTTTTGTCAGTAGAGTTCGCTTCCACCCAAAAGCGTCTTCCTGATCTGTTATTCTTGCTGAAAGATGATTCGATCTTTCATCTGGAGTTGCACGGCAGATCAGAGGTCATGGACTGGCGCATGCTGATGTATTACTCGGTCATACGTCAGCGTTATCCGAACAGGGTTTTGGTACAGAAGGTGCTGTATGTCGGGCTGAAAGAGTGGCAAAGCGGATCGAGCATCGAAGAGCCAAATTTGTCCTTCCGCTACGAGGTGATTGACATCCGTAGCATTGATTGCAGAGAACTGCTGGACAGCCCATCCTTGGAAGAAAATATCCTGGCTATCCTATGTCGGATCGACAACCAAAAAGAGGTGATCAGGGAAATTTTGTATCGAATAAACGAACTGCCGATTAAAACCAGGGCCGATGCCCTGACAAAATTGGTCATCTTGTCCAGATTGCGTCGACTGGAAATGGTCGTCAAAACGGACTGGAAATGGTCGTCAAAACGGAGGCTGAAGAAATGTCACTGACGTTCAATGTAATGGAAAACGAGGTGTTCCGGCCAATCATTTTGAAGGCGTTGAAGGATGGTGAACAGAAAGGCGAACAGCGAGGCCGCCAGGATGGCGAAAAAAAAGAAGCGGCTAAAATCCTAACCCGCCAGTTGCAACGCCGTTTCGGCACCCTACCTGATTGGGCAAACGAAAAAATAGCCAAAGCGGATCTGTCTTCTTTGGAAGAATGGAGCCTTCACATCTTCGATGCCCAGTCCCTGGACGACGTTTTCTCGGACAAGTTGTGATGGACCGAGGAGTTTTTTCCGCATATCTTTTTGGAAACCGATTGATACCAAAAGAGAACCTTATCCTTTCTGCTATCCTCCTGCATGAGAGGAATGTCGTTTATCTACAGTGTTTTTCCAGTAAAAACTTACCGCCAAAGAGAATTCGGAATTACTCCATGCTGTACTGCAACAAGAAAAACAGAGAATTTTCCGAAATTGGTAACGTTCGGTCCGGGCTGCATTTCACATGCTGGTATCCAGCTTGATATTCATCCCCCGGGCACATTGCCGCAATGTTTCCAGCGCACCTTCAAAGTCGTAGCTGGCCACTTGCCGTTGCATCTTTTCCATGTCGTCTTTCATCGCTTCCGAGACCAGACCATCCCATAAAGACATCATGGTATGCTCCACATCGGCATCAAAGATGGCCAACTGCCTGGCAGCCTTTTGGATCAGTTCCTGACGGCGAACGAGTACATCGTGAGTTTCCTCCCGGGCCACGGTGATTTCACTCGTATCGTCAAAACCCGCCAAGGCATTCCGAATCCTTGTAATGACAAAATTGATCTCAAGGGCTAGGTTGTCCAGCATATCCATAAGGTGTAACGAGTTTTTCTCATCTTTCAGTGCAAGTTCAAATTTTTTGGCATGATCACTCAGTTCCAGCGCCCCAATGGTAGCCGTGACACCCTTGAGGGTATGCGCCAAGCGCAACGCCGTTCCCGAATCACCACGTTCCAGGGCCATTTTGATCTCACCACAAACAGGGGCTTGATTTGTACAAAACTTGCGCAGCAGACCAATATAGCCGCGCACATTCCCCCCCATGCGTCGCAATCCCCCGGACATATCCATCCCGCTAATTTCCGGTACTTCACCGACAGATTCCTGATCCTCTACCGGGAAGAATTCCATCGGCACCGGCATCGGCAAGGGATGCGCCGGGACGATCCAGCGTGACAGCTTGGAAAACAATTCACCCGGATCGACCGGCTTGGCGATATGCTCCTGCATCCCCGCTGCCAGACACTCTTCCCGGTCACTCGCCATGGCATTGGCTGTCATGGCAATAATGGGTAGCGCAGAAAACCGTTTCTCCTTGCGAATTTCCCGCGTTGCAGTAATCCCATCCATCACCGGCATCTGAACATCCATTAAAATTCCGTCCAAAGACTCCCTTGCCACCACATCCAAAGCCTTGCGCCCATTCTCGGCCACAAACACCATCACGTTGGCCTGTTCCAACAATTCCTTGGCCACCTGGCGGTTGATCTCGTTATCCTCCACCACCAATATCCTGGCTCCCGACAAAACCGCCCCAAAGTCACGATAAGTATCGACCGATGACCGGGTGAAGCCCTCCGGTCGCGTCTGTCCCAAGACTTCCACGCGCCCTGCGGCTTCGGAAGAAATACCCAAAAGGGCATCAAAAATGAACTGGGATCCTTTGTGCAACTCACTTTCCACCCGAATCCCACCGCCCAACAATTCAACCAGACGACGACTGATGGCCAGTCCCAGTCCCGTCCCCCCATATTTCCGGGTAATGGACGAATCGGCTTGAGTAAAAGGGCTGAACAGACCGTGTTGCTGCTCCGGAGTCATGCCAACACCGGTGTCCTGCACGACGAATTCCAGGCGAATTTCCTGCTCCGTCCGGTGCAATACCCGGGTTTGAACCGTCACGCTACCCGATTCGGTAAACTTGATGGCATTGTTGACCAGGTTGATCAAAACCTGTCCCAAGCGCAACGGATCCCCCCTGAGGATTGGTGGAATATCTGCCGCCGTTTGAATCAAAAACTCTAAATTTTTTTCCCTGGCCTTCAGAGACATCAACGCCTCCAGGTTATCCAAAACCTCATCCAGGGTGAAGTCGATGTCCTCCATGTCCAATCGACCCGCCTCAATCTTGGAGAAATCAAGGATATCGTTAATAATTCTCAACAGCGATGACGCAGAATTATAGACCTTCTGGATGTAATCTTTTTGCCGGTGCGTCAGTTGCGTTTGCAAGCACAGATGCGACAAACCCATGATGGCATTCATCGGCGTTCGAATTTCGTGGCTCATGTTGGCCAGGAATTCACTCTTGGCGCGAGCCGCCGCCTCGGCCTCCGCCTTGGCCATCCGCAAGGAGGTGATATCCGAATAGACCACCACACTGCTGCCATCATTCAACTGGCTTTCCGATATGCGAATCCAACGATTGTCACTAAACTCCTCTTCAAAGGTTTGCACAAACCGATCCGTCAGCTTGGGCCATTCCTTCGACGAAAGTTCGCGATACTCGGTGGATTTGATGATTTGTCCCCGTTCAATGGCCGCCCGCATGATTTCATCATACGTTGTCCCGGCAACAACCAGATCGGAAACCTTGTCGTGCAATTCCTGAAAAGCGTGGTTCCATATCTCCAAGCGATTGTCGCTGTCAAAAATGGCGAAGCCATCGCGAATGGATTCCAGGGACATCATCAGCAGCATATCACTTTTTTCCCGCTGATTTTCCGCTTCCCGTGCCCGTTTTTCATTCTCCTTGGCCTGGCTGATATCGCGTGATACACCAACAAAGCGAATGATATTGCCCTCCCGATCCACGATGGAGGAAATGGTGGATCCAGACCAGTAGCAACTTCCATCCTTTCTGCGGTTGTAAAATTCGCCACGCCAGACTTGCCCTGACTTGATCGTCTGCCACAAGTCCCGATATTTGGCTGGGTTGTCCATTGTTTTAAGTATATTAGGGTTTTTCCCCATGACTTCGACGACACCATAGCCAGTCAATTCGCAAAATTGCGGATTGACATATTCGATGGATCCCTTGGTATCGGTAATGATAATGGCATTGGGATTACCCTCAACCACACTGGACAGCTTCAGGAGTTCCGTTTCCTTCTCCTTGTCCCGGGTCAAATCGCGTATGATGGCAGTAAATAGCAACTCATCATTGATTTCCAATTTGCTGACTGTAATGAAAAGCGGAAAAACCGTTCCATCCTTGTGTAACCCTGCAACCTCACGCCCTTTGCCAATAATCTGTGAGTTTCCAGTCGCAATATACCCCTGAATATAATGATCATGGCGTTTTTGGTGCAGTTGCGGCATCAACATGTGAACGTTGTGTCCAATCACCTCGGAAGCGGAATAACCAAATAACCTGGACGCAGCACGATTGAAGGATTCCATGGTGCCGGCACAATCAATGGTGATCATACCCTCACCGGCGTTATCAAGTACCAGCCGCATGCGGGCCTCCTGCTCCCGCAAACTCCCTTCTATCTCTTTTTGCGCGGTAATGTCTTCATAGACACCCAGAACGCCCAATATCTCACCATCCAGCCCCGGCAAAGGAATCATGCTGCTCCGCCGCCACAATTCCTTCCCCTCTGGACTCACACGCATGGTTTCAAGATTTAACGTGGCGAAACCCGTCTCAAGGACATGATGGTCATCCAGGCGATAATCATCCGCATCCCCCTTCCATGGCATGTCACTATCGGTTTTACCAATGAGATCTTGCGTGGATTCCCGCCCCGCATCCCTGGCGAACAACTGGTTACACCCCAGGTAGCGCCCCGTGACATCTTTCCAAAACACCCGTACCGGGATGGTGTCCAATACAAGCTTGAGCATGGAGGCCTGACGCTGTACCTCCTGTTCGATCTCTTCGTTACGATGGGTCAAATACCTGGCATGGATCAAGGATCGTCCGACAATCAGCAATATCGACATACCCAGAAGCAAACCCGTCACCAAGGCCGACAGGAGTGACAGAATATCCAAATCATGCCCATGAATGCGTTTTTTGATCTCCAAAGAGAACGTTTGCCAGGGCGTGGAGTATACTTTCTTTGTGATCTCCAGTTGATCCAAAACAAGCCCACCATTAATATCAGAGAGGTCGTATCTATGAAAAATCTCTTTCTTACCCGGATACCGCTCAGGAAATACGGGCACCGTATCCATCACCAGACTGACTTCCAGATCGGGGAAGGCCTCTGGCGAAAATACATTGTCGATAGTCACCAAAAAGGCATTGGCTCCACAAAATCGGGATCGGCGTTCCTCCACTGACGACGGTTCAACGCGACCCGAACAAAGGGATTGAACAATCAACCATCCCTGCAATTGGCGAATAACCGATAACTGTGGAATGAAAATGGGAAAACCGCTATCCAAAGAGCGAAGAACAGCCGCCTTCAAGACGGGATGGGAATAGAGGTCCAATCCCAGCAGGTCACTATTGACCAAAGACATGGGCTCGATATATTCAATGGGTAAATGCAAATCTTCCAGCCTGTGGTCCTCCATCCACGGACCATCAACATCCTTTTCCCAAGCATTGGGGAAACCCATATCCGCCATTTTCTTGTTGAAAACCTCAACCTCCTCACGCCGGACCAAAGGCATGTGAATGGTCGCTCGCAGCGTGGAATGGCGCAACAGCAATTGCTCGGATAAACTCTTGAAATCTTCCCCTTTGTCCCCGCCAAATACCCGTGTCAATAACGATAGATTTTGAATACCGTGAATAATGTTAGCCAGGTTGCTGGAAAAATCCTGCGCCAAAATGTCACTTTCCCGCTCCAACAACTTGCGACCGTTCTCCATCGAGTGTTCCCAGGCGGCATAAACCAGCAAGCCGGTCACAATCAGTCCCACCAAAACAATGAGAACCGTGGCCCTGGTCGAAAGATCTTTGATGAACCGAATCATAATTAGCCTTGGCCGAACATCGAGAACTATAAAACGATCGCAAGCTCCAAACGACAACCATCTGTCCCCCCCCCGCACCCCTTAAACCTGACATTAGACTCCCATGGAATTCAAGAAGCAATTCGCTTGGAAACAACAATTTCTGCGACTCTATATCAATTATCCTTTTTCACGACCCTGCCCCGGTGGTAATGGTTGAGTGGCCATCGGTTGCTGACAAGCCCATAACCCACCCACCCCCTCAGCCAACCTGTCGGAAAGTCTTTCAGCCATGCCCGGAATGCCGCAGCAACTGCAAGAATGGACCCGCGAAGGATTGATTTCCCCTGATCAGGCCGCCGCCATCCTGTCCTTTGAAAAAGGTCGGTCGAAAACCAACTGGCTGCTGTACAGCTTCATGTCCCTGGGGGCAGGGGTTTTAGGCATTGGTATCCTGACACTCATCGCCGCCAATTGGGAGCAAATCCCAAAAACCATCAAACTGGGTAGCGATCTGCTATTGATGCTGGGAATCGCCTACAGCATTTGGAAACAGCAAGACCAGGATCACCCCCTGGCGTGGGAGTTGCTGATCATTCTGTTCACACTGGGGTGTCTGGCCTCAATCGGCCTGATCGGACAACTCTACCATGCCTCCGCAGGTCTGGACCAAGCCCTGCTCCTGTGGGCAGTCATCGTCTTGCCCATCATCACCCTGAGCCAACGTACCCTGCTGCCCCTGGTGTGGATCTGGATCATGCTGGCCGTACTCTCCTATCGCCTGATCGTTACACCCATGCAAGCGTTTTCTGAAGAAGAACGCGCCCTCACCATCGGCTACAGCCTGCCCCTGGTTTGCGCCTTGGCCGCCATTCTCCTGCGTCCCTGGTCCACTACCGAATTATTCGCCCGGGCATTTCGCTTCCATGCCTGGTTGATAGCCATCTGCATCATCATCGTCACCGATGCATCCAGCATGGCCAACAGTCAACACTGGCATTGGCATGCATCCACCACCTGGGTAGGCATTGCCTGGGCCTGTATGGTCCTCGCAGGAATCGCCAAGCGTCGCCAGCCATCCGTCTCAGGCCAAATCATACTCAGCCTGTTGGTTATCCTCTATACCGCCACCCCACCCCTGGTCATCGGACTGAAACTCTCCCACTGGTTCTCCGCCCTGTTCACCATGGCCCTGTTCGCCCTGGCCGCCACTTGGTTGGTACGTGAAGGTTCCCTGCGCCTGGCCAATGGCTTGGTCTTTCTTTTGGGCATGCGTTTTCTGGTCCTGTTCTTTACTGCTTTTGGCGGTCTCATCGATGCCGGAATCGGCATGATCCTATCCGGGGTCGTCATACTCGGCTTTGTTTGGTTATGGTCTCGGGTGCAAAAGCACTTACTCAATTGGATGGAGAGGATGGCACCCTCATGATAACCCGCCGACAACTCCGTATCATCCTGTCCCTGCTTTTTCCAATTGTGCTGCTGGGCGCTCTTGTTGCCCACAAACAATGGGTTTTGCAACATGGTGCCGAGATTCACCTGCCCATCGAAGGTTTCGACCCACGCGACCTCCTGTCCGGCCATTATTTAACCTTCCGCATCAACTATGGAAAACCGGTCTGCATCAACAATCCCGAAAACAACGGCACCGGCTCCCGGCTTCAGGAGTATCCCGCACATGTCTGTCTCGCCCCCCTCGGTTTTGCATTTGGACATACCGCAACTCCCGAGTGCAGTCTGTACATCCTCGGAACCTGTCAGGGCAGTAACTTTCGCGCCGGTATCGAACGCTTTTATATCCCCGAAGAGTATGCACGTCCCCTGGAAACAGAAGTCCGCAACAAAAAAGGTGAAATAATTTTAAGCATTAGCGCTTCGGGAACCGCCACCATCAAAGGATTGTTGATCGACGGTATCCCATGGCAGGAAGCCGTCACACCGCAATCACTTAGGCGCTAGCAGGATGACGGTAACCCAGGGAGGTTTCGGCAAAATCTTCTGCTCGATCATGCCCCTGCCCTTGTAAGCGACAAGAATTTCCTGCAGTTGCTGCTCCAAAAGACCAGAAAGAATCAGGTACCCCCCACGCACCAATTCCCGGAGCAAACCATCCGCCAAATCAAGAAGTACCCCCGATAAAATATTGGCAACGATGGTATCATGCGGTCCCGGAGGAACTTTTTGCGACAACACGGTTGTGATTCCCTGAATGCCGTTGAGTTCGCAATTTTCCCGACAGACCTCAATCGCCTGGGGATCAAGGTCACAGGCCGTCACAGATTGCGCCTCCAGCAATGCTGCACCCATGGCCAGGATTCCCGAACCACACCCCATATCCAATAAAGCGCCCAATGGACGTTGCGCGGCAACCCATTCCATGGCCTCCAGGCATCCCGAAGTCGTCTCATGAGTCCCGGAACCAAACGCCAATCCCGGGTCCACCCGTAACACCAGTCGCGATGACGCCTCCTGGGACCACCATGAGGGGCGAATCAAAAATCGTTCCCCTACTGGAAATGGTCGCCAATCTTTTTTCCAGGCTTCCGCCCAATCCTCGTCTACGAGATGCCGCCATTGCATGCCCGCTTCGCCTTCCAGATGCAACTGCCGCCCCGCAAGCGCCAAGCGTAAACGCAGCTCGCACTCATCCCGCTGGATGGCATCCGGGAAATACCCCTTGACCCATACCCGGCTTTGAGCCTCAGGCCCCCACTCCATCACCGACCCCAGTGAACCAACGTCGTCCAGTAGAGCGGCACACAATTCCTCACGCCCCTCAGGGGCCAACACCCGTACTTCCCAAACCATGGCGACTAGAAATCCCTGCAATAGAGCATTGACAACTCCCAATCTGGTCAGTATAAGGGAGAAATCAGCAACATGACAGCCTCTGGCTCGTCCTATGCCCAGGTAGCTCAGTCGGTAGAGCAGAGGACTGAAAATCCTCGTGTCGATGGTTCGATTCCGTCCCTGGGCACCACACCTTTTTTCTTGGCTCATTCTGTTTTTCACGGCCACCAGTTAGGTGGCTTTTAGTTTCCTAAATTTTCCAATATTTTCCAATATTTTCAATGGTTACAAAACCAACCAAAACCTCGTCTCACCCACTCTCGTGTCTCCAAACCACCCAAAACACCCTATTTTCTTCTCTTATCTGCCATATTCTCAGAAACCTCGTGTACATGCCGATTTTCGACACGAGGCTCGTATCGATGATATTTCACAACAATTTCATCATATTGCAAAATTATGATTTTAAGTCTTCCCGTTCTGAGTTCCAAACGAAGCCTGGGTGGGCCAAGCGTAACTGGTTACGAACTGACACAAGATTTTTCTTGAGTGTTTCTGATTGGTTACGATTTTATGTTGCCAGTGATGGCGTGGCACGGTGCAGAATATTCTGGATAAGACCGGCCTGCCCCACGACTGTCTGGAGTTGGAAATCACCGAAAGCATGTTGATGGGCAACTTAGAGGACTCGGTAGCCATCATGCGGCGTTTACGCAAGCTGGGCATCAGCCTGGCCATGGATGACTTCGGGACCGGTTATTCTTCCCTGAACTACTTGAAAAAATTCCCTGTCAATACGCTCAAGATCGATCAATCCTTCGTTCGAGAGTTGCGTTCAGACACCAGCGATGCCGCCGTCGTTCTGGCCATCATCGGATTGGCCAAGGCCTTGAATTTGAAGGTTGTGGCCGAGGGGGTAGAAAATACCCATCAACTGGCCTTCCTGCAAGAGCATGGGTGCAACTTAGAGGATATCCGGCTCCTAAGTTGCATTAATTTTCGGTGTTCGCCGGAAAACAATAAGCGCACATGCAAACCTGATCATGGCCAGATAGTTCTCTCCATACATGGAATATCGCGTGCGGATAGCCCGAAAACCCTTTAACCACGCGAATGTCCGCTCTATCACCCATCGTCTGGCCGGGTATTTTTTCTCTTGATTTGGATCCAGCTTTTCTTCGCCGATCCTTCGAATGTGAGGCAGATATCCAGCTACCTGCACTTCCTCTTCCACCCGTGCGTAATCGTAACCCTTGTCCAACGACAAGTTTTGGGGGGCTTCGGGAGTCGGTCGTGGACGTTCAACGATTATGATGCCCAGCGTGGAACCCACCAAAC
>PEAK01000022.1:0-32128 GCA_002753515.1 Magnetococcales bacterium
AATGCCATGTGGCCAGCAGTTCGCTTCCGTCATATTGACTTCCCATCCGTGTTCAATGAACAGGCAATTGTTGGTGCCTGAAATTAACGCAAATATGTCAAGTTCTGTGGAGTAATAATACAAAACAGCCCGGCATTACGACCATATCAACGTGACCTTATCGCGCAAATTCACTTGTCAATCCATCGACACGGCAGAGTGTTGGCCGTGCTTCCCACTGGAGCGGGTAAAACCATTATTGCTTCCGAAATCGTCCGACGTGCGGTGGCCTTGGGCAGGCATGTTCTGTTTTTGGCTCATCGTCGGGAGTTGATCAACCAAACCTCCAAGAAACTTGATGATTTTGGCATTCAGCATGGAATTCTGATGGGCAATGATCCCCGGCATGATCCTGCCGCACTGGTCCAGGTTGCTTCGGTTCAAACGATGGTCAGGCGTGACAAGTCTAATAGTTTTCAATTGATTATCATCGATGAAGCCCATCATGCATCGGCAGCATCTTATAAGAAAATTCTGGATTGGTTTCCGTCAGCAAATGTGATCGGTCTGACAGCAACGCCAGTCCGGGGTGATGGTGCTGGCCTTGGTGATTTGTTCGACGCCATAGTTGAGGGGCCATCTATCAGCATGCTCACTGATCAAGGTTTCTTGGTTCCATGCCGTGTTTTTGCCCCGACACAACCTGATCTTTCCAATGTGAAAATTGTACGTGGTGACTACGATGAACGTCAGCTTTCACAAGCGATGGACCTGAAACCTCTTATCGGCGACATTGTCTCACATTGGCATAAGTTGGCATTTGGACGGCAAAGCATTGTTTTTGCCAGTAGCGTCAAACATTCCGAACATATCCGTGATTGTTTCAACGTGGCAGGGATTCCCGCAAGCCATATCGATGCCACAACGCCCCTTGTTGAACGGGATGCAGCGTTGGCCGATCTAGCAGAGGGGCGCATTAAAGTTTTGTCGAATTGTGGCATTCTGCTCGAAGGTTGGGATTGTCCATCAGTTTCATGTTGCATTCTTGCCCGACCAACTGCCAGTCTTGGACTTTATTTACAAATGGCCGGCAGGGTATTACGACCATTCCATGGAAAAACAGATGCCCGCGTCTTAGACCATTCTGGGGCAGCACTTCGGCATGGACTGCCCGGGGATCCGCGAGAATGGAAGTTACACGCCAAGAAGGCCAAGGTTTCCTCAACCTTTTCGCCACTTGCCACCATTTGCCCACATTGTCATGCGGCATTACGCCTACGCGACAAAGGGTGCCCGTGTGGCTGGGTGAAGCCTGTCCCCAAGGTAAAACCTGTGATTGAAGTCAAGCCCGGCAGACTCCAAGAAATCACTGGTACTGGTCCCAAGCACAGCAAATGGCCACCGGGGAAGTGGGATGAATATTGCCGTTTAAAACGGGTTGCAGAACAAAAGGGGTACAAACCTGGGTGGGCATGGTTCAAGGTTCAGAACTGGATTGCCCCCGAAGACGCGTTTCCTGATGATATCGATTTGTCGTGCATAACCAATTGACCGAGAAAGGAGATTTACCCGTGAAACAGTTTCACCCGAAATTTGCTGAGGCCATGGAAAGGCTTGATCACGGGATTCAGTGTGACCCTGGTTTCAAGGCACACGATTGTTTGCTCAGGCCATGCAGTATTCCCCGCCAGAGCTTATGGAGCGAATGCGTGCAAAAATGGAAGAGTGTTTTGGACCAATGCCTGAACCACACGGTTATTCTGATGAGGGGGAACCTCTCTACACGACCGCTCAGGTTGCAGCGATTACAGATTCCTCGGTTGACGAGGTAACAGAGCAAGCCGAGGAATTGCGTGAACTGTGCGGAGATACCTTCTTCCACAACGGCCCTGTTCATCGGTTGCAGTGAAGATAAGCCTTTGTTAATGTTTGTTTGTCAATGCATGAAAAGGATATATGCCGTGCATACACCCTTGGCCAACTGAGTAACCGCTGGTTACTTTGTTTAAGAACACACCATCAGTTGGAGTGATCCGTCACGATAATCGTGACAGTTCTGGGCAGGATACCAGTCAGACTGGTATCCTTACCAACCGCCTGACGAAATGGCACTCGGTTCGGCTTGCGAGTAACCTAACGTTACCTGCAAAACTTGATAGGAGAAGAACTTAAAAACCTCAAGAATGACTCTTTAAGAAGCTCTGTTGCAAAGTGACAGATAGTCACGTTGCGCTTACCTGCTTCCCTGTGGCCGGGCTGTTTTATATTTCCTTGGCTTTAAAACGGCTTAGAATGCGTCTGGTGAGGCTTGGTGTTGGTTTGATCAAGGTTGGCTTGGCCGGAAGGGTCGCATTTGAAATGCTACCCTTGTTGTGCTTCAATGCATGAACAGCGTCTTCAATATTGGCAGTCCTTCTGCTTCCATGAGGCAGTGAAAATCTTTGGAAATCAGAGTGGAAGTTCATCTTTAGGCATATACAACTTCCCCCAAAGATCAAGAAACCTCTTATCAACTAAATCAATAAGCTCATCACTATTCATCTTTTCAAGATTTTCAGAGATTCTTTCATTTTCCGCATGATTATTCGGATTTCGGATTTCGGATTTCGGATTTTCCTCATGTCGCAACATTACCCCCTCCACAGATTTTCCCTCTATCAACCGAAAAGGTAGCGAATTTCTGAGAGCGTAGCAATGTAAAAATTTGAAAAAAATATTTCAAAATATTGAATGTGGAACGGCAGCTACAAAGGTGTCGCTAAATCACTACAATACTGGCCAAATGGTGCTTTTAATTTTTGCTGTGAGGACCATGGGATTTTCCATTGATACCTTGGATCACGTGATTGCAGACCTTGAAAAGGATACCGAGGTAAGACAAGCAAAAAGCCCGGCATGACGAACTGATTACAGGGGTCCATTCCGAGTGGACCCCTTGAAAGTTTGCAACTCACCAAATCTAGGGAATTGTTGAAGATCAAGACTTTGTTGTAACGCTCGCCAAATTTAGCGACCAACCGGGGCTAAATCCATTCCAACGTCAGCTCAATTTTGAGCCGACACATGGAAGATGGTCAGAACGGATCCGACCAGCTTTACTCCTACACGTATTGCGTTTCCCGCTCGCAGAATCGCTTCAAAGCCCCTGGGGGATACTACTCTCCTTACCCTATGCCTTGGAGCAATTCTAGAGCGTTAAACCGGGTGTTACGGCAACACCCCATCCCGTTTTGCAGCTTGATATGCCGATTGCACCATGGCAGTGAAATCAACGCTGCCAGAGTGTTGTATTTCAACCTTGGAACGTCCATAAACTTCTGGCCGGGCTGCCGCAAGAAGGAATTTCAGCATGTCATCGCTGTAAGCAACTCTCTGCCCAACAACCCGCCCCTGATGATATACGTCTTCAATGACCCCCTCAACGGCCCTAGTGAAGGCCGCATCCTCCAATACATCTGCCCCTGCCTCAAGGGCTTCCTGGAACGCTTGTGCAAATGCTGGATCACTCTTGCGCCAATAGTTTATCTGTGGCCGGTGGCAGCCTGCAAATTCTGCTGCTTTGGTGTGTGTCCAGCCTTTTGATAGCGCCTCAAGAACCCGGGCTTTCTTGCCTTTCGTTGCCAGCCGGTTTTGCTTTGTGATTACAGCACTATTAACATTTATCATATCAGCGTCCTGTTACAATATGCTACATATATAAAAATATTCTATGCTGCAATGAAGCATTTAATCACTGATCGTGCCCAACCGGGATCAATGCCCAGAACATCCATGACGAATCTGAAGGATCCAGCATATGTTCTGCGGTCATCGATCCACCTTCTTGCAGCATGTGCGTGTCTTGGGTCTTGCAAATCTTCAACGGCCAACTTCAACACTCCCAACCAAAGGCGGGCTTCAGGGCTTAAATTGTGTTCGTGTGGCAGGGTGGCGAGTAGCTCATCCATGTGTTGATATTACAACATTGATGATTTATTGCCAACATGCAGGTGTAGCGATTATCGATATACCTTGGTCGGATCAACGGAAGACAGGCACAGGTGTCATGGTTATCGTGACGACTGATGTATAAGACGGTCTGCTGGTAAACGGAAGGCAGGCACAGTTGTTGCGGTAATCGAAACGAATGATGCACAGCACGTCTTTAAGACGCTCTGCTGGTAAACGGAAGGCAGGGAAGCACGGGATCAACGGATTACCTGATGCCCTGTAGACCCGGTGATGGTCTGGCGCAATGAAGATTTTGCCGGGCTGTTTTGCTTGAGAGAGAAGCCCGGAAAGTGAACCTGGAGGGGATGTGAAATTCTTCCTGATGGGTACTATGTGGGTACTGGAACAAAAACGGCCACCTTGAGAGTGGCCGTAAGTCTTTGTTTTTGTTGGTGGGCGGCACAGGGATTGAACCTGTGACCCCTGCCGTGTGAAGGCAGTGCTCTCCCGCTGAGCTAGCCGCCCGGGAGCGATGACGATCAGACTGACTTGCCCCTGGTGTCTCACTAGGCTTATACATTTGCGAGCGAACCGTGTCAACGAACTACAAGGCCATTGATTGTTGTTTCCAACGCTTCTTCGCCGCCTAAGCTCAAGGGAACTAAGTGAACCTGATCGATGTAACCGCCACCTTGGAATATTGGCAGGTTGCTGGCATTGATGTTCTGACCAGCGACCGCTTACGTTTTCCACCCCCACCCGGTACGTTGGCCGCCCTGACTGGAAAGGCCTTGTTCGTCACAACACCAGCGGATGCCGTTGCTCCACCGCCCCGTTCCGTATCCGCCACGGGGCGCACGGAGGGCGGTCACCCCGCAGGGTCCCCTCCCCCACTTGATGAAGTTGCGCCCCCCACCGCACTGACCACCCCTCCCCTGCCCACGGAATTACGCCGGGAAAAATTGCAGGCCATGGCGCACGCTTTGATGCCATGCAGTCGGTGCCAGTTGTCACGCCTGCGCACCAACATGGTCTTTGGAGTCGGCCATGTGGAAGCCCCGGTGGTATTTGTCGGCGAGGGACCAGGGGCCGAAGAGGATAGCCGCGGTGAACCTTTTGTGGGCGATGCGGGCAAATTGCTCGATAAGATGCTCGCCGCAATCGCCTTGCAACGACAGGATGTCTATATCGCCAATGTGGTGAAATGCCGTCCCCCGGGGAACAGGAATCCCTTACCGGACGAAATCCATCACTGCTCACCCTTCCTGTTTGAACAATTGGAAATCATTCGACCCCGTGTTATCTTCGCCCTGGGAAAGTTTGCCATTCAATGTTTGACGGGTCACACCGGTCCCATCGGGGCGATTCGTGGCAAAATGCCACGTTGGCGCGGGATTCCTGTCATACCCAGCTATCACCCGGCTTTTTACCTCCGAAGCCCTGCCAGAAAGAAAGAGGCTTGGGAAGATTTAATCCGACTCAAGAAGGTTTTGGCATCATGAATGACCTCCGAACACCTGGTTGCGCGTGACATCCCTGGATTTCAGACCGATTCACGGTCATGATGCGGGATTGTCGCAGGTCTGATTCCTGACTTTTTTCAAGCGTGGTCGCCCCTTATGAGATACCGTTTATCCATCCTGACCCTTTTATTCCCAACCCTTTTCCTGTGGGCCTGTGGCTATCGTTTCGTCGGCGATGTCACGCAGCCAGGGCAGCAATGGGCCAATACGACGATCACCATGGAAGGGGCGGGAACCGATGCCAACCCGGTTCTGGCACAACAAATCAAAGATCGTCTGCGCACGCAGCTTTCTCCATCGGGTCAAAGCCCCGATGCCCCCAAAAGATCCCTGCGGATCCAACTGGATCCAACATACCGCGTCAGCATCCTGGAAACCTCTTCGGGACGCTCCGACCAGTTTGAATTGACCATCAAGGTGCATCCCGTCCTCCTCGAAGGCGGAACCACCCGCCGTCTCCCGACACTGACCGGCACGTCCCGATATTATGAGCCCAAGTCAGGTGCTTCCACCGATGCCGTTCGGATCAAGGCGGAAAAAGAGGCGCTGGACCAAGTCATTGATTCCTTGGCGACACTCCTGATAACCTACCCTTGAAACAAGGCCGGTTGGGAATGGGGAGCGTTTTTTTTTCTTTTTTGTAAAAGATGGGGTTGCCAATCAGACAGAATCCTTTTACTGTAGGCAACCGAACGACGGCTTCGAACACGTTTGCGATCACGTCCCGTTCGTCTAGTGGACTAGGACATCGGCCTTTCACGCCGGTAACAGGGGTTCGATTCCCCTACGGGACGCCACTTCATCGCGTGCAGCCGTCATAACACTGTGACAAGAGTGAGCTTAAAGCCGCCATGCACGAGCGCGTTAAAAAAGTTTTGGAGGAAGTCAGGCCCTACCTGCAACGGGATGGTGGCGATGTCGAGTTGGTCAACGTCACCCCAGGGAATGTGGTCCAGGTTCGTTTGCGTGGCGCTTGCGGTAGCTGTCCGGGTGCAACCATGACCCTCAAAGGGGGGATTGAGCGCGTCCTCAAAGAGAGGATTCCGGAAGTTGTTTCGGTGGAGAACGTCCCCTGACGGTTCCAGTATTCCGCTATCACCCCTCTCCCCACTGTAACGCCCGGCCCGTTGCGGTCACCATCGATTTGGTGGTGGTGCATGCGATCAGCCTGCCACCCGGTGCGTTCGGCGGTCCCCATATTGATGCGTTGTTTTTGGGAGTGCTGGATATCCCAGAGCATCCTTTTTTCCAAGAAATTGCCTCTCTGAAAGTCTCAGCGCACTTTGTGATTGATCGATGTGGGACCGTGACACAATATGTCCCTGTCGCCCATCGGGCGTGGCATGCCGGCGTCAGTGTCTGGGAGGGACGCGATAATGTGAACGATTTTTCCATTGGCATCGAACTGGAAGGGGATGATAAAACCCCCTTCACCCCAGTGCAATACACCAACCTGGCCTCTCTCGTTCAAACCCTGAGAATTCGATATCCCCTGCTCGGGGAACAGCGGATCGTCGGCCACGAACACGTCGCCCCGGGCCGTAAGTGGGATCCAGGCCCCTTTTTTGATTGGTCCCTGTTGCGATCATTGCTCGGGCGTACCCAACCCGCTCCCCCCTGGCCCTTGAGATGGGAGAATTGAAGATCCATGCCCCATTTGCATATCATCGGAATTTGTGGAACAGCCATGGCGGGTCTTGCCGCCCTGGCCCTGGAAAAAGGGTGGCGGGTTACCGGATCGGATAGCGGCATCTATCCCCCCATGAGCCATTTCTTGCGCAGCCTGCCCGTCGATTTGAAGGAAACATTCAGCGCCGATAATCTTGATCCCAAACCCGACTTGGTCCTGGTGGGTAATGCCGTCTCCCGTGGCAATCCTGAATTGGAAGCCGCCCTCATCAAAGATATCCCCTACCGTTCCGGCGGGCAATGGTTGCATGAACATGTTCTGGAAGGTCGACATCCGGTAGTCGTCACCGGAACCCATGGCAAAACAACAACAACCAGTATGATCGCCCGCTTGATGCATGAGGCGGGTTGGAAACCGGGCTTCTTCATCGGCGGCATCCCCGGCGATTTCGGCGTGGGCGCACGCTTCCCCCAAAGTCCCTGGGTCGTGGTCGAAGGAGACGAGTACGATACCGCTTTTTTTGACAAGCGCCCCAAGTTTTTGCATTACCACCCCAAAACATTGATATTACACAATCTTGAATTTGACCATGGGGACATCTACCCCGATTTGGAAGCGATTCGCGTGCAGTTCCGCCTGTTGTTGCGGCTGGTTCCCGCCAACGGGCAAATCATGGCCAATTGGGACGATGCGGAAGTGCGTGACTTGACCCAAGGCTCCCGAACCCCGGTGGTGTCCTATGGCCTGGAACGGGATGATTGCCAATATACCGCGCGTTTGCACCGCCCCGATGGTCAACATTGGAGCCTGTGGCACAATCAGAAAGAGGTTTTGCAAATCCACTGGCAACTGTTGGGACGGCACAACGTCCGCAATGGTTTGGCAGCTGCGGCAACCTGTTTGCACCATCAGATGGACCCACAATGGATCAAACAGGGATTGGAACGTTTCCAGGGGGTGGCGAGACGTTTGCAGGAACGCTTCGTCGTCAACGATATCCACGTCTACGACGATTTCGCACACCACCCCACCGCCATGGCCACCACCATCGACGGCTTGAAGTGCAAAGTGGGATCCGCCACCCGGGTTTGGGTGGTGATTGAACCACGCTCCAATACCATGCGATCCCGGGCGCACCAGGATCGGTTGCCCGCCGCCCTGAGCCAGGCTGATCGGGTTGTGTTGACACGACCGGCAGCGCGAGGATTGAGTCCCAACCAACTTTTGGATGTTGATCGTGTTGTTGATCTTCTCAATGCCCATCAGACCGGATCGGAGCCCATAGCCAAAGTGGTTGCCAATGGCATCGAAGCACAGGAATATTTAACACACCATCTGAAAAAGGGTGACCATGTGATCATCATGAGCAATGGTGGTTTTGATGGTATTCACGAACGCTTGCATGCCAGCCTGAATCAAATTCACGCCTGACCCCGGGGGTAACGAATGGATCGCAGCCAAAGCCTTGAGGGTAAGTTATTGATTGCCATGCCCAGCCTGGACGATCCCAACTTTGAGCGGTCGGTTTTGTTCATTTGCTCACACACTGAGGAAGGGGCGTTGGGATTGGTCATCAACCAAGCCCACCCGGCCAGTATGCAGGAAGTGTTGGATCAACTCGGACTGGATTGGGGCCATCGCGAGCCCGCTGTCGTTTACCAGGGGGGACCCGTTGCTGTTGATCGGGGATTTGTGCTTTACGAAGGCCTGTTGGATGTCCCGGGCTATCTCAAGGTGGCTGAAAATTTATACCTGGGGACCAATCCCGATACCTTGCGACACTTGGTCGAGGGCAGTTCCACGGGGCGCTTCCTGTTCGCCCTGGGCTATTCGGGATGGGCCAGCGGACAGTTGGAAATGGAACTGAAAGAGAATGCTTGGCTGGTGTCCGGGCTGAACCGCCATATCTTGTTTGAAACCCCTATCAACACCCGTTGGGAATCGGCTTTGAAGGGCATTGGTGTCGATCCGGTCAAACTGGTGGATTGGGGTAGTCACATGACCAACTGAGCCATTGCCGCCTTCGTTGTTGCCACCATGCCGCGAAAAAATCCCGCCAAACGATTAACCAACCGGCAGCAGGCCCGCATTGCGGAGATGCGTCAGGAACGACAACAGAAAAAGGCTGATAACAATCTGGTGGTTTTCGAACGTTTGGCGCAAACGGAACTTATGCCACCCGAAGTGGGACGGGTGGTCGCCCATTTCGGCTTCAATGTGGAAATTGAAGATGCCAATGGCGTCCGATTTCGCTGTGCTGTCCGTGAAACAGCGGGAATGGAACCCGTGTGTGGCGATCTCGCCAGTTTGAGTCGCACCACCAAAACACCATTGCAAGGCGTTATCTGGTCAATCCTGGAACGAAAAAATGCTTTGCCTCGCCCACTCCTCGGGGGTGGCATACAGACAACTGCTGCCAATATCGATTATTTGTTGGTGACCCTGTCCGCCGACAAACCCAATCTGGGTTTGTTGGATCGTTATCTGGTTGCCGCAGAAGCCAACGCCCTGGAACCCGTCATCGTCCTCAATAAAATGGATCTGGTGGCACCGCAAGCGACTCCCCTGGAAAGCTTTCAACCCTATCTGACCATGGGGTATCGTCTCTATCCAATCTCTGCGGTCACCAGCGCGGGCATGCCGGAATTGGAACAGCTCCTGCGCGGAAAAATCAGTGTTTTGGCCGGTCATTCGGGCGTCGGGAAATCATCGATTATCGCCCGCTGGGTGGACGATGGGGACAAACCCGTCATCGGGGAATCCCATGAACCAACGGGACAAGGACGTCATACGACCACAGTGGCCCGATTGCATCACCTGCCTGGAGGGGGAAGCCTCATCGATTCCCCGGGCGTACGAGAGTTCGGCCTGGTCAATGTAACCAGGGGGTCGTTGGCCCACTATTTCCGTGATATGGCAACCCATGCCGGGCCATGCCGTTTCGCCGATTGCAGCCATCGTCATGAACCGGGTTGCGGCGTTAAAGCAGCCGTTTCCTCGGGAAACGTCACGCAAAGACGCTACGACAGCATGGTGCGTATTTTTGATTCCTTACCACCCTGATCGAAAGAATGTGTGATTCGCTATTGACAACGTTTGGTAATTTTGTTAATCACTGAAGCCGAAGCAAGCGCCCGTAGCTCAGCCTGGATAGAGCAACTGGCTACGAACCAGTAGGCCGGAGGTTCGAATCCTTCCGGGCGCGCCAATAGAATCAAACACTTACGGTCACTCTCAAGGTGGCCGTTTTTGTTCCAGTACCCACATAGTACCCACTTGGAAAAAATCACCCGTCAGCCAAATCCCTGCCATACCCGCTTCCCGCTTTGGGTTCCAGCCAGGAGAAAATCTTCCCTGGCCGTGTGCGTGCCGTCGGTGTACCGAAAGATTTTGGTTCCGGTGGTGGAGTCAACCGCACCGGGTGGGATTGGTGGTGTCAACCAGGCAGGGTGGATTCGGTCGAAAGCCATGGACTGGATCGACGCCATCCCGATTCAACGGCACCAGGATTGATTCTGCCTTTGTTTCTGCTTGGTTGCTCCGGAGACCTACACACGGCCAGGGTGAATCCTGTGCGGGAGTATCGGCATTGTACCGCTTGGGGATTCCACCATTGTCCTGGTCGGACGCGAGTGATGGGGTGAACGTCCGTCAACTCGTTCCCTGGCAGGAAACCACCGTCCATAGCAGTCCCACCCATCCATTTCATTTTGACAGGGAAATGGCGTATCAACCGCGTTTTCCACGGATTGCAGCGTCTTAAAAAACCCCCAGCAAACCCTATCAGAGATACCAGTCACCCGTCCGCCACCCATTTCTCCCAAGGCGAAACGAACACTCTCAACGGCGTCAACCACGTTCTCTAAAGTTCCCTCAACGGAACCTTGTTCGATGAGCGGATTGCCAGTTTCAAAGCCCATCTTTCATTCTCCTTGCCGGATTGATAGATACTGTTAAATCATCCTAACAATCCGACAAAGACTGTCAATAGATGCAGATCTTTCAAACAATAACGACATAATGATACAGTTTAATGTTCTGAGCGTGCTTTTACAATATTGAATGTAGAAAAGCTGTCACCTATTGATTCATGAATCCGTTGGATAAATTCGTGAACTTTCAATCCGATATTTTCAAATTTCAAAATAAAGACAACAATTCAACCGCAACCAACACGGGAAACGTAGTTTTCCAGTGTCATTCCCGCGAAAGCGGGAATCCAGAAAGTCAGGGGAGGTAGGAAGGTCCTCTGGATCCCCGCTGAAGCCTGCCCTCGAATGCTTGAATCGGGGGCGAGGATGACAATAACTACACATCCCAAGATAGCTGCGGTTTCGTTGGGAAAAATATTTTTTCCCCTTGGTTGGTCGAAACGTGGAACTTGTCTTGCTGTTTGCCTTTGGGTGGGGTGACACGTCAAAGTCGGTGGCGTAGGTTTTGACGGTTTACCCGTCGGTGGGATAGAATGCTTCCCAGAGTCGGTTGGATTCACCCTGGAAGGAAGCCAACATGAGTACAACCATACCGTTTGACACCCTGGCCTTTGCGAAAGAACAGGAAGGTGCTGGCGTGCCCCCTGCGCAGGCCGAAGCACAGGCAAAGGCACTCTCCGGGGTGTTTCAGAAGATTGAGGAAGCCAGGGCCAATGACTTGGCCACCAAACAGGATCTTGCAGAACTGGAGATTCGCCTGATCAAGTGGATGATTGGAACTTCGGGAGTTATCGTTGCCCTGGTCAAGTTTCTTCCCGGCGGACACTGACAAGGGAACTCTATGGACGGCAAGGGCTCTCAGTTTTGGAGGGGGTGGTTGTGGCCTCTGGTTTTTGGATCCGGGTTCGGCTGGATCGTCTTGCTTTTTTTTCGGGAGGAGGTTCGTGTCAACGCATCACGCTTCGCCCCCATCGTCGTCCTGGATCCGGGAACGGGGTGCCAGTATCTTCGTCTCACTGGGGATGACGGGGGTTTGACTCCTCGATTGGGTACAAACGGGAAGCCCATCTGCACCCCCCCTGTTCCAGAGTCTCCCCAACCGCACATCCCCGGCCAGGGGAGAAGTATCCCCGACACTGTCACCTCATCTTCTGGCCCGTAGCCGGGTATGCCTGCCGATGATTCTTCGTGGGATTGGCCTGCTTTCAGACTCATGCGCGCATGACCTTTGCCTTGCGGTACGTCCCACCCACTGCCTTTCATCCGGCACCGCCAGCTTTGCCATTTGGAATGGCATGTCAAGGTATGTAGAGCAGAGAACTCAATTGGGGGCAAAGTGTAGCTTAAATTTTCTGGAAAACTGTCCTTGCAATGGGGTCCACCTCAGCCAAGCTGACTTGTCATCCTTAGGAAGCGTGGAGCCTTCGCATCTTCGATGCTCAGTCACTGGATGAGGTTTTTTCGGACAAGGTGTGATATCCTTTTTTCGGGGAAAATGGGTGGGCGAGGAACCCATGCCGTGGTTTGCTCCCAGTCCCCCCCAGGTGGCATATTCCGAACAATTGACGCCCCGTGCCGTGGCATGATGGGATTGCCGTCCACACTTATTTGAAAGTTTTCCAATGGATACCATTTTGAGAACGATACAGAACTGGCATGACAAGGAACATCTGATCCAGCAGGTTGAGGATGTGGCGCAAACCGGGGATCTGACCCGCTCGGGGCGCAAGATTCGCAAGCTCAAGGAGTCCTTTCAGCAGATTGGTCCGGTGGATGCGGTCATGGACCCCATCCTGGAACGGCGTCTCCTCTGGGCACACCAACTTTTCCTGGATCGGCGCTCCCTCGACATGCTGCGGGGAAGTAAAAATTTGGATGCCATCAAGGATCATCAAATCAGTCAATTGCAAACAAACGCCAAACTGCTCGAACAATCCTTGGAGCAAGGCAGACTTTTGCTTGAAACGTTGCAACAAAAAGTGGCGGGTGGGGATGACAACGGCTGGTTGATCAAAATGCAGGGGCAATATCGCAATACCCGGGAGAGTCTGGAACGAATTCGCGCTGACATGGAACATATCAAGCTTTATGGAACCCATGTTGCGTGTTCTCTGCCTGCACCTATGGAAATCGGATAGAGTCGTCCTTATATGTGGTTTCACCCGGCGTTCGGCACGTCCCATTGGCATCCGGTAGCGAGCTGACTCGACTTGGCCTGCGTTGACATGATTTCCCAGTGTTGTTATCCTGCCGGGTCGGCGCGAAATGGCGTTAGCGGGCCGTTCGGAGCCGGGTGGCGGGGTGGTTCTCTCAAGGCGTATCCAGGGTGCAGACGGTCGGACATGCTGACACAAAGACATCGAAACATCTTGCAACGCATCGTAGATGCCTACATCCATCGTGGGGAGACCATCGGCTCGAAAACGTTGAGCCAGATGGATGGCTTGGATTTTTCACCTGCCACGATTCGCGCCGAAATGGCCGTACTGGAGAACATGGGCTATCTGGAACGGGATCACGTATCCTCGGGTCGGCGACCCACCCCGTTGGGCTTGCGGTTTTTCGTCGATGCGCTACTGGACCGGACACCATTGTCGGACCGGGATAAAAAACAGATCATCGCGGCGTGTACCCACGGCGACAACATGGAGCAAACCTTGACGGAGGTCAGTCGGGTTCTGGCGGCCATGACCCCGAATGCCTGCATCGTCCGTCTCCCGAGAATGCTCGATGTCGTGATTCACCGGGTGCAGTTGATCGAACTTTCCCGGGAGGGCGAGGCCGGGGTACGGATTCTGGCATTGGTGGTTTCCGAGTCGGGGCATCTCAAAAGTCGGGTCATTCACCTGCAAACGCAACTCAGGCAAAAAGATTTGGACGAATTTGCCGACTATCTCAGTCGGGAAATGCGGGGCAAAACCTTGGCTGAGGTTAAAAAACGCTTGCAGCGAGAGTTGGAACAGGGTGAACACATGTTTCATGACCTGTGTCGCAACCTGCTGGAGAGTTCGGTATTGCAAGCCTCTCAGGATCCATTGATTGTCAACGGTCGCATGAATCTGTTCGGCTTTGCCGGGCAGGGCGGTGTTTCCCCCAAGGAGTTGGCCCGCCTGCGCGACTTGTTCTACGTATTGGAAGAAAATAGAAAATTGATCCATCTTCTGGAGGAGTGCGACAAACTGGATGGCGTCAGTTTGTTCATCGGATCGGAAAACGGCATCGTACCGGATCATTCCTGTTCGGTGGTTGCGGCACCGTTTTTCGGCCCACGTGATCTCACGCCGGGGGCCGTAGGGGTGTTGGGTTCCGTCCGATTGGACTATGCGCACGTGATTCCCCTGGTGGATTTCACCGCACGGGTTTTGGGGGCTTTATTGACGGAACGTTCCCTGCCCGAGTACTCTTGACGAGGTTTTTACAGGTGCCCGGGCCTGTTACTCCGTGGCGGCGATTCATCACAATCATCAACTTAGTCTTGGAGAGATGTTCGAGAGCTATGACTGAACAGGATAATTCCAACGAACAGATGACCGGGCGGGGTGCCGATGCGCAACAGCCCGGGTCCACGGGTGCGGATGCTCACACTGTCGCTGATGAAGCCGATGGCGTGGTTTCGGCGGAAGGGAGTGGGGAGGAGGGTTCTGCTACGGCATCGGGGGACCAGGAATGGGCTGCGATGCGGCAAAAGCTTGAGGAAACCGAGGCGGCTTTGTCCAAAAGTCGGGATGAAACCTTGCGTGCCATGGCTGAGATGCAAAACATTCGCAAACGCGGTGCCCGTGAAATGCAACAGGCACGGGATTTCGCCGTGGAGGGGTTCGCACGCGATTTGTTGAGCGTGTCCGACAACATGGAACGGGCGCTTGGTGCCATGCCGCAATCCCAGGATACGGCGATCAAAGCTCTGGTGGACGGGGTGGGCATGGTGCAGGCGGAGTTGCGGCGTATCTTCGGTAACCATGGCATCAGCCGTATCGAGTGCGTGGGTCAGCCGTTTGATCCCAATCTGCACCAGGCGGTGCAAGAGGTGGAGGCTCCAGAGGCGACGCCGGGGTCGGTGGTTGCCGAACTGCAACCCGGATATTTGTTGCGGGGTCGTTTGTTGCGCGCCGCCATGGTCACCGTTGCCAAGGCCTGAAGCCGAAACATACGTCATATGGATGAGTATTGAATAAAAACGGTAGCCTTGCCTTGGGAGGGGGGGTATAAAAAGCGGGCGCATGGTCTTGACAATCGCACCCGGGATACCCATATCAACGGCTGGGAAGAAGGATTTCACCTGCAACTATCACGGCGGACCGGTTATTGGAATCTGGTTTGCCCAAGGGAAAGGAAGCTTACGATGGGCAAGGTTATTGGCATCGATTTGGGTACGACGAATTCCTGCGTGGCCATCATGGAAGGTGGTGACCCGAAGGTTATCGAAAACAGCGAAGGTGTCAGAACGACACCCTCCATGGTAGCCCTTTCCTCTTCGGGTGAACGATTGGTGGGGCAGGCGGCCAAGCGTCAGGCGGTTACCAATCCAAAAAATACCTTGTTTGCCATCAAGCGTTTGATCGGTCGCCGCTTCGATGATCCGATGACGCAGAAGGACAAGGGGTTTGTCCCCTACGACATTGTCAAAGCGGACAACGGCGATGCCTGGGTGCAGTTTGGCGGCAAGAAAGTCAGCCCATCCGAAGTGTCGGCGATGATTTTGCAGAAAATGAAGCAGACGGCGGAAGATTATCTGGGGGAAACGGTTACCGAAGCGGTAATTACCGTCCCGGCCTATTTCAACGATGCGCAACGTCAGGCCACCAAGGATGCGGGACGTATTGCCGGCCTGGATGTTTTGCGGATCATCAACGAACCCACGGCAGCCGCCCTGGCTTATGGTCTGGATAAAAAGGGTGGGCAGACGATTGTGGTGTACGACCTGGGTGGTGGTACGTTTGACGTCTCCATCCTGGAAATCGGCGATGGTGTGTTTGAGGTCAAGTCGACCAATGGCGACACCTTTTTGGGTGGTGAAGATTTTGACAAAACCATCATCGACTGGTTGGCCGACGAATTCAAACGCGAACACGGCATTGACCTGCGCAAGGATACCATGGCGCTGCAACGCCTGAAGGAAGCGGCGGAAAAAGCCAAGATTGAGCTGTCCAACAGCACGCAGACCGATGTCAACCTGCCTTTTATCACCGCCGATGCCTCGGGACCGAAACATTTGAATATCACTTTGTCCCGGGCCAAGTTGGAATCGTTGGTAGATCATCTGATTCAAAGCACGCTGGAGCCGTGTCGTGTCGCTCTGAAGGATGCCAAGATCAGTGCCCGGGATATCCATGAGGTGATTCTGGTCGGTGGCATGACCCGCATGCCCAAGGTGCAACAAGTGGTTACCGAATTTTTCGGCAAGGATCCGCATCGGGGGGTCAATCCCGATGAGGTGGTGGCTATTGGTGCCGGGATCCAGGGTGGTGTCCTGAAGGGTGATGTCAAAGACGTGTTGCTGTTGGATGTCACGCCGCTTTCCCTGGGCATTGAAACCCTGGGTGGTGTGTTTACCAAGCTGATCGATAAAAATACCACGGTGCCGACCAAGAAATCGCAAGTGTTTTCAACGGCCCAGGATAACCAGCCGGCCGTGACGATTCGGGTTGCCCAGGGTGAACGGGAATTGTTCAACCATAACAAACTTCTGGGTCAGTTTGATCTGGAGGGTATCGCCCCGGCACCACGGGGCATGCCGCAGATTGAGGTCACGTTTGATATCGATGCCAATGGTTTGGTGCATGTGAGCGCCAAAGACAAGGGAACCGGCAAGGAACAATCGATCAAGATTCAGGCTTCCGGTGGTTTGACCGATGCGGAAATTGCCAAAATGGTCCATGATGCCGAGGCGCACGCCGAGGAAGATGCCAAGAAGCGTCGTTTGATCGATGTGAAGAACCAGGCCGATTCCATGCTGTACAGTACCGAGAAAAGTTTGAAGGAACATGGCGGCAAGGTTGATGCCACGGTGAAGGGACAGATTGAAAAAGCCTTGGCCGATCTGAAAGGTGTTCTGGGCAGCGAGGATGCCGATGCCATCGAAGCCAAGACTCAGGCGCTCATGGAGGCTTCCATGAAACTGGGCGAAGCGGTATACAAGGATTCTCAAGCAGCGGGTGCCGGTGCTGCCGGTGCCGGTCCACAAGCGGGCGGCGCAGGGGCAGCGGCGGGTCATGGAGCCGATAACGTGGTCGATGCCGAGTATGAAGAAGTCAAAGACCCCAAGAAAGACTGATCGTTAGATGCCGAAAGATTATTACGAAACCTTAGGGATCAATCGCAGTGCGGACGGCGATGAGATCAAAAAAGCTTATCGCAAGCTCGCCATGCAACTGCATCCGGATCGCAACCCTGGAAACAAGGATGCTGAGTCTCAGTTCAAGGAGGTCAACGCCGCCTACGAAGTCTTGAAGGATCAGAAAAAACGCTCCATCTACGACCAGTTCGGCCATGCCGGTTTGAACCAGAGCGGCGGTGGGGGCGGTTTTTCCGGGGATCCTTCGGGCTTTGGCGGTGGTTTTGGCGATATCTTCGAGGAATTCTTTGGCGATATCTTCGGAGGTGGTCGCGGTGGGCGTGGGGAACGGGCGGGCGGGCCGCAACGGGGTGAAGATTTCCGCTACGATATGACGGTGACCCTGGAAACCGTCATGAATGGCGTCGAGGAAAAAATTCGTATCCCCACGGTCCTGGAGTGCGAGGCCTGCAAAGGTTCCGGTTCCAAGCCGGGTTCCGGACCGGAAACCTGTCCCACCTGTCAGGGGATGGGTCAGGTCCGCACGCAACAGGGATTTTTCTCCATCGCCAGGACGTGCGCGGCGTGTGGTGGCCGGGGCAAAATCATCCGCAACCCCTGCGTTGTTTGCCGCGGTCAGGGTCGCAAGCGTGGCGAGAAAACCTTGACGGTCAAAATTCCCCCCGGCGTCGATACCGGAACGCGCATGCGTTTGTCGGGTGAAGGGGGGGCCGGTATGACAGGTGGCCCGGCTGGCGATTTGTACATCATGATCGATGTCGCCCGCCATAACATGTTTGAGCGTTTTGGTGCCGATTTGTTGTGTCATGTGCCCATCACCTTCACCCAGGCGGCCCTGGGTGGAAAATTGGAAATACCCAGTCTCAGTGGCAAGGCGCGTCTGACGGTCCCCCCCGGTACCCAGACCGGGAGTCGGCTGGCATTGCGTGGAAAAGGCTTGCCGCATCTCAATCGACCGGGGGTCTACGGTGATCTCGTCGTCGAGGTGCGTGTGGAAACACCTGTCAAACTGAACAAACGTCAACGCGAGCTTTTTGAAGAATTGGCCAGTTGCAGCGATGCGGAATCCCATCCGGAGTCCAAATCATTCTTCGACAAGGTCAAAGAATTTTTGGACAAAGTGGCCAGCTAAGGTTTATCGGCATCCACTGCTGATATTCCAAGGGCTGCTCGAATGGTGTTGATACGTGATACTTGGTGGATGTCGGGAGGTGTGGGCTTTCTCAACATAACATCAATAACAAAGAGGGTGATGGTATGTCCGAACGCGTTAGTGTCAAGATTCCTGCCGAAGAGGCTCATTTCGCCAAGGTGGATGCAGAACGGATCAAGCGTCTTCGCGAAGACGAAAAACAAAGATCGGATGAAACCTATCGGGAGAAACACAGATATCATTGTTTCCGTTGCGGTACGCAATCTTTGGTTGAAGTCACAAAAGGCCCTGTGGTTGTGGATATTTGCGTCAATGAAGGGTGTGGTGCCGTTCACCTTGATGGTGGGGAATTGGATCAAATAGCGGAGAATGGTGATTTTATCAAGTCAAGTTGCCGGAAACTCGCCGACATTTTTAAACGCTGAGCAATCGGTCATGTTGGGTTTTGTGTAGCTGGAAATTCTTTGTTTGCCAATATGCAAAACTCCCTTATTCTAAAGTCCAGGTCTTACATCCGGACATCAGGATCAAACAATGGCTCAAGTGGATATTGCCGTTCTGGGTGCTGCGGGTCGCATGGGCCGCATGTTGGTTACAGCGGTCAGCCAAGTGACGGGATTACGCCTGGTGGGGGCAACGGAACAGGATGGTTCGCCCTTTTTGGGTCGCGATGCCGGGGAGGTCGCAGGTATCGGACCCGTTGGTGTGGCCATTGGCTCGCAAATACACGATGGTTTCGCCGCCGGGCGAGTCGCTATCGATTTCACCCTGCCACAGGCCACCCGGAATCACCTGCAACGGGCGGTTGAACATCATACCGGTCTCGTTGTCGGAACCACCGGCCTCACGGAAGGGGATGTCCAACAACTGACCCGGGCGGCCCAAGACATTCCCATCGTCTTCGCCCCCAACTTCAGCATCGGTGTCAACTTGATGTTCAAGGTTGCGGCCCAGGTGGCCTCGACCTTGGGTGAAACCTATGACATTGAGATCATCGAGGCGCACCATCGGCACAAAGTGGATGCCCCATCCGGTACGGCGCTGGGCCTTGGGCGGGCTGTGGCCGGGGCCATGGGAAAGCCACTCCAGGACGTTGCCGTCTACGCCAGGGAAGGACATACCGGGGCGCGGGTTCCCGGAAGCATCGGCTTTGCCACTGTTCGCGGAGGTGACATCGTCGGCGATCATACGGTGTTGTTCGCCGGTGAAGGGGAACGCTTTGAGGTCACTCACAAGGCATCCTCCCGCATGACTTTCGCCCGGGGCGCGGTTCAGGCCGCCTTGTGGCTCAACGGCAAACCCCCGGGCTTGTATACCATGAGGGATGTGCTGGGTTTTTAATGTTTGTTGGAATGGGTGCGTTGTTGTTTCCCCCTGCTCGTATCAGCGCTAGAGCGTAAAGGATCTTATTCATGGAATCTGTCGAAATTGCCAAGTTGCGCCCCGATCAGACCGTTACTTTGGAATTCGGTAACAAAGAGGTGATTCTGACCAAATTGGAGGAACCGCGAAAATTCAAGATGGAAGATTGGTTTGAGGATGAAACGGAAATCTACATCCTTGAGGATGTCATCGAAGAAGACGAACCGTTGCATTACAGCCTGGAACCTTGCGACGATCCTGTTAAACTTCTAAATAAAAACAAGGATTTGTTCGGAGTCAAGAGCGGTGTGCGTGACTTTTTGGGCCGGGTGGTCGGCGGCATAGAAATGGAGGAAGAAGAGGAAGAGGGGGAAGGGGAAAAGGAGGAATAGCGCTGTAGCTTTTGTTTAAGGATCGTCTTGGGAACAAAGCCAGGGGTTCCGGGACATTGGTAGGCTCTGCTCCTGGACTTATTTCTGGGTTGAAGGGGGATAATTGTTCATTTGACTTTGTCCCATGCATGCTTGTTGGTCGATTGAAAAAATATTGAAAGAAAAAAGGGGGCTGGGGGATTGCCCCCAGGGTTTTGATTTTCCCGTCCCCCTTCACAAGAAGCAATTTCGCGTTTTTTGCGAAAATGCGCTCAGAGGTGCGCCTTAACGGGGTCGCCTTCGCGTTTTTTGCGAAAGCGACCCCACCTTATGCCGGGTTGAGGGACAACAGGGACTTCTGATCGTACTTCGATGCCAACGGGCTCCAGCAACACTTTCAGCATTTCGCCGACAAGGAGGTGCCAACAGGTTTTTTCGTTTTTTTCTTCCAAATGAATCGTTCCCTTCCCAAGTCGGAACAGAGCTGCCGACTCTTGGATTGTCCAGGATTTCAGTCTTGCAGTCTACTGGAATTTGTCAAGTTTGGCTCCAGTTGCGTCCAAAGTCAGGCAGGATGGAGCAATCGGAAGGGACAGGCTCCCATTATGTCCAAAATCAGGCAGGATGGAGCAATCAGAAGGGACAGCCAAAACGGTGTTCGCTTTCGGTATCGATTGGTTACAAAAAGAATTTGCGGAAAAGTCTTCTCGGTCCGTCATTGCTTGTCCGAGAAAACGTCGTCCAGGGACTGGGCATCGAAGATGCGAAGGCTCCACTCTTCCAAGGATGACAGATCTGCTTTGATTATTTTTTCGTTGGCCCAGTCGGGTACGTTGCCGAAACGGCGTTGCAATAGGCCTGTCAGCATTTTTGCCTCGCCTTTTTTTTCACCATCTCTTTCGCCTTTTTGCTTGCTATCCTGCCGCTCCCGAATCAAACGATGTTCCAATTTCGGCAAGGAAAAGAGTTCCTCCTCCGGTGTTGCATCCATCATGGACTGGAACCATTCTTTCCCAAGTTGCTTGACATACTCCGGTGTGATTTCTTCCATCTCAGGACTGTTCAAGGCACTTTTCATCTGCAACCTCCATAAACCGGCAATCATTTGGCCAAACGCCACGGAAAACTTGAATAACCTGGCATGACTTATTGTCTCGAAAGCTTTCTTTTGTTCATTATGGCGACTGGCGAAGCATTTTAAGGGAGCATTTTGTGGTTCGTCTGCCAATTCGTTCAGAAAAATCAACCGAACGGCACCACTACAAGAAGGAATGTACTCATAGACGCCAACTGGCCCAACAGGTTTGCAAGAATGTCTTGCCAAAAATTCTTTCCGGGGTGTTATGGAGCTGATGATAACACTTCGTAATTGATGTCGCTCCAATTGTGCAGCTTTCAAATAGAGATGGTCGTATATTAAAATCTGCATGAGGGCATCGTCGTTCAGACTCTCGGTCATTTTAAGCTCGACCAGGGCCTGGTCCGCTTCAAGATCTTGCAGCCCGTCTGCCAATCGCAAACGTTGCTCTTCTGTCCAGCCCTTCTTTCCAACGTTCCTGCGCTGAATCAAAATGAGATCCGCTACGGGTGGGGCAGGAACAACAGGGACTTCTGATCGTACTTCGATGCCAACGGGCTCCAGTAACACTTTCAGCATTTCGCCGACGAGGCGGTGCCAATAGGTTTTTTCGTTTTTTTCTTCCAAATGAATCGTTCCCTTCCCAAGTCGGAACAAATCTGTCGACTCTTGGATTTTCCAGGATTTCAGTCTTGCAGTCTACTGGAATTTGTCAAGTTTGGCTCCAGTTGCAACCAAAATCAGGCAGGATAGAACAAGGAGAGTAGACCGGGTCCTCTCTTTGCTTCAGGCCAAAGTTTGTGTTCTCGGTTACCTGGGTGGGATTCGCACCCACTGAACTATGCGATCTTGCCAAGCCGCAACTCGGAAGGGACACCAATGGAAATTGACACCCTTCTAGAATCTGGCCGGATGGACTAATCGGAAAGAACAGGATTTTTTTCTAATCAAGTGCCTTGAATTCACTCGGCTTCCATGATGAATACCTGGATCCGTGATTTCTCGCCAACTCCTGTTTGAATCCTGGGACAGCATATACATCTCCCTTTTTTGTAAAATTCCAAGCACCACAGAGCAATCCGAACCCAGGTTACACTTGTCCATGGTTCGCTCCGCTTCTTTATCTGGATGGTTGTCAGAACCTCCATCCTGGCGCATTTGATGCTGTTTCTGGAGCGGGGCGGACCATTCCATTACACCTTGTCCGAGAAAACGTCGTCCAGAGACTGGGCGTCTACAAACCGAAGACTCCACTCCTCCAGGGAAAGGGACTCAGCTTTGGCAATCTTTTCACTGGCCCAATCGGGTATCTTTGGCATCCTCGCTGCCGAAGATTTTTTTGAAAACAAAATCAATGCGTGGATCAATGAATTTCACTTGAAGGGCCTTGAGCTGGATTTACGATCTCAAGGCTGATTCTCGCTGAAATTGGCGTTTCGTCTATAAAAATTTGCCACTAACACCTCCAACGATCATCACACCAGAAGAGTTACCGGGGGGGGATTGATTATTTCTACTTTGTCACATTAGAATATACGCCCTGGATCCCCGCTTTCGCGGGGATGACAGAGCAGAAAATCCGTTGAAAAAGGGCAACCGTCATCCCCGCGAAAGCGGGGATCCAGAAGCTACAAACGCCGAACTGGAAATGTGACAAAGTAGAATTATGTGGACCGACCCGATTGTTGAAGAAAAAAGAGGAAGGTTTCCTAAAAGGGAAAGCCGGTCGTGGGGGAGCGTTTGATTTCCGGGGCACCTCCGGCAACCGCCGCCAGGCGAAATCCCAGATCCGATTGTTTTGCATTCGTGCGCGCAAAAGAACGGCTGGTACAGCGTAGTCTGGTGGCACCATCTTTCCAACTGCCACCGCGAACGGTTTTAAAGGCGTCGTCTTCGATAACTTTTGGATTTTCTTCCTTATGCTTGTGATAGCCGCCGGGGTGATAGGTATCCAGGGTCCATTCCCTGACGTTGCCACTCATGTCGTAAAGACCCAGTCGATTGGGTTGACGGGTGGCTGCGGGTTGTGTTGCCTGTTTGCTGTTGTCGGCAAACCAGGCCAGTTGCGTCACATCGGAGCGTCCCGCATAGTCGATGCTGTCGCCCCCCTCCCGGCAACTGTATTCCCATTCCGCTTCGGTGGGCAGGCGGAAGTGCGCCCTGCCCTGGAAGCGTTCATTCAGATTGGCGCTGATGACCTCGGCATCAATCCATGAAACATGCTCCAGAGGGAAGGTTTCCCCCTTCTGAAAATGGGAGGGGTTGATCCGCATGATGGATTGCCATTGCCCCTGGGTGGTTTCCCGATCCGCCAACCAAAAATCGCTGACACACACCTGATGCACAGGTCCTTCATCGTTTTCGCGATGCTCCTTCCACGGTGGCGATCCCATGGTGTAACAGCCCCCGGTGATCCAGACAAAGCGTATTCCGGTCAAGGAATCGGTCCAATGTTTGCCCGGAACCGGTTCTTCATCAGCCCGTTTGTCGTGGCTGGCGGTATCGAATCGTTCCCATTCATCGATCATGTTGCCGGTGACCAGCAGGGGATGTCCCACGATCCAGGCACCCAGCAATCCCCCCATCATCCACAATCGCGAAACACCATTCATGAATGTTCTCCATGCGTGCGGGTCAATCGAATGGAGCCTGGACCTGTCAAAAAGCCATCGAAGGAAGATTTGTGTCCCTTGAGTTTGGATTGGGCGTAGCCAAAAGCTTCCCGCAGGGTGATCCAGCCGACATGCTCGCCTTGGTTTTCCCCATGGTCAGGCTTTGGTTTGGCTCCGAGCAAACCTTGTATCAGTTCGTAGGTAAAGGCCCCCTGGCGGGCGGGATCGTTGAGGCCGGAGTCGGTGCGCAACGAGGCCACGGCCCACCCCTGGGTATCGGCAAATCCCTCTTTGGTTGGCATGGCGGCCAGTTTCTTCAATCGGGTGCCACACATCCCCTGGCCGTGGAAGCAGGTATCCAGTACGACGACGATCTCACGATCAGGCAGGTTGGCGAGCATGTTTTTTAATTTGTACAGAGGAATGGTGGTATGCGGGTTGATCTGACGGCCATCGACCTGGAAGGGCAGGAGCAAACCATCGATGAACACGGGGGACTTTTCGCTGCCCCAGGGTGATCCCAGACCGGAGAAATAAAACAACAACAGGGCATTGGGATTGGTTTTCCCCTTGTTTGCCAGCCATTCCAATCCTTGGTCGATGGCTTCCAGGGTGGCCTGTTCATCGGTGAGCAATCGGGTGTGTTCGCTATCGGGCAGGAAGACTCCGCGCCGGGTCAGGAGCGTACTCATGTTGACGGCATCGCGGTCAGCATAATGACGCGCCTCGACATTTTGATAGCGGGCAATGCCCACGAACAGGGCATAGGCATCCTGGCGTTTTTTCCAAGGGTCCAGAACGGGTTGGGCTTGAATCTGGGCGTCGAGTTCCGCCGTGCGTTCGCCGATATTACCGCTTTTCGGCCACGCGGAATCGGGTAGTTCGAGTACCGGGGGTACTTCACCCTTGGGATCGATTTCGGCGATGAGCAATTGTTCCTTGGCTTTGACAAAGGTGCGTTCGTCGGGATATTCCTTGATCAAAAAATCGATGGTATTTTTAAGCGATACCAGATGTTTGCCGCTGCGAAAGTCCCGCCATAAATTTTCTACCAGGTAATTGGCGGCATCCTTCATCCACTCTTTGGGAAGGCTGCCCGGCAGGTGTTCCCGGCTCAACCAATCGTAGGCTTCCAGGTAGCGGGCCATACGTGCCAGGGACATGTATTTGGTATGGGCCAGGGCCATGTTGCCCGGATATTTTTTGAGCCCTTCAAACGCCAACAGATGGGACTCCTCGTCATCACCCATTTCAAAGCGCAGCCAAGCAAGATTGGCCTGGATCTTCATGCCCAGGCGATCATGGGGGGGGAAATCCTTGGTGGTTTTGTACAAGGTTTCCCAGGTGCTGCGGGCCTTGGGCAATTGTTTGTCCAGGTAGTAGGCCAACCCGAGGTTGTAGGCGATCGCGGGGTCGGAGTTACAAATATCGTAGGCGCGGCGCAGGGCGGCCAACGCCAGGGGGCGTTGTTTATCAAAGCGTTCCATCCCTTTGACGGCCATTTCCCGAGCCACGTTGCACAAGCCCGATTTTTCATTCCCCCAGGCGCTGCTCCAGGCGGCCAGCGTCAGGATAAAGACGATTACCAGAAAATTGGCGCGGTATGTCGGGCAACCAAGGGGGTGGAAATGGGTCATGGTTTCAGGAGTGATCGCCATTGTGGGTTGGAACGATGTCAATGTGTGGTCACCAGCATGCAAAAATTCAGCCAATCGTTATTATTAACGTAGGTGCTGACTCAGTGCGGCTGAAAAACCGGCCTGACTCCGGGGCCAATTGTGTACAATGTCGGTTAACAGTTCTTCTTTCGGGATAATGTTGAATTCCTGGCCAAAGCGTGTGGTAACCACGGCGTCGGGCAATTCGATGGCGGTTACAATGCGACAATGGCCCCCGAAATGGTTTTTGAGCAGGCTGCCCAGCCGTTCCATGTTGGCATCGTTGACCCAGGAGAGGGGGAAACGCAGGCGCAATTCCCGGCAATGGCGTTGGCGATAGGCGTCCAGTGTGGCCACCTCTTCGGCGATGAGCTTGGGTTCCTCCTCTTCGGCGCTGATGCTCCCCGAAATGATCAGAATGGCATCGCTTTCCAGGGCATCGCGGCTGTTGGCATAGATATCGGCAAACACTACCACTTCCAAATGTCCCTCGGGATCCTCCAGGGTGATGAACGCCATGCGATCCCCTTTGCGGGTCCGATGCAGCTTGCGTTCACTGATCACCCCGGCTACCCGGACACTTCCTTGAATTTCCCGCTGTGTTTCCAGGCGTTCGCGCAGCTGGCCGCTTCCTTGGATGCCATATCCTTGTAATTCGTCATGATATTTATCCATGGGGTGCCCGGTCATGTAAAACCCCAAAGATTCTTTTTCGTACTGCAAGGCCAAGGCTTGGTCCAGGGGAACGACATCGGGGAGGGGCAGGGATTCGTCCTCCGTGTCAAACAAGCTTCTGAAACCCAAATCGCGATCATCGCGTTTTTTGCTGCCCCGGGTCAGAGCATCGGGAAGGGCGGCGAGCAGGGCGGCGCGATGGGGGGAAATGGCATCCAGGGCCCCTGATTTGATCAGACTTTCCATCATGCGCCGGTTGATGCCGGCATCTGCGGCGCGGTCACACAGTTGCAACAGGTCGCTGTAGGCCCCATGTTGTTCGCGATGACTCACAATCCTTTCAATGGCCGCCGCCCCGACGTTCTTGATCGCCAAAAGACCGTAGCGAATGCCATTGTTTTCGACGGTGAAGGTGGTGCTGGATTGATTGATATCCGGGGGATGCACAGCAATCTTCATCGCTTGGCATTCCCGGACGAACTGGGTCACCTTGTCGGTATTGAGAATATCGCAGGTCAAGGTTGCGGCCAAAAACTCCCTGGGATGATGAGCTTTGAGCCAGGCGGTTTGATAGGAAACCAGGGCGTAGGCGGCCGAGTGGGACTTGTTGAAACCGTATCCGGCGAATTTTTCCATGAGATCAAAAATATGTTCCGCTTTTTTCGGATCGATCCTGTTGGCTTCGGCCCCTTTGAGAAAGATATCCTTTTGTGAGCGCATCTCCTCTTTCTTTTTTTTGCCCATGGCACGCCGCAACAGGTCGGCGGTTCCAAGGGAATAGCCGGCCAATACCTGGGAAATTTTCATCACCTGTTCCTGGTAGAGGATGACGCCGTAGGTTTCCTTGAGAATGGGTTCCAATTCCGGCAGGGGGTAGATGACGGGAATGCGCCCATGTTTGCGCTGGATGAAATCGTCCACCATGCCCGAACCCAACGGCCCGGGTCGGTAGAGAGCCACCAGGGCGACAATATCCTCGAAGGTGTCCGGGCTCAATTTTTTCAATATTTCCCGCATGCCCGACGATTCCAGCTGGAAAACGCCACGGGTATGCCCCTCCTGCAACAAGCGGAAGGTTAGTTTATCCTCCATGGTGATGTGGCGTATATCGATGGGGGGGAGTTGTTCTTTGGCGCGGGTGGCATTGACCATTTTCAACGCCGTATCGATGACCGTCAGGGTTTTCAGTCCGAGGAAGTCAAATTTGACCAATCCCGCCTTTTCCACATCGGACATGTTGAACTGGGTGACCGGAATGTTGGAACGGGGATCGCGGTACAGGGGGACCATGTCGGTCAAGGGACCGTTGGCCAGGACGACCCCGGCGGCGTGGGTACCGGCGGAACGGGGCAATCCTTCAAGTTCCAGGGCCAGTTCCAGGAGATCCTTGACCGTGGCATCCTCGCGCATCATGGTGGCGAGGCGTTCTTCCTGGGCGATGGCATCTTTGAGGGTGATACCCAGGGCGAACGGGATCAGCTTGGCGATCCTGTCGACCTGATTGTAGGGGATTTCCAGGACGCGACCCACGTCGCGAATGACCGCCCGTGCCTGCAACGTACCAAAGGTGATGATCTGCGCCATGCGATCCCGTCCATAGCGCTGCTGTACGTAACCGATGACCTTCTCCCGTTTGTCCATGCAAAAATCGACGTCGAAGTCGGGCATGGAGACCCGCTCGGGATTGAGAAAGCGTTCAAACAACAGGTGGTAACGGATGGGATCGAGGTCGGTGATGTCGAGGGCCCAGGCGACCAGGGAACCCGCACCGGAACCACGTCCGGGTCCCACGGGTATGTCGTTGTTTTTCGCCCAGCGGATGAAATCGGAAACGATCAAGAAATAACCCGGGAACCCCATTTGCAGGATGACATCGAGTTCGAATTCCAGGCGTTGTTGGTAGTGTGCCGTGGTTGCCCCGTGTTCTTCCGGGGGGATCCTGGGCCATACTTCCTCTTTCAGGCGTTTTTCCAGGCCTTGGGCCGCCAGGTGTCTGAGCCAGGAGGAGAGGTCTTCCCCTTCGGGGGGGTGGAAATCGGGTAGTACGGTGTGGCCCAACTCCAGTTGCACGCTGCAACGCTTGGCGATGTGCAGGGTATTGGCCAATGCTTCGGGAAGGTCGGCAAAGGTGGTGTTCATTTCCGCCGGGCTGGCAAAGTGATACCGCTCATTCAAACGGGGGCGGTTTTCCTGATATAGCGTCATGCCCAAGCCGACACAACACAGGGCATCGTGGGCCCGTTGTCCCGAGGGGTCGAGAAAATGACAATCGTTGGTTGCGACGATGGGCAGGTTCAGCGTCATGGCCAGGGACAGGGTATCCTGTACTAGTGTTTCTTCATTTTCCAAGCCATGGCGTTGCAATTCCAGATAAAATCCAGGAGCTTCATCGGCGGCGCCGGCAAACATTTTTTGATAGCGCAGGGCGGCTTCCCGGGCTTCCCCGTAAAGCCCCGCAGTCAGCAAACGACCGACCTCACCCTGCGATCCAGCGGAGAGACCGATCAAACCGGCACTGTAGCGTTGCAATAATTCCAGATCGATGCGTGGCTTGTCATGGCTCCCCTCCAGGTGGCCAATAGAGATCAGGGCGAGTAAATTTTTCCAACCTTGCTTGTTCTTACATAATAAAATCAACTGATTGCGAATTTCCAGGTCGGGGCGTACCGATGTATCCCTGTGGTTGGCCACCAGATAGACCTGGGCTCCCAGGATGGGTTTGATCCCCGCTTTGAGGCAGGCTGAATAGAACTGGATGGCAGCAAACAGGTTGCCCTGGTCGGTGAGGGCGAGTGCCGGCATGTCGAATTCGATGGCGCGTTGGATCAATGCGTCGATGCGCAGGGTGGCGGCAAGCAACGAATAACCGGAATGGACGTGCAGATGGACAAAGGGGCTGGGTGGGGGCGACATCGGCGATAGCTAAACGTGAGTTTTCCTAGTCATAGGGTTAAGATTTCCCGTAACTTCAGGCAACTCCAGTTTAATGGCTGTGCCGGGATTAAGCAATACCCGGTGAATCAGCACTCCTGCCGTAGCCGTGATGGCTCGCGATGATGAGATCCTGCCCTTGAACCTGAATCCGGCAGTTGGCCGTTCCAGGAAGGGCGAAAGCTGGCATTTGAAGAGTTCAACCACCGAGAAATTTCTCAAAAACCTTACTCAAAATCATTGGCCAACGAGTTCCCTGATCCAACTACTCCGCAGACTCTTTGATTTGCCGGAAGTACACGACCAAACCGGATAAAACCTATTGTACTTGAAATCTTTTTGCATGAGAGCTTGTGATGGTAAAAAGTTATTTCTACACAATCAATTACAGATAGACTAAAACACATGCGGTTGATGGAGGCCATCTTGGAAATTCGCGACCATGGTAACCTCCCCCCCCCAATCGTCAGCCTGTTCCGCTGCTGGGGTTCCCTCCACGCCATCATCGTTGCGTCGAAATGCCATAAGCTTGGTTTGCGAATCGACCGGGCCAAGGAAATCCCAGGGCTCCGCATCAAGATTCACCGCATGAAAAGAATCACTTCCGGTTGGAAAGTACGAGGCAGGCAAACCAAGATTCGTCTCCAATGGAAGGAAATCTTGTAAAACCTCGGCCATGGTAATCCCACCACCGGTATGGAAGGAAATATTCTCCCGGGCTTCCCTATCGGGATGGAAACCGTCAAACAGGCCCCCCGAGGACAATGTCGAGGCCTCATCCACGGGATCCCCTTCATCCCTCCCCAATAGGGATGTAGCTCGCGCCCCTTCCCCGGGTCGATAGAGGAGGGCCACTTCCGCCAAATGCCCTGAGGTTTCGTCCCCCAGGGCGTAATAACCATCGGAGAGGACTTGATTGTCGCCATGCCAGGATCCGTTGGGAGTGGTATCGAGAGATAAGGAAACAATCCCCTTCTGCGCCAGGGTGGACAGTTCGTCGGGGTTGGAAAAACCATCCTGGTTACGATCCAGCCAAATCATGAGCTCTTTGTAGATCGCATCATGGGAATTGATGAGGTGATCCCTGTTGCTGTCGAATCGGGCCAAAGCCTCCATTCCGGAATGAAGTCCATCGAACATGCGCTCCGAAAATAATTCTGTGGCATCATCGATTTTTCCATTGTGATTGCGGTCCAGAGCCAGCAGAGCATCTTCCGCTCCCACCCAACCCGTGGGTTGAGGTGTTCCGCTAAGTCCCATGTCGAAGGTGGCCCCTTTGGCAGCATCCACCAGTTCGATACCATCCCCCTTCAAGTCCAACACCACCGGATCCAGGGAGGTGGCAATTCGCGCATCGACCAACAGGGAGACATCGCCCTGAACATAGTGGTTATAGACTTGGCCATCGATCGTGGTGGCATTGGCAGTATAGCTCCAGCCGGTACCGATATGAACCGTATCGCTGGCATCACCCATGATGCGCAGAGCGCCACCACCATTGATGATCTCACTGATGTAAGGCTGCGAAAGTCTTAGAACATTAGCGCCAGTGCCTGCTTGCAAATCGATAATTTCCAGATTTGTCAGGTGATAAGGGGCTATGGTGGTCAAGTCGATGCTGGCGGTGTTGACCCGAAGGGTATCGATGCCCACCCCACCATCAATCATGTTAAAGTTCGTGTTGTTGACGACAAAAACATCATCCCCTGTTTCCCCGAAAAGAAGATCGGTGCCTTCTGCCGTCAAGGAGTCGTTGCCATCGCCACCCAGCATGACATCCTGTCCGGTTGTCCCTGTGAGGTTGTCATCCGTTGTATTTCCCTGATGGGTTACCGACCGAGCCGTCAGTGTCATCCCAGTGGAAGAAAAGGTGGGATCCAAAACCACGCCATTTCCCACATTCAAACCCAGGATATGATCAATAGCACCTGTGGCAACCGTGTAACTCATTACCACAAAACTGGTCCCAGCCGTTGGGATAAAGCTATTGATCACGTTGATCTGGATTGTTCCATCCAATGCGATGTTTCCGGAAATGGCAAGCTTGTCATATCCGCTGCCCACGGTCGTTCCACCTAAATCCAGGTTTATTGTGGAAGTAGATCCGAAACTCAACGTTGATCCGGTATGGTTGATGGTCAATATACCCGCTTGACTTGCAGTTCCCGGTTGGATGACACCATTTTGCTCGGAACCTCCCGTGTTGGAAATGGTCAGGGTACCCGAACCTTGGAGAATATTTGCAGCCTGCAAGGTCAGATCATTACCCCCCCCCGGGATGGACAAGGTATAGCCATTGGATAGGGTTATGGTACCGCTACTGGTGATCGTACCATTAATAGCCAAATCGTCCAGGTTCACGTTGATGACACCGGAGTTTATGACACTGCCGTTGATGGTGTCGCTGCCGCTGGCATTCCCTCCCACAGTGATGGTCCCCGTATTGGTCAAGGTCTTACCGGTTCCCATGGTCAGGGTGGCATTGTAGGAAATACTGTCAGAGGATAATGTCAACGTACCGGCGTTGTTCAGACCGGCGGTAAACGTTTGCGTGGAATGGCCGTAAGAAGAGGTGCCGTCAATGAACAGGTTGGACCCGGTTGCATTATCGAAGGCAACATTGAATACATCGTCAGCACTTCGCAAATACAAGGTTCCCTGATTGATGAAAGAACCCGTCCCATTCACCGTTACCGCGCCACCAAATTTAAGGGTCGCCGTATTGGTTGCCAGATGGGTGTAACCACTGCCAATGTCCAAAATTTGCGTCCCGGTGAGATCGACCACACCTGCACCGATCAAAGCCGTCCCGGTGCCGAAGCGGCTGGTTCCACCAGAAATGGTCACGGTTCGGCCCGTGCTGACGTTGAGGGTACCACCAACCGTGTTGAACAAAGTGCCGTTGTTGATGGCCAGATCATCCAATGCAACGCTGATGGTTCCGGTATTGGTGACATTACCGTTAATCGTATTCAAACCACTGGTGTTGCCACCCAGGG
>PEAK01000022.1:32278-61204 GCA_002753515.1 Magnetococcales bacterium
CAATGAACAGGTTGGACCCGGTTGCATTATCGAAGACGACATTGAACACATCATCGGCACTTCGCAAATACAAGGTTCCCTGATTGATGAAAGAACCCGTCCCATTCACCGTTACCGCGCCCCCAAATTTAAGGTTCGCCGTATTGGTTGCCAGATGGGTGTAACCACTGCCAATGTCCAGGATCTGCGTCCCTGTGAGATCGACCACACCCGTACCGATCAAAGCCGTCCCGGTGCCGAAGCGACTGGTTCCACCAGAAATGGTCACGGTTCGGCCCGCGCTGACATTGAGGGTACCACCAACCGTGTTGAACAAAGTACCGTTGTTGATGGTCAGATCATCCAACGCAACACGGATGGTTCCGGAATTGGTGACATTACCATTAATCGTGTTCAAACCACTGGTGTTGCCACCCAGGGTGATGGTCCCCGTATTGGTCAAGGTTTTACCCGTCCCCATGGTCAGGGTGGCATTGTAGGAAATACTATCGGAATAAAGAGACAAGGTACCGGCATTTATGGAGTCTTGATTAAAGGTTTGCGTAGAATGACCGTAGATTGTATTGCTGATAATGTCCATTACCCCACCGGATTGGTTGGATACGGCCACATCCAATTGATTGGTTCCATATAATGTCATGGAAACGGCGTTTGCCAGAGTTCCAGAACCAGTGAGCTGGTTATCGAATATACTATTGAACGAATAGGCTCCGCTTAATATCAAAGCAGAGCCGCTTCCCAATATTTTTAATCCGCTGCCTAAATTAAGAACTCCATCGACCACCACCCCACCTGTGTTCGCAACTGTTCCTGAGGTCCAGTTGAGCGAGCCATGAATGGTAATGCCGCTGCTACCCCCGAAGCTACCACCATTGAGGGTCAAGGTATTGCCACTGCCAAAGGTTACCGCTTGACTGACATTGAACACCCCACCTGTAAGATTCACTCCGGCAGTGGTTCCAAATTGGAGTCTGTTCAGCGTTATGGTTCCAGTGCTATAGTTTGGCGTCCCGTTGGAGATAGTGATGGTATCGCCATTCACTGGAACCGCAAGTGTGTCCCAATTCGTGCCAACGTGCCAGCTTCCGGTGTTCCCGGTCCAATCCGGCAGGTTGGCAATTAATATGGCAAAGGTGCTGTTGCCAATGGTTCCGCCGCTGCCATCACTTACGGTGAAAGCAAACGAATCATTGCCCGTTCCCGATACATTTTGATAATCAACAAAGCCGGCATTGAGATCGACCTGGGTGAAGGTGCTGCCCACAGAAAGTGAACTGCCACTGAGACGCACTTGGCCCAAGAGGGGCAGAGCGCTAACGGTGTAAAGCAATTGCCCGGGGGTATTGTCCACATCGATTGCCGCCAGGACAGAATAATCAAGGACCATACTGGCCAATGGATCGAGATTGATGCCAAGATTGGTTGCCAGCATAGGGGAATCGTTGACGTTAACAATGGCCGTGGTGGCCGAACTGACAAGATATTCCTCGGTGTTCTTGGCATCGGTATAGGACAGCGCAACTCTTACCAGGTTGCCAACATCGTTATCCCCCAATGTATAGGTGGCCCCTGTCGCTCCGGCAATGGCATTCCAGGTTGTTCCAGAGTTTATGGAACGTTGCCACTGATAAGCAAACGTCCCCAAACCATCGGCATCCGTGATGGTTGACGTGTCCGCCGTCAAGATTTGATCCTCAGTTGGAGTACCGGAGATGGTCACCATACCCAGGGGCGAATCATTGACATTGGCCACTGGAATGGTTCCGGCACTGACCAACGATTCCGCACTATTGTGGCCATCCGTATAGCCAGCCACAACACGGATGGAGCTGCCCACATCGGCTTCAGTCAACACATAGGTGGTTCCCGTTGCGCCAGGGATGTTGACACCATTCGCCTGCCACTGATAACTGATGCTCCCCAGGCCATCGCTATCAGCCAGGGTATTGCTGGCTATCATCGTTTGACCCTGAATAGGATCTCCGACAATTGTAACGGCGCCGGTGGGGGGGTCGTTGACATTTGCCACGCTTGCCGTAGCGCTGCTGGTGATGCTCTCCGCTGTGCCATATCCGTCGATATAGGAAGCGGTTACCGACATGATTCTACCCACCTCGGCTTCCGTTAGCACATAGGTGGATCCCGTAGCTCCGGAGACATCAACACCATCGACTTTCCATTGGTAGCTGATGCTGCCCAAACCATCAGCATCTGACAGGGTATTGGTGACGGAGAGAATTTGCCCCTGAGCCGGGCTGCCGGTAATAATAACCAAACCGATGGGGGTATCGTTACTATTGGCCACCCCTGGCGTTGCCCCACTGGTAACGCTTTCTGACGTTCCAAGGTTGTCGATGTAAGAGGCGGTTACCGTCATAACTTTGCCCACCTCGGCTTGGGTCAACACAAGGGTGGAACCCGTAGCCCCGGCGATATCAATGCCATCCGCTCGCCATTGGTAGCTGATTACACCAACACCATCGCTATCGGCCAGGGTATTGCTGACGGTTACCGTCTGGCCCTGAGTCAGAGTTCCCGAAATGGTTACGGATCCGGTGGGGGCGTCATTAACGTTGACCACGTTTGTCGTGGCATTGCTGGTAACACTCTCCACCGTACCGTGGCCATCTGTGTAAGAAACGGTTACCGTGACAGTTTTGCCCACCTCGGCTTGCGTCAACACAAGGGCGGAACCCGTAGCCCCGGCGATAACCGAACCATTCCCCCTCCACTGATAGCTGAAGGCACCCAGACCATCGGAATCTGTCAATGTGCTGGATGCAATGATGGTTTGTCCCTGAGTTGGATTCCCCGTAATGGTAACCGGTCCGGTGGGGGCGTCATTAACGTTGGCCACGATTGTCGTGGCATTGCTGGTAACGCTTTCTGTCGTACCATGGCTGTCGGAGTACGTGGCAGTCACTGTGATGACCGCACCCACCTCGGCTTCTGTCAGCAAGAAGGTGAAACCCGTAGCCCCTGGAATATCGATGCCATCCGCGTACCATTGGTAGTTGATGGTACCCATACCATCAGCATCGAAAAGGGTATTGGCAAAGGTCAGTACCTGATCTTGGATTGGATTGCCATAGAGGGTGATCGTCCCGGTGTGGATGTCGTTGACATTGGCCACATTCGCCGTGGCATTGCTGGTAACGTTTTCTGTCGTGCCATGGCCATCCGTATAAGAAACGGTTACCGTCATGACTTTACCCACCTCGGCTTCTGTCAGCACGAAAGTGGGACTTGTAGCGCCAAAAATGTTGATGCCATCCGCTTGCCATTGGTAATTGAGAGTACCCAAACCATCGACATCGAAAAGGGTATTGGTGACGGTGAGGGCCTGTCCCTGGGTTGCGATACCGGAAATGATGACCGAACCGATGGGGATATCGTTTCCATTGGCAACACCAGTGGTAGTGCTGCTGGTAACGCTCTCTGTCGTGCCGTGGCCATCCGTGTAGGAAACGGTTACCGTCATGACTTTGCCCACATCGGCTTCTGTCAGCACGAGAGTGGGACTTGTAGCGCCAAAAATGTTGATGCCATCCGCTTGCCATTGGTAATTGAGAGTACCCAAACCATCGACATCGAAAAGGGTATTGGTGACGGTGAGGGCCTGTCCCTGGGTTGCGATACCGGAAATGATGACCGAACCGATGGGGATATCGTTCCTATTGGCAACACCAACGGTAGCGATGCTGGTAACGCTCTCAGCCGTACCATGGCCATCGGTATAAGAGGCGAGTACCGAAACCGCCTTGCCCACTTCGGCTTCTGTCAGCACAAAAGTGGAACCCGTTGCGCCAGCGATGGTGACACCATCCGCCTGCCACTGGTAATTGAGAGTACCCAAACCATCGGCATCGAAAAGGGTATTGGTGACGGTGAGAATTTGGCCTTCGGTGGCAATTCCAAGGATCAGGATCGAACCCGTGGGGGAATCGTTGACATTTGCTACAACGCCTGTCGGAGCGCTGGTCACTTGTTCCTGATCATCAAGAAGGGCATCGAAATACGAAGCGGTAACGGTAATTTTCTTGCCGACTTCAGCTTCGGTCAGGAATAAATGATCACCGGTAACGCCAATAATCGGGATGCCATCCCTCTGCCATAGGTAATTGAAAGTCGGATTATCCAGACCATCAGGGTCAACGAGGCTGTTGGTAATGCTCAGGGTGGCGTTTTGCAGGGCGGCACCGACAATGGCCAAAAATCCGGTGGGGGCATCATTGACCGGTGTGACATCCAAAAACACTTCGACTGGGGACGTGGATACGTTACCAGCATTATCCTTGGCCATCACCGTGAACACATCCAGAATACCAAAGGCATCCCGGGGTCCTGTCCAATAGGCATTGTGGGTCGCATCCACCGTGTCGTTGCTGTCCACCATCCACGGGGTGGCTGTAACCGCATCGGTTCCAATCAACAGCGTCCCGGCATTGACCCCTTTGATGACAAAACTGTCGATATTGCCATCCACATCCGCAGCATCGCTGTGTACCTTCAGATCCGCCAAGGTAATGGCCGCCTGTTCATCCTCGTTGACATGCCCCACCACTGTGGTGAACACCGTCAGAGTGGGCCATTCATCCACCGGAGTGACAATCAACCGGACCTGAGCGGATGCCAATGAGGTCAGACCACCAATATCCCGGGCCACCACGGTGAACGCATCCAGGGTACCGGTGAGATCGTGACCCGCAGTCCAATAGGCACTGTGGGTCGCATCCACCGTGTCGTTGCTGCCCGATACCCACGGGTTTGCCGTACTTGGATCGCCACCAATCAATAAAGTCCCACTGCTGACCCCCTTGACCACAAAACCTTGCAGCGTGGCATAACCGTCCTCATCGCTGACAGTGCCCTGAGCCAGCAGATCCGCCAAGGTAATGGTCGCCCGGGTATCTTCATTGACCGTACCCACCACAGTCGAAAACGGTTGGAGTGCTGGGGCATCGTTCAGATCGTTGACCGTGAACGCCAACGTTTCCGTATAATGATTGGCCGCCTGCACAGCGGATGTGACGGTGATCGGAACCGTCAGGGAGGATCCTTGTTCATAATCCACCACGGCATTGGCAGTGAGGTACAACCCATCGCCTTGTATCTGGAACAGGCTGCTATCCACCCCACCGCCAATGCTGTACTGAACGCTGCTGCCGTTGCCACCATTCGCCGTCAAAGTGGCCAATTTGACCGGCCCTTGAGAGGTATCGATGTTCTCATTAACGCGTGTTGCAGAAGAGGTGATCGCGGTATAGGGGGTATAAGTGGGCTGGCCAGATATAAAGTGGGCAATGGCCTGATCAGACGTCACCAATTGGTGACCACTTTCCTTGAGCATCCCCCCCAAATCTGGATTGACGGCAAAAAACTCCTTGGAAACGTTAAAATCAATCGTCTTACCCACTGCCGCCTGGCGAACATTGTCACTGATGGTAATGCCGTTGCTCGGATCACCATCAGTGTCCAAACTTTGCAAAAATCGTAAAATATTCAATGTTGCATTGCTGTTGATACCTTTGCCCAATTCTGCGGGTGTAACGACCTCCTGGCCCGGGCTCTGCCCCAATACGACATCACCAACCCGGAAGGTCACCACCTCCCCATCAATAAAATTAAAATGGCCACTGGCATCCGTCACCCCAGAGTGTGTCGCTGTATGGTACGACACGCCTCCCACAGCACTGTCCACGAACACGCCAGTTTTCATCGCCACCTGCTGCACAGGAACCGGCTGGGTAATCGGTTCGGACTGCGCCGCTGGATTGGTCTGCGCTGCTGGATTGGTCTGCGGTGCTGCATTGGTCTGCGGTGCTGCATTGGTCTGCGGTGCTGCATTGGTCTGCGCCGCTGGATTGGTCTGCGGTGCTGAATTGGTCTGCGCTGCTGGATTGGTCGGCATCGATACAACCGGCTGTATCGCCTCAGGAACGCCGTTCACCTGAGTGGACTGACTGATGATGACCGGAGGCGGAACAGGGTCGGTCGTGATCAGAAGCTTGGGTGAAAAATTAGAATCTTCCGGTTTGATATAATCGGTTACCTTGACGACACCGGTATTGATTATTTCCTGAATCCGGTCAACACCGGCTGTGGGGATCGGGGTGATATAACTGTTCTGGATCAAGGAAGATTTGATAATTCCCGGAACTGGTAGCAACGATGTATCCGCGAAGGTACTGAGAAATACAGCCAGACCATCCTTGGACATCGCCGTTTGCCAAGCAGTGGAAACGGCGTCAGATGATTGGATATCCTGGCCATGCATCCGGGCATCTGTGCCAGCGTTCTTGTCGGAGGGCGACGGAGCGATGACCACACCTTTCAGGGCATCTTTGCTGGCATCCGCCTTATCGACTGCCTTGGCAATGGCATCACCCTCTACAGGCTGGACATTCCCATCCCGGGTATTATCGTCCCGGGCACCTTTGAGAAGTGCATCCTTGTCTTTGACATCTTTGACATCCTTATCCTGGACATCCTTCTCTCCTTTTTGATCACCCGAATTATCGGCTCCCTTGTTCGTCCCCTTTTCGTCACCCGAACGGTTATCCGGCTCAACCTTCTTGCCCTCCTTGTCGTGTTGATCCGATCCTTTGTCTTTGGGGGTCTGGTCACCGTGGCCTTCGGAGTCTTTTGATTTCTGTTGTATTTCCAGATCTCTGGCTTTCTGGATGCTTTGAGTGGAAACCTTACTCTCAAAGTGTTGCAGCAACTGCTCCGGGGCCTGGAATACCGGCTTTGGCGGGCCGCCGTCCAGGTGGACCGCTGTAGCGGTTCCCGGTTTCAACAGGGTGACAACACCCTTGCCGAAAATATCGGCAATTTCCAGAATACCCGAGGTATGAACCACCGTGGTACTGCCATCCGTCACCACCTCGCCCATGAGTTCGCTGCCGCGAATGCCAATGGTGGCCGTCGGCGTTTTGATGGTGGAATGCCGTCCTTCGTGAACGTGACCAATATTACCGCTGGCATAGCGGAAAGCCCCGGCCAATACCGTGGCCTCAAACTGTCCCTTGCCCTCCTCAGGCTTGTAAATATAGGCCCCTACCAACATGCGGGAAGATTCAGCAACCTGAAAAACAGTACCGTCATTAAAAACGAGCTTGGCCAAACCATCTTTGTTGGTGGTGATCTGATCGCCTTCGAGAATGGGATCGCCTTCCTTGAGTTGGCGTACGACACCATCCTTACCGTGTGCTTCTACCGACCCCACGACGGTTCCCGTCTTCCCTATGATCTCCCCTGTCGGGACGACAGCCGCATCGGTTGGCCCGGCTACTTGTATCGCCTCCTGATTTGACAACACCAATGCCTTGACCGTTTCAAAGGTCAAGGCTGATCCATTGGCAAGTGCCAGGACCGGTGGGTGGGGCAAGGCAAAATACCCCTGGATACACACCGCCTCCCCCGACGGTGTGGTGATGATCAGGTCAAACCCATCCCTGGCGTAGCTGCCATGCAAAAGAAATGCGGCGTCCGGCACCAACAACGTATGGACATCGACAGTGGCATGCAGCGTTGTGACATATTTCGCCGGGCCAGGGTAACGAACCTGGGACCCTGACGATGATAACGGACGGAACATGGTTATAACCTGTTATTTTACCAAACCTTTCATATTTAAGATCCAATCCAGAGGATAACATGGATATTTTTATATTTATATAACAATTTTTTTATGTGTTTTATTTCCCAGCAAATGAATACGGACGTGGGAATCCGGTTGCTACAGGACGGTCTCTATTCGATTACAAAATAGCTTTGAGATGCCCGATGGCGGTTATAACGATAATATTCCAGGACGTGTGGCAATTCTGCCAACACTTCCTGGAAATGAAGTCATGTCCTCGCACTCAAGTATGGGGTGATATCCACGGCATCAATCTGGAATGGCTGCAAATATTTGTCGGCATATTTCTTATAGACCCCATCCTTGAGAAACAACTCGAACAGATCGGGATCGATATGTCCGTCTTTTTTCATGAAGCTCATAATTTTGATCGCCTGACTTAATGTCTTCGGCTCCTTGTAAGGACGATCCGTTGCCGTCAACGCTTCAAAGACATCGGCAATCGCCATGATACGGGCCGGAATCGACATGTCCTCACGCTTGAGTTGGCGTGGATAACCATTGCCGGCAATGGTTTCATGGTGGGCACCGGCAATCTCAGGGATCCGATTCATCCCATCGGGAAACGGCAGTTTTTCCAACATGGTAATGGTCTGTATCACATGTTCGTTAATTTTGTAGCGTTCCTCGGCAGTCAAGGTGCCCCGGTCGATGCATAAATTATAGATCTCACCCATGTTGTAAAGGTGCCCGGGTGCAGGCATTTTGATGCCCATGGCCAAATCGCGCTGTTCGGTATTGATCTCACGGGCAATAACATGCTCGGGCTTGTCGGCCAGCAACGTCTCCTCGTTCGACAGCCCCACCCCACCCACATCCACCCCTTTGCGTTTCAGCTCGGCATGGGACAGCCCTAAGCGATCATCGAAATGGCGTTTCCACGTCCGCTTGGCGATCTTGCGAATCCGTTCCTGATCGATTGGTTTCATGAATTCGCTACCCACATTGCATCGGGCGACAAAGGCGAATTCCTCCTGCAAAACCGCTTGCAATTCGTCGCGCTCCTGCTGGAGTTGGTCCTGCATCTGCCAATTGTTCTTTAGCGCCCCAAGGTAGGCGATCTCCGCATCCCGGTGCAACACTTCAAAACGCAGACGCACCTCGTGGATGCGATTGAAAATCCCCTCCAACTTGGTCGCCTTGTCCACCACATATTCTGGGGTAGTCACCTTGCCGCAATCATGCAACCAGGAAGCGATGCGCATCTCGCCCTTTTCATCTTCGGTCATGGCGAAGTTCGCGAAAGGACCCTCGCGGACGTCACAGGCGGATTGCGCCAGGAGTGCGGCCAATTCCGGAACCCGTTCGCAATGCCCTCCGGTATACGGTGACTTGGCGTCGATTGCGGAGGCGATCAACTTGATAAAAGAATCAAACAATTCTTTCTGCCCCTGAAGCAACAATTGATTATCCAGGGTGATAGCCACCTGGGCTGCCAAAGCCTCAACAAAGCCCACGACATCGGCGGCAAACGGGACAACCTGACCCGTTATTGGATCCAGGGCGTTGATGAGCTGCATAACCCCGATAACCTTGCCATGGCGCGGTCGCAATGGAACCGTAAGAAAAGAGCGGGATCGGTAGCCGGTCCCCTGGTCAAACTGCTTCACCCCGGAAAAATCAAACCGGATCGAATCATAGGCATCGTCTATGACCACCGTTTCCCCGGTAAGTGCCGCATGGGTGGCGACATTGTGATGATTCGCTTCCCCATTGGGTTTGTACATGGGCACTGCCGGCATGAAAACCGGTGCTTTGCCCTTGCCCCCCATGGCAATGCCCAACGAATCGGTGCGCACAATAACAAATTTGAGGAAATCCTCCTTGGTTCGCAGATAAAGCGTACCCGCATCGGCTTGTGCCAAGGTCTTGCCACCTAAAAGGATATTTTCCAACAGGGTACTGCTGTCCCGTTCGGCGGCCAGGGAAATCCCCAATTCCACCAATTTTTTCAGTTTTTCCTGGGAATGTACCAGGTCTTGCGTACGCACCCGCACCGTCTCCTCCAAAGATTCGGCATAGTGTTCCAGGGCGGTATGCGCCTGCGTCAATTCCTGTTGTTGCAACTGAATTTTATTATGCGCCTCCTTGACTTTCTGCTCATTGCGATCACTCATGCGCAATATTTTCTGGGTACCTTTGAAAAGCTTATCGTACCCTTTCAGCAAGTCCCCAACCCCCGCACGCAATTCATCCGCAGTGGCATCGGTCCGTTCCAGGAGCTTGGCCGATTGGGTCAATAATGTATTTTCATTTTCAAACAAGTCGAAACTCATAGGGTTTCCGCCTGTCGCATAAGATTCCCGATACCGATGGTTCCTTCCACAAGGCTAACCTTGGAGGGGGCACATGACAAACTTGGCACTTTGGAGATCCTCCCCGAACTCCTGACCCAACTCCTCCATGTTGTCATCATCGGCCAGATAGCGCCAATTGATGGTCACCCCGACCCCTTTGGCGGCGGTTTCATCCAACAATTCGAAGATTTTCATCACCACTTTGGCGCTGGTACTGTTGAAGTAGGTCAGTTGAAAGAGAAAGGTCACCTCACCCGTGGTCATGGCACCCAGATGGGCCTCCAAGGCCGACAAGGGCGCACCGAAAAAGGCGGGTACATCCTCGGGATAAGATTCTCCGCGCAAGGCGAACTGATTGTCGGAAAAATTAAAGTCGAGCTCCGGGGTACGCTCGGTCGCTTTAATGCGAATGTCCTCCATGGCCTCTTGTCCTCTTATAATTATATCATTGCCTTCATTGAAAAAAACGCATAGTCATCGTTAATTTCGATAAAGCTGAATTCGATCGGTTTGCTGGCGTTCCTGGCGATATGCACAAAGCCCACCCCAGCCCCTTTGCTCCCAGTTGGAACATCCCCTTTTAAAATTTGTTTGTAGAGTTTATTCAAGCTTTCCCGATCCAATTCCCGGATCATCGACAACTGTTGCTGTAAACGGGTCACATCGCCACGTGCCATGCGATTGCTGCAGGAGACAAAAAAATTTTCGGCATCGCGACCAACCGTCAGGGTCCCATAACTCAGAACGTTGGTCGAGGGGGAAACATCGGGTTGCGCCTCGGCGGCGTAGCGAATAACGTTCTGCACCTGCTCGACGAAAACGGAAAATACATCGCGAATGATTCTGGCATCGATCTTTTCCATGGATAACTTTTGCTTGATGGCTTGTCCGATGCCTGACAAAACGCCTTCATTGACATAGCCACTGTAACAGAACAGGGCTCCTTGATGTTCGAGAATTTCCCGGAGTTGATAATGGTTTAGTAGCATAAACAATACAGACCGCTCGCGTTGAATTGTCCCTGTTCGAGCCGTAGGGAACCTTGGTGCAGATCCGAACATCCCATGCGCTCACCCCCTTATTAAAGCACAGTAACCATTTTCGCGCCATGGTTAGGGGAAAACAAGAAGGATCATCTTATATCTTCCTTTGATTTAATTCAAAGCCTGCAATTCTTGCCAAGACAGGCCTATTCCTCCTAATTGAGACAGCATTTTTTATATTTCCGGCCACTGCCACAAGGACAAGGGTCGTTACGACCAATGTTGCGGAACGGATTAACTTGCTGTTTCGGGTTGTTGGGTTGCTGTCCCCCGGGAACCCCGGCCCTTTTTCCGCTATCCTCCTCGGATTGAAACCAAGCCCATTTCACCAAAACCTCGCAGTTGGTGAACGGAATCCGTGAAAAACGCGTCTTGAGAGCTTCCGGTTCCCCATCGACAATATTTCGCAAACTGTCATAAAAATCATAGAAATTCATGATTGACGGGTCAATGGCACCCTCATTGAAAGCCTGTTCCACCAATGGAACAAACGATTCCAATCCCAGGCCGGCAATGCCCTCCACCCAACCCACCCAGACAAAATTTAATTTTTCATTTTGAAAACAATCAAAACAATCGCGTAAAAACGGCTCGGTGGACGCCAACGGAACCACTTCCCTGTCTGTCAGATAGGTCAAGGCATCCAATGCCGATGAGCGCGCATATTCGTTGACGGAACCATCTCGTATCAGTTGATGCAACAACGCAACATTGCCGTCAAAGGTACTGACCAGAATCCCGGGCAAGGTTTCCGTAATGGCATCGCCCAGCATATCCTCCACCAGTTCCGAATCGTCTTGAAGCAAACGCATAAGAAGGGGAAAAGAGCGCTGATCCCCGAATTCCGCCAGCAGATGCACCACCATGAAAACGGCCCTCTGGGAACGGGTCAATTCATCCTCGGCAACCGTTGCCATTTCGTTGACGGCGGATTCCAAAATGTCCAGGAGTATCGCACTGGAACTCTCCCGATCAGAACGACAAGCCGCAAGGGCTTCCACGGGAAACGTATCCGTTCCCAATGCGTCCAGGATGTGATCACGTGTCATCATCAGCTCCCCATACCATTGCAAGTGTGTATCCCCAGGGTGCAAGATACCTCATGACCTCGATGATGGGAATCCCATTTCGATTGCCGGTCCGTGAATACACTCACCCTCCATCCTTGTAGAAGATCACATGTCTGCCGCATCGCCACAGCACAGGGTTCCAGACCCGCCAGGAATGAACGACCCCGTGACCCATCTCATCACCCGGGAGCCATTTTACCAAGCCTCCGGTGAAGAAATCAGCGTCTTCACCGCCGCCTGCAGCAATCGCCTGCCGCTGCTCCTCAAAGGCCCCACCGGCTGCGGCAAAAGCCGGTTCGTCGCCCACATGGCTTGGCTATTGAAGCGCCCCCTGATCACCATTTCCTGCCACGAAGACATGACTGCTGCCGATCTGGTTGGCCGATTCCTGGTCGTGGGGGGGGATACCGTCTGGCAGGACGGACCACTGACCCAGGCGGTACGCCATGGCGGTATTTGTTATCTGGATGAAATCGTCGAAGCCCGCAAGGATACCATGGTGGTCATCCACCCATTGGCCGACGACCGCCGTATCCTGCCCGTAGAAAAATTGGGGGGGGTACTCAAGGCACACCCCGATTTTTGCCTCGTCATCTCCTACAATCCCGGCTATCAAAGTGTTCTCAAAGAGTTGAAACCGAGTACCCGCCAGCGTTTCGTCGCCCTCACCTTCGATTATCCCGATGCCCATACCGAATGCACCATCATCGCCCGGGAGACCGGTATCGACATGGACACCGCCTCGCGTCTGGTGGAATTCGGCCACCTGACGCGCAACCTGAAAGGTGGCGGACTCGACGAGGGGGCGTCCACCCGTCTCCTGGTGCATGCCGCCCAGTTGATGCACGCCGGCGTACCCGCCAGTACCGCCTGCACCCACACCGTTGCCCAAGCCCTCTCCGACGACCCGGAAGTCATCACCGCCATCCATGCCCTGAGTGAATCACTTTTTCCCAGACCCGCCAGGATGTGACAATCACCATGTCCCATGCCCGGATTGAAAGTGACGATGACCTCGAAGCCCTGGAGGAACGGTTGGAACATCTCCTGGCGGCTGCCACCTCCTCGCGCCGTACCGCCTCGGGACCCGCGCAAAAATTGGCCACCCGTCCGCCCGAGGAGCGGCAACTCGTCCTGCATTGGGTCGAAGTGGCCGCCCGCACCAACCCGGAAATGGCCTTCCAACTGGCCAATCACGCCGCCCTGGCCCTGAGTCTCCTGTCGCAACGTCACTTTCGCGCCTGGATCGTCGCCGCTCTCGATGCCTATGATCGCCGGGGTCTCGCTGCCGGGGTCGCCCTCTTGAAGGCCCCCGACTCTTTCGTGGCCGATGACCCGCAAACCAGTAACAGCGCCAGTTTGTCCGAATTGACCGGTTTCTTGGAAAAATTCGTCCTGGGTTTGGGGGGCCGTTCTTTGAACATACAGGCTTCAGAATGCCCTCACACCGACACCGAAACCCTGTTTCTCCCCTTGCACATCGTCCAGGAGCCCTCCCCCGAATGGAATCGCCTGCTCTATCGACGCTTGGCAGCCCATCTGTGGGGGGTCACCCGATTTGGCAGTTTTTTTCCCGAACTCGACGACCACCTGAGCCGATGGCCCGACCGGAAACGCGCCGCCCTGATTTACGGCACGTTGGAAAATCATCGCATTCACACCCTCCTGATCCGCCGACTGCCGGGATTGTTTGGCTCCGTGGGTACCATGCCGTCCCAGTCAGAACATTGGAACCAGGCCTTTGCCGCCGTGGAAACCCTTGCCGCCACCCGGGACATCTCCCTCGATTGGCTCCACGAACTTTACCCCATTCCCCTGCCACCCCCCCCTGCCCCGTTTCATTATGGCACGTTTCAAGCCGATGCCGCCCTGCAAGTCATGGCCCGGCGCCTGAACAAAGAGATCACCCTGTTTCGCCATCTATTGGGGGAGTTGCAACAGCAAAAGCCGGGAAAACTGGAATTTTGCCCCAGTAGCGCCAGCCCCCGGAGCCAACCTGAAAACGGCATGCATTTTTCACTGCGTCTTGACGGTGTTTTGCTCGACCCCCCCGACAGCCTGGTGCGCTTGGCACGCTCCATCGTCCAGGATATCGGCCACCTCCCCCCGGAGTTGAGTCAGCCCGCCGGTCCCGGGGGGGGCGACCCGACCCGGGCGACATCCACCGCACCCCACGAAGTATGGAGTGGCACCTATCATGAAGAGGGGGCTTTCCTTTACGATGAATGGGATCATTTACGCCAGGATTATCGCAAAGGTTGGTGCGCCCTGCGCGAACTGAACGCGGCCAGCGACGACGAACCCTTTGTTGCGGAAACGTTACATAAATACCGCCCCCTGGTCCAACGGACCCGCCGCGCATTTGAATTGTTGCGTGGTGGCGACCGCCGCATGCGTAAACAAAGTCAGGGGGATGAGATCGATCTGGATGCCCTGGTCGAAGCCCTGGGCGAATGGCGCCGGGGCAATGAATTGAGTGATCGCTTGTTTCGCCGTTTGCAACGCGATGACCGCGATGTCGCGGCAATCCTCATGGTGGACTTGAGCGGCTCCACCAAAGGGTGGATCAATACCGCGATCCGCGAAAGCCTGGTACTGCTGTGCGAAGGATTGGAACATTTGGGGGACCGGTATGCGGTCTACGGCTTTTCCGGCATGACCCGCAAACGTTGCGAACTCTACCGGATTAAATCCATGGATGAACCTTGGGAGCAGGCGGTCCAAGGACGGATCAGCGCCCTGCAACCCCTGGAATATACCCGCATGGGGGTTTTCATCCGCCACGCCACCGCCCTCCTCAAGAAAGTGGAGGCCCGCACCCGTCTTGTGATCACCCTGTCCGATGGTCGCCCCGAAGATTATGATGGCTATCGGGGCAAAACCGGGTTGGAGGATACCCGTAAAGCGTTGATCGAGGCCCGGCAAGCAGGATTACACCCCTTTTGCATCACCGTGGACAGCGAAGCCCGTGACTATCTGCCACATTTGTATGGACCGGCCCGGTTCGTCGTCCTGGATTCACCCCGGTCCCTGCCGGAAAAAATCGCCGATGTCTACCGTCGTCTGACCCACTGACCCGTAACCCGAGGATTGGCCCCTTTGAAAACCAATGAGGATATTTTGGAGCGCATTCAAGAGTTGGAAGCCACGGACCTGTTTAAATGGGAATCCAACCTGCTCATCACTTTCCTGCCCCTGCATCTGGCCGGACCCCTGCTCGAAGCCCGGGGTTTAAAGACCGGGGATCGTTGGATCGATCAGGATCGCTCTCCGGGGGCCATGTTGGATAAAATACGCCAATTCATGGATATCGCCTTGGAAACCGTCATTGCGCACCGGGGCACGAAAACGCAACGATCCGTTGATTATCTGCGTGCCTGGATTTGGCTCATGGGTGATGAGGCCATGCTCACCTTCATGGATAACCCCGATCATTTTCCGCAATACGGTGCCCCGATCCTCCGAGAAATCTGTCGCCGTTACCAACTGCCGTGGCCCAGCGACAATCCCGGGTTGCAACGCATGGCCGAAGGCAATCCTTGCCAAACCAACGGTTGTCCCTTTCACGGCTGCATCGCCGATTGGAAGGACGTGACCTCGGGTTAATGGAGTTGGCTTTCGCGCACGAACACCCATTGGTCCGCCGTGGACAGCTCTGGGCGGAAACGGTAGCCCCCTTCCGCAAAGGTTTGCAATCCCTCTGGAGTTGTCAACCTGTTTTGGATCATGAAACGCGCCATGGCGCCACGGGCGCGTTTGGCCATCAGACCAATCACCTTCAACTGCCCCGAACGTTGTTCCTTGAACGCAACCGTGAGCATTTTCAAACCCCGCATCGCCTTGCTGTAGGCCTCGGACGCCAGGTTGATCACGGTGGGATCGGGATGGGGGGCTGCCTGGATGCGAATGGCTTCCGCCAAACGTTCACCCCAAAAAAGGTAAAGATCCTTGCCACGTGCATTGGCCAAACGGGTACTCATCTCCAGGCGATACGGCTGAATCACATCCAGGGGCCGCAGCAAACCGTATAAAGCCGACACGATACGCAACGATTCCTGGGAAAATCGCCAATCCTCGACATCCCAACGATCCACCTGCAACCCTTCGTAAGTATCCCCCCGGTACATGGCAGCGGCATACTTGCCCGATGGCGTCGGATCCGCATCGGATACAAAATCTTGAAAGCGTGTGACATTGAGCTTGGCCAACGCCGGACTGATGCCCAACAGTTTCCCCAATGCCAATTCATTGAAACCTTTGAGTTGACCGACCAACTCCCAAGCATCTTTTAAAAATTCGGGTCTGCTCCCGGGAAGACCGGGACAACAGGGGGAAAGATCCAGGGTCTTGGCGGGGGAAATCAGGGCGAGCATGGAAGAATCAATGCCATAGTTTCATCATCGTTAGAATCACACCTGTCATGGAAATCGTGATACCAAACGACCAATACAAGAAACGATCCATGCGATGAGACAGGAACGTAATGCTACGATCCACCTGATCAAGGCGTTTTTCCATGAGTTCCAGGTGCTTCTCAACCTGACCGAAACGTATATCCACCTGATCAAGGCGCTTATCCACCTGATCAAGGCGTTTTTCCATGAGTTCAAGGTGCTTCTCAACCTGACCGAGACGTATATCCACCTGATCGAGGCGTTTATCCACCTGATCGAGGCGTTTATCCACCTGATCGAGGTGTTTATCCACCTGATCAAGGCGTTTATCCACCTGATCGAGGTGTTTATCCACCTGATCAAGGCGTTTATCCACCTGCTCGAAGCGTTTATCGATTTGCTCGAATCGTTTTTCCATCGGCTCCAGGTATTTCTCAACCTGACTGAGACGTTTATCTTCTTGTTCGAGACGTTTATCCACCTGTTCAAGACGTTTATCCGTCTGCTCAAAGTGCTTCCCAACCTGTTGAAACCCTTGTTGCATCAACTCGCGTTGGTGTCGTAATTCCTCCTCAACCCGGATGACGCGCTCGCGGATCTCCATTTCGTACACCGACAAGGATCGAACCGGGGTTTGTTCACCAAGCCATTCCCTGATGTGCAACCGGACGTACTCCGACACATGCAGCGTAATTTCTTGCAATTCCTGCGTTTGTAATGCCACAGCCCCTATCTCCTCACCGGGTGGTCATCTATCCGCAAATTCTATGGAATTTGATCCTTTATTGCAACATCATTCGCGTATCCAATCCTACCCCCAACCACCCCGATTTTCCCTGGAGTTGGCTGGTCGCCTCCTCTAGGATCAAAACGACTTTTGGGGACGGGGCAACATCATCCGATCTTATATTTGTGAAAATAAAATAAGGAACGACACCATGAAAAAATGGCACATGGGTTTGGTTTTTGTAATCACACTTTGGACGTGGTGCAATGCCCTGGCAGCCGAAGGACCCATTATTCTCAAATTCAGCCATGTCGTGGCCAAAGATACCCCCAAGGGCAAGGCGGCGGAAAAATTTCGCGAGTTGGCGGAGAAATATACGCAAAACAAGGTCAAGGTTGAGGTTTATCCCAACAGCCAACTCTTCAAGGACAAGGAAGAACTCGAAGCCCTGCAAATGGGAACGGTTCAAATGCTGGCACCCTCCCTGGCCAAATTCGGACCTCTGGGGGTCAAAGAGTTCGAGGTCTTCGACCTGCCCTATCTTTTCGACGACTACCAACAATTACACAAAATCACTCAAGGTCCGGTGGGTCAGCTCATGCTGAGCAAACTCTCCGACAAGGGGATACTCGGCCTCGCCTACTGGGACAACGGTTTCAAACAAATGAGCGCCAACAAACCCCTCAAGGAACCAAACGATTTGAAGGGACTGAAAATGCGCATCCAATCATCCAAGGTATTGGATGCCGAAATGCGCGCCCTGGGTGCCAATCCCCAGGTCATGGCGTTTTCTGAAGTCTATCAGGCCCTGCAAACCGGGGTCGTCGATGGTACCGAAAACCCGATGTCCAATTTTTATACGCAAAAAATGCATGAGGTACAAAAATATGTGACATTATCCAATCACGGTTATCTGGGCTACGCGGTCGTTGTCAACAAAGCCTTCTGGGAAGGTCTGCCCGGCGAAGTCCGTGGCCAGTTGGCCCAAGCCATGACCGAGGCCACCGACTATGCCAACCAGATCGCCAAACAAGAAAATGACCAAGCCCTGGAAGCCGTACAAAAAACCGGCAAAACGGAAATAATTTCCCTCACCCCGGAACAGCGCCGCGCCTGGAAACAATCCCTTGTCAAAGTACATCAGGAAATGGCCTCCCGCATCGGCGGTGGGTTGATCCAATCAATCTATATCGCCGCCGAATTCGACCCGGGCAAATTGTGAGCCCGGATCGCCACGGCCCCATGCTTGTGTTGGGGCGTCTCCTGGACCGTCTGGAAGAATGGTTGATAACCACCCTCATGGGAGCCGCGGTGGTCATTATTTTTGTCGCCGTAGTGCATCGTTATGCCCTGGGCATCCCCTGGTTACACCCATTTTTTTCCAGATGGAATACCAGTTGGAGTCAGGAACTCTGTATCTACCTGTTCATCTGGATGGCCAAATTTGGTGCCGCTTACGGCGTGCGCACCGGCATTCACATCGGTGTGGATGTATTGGTCAAGCGACTGAAAGGTGCCGCCCAAAAACGTATCGTCCTGCTGGGACTCCTGGGCGGCATCGTATTCACCGCCACGGTTGGCACACTCGGCGCTCATTTCGTCTGGGTGATCGGCCACACCGACCAGACTTCCGCCGATTTGGAAATCCCCATGTGGCTGGTGTACCTGTCCCGCTGGGGTCATACCTGATGTGTTTTCGTTTCATGCAGGTGTTCCGCCACTATTACCTCTCGGGTCACCTGCCGCACCATGACCCCCTGCGCCAAGCCCATCTGGCGGATACGCCATCATGACCAGCCTTATCATTTTCACCCTGCTGGCCTTGTTGCTGATCACCGGCATGCCGGTCTCCATCGCCCTGGGCCTGACGGTGTTGATTTACCTGTTCACCCTGACGCATGTGCCCGTTGAAGCGGTCGCCCTGAAATTGTTCACCAGTATCGAACGGTTTGAAATCATGGCCATCCCGTTTTTCATACTGGCCGGCAGCTTTCTCACCCACGGTGGCGTGGCGCGACGCATGATCCGTTTCGCCACTGCCATGGTGGGCCATTGGCATGGCGGTCTGGGATTGGCGGGCATCGTCTCCTGCGCCCTGTTCGCCGCCATTTCCGGTTCCTCCCCGGCCACCGTGGTCGCCATCGGTTCCATCCTGATGCCGGCCATGGTCAAAGCGGGATTTCCCAAGGAATTCGGCACCGGTGCCATCACCACCGCCGGTGCCCTTGGCATCCTCATCCCCCCCTCCATCGTCATGGTCATGTATGCCGTGGCCACCAATTCTTCCATCGGTGCCCTGTTCATGGCCGGGATCGTCCCGGGATTGGTACTCGCCGTCCTGTTGGGATTGGTCACCTGGTATCGCGCCAGACGCTTCGGCTATCCCCGACAACCCATCGCCAGTTGGCGCGAACGCTGGCAAGCCTTGCGCGACAGCTTCTGGGGCTTGTCCCTGATCCTGCTGGTCATGGGCGGCATCTATTCCGGTCTGTTCACCCCAACCGAAGCGGCCGCCATGAGTGCCGTTTATGCCTTCTTCGTAGCCACCTGCATCTATAAAGATTTAAAACTCAGCGATACCCCCGGGGTTCTCCTGGAAGCCGCCAATATGAGCGCCATGTTGCTCTATATCATCGCCAATGCCATCCTGTTTTCTTTCCTGCTGACCTACGAAAACATTCCCCAGACCATGAGCGCCTGGATGTTATCCCTGGGACTCGGCAAGGTGATGTTCCTCCTGGCGGTCAATATCCTTTTGCTGATCGCCGGCGATTTCATGGAACCCTCTTCCATCATTCTCATCATGGCACCCCTGTTTTTTCCCGTTGCCACCAGTTTGGGGATCCATCCCATCCATTTCGGCATCATCCTCACCGTCAACATGGAAATAGGCATGGTCACCCCACCGGTAGGGTTGAACCTGTATATCGCCAGCGGCCTCAACCGAATGGGTCTGGGAGAAGTCACTGTCGCCGCCCTCCCTTGGATGATCGCCATGCTGGCATTCCTGGTGTTGGTCACCTACTGGCCTCCCCTCTCCCTCTGGCTGCCATCCCTTCTCGGCATGCTCTCCTATTGATAAACTATGCAACCAGACGTCGCCCAGTGCCACGTGACCCATCATTCCCATCACGCAACAAAGAATACCTGACGCGGACAGAATGACTCATCCACACCATGCCCGAGGACAACCCAGGATGAATTATTCAGATATTATCCAGGCTTTGCAAAATGCCACACCCTTTGACCTGTACCGCCTGAAGACCGGCATCACAATCCTGTTGGAAGATCCCCAACGCCTCCAGGACATCAAGCGACGTCTGCGGGTGGGAATGGACGTCTCCTTTTTCAACGCCAGGGAAAACCGCGCCATGCTTGCGGTGGTCCAATCCATCTCCCGTACCAAAGTCACCCTGAGAGAGAAGGAAACTGGCGGACTCTGGACCGCCCCGCTCTACGCCCTCAACCTGGATGGAGCCAACACCGACATTCACGCCCAATCGGGTGGATCAAGCGGTCACCCATTGGACAAAAACCGCCTCAAAGTCGGCGATTGGGTTGGGTTTCACGATAAAAACAATCGGGAATTGTATGGCGTCATTCGCCAACTCAATACCAAAACCGCCTCGCTGGTCACCACCGATGGACAACAATGGCGCGTCTCCTACGCTCTCCTGTTCACCGTTGTTGAGGCCCATGGTCGTCACGAACCCGAACCCCTCACAATTGAAGGGGAGATTGTTTCACGATAATAATAGGGGATTAATTTAATCTCAAGTTCCTCATAATTTAACATAATATTCACTTTTCCATTGACATGGTGTGATTAATGAGACTAAATTGCGCTCCAAGTCTGTATCTAATGGTTGTTTATCGGTCAAATCGTTCCTTTTGAACTTCAATTAGGATGCGCAAACAATGAAAAAGACTCTGCTTTCCATTGCCACTTTTCTCACCCTTGGTGTTGCCAGCTTGGCCTTTGCCGCCGGCAGCTACAACGATGTCCCGAGCAGCGACCCGCAATACCAGGCCTGCTTGACCTATGCCACCAAGAACTGGGAAGGTGGCAACGATCCCAGCCCGATTGCCGGTCAAACCAAGATGGCCGCTTTTTGCGAATGCATGTGGAATGAAACGCCTGAAGACTTCAAGGGCAGCCTCGCCAAGTTTTCCGAGTCGGATAACGGCAAAAGAATCAACAAAATCTGTGAGAAATATTCCAACTGGGGTAGCTGATCGCTCTACTTTTCTCGCTTGTTCAAAAAAGGGGCCGCGCAGTTTGCGGCCCTTTTCTTTTCGATTGAATTTTTATTCGATTGAATTTTTATTCCCAAGCCTGGGTTTTCCGGGAAAATTTTTCATTAACCAGTTAATTTCCAAGTGAAAAACAATATCATCTCGAAAAAAAACTGGACGTGGGGATTAAAACAAGTCAGGATAAGGGCTTTGCGAATCGCCCAGGGGTGTGGAAGAGAGTCATGTACGAAAAAATACGCAGACTGCATTTCGTTGGCATCGGTGGCATCGGTATGAGTGGTATTGCCGAACTGATGATCAATCTGGGCTATCAAGTTTCAGGCTCCGATCCCGTGGGTAACGTGCGGACGCAAAAATTGGCGGAAAAAGGGGCGACGATCACCAATCATCACGATGCCACCCATGTTGTCGGTGCGGATGTGGTGATTTATTCCTCGGCGGTACGGCATGACAATCCAGAAATCGTAGCGGCGAGGAATTACGGTATTCCGGTAGCCAAACGGGCGGAAATGCTGGCGGAATTGATGCGGATCAAATATGGCATCGCCATCGCCGGTACGCACGGTAAAACAACCACGACATCCATGGTGGCCTCCATCCTCGGCGAGGCGGGAATGGATCCCACGATTGTCAACGGTGGCATCGTCAAGGCGATCAACACCAATGCCAGGTTGGGAAGCGGTGATTTTTTGGTGGCCGAAGCCGATGAAAGCGATGGTACATTCCTCAAGCTTTTTCCGACCATCGCCGTGGTAACCAATATCGAACCGGAACACATGGAGCATTATGGCACCATCGAGGCCCTGCGAGCGGCCTTTCACAGCTTTTTGGACAAGATACCCTTTTATGGCCTCGGGGTACTGTGTCGGGACCATCCCGAAACCAAACGCCTGCTCCCTTTGTTGGGTGACAAACGTATTGTGAGCTATGGTTTGTCGGAAGGGGCCGATATTCAGGCCATTCATCTGGAACGCCGGGGTGGTCGCAGCATCTTTGGCGTCCTGAGGAAGACGCCGATTTCCGGGACCATGGTCCCTCTGGGCGAATTGTCCCTGGCACAACCGGGAACACATAACGTCCTGAACGCCCTGGCCGCCAGCGCCGTGGCCCTGGAATTGGAAATTGAATGGCCGGTCATAGTCAACGCCTTGAATCATTTCAAAGGGGTACAGCGGCGTTTTGATATCCTCCTCGATTCCCCGATGCGCACGGTGGTCGATGACTATGCCCACCATCCCACGGAAATCATGGCCACTCTCAAGGCGGCCCGTGATGTCTTTCCAGCGGAACGCCGGATCGTGGCCATTTTCCAACCCCATCGCTATTCGCGTTTGGTGCATTTGTTTGATGAATTCATTCGCTCTTTCACTCAGGTCGGCCTGGTTTTGGTGGATCGTGTCCATCCCGCCGGTGAGCGTCCCCTGGAAGGTCATTTCCCACAAGGTGAAATGGTGGCCTTGCTGGAAGGTATTGCCGCGCATTCGGGCGTTCCCGCCCTGGCGTTACCGGCTGGGGAGAATTGGCGCGAAGCACTGGAAGGATTGCTGCAACCGGGAGATGTCCTGGTATTTCTCGGGGCTGGTTCCATAACGCACCGTGCCCGGGATTATGCGGGTTCGTGGGTTACATCATCCTGAGGCCCCGATGGAATGTCCTTTTCCACCACCACCGCCATTACCCGGCTCGCTTGCAGAGGGAGTTCCCCTGGCATCGCGCACAACGTGGCGCATCGGTGGTCGGGCGCGTTGGTTGGCAACCTTCAAGGATGTTGTGGATTTGCTTTGGTTTTGGACGCGGCTGGATCCTTTAACGCCACGATTCGTCCTCGGGGGCGGCAGCAACTTGTTGATTAACGATGAGGGCTTTGGCGGCGTGGTGTTGGACTTGACGTCTGGTTTGAACCGTATTCACGTTGAAGAATCTCCTGCATCGGTGCTGTCCGTCCAGGCTGGGGCGTTAACCCGGACCCTGGCGCATACGGCCAGAGGCCTCGGTTTGGGCGGCGCTGAGTTTTTAGCCGGGATCCCGGGTTCGATAGGTGGGGCCGTGGTCATGAATGCCGGAGCGCATGGCAGGGAAATGAAAGACATACTGATCGATGCGCAATTATTGGACCCCCAGGGGCGGCAACATACCTTGACCCCTGACGCGTTGGCCATGAGCTATCGGCAAAGCCGCATTCCCCCGGGCTGGTTGGTCCTTTCCGCCCGATTGCGTCTGACCCCGGAAGATCCGGAACGTATCCGCCAAACCATGCAACGTTACAACCGACATCGGCTGGCGGCACAACCCGTAGGACAACTCTCTGCCGGCAGTACCTTCAAAAATCCCGTTGCGGCACCCCCGGCCTGGCAATTGATCGATGCCGCTGGTTTGCGTGACGCCAGTATCGGTCAAGCCCGGGTGTCGAGCAAACATTGCAATTTTTTCGTTAACATGGGACAAGCCACCGCAACCGATATGCGGCAACTGGTCTGCAAGGTGCGGGATGCTGTTTTTGATCATTCGGGCATTTGTTTGGAAAGTGAAGTGGGGTATCTCGGTCGCCTGGGTCTGGAACCCATGGCGCGGTACTGTTAACAATTTTTTCTCTATTGATCAGGACTTCAACCCCTTATGGACAACTCATCTCCTTCACCCAAAGGCCCCATAGCCGTTTTCATGGGGGGTGTTTCCCGGGAGCGGGAAGTCAGTTTACGCAGTGGCTCGGCGCTGGTTGCAGCGTTCGCTCGCCAGGGCATTGAAGTTGTGCCCATGATGATTGACTCCTGGAGAGCCCTGGTACCCGATTTGCTGGCCAAAAAGATCCAAACGGTCGTTTTGGCCCTGCACGGTCCGTGTGGCGAGGATGGTGCGGTTCAGGGACTCTTGGAAACACTGGCCATCCCCTATACCGGTTCAGGGATTGCCGCTTCGGCCATATGCATGGACAAGGTATTGTGCAAACGGATGCTGCGGGACGCCGGCTTGCCAACACCCGATTGGTCTTTGGCCCGGGTGTCGGGCGGCGTTGTTCACAGGGTGGACCATCGGGAGGATTGGGTGACAGCACCGGTTTTCGTCAAACCGGCGACATCGGGATCCTCTTTTGGCGTTTTCCGCGTACCATCACTCGAAGGGTTGGAAGACGTATTACGCCAATCGGCGCAAATGTCCGAGTCGGGCCACGGAGAGGCGATCATCCTCGTGGAACGGGAAATCACAGGCTACGAGTTGACCCTGTCGATTTTGGATGATCATCCGTTGCCGGTCATTGAGATTCAGCCACAAAAAGGATTTTACAGCTTCGATAATAAATATACACCGGGCCAAACTTGTTATAAGATCCCGCCTGACAATGTGGATTCTGCGGTTTTGACCGAAGTGCAACGCCTGGGATTGGAAGCGGGACGGGTCATTGGCTGCCGCGGATTATACCGTGTGGATTTTATGGTGGACATGGATAAGCGCCCGTGGATTCTTGAGATCAACACAACACCAGGTCTTACGGCAACCAGTCTGGCTCCCAAGGCGGCCCAAGCTGCCGGTATGACGTTTGACGCCCTGGCTGCCCGGATACTGGCTGGAGCCCGGCTGGATCGATGCTGCATCGGATATTAATATTGTTGGGCATCCTTTTCCTGGTGGCCTCCCTCGCCCTGGGATGGTGGGTGGCCAATCAGCCAGGCCGGTTCGCCCTGCAACGGATTCAGTTGAATGGGTTCGCCAAAACCACCAAGGCGGAAGCCTTGGATCAAATTGGCGTGCAGGCGGGAGCCAATCTGCTGTGGGTTGATCCCAGAACGGTCAGGGATCGGCTACAAGTCTTGCCCTGGGTCAGAAGCGTCTGGGTCAGGCGTGTCTTTCCCGATACCCTGGTTATCGAGATCACGGAAAAAATACCTGTGTGCATGGGATTGGTAGGGGAGAAACTGGTTTTGTTGGATGAGTATGGCCAGCCCATCAAACCTTACGCCACGGGGGATGCCCTGCTGTTACCCGTGGTTCGGCCCCCGCCCAACAAAGATGGCCCGCGTGAAGTGGTGTGGTTGATCAATCTTTTGGACCGCTTCCCCGGCCTCAAAGAGATGATTTCCGAAGCGGTGGGGCATGCTGGCAAACGTTGGTCCCTCTATACCAGGAGGGGAGTTAAGCTTTTGATCTCGGAAAGGGCTGACCAGGAACTGGAACTATTGATGAAACTGCAAAAAAAATACAGGATACTGGATCGAAAGATTCGGCAGGTGGAGTTACGCATACCCGGAAAAGTGGCGGTTCGACGCCAGCCTTAAGGGACGGCACGGGGATTTTGCAAGCGGTATTTGGTATTCTTCATGGATATTTGTTTTGATTTGTGACAGAATCACGCGTTAGGCCATGGGGGTGCCGAAGTTTTAGCCGCCGTGTTGGGGGACTTCGGTCGGAGTACATCATCGTTATTATCGGGATACACTATGCCCAAACAGGATCAAAACCTGATTGTCGGCCTGGACATCGGCACCACAAAGATATGCTGTGTTGTGGCCGATCTGCAACCGGATGGTCGGCTGGATATCATCGGCATCGGCACCCACTCTTCCCGGGGCCTGCGCAAAGGCGTGGTGATCGATATCGATTCCACGGTGGAAAGCATGCGTATGGCGGTGGAAGAAGCGGAAATGATGGCGGGCGTTGAAATCAACATGGTCTACGCCGGTATCGCTGGGGGCCATATCAAAAGCGGCAATTCCAATGGTGTGGTGGCAACCAAAAACAACGAGGTCACCGCCGCCGACATTCAACGGGTTATCGATGCCGCCCGGGCGCAAAACGTCCCCCTGGATCGGGAAATCATCCATGTCATTCCCCAGGAGTTCATCCTGGACGGCCAAGATGGCATCAAGGAACCACTGGGCATGTCGGGTGTGCGTCTGGAAGCCCGGGTACATATCGTCACCGGAGCGGTTGCCTCGGCGCAAAATATCATCAAATGTATCAACCGTTGCGGTTTGGACGTCGGCGATATCATCCTCGAACAACTCGCCTCCGCCGAAACCGTCCTGACGCCGGATGAAAAAGAATTGGGCGTCTGTCTCCTCGACATCGGTGGTGGCACCACCGACATCGCCATTTTTTCCGAAGGTCACATCAAACACACGGCGGTTCTCGCCATCGGCGGCGATCATATCACTAATGATATCGCCGTTGGCCTCCGTACCCCGACACGGGAGGCCGAAGCCCTCAAACGCAAATATGGCTGTGCCCTGGTTTCCCTGGTGGATCCGGAAGCCATGATCGATGTCCCGTCCATCGGCGAGCGTAAACCCAGGGCCATCGCACGCCACATCCTGGCTGAAATCATCGAACCCCGTGTCGAAGAATTGTTCACCCTCGTCAGCCGGGAAATCGCCCGCTCCGGCTTTGAAGAACAAATCACCGCCGGCGTTGTCCTCACCGGCGGATCGGCCATCACCGAAGGAATGGTGGAATTGGCCGAGGAAATTTTCAACAAACCCGTTCGTCGCGGTTTACCCCAGGGAATAGGTGGTTTGACCGATGTGGTATCAAGTCCCATTTACTCCACTGCGGTTGGACTGGTACAATTCGCCAGCCTTAACGAAAGAGAGATGTCCCATCGTTTTACCCCCACCGAAACCAGGGCGGGTAGAAATGTGTTCCAGCGTCTTGTCGATGGGTTTAGAAATGCTTTCTAAATTGGATGTTTACCTGGTTCAATCCGGGTTCGAGGGGAGCAAAGACTGATGGCCATTGAATTTGAAAACAAGGAAGCGATGGACGCCCGCATCAAAGTTGTTGGTGTTGGAGGTGGTGGCGGCAATGCCATCAACAACATGATCCAATCGGGTTTGGAGGGCGTTGAGTTTATTGTGGCCAATACGGATGCCCAGGCTTTGGCCCGCAGCATGGCCTCGGTGCGCATCCAGATCGGAGAAAGTGAAACCCGAGGTCTCGGAGCCGGGGCCAAGCCTGAAGTGGGAAGGCGCGCCGCCGAGGAGAGCAGAGAACAGATTAAAACGGCCATTGCCGGATCCGACATGGTTTTCATTACCGCTGGCATGGGGGGTGGAACCGGGACCGGGGCCGCCCCTGTCATCGCCTCGATTGCCAAAGAATTGGGCATCTTGACCGTGGCGGTGGTCACCAAACCATTCGGTTTTGAAGGGAAGCGCCGCTTGCAGTTCGCTGAGGATGGACTGGCGTCGCTCAGGCAGTTTGTCGATACCGTCATCACCATTCCCAACCAAAAATTGTTGGCGGTGGTGGGAAAAAATACCACCATTCTCGATGCCTTTCGCAAGGCGGATGATGTTTTGCAACAAGCAGTACGAGGCATCACCGATTTGATCACCGTTCCCGGTTTAATTAACGTTGATTTTGCTGATGTACGTACTATCATGGAGGAGATGGGGCAAGCCATGATGGGGGCCGCGCAAGCTTCCGGGGATAATCGGGCTGTCGACGCAGCGGTCAATGCCATTTCCAGTCCCCTTCTGGACGATATCTCCATTCACGGTGCCCGAGGGGTTCTCATTAATATAACCGGTGGCTATAATCTGGCGTTGCAGGAAGTGGATGAGGCCGCGACCGTGGTGCGCGATATGGCTCACGAAGATGCCAATATCGTCTTTGGTGCCGTGCTGGATGACTCCATGGAAGATACCGTTCGGGTTACCGTTGTGGCTACCGGTATTGGCAACGCGGAAAGTGTCGCGCAAACCAAGGTCAAGGAACAACCGCAAGTCAAAAAAGTTCCGACTGGCAGGTCGGTCGGACTGAGTTCCCAGGCTTCCAACGATGTGCCCCATGATCAGCCAGAGCGTCCCAGTGCGCGTCCGGCACCAATCAGGCGTCGTGTCGTGGCGGATCGCGAGGAGTTCAACCGCCCACTCGATCAGGTTAATAACGAAGATTCGTTTGACGTACCTACATTTATCAGGCGTCAGATGGAGTGATCAAGCCGGACTCCCCGGGCAGGTATCGTTTCAAGATTCCTCGCCCCGAATGTCCGGGTGTTCGTGGCTAGCCGTCAGAGGGGACACGGGTGCGGTCATGGATACACAGAATGTGTCAAGATTATAGCATACGATAATTTCTTGACGCTTCGTCTCAAGGAACAGGGACGAATTCGAGGGCTTGATCACCCTCAAAAATATGCATTTGGTCCTTTTTCCCATGCAAGCCATCTGCAGACCCTGTTATTTTTCAGTTTTTCCTGGTAAGCATCACTTTGATTAGGGGGTGTGACCATTTCCCTGAGTTGGCATAATAAGTGCGATAAGAGAGTGTGAAGAGGCCGAGAGTCAAAGTTTCTGCCAGATACTCATAGGATAGCAGGCAGGTTCCAGTACTCCGAGAGAGAGCGGTCTCACAGGGAAACCGATTCCTCATTTCTTGGAATCGTTTTTTTAAGGAAATATCCGCATGTACTTTCAAAGAACGCTTAAAAACTCAATCCGTTGCACTGGAATCGGTTTGCATGGGGGCAAGAAAGTCTACTTGTCCCTGCGCCCCGC
>PEAK01000106.1 GCA_002753515.1 Magnetococcales bacterium
GGACGCTTTTTGTTCGTCGATCTGCCGGGCTATGGTTACGCCAAAGTCCCCCAGGATCAACGGCGGGTCTGGGATCGGGTCATGGAACATTATCTGAATGGACGGACAAAATTGCGGGCGGTGGTCATCCTGTTGGATTTACGTCGTGGCGTCACCCATTTGGACCTGGCCCTGATGGAATTACTGGCCGTAACCGGAACGGCTTGGCTGCCAGTCGCGACCAAAATAGATAAACTCAAATCCAACCCCCGCAGACAAGCCCTCAAAGATTTGCACGAGGCCATATCCGGGATACCCGGATATGGATTACCACCCGTGGTTCCCGTTTCCGCCCACACCAACGAAGGCATGGATGCGTTATGGAGCCGATTGCGGGCAATCCTGGACACGGATCCATAGAACGATTCCAATACTTGAAACAATGAGGGATCTGGGGAAAACATCCCCCGATTTGATTGTCGTGAATACCAATGATCTCATGGCTTCGGGTCCACGCGCTCGGGCAGTACTGGCGGTCATGCATGTCCTGAAAGATGGCCTGCAACTGCGTGGCCATGACTGGCTGGAAGGACTGGCGCTTCGCGATCGGGCCCTGGCCCAGGAAATTGCCATGGGATCGTTGCGCCATTACGCCTTGCTCACGACTCTCCTCAATGGATGCATGCCCCGATCCCTGCCCCCCAAACGCCACTTTATCAGGGCTGTCTTGTTGACAGCCCTGTACCAGGCCTTGTTTCTCCGTGTACCGGCCAGGGCAGCCGTCTTTGAAGCGGTCGCCTTGGTCAAGGGGTCGAAGGAAAAGGCCATGGTGCCGTTTTGCAACGCCATACTTCGCAAAGCGGTACTTTTGAACAAGGAGGCGGCGCTAACCGACCTGGAGGATCCGGTCGCCCGATTGGCCATGGCACACTCCTACCCCGAATGGCTTGTCAGACGTTGGTGGCAGCACTGGGGGGAGGAAACCTGCCGACACATTTTAGAAGCTGGGAACCAACCCGCGCCACTGACCTTGCGCCTGCACGGTGATCCTTCAACACAACAAAATACCATGCAAAGTTTGCTCAAGGCCGGGGCAACTCTTTGTCCAGAAACACCGGGGGCGCTTACCTGGGAAGCGGGAGGGCCGGTGGAAAACCTGCCGGGATTCTCCGAAGGACGCTTCGCGATTGCTGACCAGGGGGCGCAATGGATCCCGCCATTGCTCCACCCGGAACCGGGTGATCGCATCCTTGACGCCTGTGCCGCCCCCGGGGGGAAAACAGCCCATCTGGCGCAACTGGGCATGGGTCGGGTACAATTGACGGCGGTGGATAAAAGTCAGGCCCGCTTGCAACGTTTGCGGGAAAATTTGCGAAGGTTGCGGGTATCCGGGGTCAGGGTTGTTGCGGGAGATGTGGCAGACGGGCAGCTTTTGGCTGATGAAAAATTTGATCGCGCCCTGGTGGATGCCCCTTGTAGCGGAACCGGGATCATTCGTCACCACCCGGAAATCAAATGGTTGCGCAAGCCGGACGATCCACTGCGCATGCACCGGGAACAATTGGCCATCCTGACGGGTGTTGCCGCAAGGATGGATGGGGGGGGAGTCGTACTCTACGCCACGTGTTCCATGGAGCCCGAAGAGAATCAAGACGTTGTCAAAGCCTTCCTGGCGTCCCACCCCCAGTGGCGTTTGGATCCCGTTACAACAACGGCGGATGGTTTGCACCCGTCCTGGATCCATGGCGATGGATTCCTGCAAACCTGGCCCGGTCTTTCCGGGATGGATGGTTTTTTTGCAGCCCGGTTGGTGCGTATCGATGGCTCGTTCAAGGGCACCCCGGGTTCCAGAATTGGCAAAGATGACCCAATTCCGTTTCCGTTGCCCGAATGCACTCCTAATTGACCCTCAATGAGAGGATGGTGGCATGGAAGAATTACTCCGTCAGTATGGCTATCTGCTCCTTTTCGGTTGGACGTTCATCGAAGGGGAGACCGTCCTGTTGGTAGCGGCCTATCTGGCTTCCAGGGGATATCTGGACATCTGGATGACGATGGCGGTTGCAGCCATTGGTACTTTCTTGGGTGACCAGCTTTATTTTTGGCTGGGACGACGCCTGGGAAGGGATTGGTTTTGGCAAAAAGAACGTAAATGGACCAAAAGCGTGACCCGTGTTCTTGAACTAATCCACAGGTGGGATGCCTGGTTCATCCTGTCCTACCGCTTCTTCTATGGCGTGCGCAATGTCAGCTCCTTCGCTTTTGGTTTGAGCAAGCTTTCTTTCATGCGGTTCATGGTTTTAAATTTTATTGCCGCCTTTATCTGGGCTGCTTCGTTCAGCGTGGCGGGCTATTTCTTTGGCAAGGCGGTCGAAAAATTCTTGGGTCAAGCCCAGGAATATGAAATGGCTGTGTTGGGCGGTCTGGCCGGTCTGGCCCTGGCCATTGGCTTGATCCGATGGTTAAAGGGCAGACGGGCATCGGCCACTGGGCATCAAACCCCGGACGCTCCGCAAAAGCCGATGTGAAAAATGACGTGAACGCCTAGCCATGCCTTGCCATGGGGCGTTGAAAAACATCACAATGGCAGGGTAATTTGAAAGCAAACGATTCGCGAGGAGCCTGAGAACACCATGTCCCATTCCATGACCACCCGAGGAATTTTTCGCCCCAGGCGTCTATTGCCTCTCGTACTGTTACTGTTGCTTTGCCCTTTCCTGTCCGCATCCGCCGAACAACCGCTGGTCAATCCCAAAGGATTCCCGGTACCGGAAAAAGGTCACATGGTGTCGCAGTTCAAGGAAAAAGCCTCGGACGAGCCCAATGCCCCGGAAACCGTGGTGCGCAAATATGAAGACGAACAAGGAAACCAGGTCTTTGAATTTTTTATCAATGGTTCCCTGTTTGAACTCCAGGTCATCCCGGTACATGGCCCCCCCTATCTCCTCATCGACACCAACGGTGATGGCTTGTTCGACTCCAAATTCAATGGCCATCAACCCCGCCTGGTCGTCCCGCAATGGGTTCTTTTTCGCTTCTAAACCGCAACCATCGCGGGATATGTAGTTTTCCTGCGTCATTCCCGCCCCCGATTCAGGCATTCGGGGGCAGGCTTCAGCGGGAATCCAGAAAGTCAGGGAAGGTAGGAAGATCCTCTGGATCCCCGCTTTCGCAGGGATGACAATAACTGTATATTCCAAGATAGCTGCGGTTTAAATGGGTAGGGAGGATGGGATGATCCTTCCGGACCCCCACGGAAGATTTCCCGGAACTCGTTATTCGGCCAGTGGGAGGACGCCTTTTGAACGCCTATCTGTCCCTGGCGGGGTTTTACACCTTCTACTTCGCCACCCTTGGGATATGGATGCCCTATTGGCCGCTGTACATGGCCCACATCGGCCATGGAGCCGCCGCGATCGGCATGGTGACCTCCCTCTCCATGGCCATCAAACTATTGGGCCCCCCCATCTGGGGACGTTTGGTCGATCGCAGTGATTCCCGCAAAACCATTATACTCACAACCTCTACAGGCGCTTTAGCCTCCTCCGGGCTGTTCTACCTGAGCAACGATCTGGCCATCATCACCATCGCCGTCGCCTCCTTGCACTTTTTCCTCGTCGGTTGCATCGCCCTCGTTGAAACCACGGCCATGGAAACCGTTACCCGTCATCATTGGGATTACGGTCGCATTCGCCTCTGGGGTTCGGCTGGCTTCATCCTCCTCGCCCTCGGGCTCGGCCCCCTGGCCGATCATTGGGGCCTGATGCTGGTACCCTTGGCCATTTCCCTATTCCAATTGCTGCAAACGCTCATCGCCAGCCAGCTCCCCGAGGCAGAACCCAAACCCGGGGGTCCCCCTTGCCAACCCTACCGCCTGTTCGGTCCACGCAAAATCCTCTGGTTCAACCTGATGGGACTCTTCATGCTGCTCTCCCATGGCGCCTACTATGGATTCATGTCCATTCATTTGGAAGCCAATGGATTTTCCAAGACCGCCATCGGTGCCCTGTGGGCACTCGGGGTTTTGGCCGAAATCGCCATCCTCGCCCAATCCAACGCCATCCTGAAACGCTTCCGTGTTTCCACCATCCTCATCACCACCCTGCTGCTGGCCGCCACACGTTGGACCATCTATTCCCTGACCCTGACCTGGCCCTGGCTGATCCTCGGTCAAGTATTGCACGCATTCACCTTTGGTGCCTTTCATATCGCCGCCATCCGCCGGGTGTATGACACCTCCCACCCCAACCATCGCGCCACCGCCCAAAGCTGGTTCTCCGCCATTTCCTACGGGGCCGGTTTGGGGGGGGGATTGTTGTTGGCCGGCGGACTCTACAACCGCATCGGTGCCCAATCCCTGTTCGCCCTCATGGCGGTCATGGCCTTGTTGGGCTCCCTGGCCGCCCTCTACTCCGCCCGCCTCTTTAACCTTGATTCCTCAAAGATGCCATCATGACTGAACCCAATTCCGCCGATTGCCCGGTTACCCTTCCCATGGCGCACGCCAAAACCATGATCCGCTTCATCCGCCTCTTGCACGCGCTGCATCTCTCCTCCGACTATCAGCAACGGGTCGCACCCCTGGTTCCCGAGACGGCACGCCATGACCCGGGACATGAATCGGTCATGATGGGCTATGATTTCCACCTCACACCCGAGGGGCCACGCCTTATCGAAGTCAACACCAACGCTGGTGGCGCATGGCTCGCTTGGCGCGCCCAGGGCACAACCTTCCCCCACCATGGTCGTCGCAATGCCGTCATGGATTCCTTTCAGCAAGAAATATCAAGTTTTTCCCAGGGGAAGAAAAACAAGCCCCAACATGTGGTGATCGTGGACGACAAACCAGAAGAGCAATTCCTCTATCCCGAGATGCAAGCTTTTGCCGATCAGTTCACCCGGAAGGGCATCCAAACCGCCATTGTCACCCCCGAAGCCTTGGAATGGCGGAATGATTTTTTGCTCTACCAGGGAAAAGAGATTGATTTGATCTACAATCGCCATTGCGATTTTTATCTGGAATCCCCCGCCATGGCCGGTGTGCGTTCCGCCTTTCTACAGCGCAAGGTCTGTCTTACCCCCAATCCCCGAACCTACGGCCTCCTGGCCGACAAACGACGCATGATCCTGTGGAGTGATGCCGATATCCTGGCAACCTTGAACCTCACCCCGGAACAACGTCGGCTGCTGCTCACCATCACCCCGCAAACCCGAACCTTGGACAGCCAGGATGCTGCGGAGATCTGGCGGGAACGGCGACATTGGGTGTTCAAACCTGTTAGTTCTCATGGCGGCAAGGGGGTTCTCCTGGGGCGCAATATTTCCAAAACCCGCTTTAATGCCCTGAACCCGGAACAAACATTGGTGCAACGTCTGGCACCACCCAGCATGGTCACCTGCCCGGACCGGGAGCAACCGGTGAAAAGCGATTTTCGATTTTTCGTCTACCGCCATCACATATTGGGTGTCGCGGCCCGCATTTATCAGGGCCAGATCACGACGTTGCGCGAGCCGGGAAGTGGCTATGCCCCGGTACACCTGGTCGGACATGCCGCCCCTTCCCCCTGATAGTCCACCCAACTGTGGCTACGGCAGGGTCAAGGAGACTTTTTTCCATCGATGCCACGTTATACCTGTTGACCCGGAGCAACCTTGAGTACACTGTTGATTCAAGTCCCGGATCGGTCGCGTAAGCAACAACCTGTTGGGGTCCCCTCATGTCTGCAAACAAACCTTCTCAAGTCTCAGATCGGAACTTCCGACTCCTGACGCCAGCTACCGCCTTTGAAGCCTATTGTAATCGCGAACGGCGTCGCCTGGAAGCCACCGATGCATCCTTCGATCCAGTCTTGTTTGAAGATGCCCGCGCCTTTGTCCTGTCGCGCATGGGATCAGGAGGTCAAAAGTCATGATTATCCGCCACCTGAAGGCCGAAAACATCCTGCGCTTCGCGCACCTGGATCTTTCTTTCCCCACCCGGGGGAATATCGTCATCAGTGGCGATAACGAATCAGGCAAGTCGGCCATTTTCGAGACCATTTGCCTAGCCCTTTTTGGTCGCACGGCCAACCTGGACCACAACCAGATCGAAAAAATCCTCCATTGGGGCACTGCACAAGGTTCCATTTCCCTTGATTTCATCAGTTCCAGCGGACAAAACGTCACGATCCATCGCCAATTCAACCGCCAGGAACCGCACACCCTGGCTCGTCTGATCGTTCAAGACCAGGAGGTCCCCCTCGCCGGGGCAGCGGAAGTCGACGAAGCGATGATCCAAGCCGCCGGTATGGAATTCTCTCATTTTCTCGAAACAGCGTATCTGTCCCAGGGGTCACCGGAGGGGGAAAACCCGGAAGCCATCGTCCGCATGGTTGCCGGGGTTGATGATCTTGAACACCTTTCGGCACAATTGGAGGCGGAAATCAGATCGGGTCGGGATCAACAGAGCCGCCTCAATGCCGAACTCACCAGTGTCACCCAGGAGTTGACCGATCTCAATCTGCAGCCCCAGCTTTTACCGGAACTGCAACAAAAGTTTGCTGTGAACACGGAGCGGCAGAAAAGTCTCGAAACGACCATCGGCAACCAAACCCGACAGATGGAGGTCTTGCGATCCGGTTTTCAGGTGGCAACCGGTCATCTCAGCAACGCAATCGAACAAGGCCGGCAAGCCACGTTGCCCCTTTGGCATCACAATTTAAAAAGCCTGCAATCCTCCCTTTCGTCGCTTACCACACTGGACCTGGGCGAAGCCGCCGCGATGGTTGCCAGGATACGCAGCAAAGCGCAACAAACCATCGAAAATCTCCAGGCTTTCACCGCCATCGTCAACAGGGCCGACCAGGATAGACAATCCCGTTCCCACTGGCTCTCGGGCACCGATGGAGAAACCTTGGCCGGTCAGCTCAAAGCCTTGACGGAAGAAGATACCCGAGCATCCCTGACCAGCCGCCGGGGGATTATAAAGTTTTTGGTATTTCTCCCCCTGGGTCTGCCCATGGGTCTTGGCGGATTGGCCCTCTCCTTCATGCCACACAATTCCCATGTCAGTACCATAGCCCAATCGCTGGCCAAGCAACTGCCGCACATGGAGACCATTCATCTGCACGCCGCCATGGGTATAGGGCTGTTTCTCCTGTTTATTTCTCTCTATGGCCTCGGTCAATACATCAACAGCCTGGCCGTCCGATCTCATAACAGGCAGGCGCGTTACAACCTGCAATCACGTGCCGGATCGGAACAAAAAATCGTCGCCGCTTTGGAAGAGAGCGCCAAGCTCACCCTGTGTCAACAGATCTCCCGACTGAATTCTCTGGGCGACAAGGTCGAATGGCAGGAAAATTTGCAGCTCTGGATGCAATCCCACGGTCGCAATTTGGGCGACGAACAGGCGCTGCTTTATTTGATTGCCCAGTTCAAGGATGATTCTGATCGCCTGCATTCGGTGCTGGAGGGCATGTTCAAAAGACAGGATGACGCTCTGCGACAGGCCCGCGAACAATTGAGTGCCGTGACCGATAATCTGGCCATCCTGGATCAGGAAATCCGCCACGAACAGCAACGCCATCAGCGTCATCAAAGCTTGCAGGCGCGGCACCAGGAACTCACGGCGAATTACAGCCAAACCTCCCATGGCGTCGATGTCCGCACCCTGGGACGGCGGCTGATTCACGGAACCATCCATGAAATCGCCCTCGCCTTCAGCCATGAACTTAAGAGACAGATTGCCAAATCAGCGCCTTTATTCACCCATGGACGTTATCAACATTTGCGCGTCGATGACAAATTGAATCTGTCCGCCTTTTCCCCCAGCAAGAATGATTATGTCGATATGTTGGAGACCTCACGCGGTCTGCGGCGACAATTAATGCTGGCGCTGCGTTTCGCGTTGACCCAGGCCATAACCGCCCGCACCCAAGCACATGCCCAGTTCATGATGCTCGATGAACCGTTTGCCCATTACGACCGCGACCGTTTCCTGGAGTCGTACCGGGCCTTGGCTGGCATCAGCGATACGATCCAGCAATTTTTCATCGCCAGCCAATCCTTCGACAAACCATTGCTCCAGGATGCCGCACTGCATATCCACTGCACCCTGAACACCAATAGCCTGGAATTGGCGGTCGCCTGACAATGGGAACACAACACGTCACATGGCTACCGGCACTCCGCACAATTCTCTTCGTATTCCTGAACCTGGCGGCAGCCCTTCTCCTCGGCCCCAACCCGGCTCAGGGTTCCTCGGAAGCCGTGAATCTCATTCACATCAAAGGTTCCAATGCCATGGTCGATGTGGTCCAGGCCTGGACCAAGATCTATCATGCCAATAATCCCGGGGTCTTTTTTGAAGTGGACGGCGGTGGATCGGGCAATGGTATTGCCGCTCTTATCAACGGCCATGTTGATATCGCCGTTACCACCCGTAACCTGAAAGAAAGAGAAATTCGCCTGATATCTCAACGTTCCGGGAAACTTCCTAAAACACACATCATCGGTATGGATGCCTTGTCCATCGTCGTACACAAAAGCAACCCCCTCAATGGCTTGACCATGAACCAGTTGACACGGGTCTTCGGTAACTCTGGCGGTTATTCCCGCTGGTCCGATCTTGGCGTGGAGGTACCCGGTTGCGATAACAACACCATCCAAAGGATATCGCGGAAGAACAATTCGGGTGACTATTTCTATTTCCGTGAAACGGTTTTAAAGGAGCATAATCATTTTCACGCCAACCTGATCACCATCCGCCAGCCGGAAAAGCTGATGGAAAAGGTTGCGCTTTCCCCATGCGCCATCGCATTCACCAGTATGGCAACCGTTACCAACGACGTCAAAACCGTCTGTGTTGCCCGCGATGATGCCCAGGAAACCGCCTGCGTCCCCCCAACTGCCGACTTTACCCACAAAGGTCTTTATCCTTTGGCGCGACCCTTGTTTTTCCTTGTCCTGGATTCGCGTGTCTCCCTGGCACAACCTTTTATCGATTGGGTACAGGGATCGCAAGGTCAGGAAATTATACGCAAAGCCGGGTTTATTGCCCTGCAAGACAGCCTTAAGACCGATCCCCTGGTACAAAACAACCCGATCACCCCCCCACTTTAAATATCCCCAGCAGACTAACCCCCTTTAAGGACGCGTGCCTTGTCGCGGTTCCAGTCGCGATCACGAATGGTTTTACGCTTGTCGAACAATTTTTTGCCGCGCCCCACCCCGAGTTCCAACTTGACCTTGCCATCCTTCCAATAGACCTTCAAGGGGACGAGGGTCAGGCCCTTCTCCTGGGTGATACCAATAAAACGGTTTAATTCTTTCTTATGTACCAAAAGTTTGCGAATGCGCAGGGGATCGTGATTGAACTGGTTACCGTGGCTATAGGTGGGAATATTGGCACGCAGCCAAAACAATTCCTCGCGCATGACCGTGGCATAGGATTCGCCCATATTCAGTTTGCCAGCACGCAATGATTTCACCTCGGTGCCGGTCAAAACGATCCCGACCTCCAATTTTTCGAGGATTTCATAGTTGAAGCGCGCCTTCCGGTTGTCGCTGATTATTTTGATGCCCATGGCGCTCACAGGTTTAAGAATGACCCATCCATCCACATCTCGCATTGACACAATCAATGCGGATGTTATTTCAAGAAACGCAAATGTGCAATCAAATCCCGATTGCGGTTCACACCATCAATCCATCGGGTCATCCGGCATCTTTCGGTTCTTGTAAAGTTTTAAGATATTCAATTAAGGCTTTACGTTCCACATCATCATGCAGGCCGGCAAAAGCCATTTTATTACCAGGAATGAATTCCTTGGGATTATCAAGATATCGATTGAGGGTGGATTCGTTCCATACGACACCACTCCGTCCGGCGCTGGCGTGGGCCTGGGAATATTTATATCCGGGCACAGCGCCGGCCCCTTTGCCGACAATGCCCCACAGGGGAGGTCCCACCTGGGTTAATTTACGAGCACTGGTCATATCGTGACAGGGTGAACAATTCCTGGCGATGCGCCTTCCTTGATCCACCAGGCCCGTCATGGTAGCAACCGGCGCAATCCGAGAGGCGAGCGGGATCCCCTCGGCAAAGAAATGCAGGAGAACAACAAAGCCCAGCACGCCCGCCACGGTTATAAAAACCACAAAAAAGTCTTTGTTGCCACGCACCTCCAGAACCTCCCACCAGCAGGTTAAGGTTCAAGACAACACGTTATACCCCTCAATTAAGAGAAAACACAAACCACGCGATCAGAGTACCCAGCATCGGGTAGGAGGCGGAGTCTCCCCCGCCGTCCTCCCACACCACCGTGCATACGGTTCCGTACACGGCGGTTCATGGTGCACCTTGAAGCCGTTGCAGTTGATTCAGCAATGACACGAGAC
>PEAK01000023.1 GCA_002753515.1 Magnetococcales bacterium
AGCTTGCGGGAAAAATTGAAGGCCTCCTCGGCGAAGCTGGAAGAACGCAAACGGCAGATGCGCGAACGTACCGACATCATGCAGGGCATCACGGATCGCACCAGCAAAACCCGGGATCGGCAGCGCGAAGCACAACGCAACGAGGAAAAACTTCGTAACCTGTTGGCCAGCGCCAATCCCCAGGACAACCGGGGCGTCCTGTCCGTTCGCATCGAAAATGAAAAACTGTCTCAACGGGTGGCAACGGAAATCCTGAAGGAACTGGATGCGGAACAGGAGTTTGAAAAGCAGACGGTGGGGATTCGCGATCGCCTCCTGGAATTGGCCCAACTGGAAACGGATCGGCTGCAACACGAGGTGGCCAATTACCAGGAAGCCCTCAACAAGGTCCAACATCAGGCCCTGAAAGACCAGAATGCCGAAGTCCATCGCAAGGATGCCGCTGTTGAAAATGCCACCAGCAAGGATGCCTTGTTCCTGGCGACCTGGGAGGCCCACGTTGCCCGCTTGAAGCGTAACGTCACCAGTTACACCGCCCTGCTGAACGATATAGGTGCCACCTTGTCGGAACAGGAAGAAAAACTGAAGTCGGAACGAGAAGATTTAAAAAGCTTGCGCGCTCTGGTCGGCAAGGGGTCGGAACTGAACGAAATGTCCTCGGAAATATTTAAAAACACCTACCATCGCACCGCCAATACCCGCAAGGAAATCCAGGCCGGCAGCGAATCCGGCGATTTGGAACAACGTATCAAAGAAGCCAAAGGACGCCACTATGACATTGTGGCCCTGATGCCAACATTGCGTAGCCAATGGCAAAAGGAATTGCAAAAAGCCTCCGAAGGACTCTCCGAGTCCCAGGTCAAATCCTTTATCGAAAAGGCGGAAAAAGTTTTTAATGCGTATCGTTCCCAACTTGCGGAAGAAAAAGGAATCCTGCTGGAAATAAGCCTGCGGGGGCAACGGTTGAAAATCTTACCCATCGAGCGCAAAGAGGTGCTGGCGGAGCTGGAAACGTTTGTCCTGTCCCGCATTTTTTGGGTACAGGATGACCTTCCCATCAGTTTGAACCTGATCGGGCCGTTGTGGAAGGAATTGTTTGCCCTGGATCGCCCCTACTCCCTGTTGAACTGGTGGATGGAGGTTTTGTCCCTGGAAACGCTCACCACCCTGCTGCGATTTTTCCAAACTGGTCTCGTTGCCTTCTGGGTCGCCTTGATGCTGGTTATTCTACCCCTGGTGTTGTTCTGGCTGCACCGTCATATCCGCAGGGCCGCCAACCTTGCAACATCAGGCCTTGATCATCGTTTCGTCCGTGCCGACTCATTCTGGATTCCCGCTTTCGCGGGAATGACGAAAAAATCTCCTGAGATTGCAGTCGTTTGTCATTCCCGCGAAAGCGGGAATCCAGACGGAGCCGAAGCATCTTCCATGCGCTTTGGCCGAAACGATGATCAAGGCCCAACATCACAAGGGGATGGACACGGCAAGCCTGGAAAACGCCGCCTGCAATTGCTCGCCATCACCCTGGGTCCCCTGTACCTTCTGGCCCTGGCCATGGTCATCGATGCCGCAGGCTTTCCCGCAGCCCTGGGAACGGTGGTCACCCGAACCCTCATCCATATGGCCGTGTTTTTCTTCCTGTGGCGACTCAATGTTTTTCTCTTGCGCCCTCCCGCCATTCTGGCAGTTTCATGGGGCATCCCCGGAGAGGTATGCCACGAACTCTACCGCGCCCTGCGTCTGGCACTCCTGGCCTCGCTCGCCTTTCTCCTGCCATGGCGTATTTTCAGCCCGTGGCCGTTTCATTTTGAAATTCTCCCCCGCCTGGGGATGACCCTGTTTCAAATAACGGTCATGGTGGCCATTTATCGTTTGATACGGCTGCGTTCCAGCCTGGTACAAAGTTTTTTGCGCATTGGCGATAACGCACGCATCCTGGCCGACAACTGGAACATGATCACCCTCCCCGCCATATCCTTCATGGTGCTGATCGTCATCATGGATCTGACGGGTTATCGCTTTGGTGCCCGTTACCTGGCCGTCAACGGCCTGCTCAGTTTTGTAACCATCGTCGCCATGACCGGCATGGTGCGCCTCATCGCCGTCACCGGAGCCAAAATGCGGCAACGCCAGGATCGGGAACAACTCCTGAACGTCTCCGGCAAAACAGGACATCCCAGAACGGAACACTTGGCCGTGCAGATGCAAGGCCCCTTGAGCTGGATGGTGTTTGCCGGCGGGACGATCCTGCTGGCCAGCTATTGGGGCATTAACGAAAGCGTCATTCGTTCCCTGAGCGATGTCACCCTCTACAGCGTCACGGGTGCCGATGGACAGATTCAATTCGTCAGTCTGGCCGACTGGTCCTCCTTCCTGTTTTGCCTGTTCCTGGTATTTTGGTTGGCCAAGCGTTTGCCGCATTTGTTCAACTGGTTCCTTTTTTCCCGGATGAACACCGACCCGGGTATGCGTTACGCCGTGGTGACCATGACCCGCTATCTGGTCGTACTGACTGGTATTTTTGTCGCCTTCTCCTTTCTTAAACTGGATTTGGCCAAGATCGGTTGGCTGGCGGCAGCCATTTCGGTCGGATTGGGATTTGGCTTGCAGGAAATTGTCGCCAATTTTGTCAGCGGCATCATTTTATTGGTGGAACGCCCCATCCGGGTTGACGATTTGATCACCGTCGGTTCCATGTCGGGCCACATCACCCGCATCAACATACGCGCCACCACCCTGCGCAATTTTGACCAACAGGAAATATTGATTCCCAACAAACAGTTGATCACCCAGGAAGTAACCAACTGGACCCTGGGGGACACCCGGATACGCCTGGTCATCCCCATCGGCGTCGCCTATGGGAGCGATGTGGATCGAGTCAGCGCCCTGTTGATGGAGTTGGCCAAAAGCCTGCCTGAAGTTTTACCTGATCCCCACCCTGAGGTATATTTCCTCTCGCATGCCGCCAGTTCCCTTGATTTTGAAGTACGTGTCTTCCTCAGTCACCCCGATCTGCGGCTGCCCACGCGTGATCGACTCAACAAGCTTATCAACAAACGTTTCAAACTGGAAAACATTGAAATCCCCTTTCCCCAGACGGATATTCACATCCGTTCGGGATTGGAATCGTTGGTGGCAAGCCCGAAACCGATCCCCCACACCCCATGAATAACGACGACGCCACAACGAGCTTTGCCATCTGCGACCTGTTCACCTCCGTGCAAGGGGAAGGGGCCCAGGTCGGCAAGCCATTTGTCTTCTTAAGGTTTTGGGGGTGCCCCCTCGCCTGCCCCTGGTGCGACGAACCCAAACATCGCAATCCGCATACCCGGCGTGTCCTGACCCTGAACACGCTCCTGGACACCCTGGAACAGCACACCCCGGGCCTGAACCATATTCTATTGACAGGAGGGGAACCATTGGCCGCCAATCATCTGGATATCCTGGTCAAGCATCTGAAGAAACGAAACAAATGGATCGCCATGGAAACCAGTGGCATCGGCGGCCCCATCCCGGATGCCATCGATTGGCTCACCCTCTCCCCCAAAACACCTTTGCCGCATTTTCCCTTGGAACGGGCCAACGAAGTCAAATTCATCCTGGGTGCGGAACCGGATCCCATCCAGGAAGAGTGGATCGATTGGTGGATGATGCGCCATCCGTGTGTCTGGTTGCAGCCCCGCTGGCAAGGTACCCAATTTCCGACGCTGGCGGCCAACCGATGCTACCAGAAGGTACTCGCCTCCCAAGGACGTTTGCGACTGTCACTGCAAATTCACAAATGGCTGAACATCCCCTGATACCACGACTGCTGCTGATCACCGATCGCCATCTCACCCCCAACCTGATACCCGCCCTGGCGCAGGCGGCGGAAGGTGGGGTGGATAGCATCCTGGTTCGCGAAAAAGATTTGGATGATCATGAATTCGTCCGTCTGTGCCAGGCGATACGGCACGCCATCCAACACACCTCAACGCAAATCCTGCTCTCGGGTCGGGCGCATTTGCTCCCCCATGTGGGTGCCGCCGGAGTCCATCTGCCGGAAATGCACCGACCACCTTTGTCTCAGGTGCGCACGCTCCTGGGTTCGGACAAACTCATTGGCTGCTCCTGTCACGACCTCAGCACCGCCCGGCACTGCTGTCAGGAGGGAGCCGACTACATCACCCTCTCCCCCCTGTTCGCCACCCCCTCCCACCCCGAAACCCAACCTTTGGGAATCACAACGTATTCACAAATCTTGAAAGCTATTCCGCTCCCCGTCCTGGCCCTGGGTGGCATCAACATCACCAATGCCTCCCTGGCGATGGCGGCTGGAAGCCATGGCATCGCCCTCATACGTGGAATCCTTGACAAACGAAATCCGCAAACCCATGCTGCGCAATTGGCGTCCATTGTTGATTCCCACCGATCCTGAAAAGATTACTAACTAAGAATGGGGGAAAGACATTTTCTTATTGATTCATTCCTGTAATAAGCTAGAATCGGCGTGGTCGCTTTTCAGGGATTGCGCCAATGTACTTTTGGCCGCTACAGTGATACCCATCGACCAAGCTGGTTGTCGTCAATAATTGTTGTCAATAACCTATCAGACTTGACGGAGTACGGATGATTGACCTATCAGTAGACGATGCCGGCGATGCCGGTACGCTGACTCTGTCTGGTGGCATCACCATTCAGCACGCAGCACAACTCAAAGATACCTTGTTGGAGGGGATCAGTGCGGCCAAAGGCTTGGTGATCGACCTGAGCGAAGTGGACAGAGTTGATTTGTCAGCCATTCAACTCCTATTTGCCGCTCATCGCGGACTCAATGACAAGGGCAAATCATTAACGGTCGCAGGAACCATCCCCGAAGCCTGGCACAACGCCGTCAAGGAATCGGGATACTCGGGTAGCATGAATGCGGACGATACTACAGGCTTGTGGACTGGAGAGGGAAAGTAAATGGGCAAGAAAATCATGACCGTGGACGATTCGTCCAGCGTGCGCCAAATGGTTGGGCTCACCCTGAAGGGGGCCGGCTACGACGTAGTTGAGGCGGTGGATGGCCAGGATGCCCTGACCAAACTCAAGGCCGCCCCTGTTGATATGGTGGTCACCGATCTGAATATGCCCAACATGGACGGCATTACCCTGATCAAAGAACTCCGCGCCTTACCCAACTTCAAGTTCATACCCATTGTCATGCTGACAACCGAATCCCAGGCGGGGCGCAAACAGGAAGGCAAATCCGCCGGTGCCACCGGATGGATCGTCAAGCCTTTCAAACCACCCCAGCTCCTCGAAGTCATCAAGAAGGTACTCGGCTAAACCATCCTAAAGCCAGGGGAAAGGAGAAGTCGGTGGAGATCGATACCAGCGCATTTACAGAGGAAGCCTACGAGCTTTTGAGCGAACTTGAAGCCTCATTGCTCGAACTCGAGGAATCACCAGGCGACCAGGATTTGATCGGTCGCGTATTCCGCGCCATGCACACCATCAAAGGTTCGGGCGCCATGTTTGGTTTTGACGAAGTGGCAGAGTTCACCCACGAGGTCGAAACAGTCTTCGACATGGCTCGCAACAAAACCATTCTGGTTACCAAACCCCTGATCGACCTGACCCTGGCCGCACGGGATCAAATCCGTGCCATCCTTGACGCCGCAGCCGGCGGAGAACCCGCGGACAAAGAAAATGCCCAAAGGATTATCCAGGGCTTGCGTGCCCTGCTTCCCGGTGCAGGTGGCGCCCCAGCCGCTGGAGCCGCCCCGACATCCAAAAAGCCCCCGGCCCAGGCCTCCGAGGATGAACCCCACGTTTACCGGATTCGCATCAAACCCAGCCCGGACATTTTTGCCAATGGTACCAACCCGCTGTTGCTGTTGAGTGAATTGCGCGATCTGGGTGAAGAGTGCCAGGTGATCGCCCAGTACGACAAACTACCCCCACTGGAAAATCTAGACCCTGAAACCTGCTACACCTCCTGGGAAGTGTTCCTGACCACCCAAAAAAGTGAAAACGCCATCCGCGATGTCTTTATTTTCGTCGATGACCAGTGTGAGCTGAATATCCGACTCCTGGATCGGGAAGAAGTATTGGGAACCGATGTCCAAAAAATCGGCAACATCCTGGTGCAACGGGGAGATATCCCCGAGGAGGTGTTGGAACAGGCCCTCAAACCCATCGGTGACCGCTTGGTGGAAGCGGGAGCCGTCAGCCCCAGTCAGGTCAAGGCTGCCCTGGCGGAACAAAATGCCATCAAGTCCAAACGTGACAAAAAAGTGCAAGCGGAATCGGCGGCGTCGGTACGGGTTCCATCGGAAAAATTGGATGGCTTGGTCGACTTGGTCGGAGAATTGGTGACCGTGCAGGCGCGACTCAACCAGACCGCATCCAACCGACAAGACCACGACCTGCAGCTCATCGCCGAAGAGGTCGAACGGTTGACCGGCGAATTGCGCGACAACACCATGAGCATCCGCATGCTCGCCATTGGTACAACTTTCAATAAATTTAAACGTTTGGTACGTGATCTCTCCACAGAACTGGGCAAAAAAATTGAACTCACCACCGAGGGTGCCGAAACCGAACTGGACAAAACCGTCATCGATCAACTCAACGATCCCCTGGTTCATATCATCCGCAACAGCATCGATCACGGTATTGAAACCCCCGACATACGTATCAAAAATGGCAAAAATCCCGAAGGACTGATTCATCTTTCCGCCATTCATTCCGGGGCCAGCGTCCTGATTCGCGTGGAGGACGATGGCAAAGGGCTTGATCCAGAATTTCTGACCCGTAAGGCCATCGAAAAGGGCCAAATTCCTCCCGACTCCCAATTAACAGACAAAGAAGCCTTCCAGTTGATTTTTGGCGCTGGATTTTCCACGGCGGAAAAGATCACCAATGTCTCTGGCCGTGGCGTGGGGATGGATGTGGTACGCAAATCCATCGACGCCCTGCGCGGCAGCATCGATGTCACCAGCGTGCTGGGCAAAGGGACCGTCATCACCCTGAAACTCCCCCTGACATTGGCCATCATTGAAGGTTTGTTGGTGCAGGTGGCCGATGAATTGTTTGTCCTACCGCTGGCCGCCGTGGAGGAGTGTGTGGAACTTTCCCGCCGGGACATCTCCAATGCCCACGGTCGGCACGTCATCAACGTGCGCGATGAAATCGTACCCTACATTCGCATTCGTGATCGCTTTGAAATCGGCGGCACCCCCCCCGATATCGAACAAATCGTCATATCCGATGTGGAAGGTAAACGTACCGGCTTCGTAGTCGATTCCGTTATCGGGCAGCATCAGACCGTCATCAAAAGCCTGGGTAGTAATTTTGAGCATTCGGAAGAATTTTCGGGTGCCACCATCCTGGGGGATGGAACCGTGGCGTTGATCCTCGATTTGAGCAAAATGGTGCGCTATGTCGAAGCGGAGGAGGATTTATCCGAACCTGCGGCAGCGTGACGACATCCCATGAAAAACACCATGTGCAAGCGCAGGCCAGCATCCTGACCGCCAAACCATGAGCGTGCCCGGTTTCCCCCCCAAGGTTGCCACGATCACTTTGGTCGTGTTCTCCGGCCTGATACCCGTGATGGTGTGGACATGGCTTGTCCTGGGACACGGGACTTCCGCCATCCTCGCCGATCAAAAACTGTTGCTGCAAAACCTGGTCGAAACCAAAGTGGCCCTCGTGCAGGGCACCATGAACAAACGTTTGGCCGATGTGCGTCTGTTGGCCTTGACAGCACCCTCCTTTGAAACGGTCACCCCCCCTCCGCCACCTCCCGAACCCTGTGAAACACCCGACGATACGCCCCCTCCCGCCCCACACGAAAGCATCGGGGAAATGGCCCGGGTCACCGATGTGGCGGGACCATTACGCGACAAGGTGACCACGTTGCTCCATCAATTCTTTCAGGATCAACTCAAACCTGTCAAAACACTCGCCAGTGACAGCCAGTTACCCATGAAGCTGGTGGGCATCGATTGGGTTTTTCGTAACCACAAGCGCAAAGCGGGTGGGGAAAAATGGCAGCAATTCGCCAAAACCTTCACCCCCGCCCTGGATGCTTTTGTCCAAGCCAATGCCTATGACGATCTTTACCTGATTTCCGCCAGGGGGGATATCGTCTATACGACCACCCGTGGGCCGGAACTGGGGGCCAATGTTGACGAAGCCCCCCTGAAAGGATCGGGCTTGCAGCGGTTGTTTTCCCAGGCCAGCAAACAGGTCGCCCTGGAAGACATCTCCCCATACGGTGTGGGCGATGTCAAACCTGCCGCCTTTACCGGTGCCCCTATTGTCCATGAAGGTCGGGTGGTTGGCATACTCGCCTTGCGTTTTGATCTGTCGAGCAGGTTGCAACACTATTTCGCCCCACATGCGTTGCCATTCGCCCTCATCGCCGCCGATGGAGAGACGCGCTACAACGATGCCGCGTGGACGCAACTGCCCGCAGCGGTACAAGCCCTGCAATCCCTGCCCCAAACCATCCGTGCGACGGCACAAGGTGTCATGGTACCGGAAAATTCGGGATTTCAGGTCGCCTGGGATCATGTTCAAACCAATTCCCTCGACTGGACAGTTCTGGCCTCCGCCCCGCTTCCCGAAGCACCCCCGGAACAAACGACCCCGCCGAAACCCGCCCCACTGTGTCAATCCGTGGCCCCTCCGGCACCCCCGGTTGTCACCCCGTCCCCGGTCAACGCCACCCCGGGCAAGGATTATCTGGCAATTACCGGCTATTATGATCTGTTCCTGATCCGCCCGGACGGTCACGTAACCCATACCGCACGCGGTCAGGAAGATTTGGGCACCAATCTGTTGAACGGACCCTACGCCAATACCAATCTAGGGCAATTGGTGCAGAAGGTGTTGACCACCAAGAGACCCCAGGCCTCCGATATCGCCCCCTATCCCCCCAGTCGTAACGAACCTGCGGCTTTCCTGGCCGCACCCGTCCTGGTTGACGGCCAAGTGGTGCGTGTCGTGGCGTTGCAACGCCCCCTGGAAGAGATGACCGAGTTGCTCAACCCGGGATCCCTGCTGGGCCCCAGTGGCGATGTGGTTTTGGTTGGGGAAGATTTTCGCATGCGTTCCGACTCGTTTCTCACCCCCCGCACCCATGGGGTGAGCGCCTCTTTTCAGGGAACGATAGCCGACAATGGCATGGATATCCCGCCGGTACGCCAGGCCCTCTCTGGCGAACGGGGAGTAACCACCCTGTCGGATGCAAACGGGAAACGTCGGCTCGTTGCCTTCGCCCCGGTTCCCAGCGCCGCAACCACCTGGGCCTTGCTCGCCAGTCGCGATCTCCCCCCTACCACCGAATCGTTGTTCAAAAACGCGGCCTGGACCTGGAAAGCCCTGGCGATTGCCACCCTGATCTGGTTTGCCTTGTCCGCCCTTATGCTGACCCTCCTGCAGGGACGCCCTTGGAAAAAACTGGCCCTGGTCACGGGCAAACTTGCCAAAGGACGCGCCGAAGATTTGCCGCACCAGGATTGGGAAACCTGGCGCGATTCCCTGGAACCACTCCACCAGGTCGTGGAACGTTGTTTCCATCTGCGGGGGAAACTCAGTGCCAGATATCTGAAACTGGCTGAAAAATGGGCGCAAATAACCCGGCTGGTGACCAACAGTAGCGCCCAACTCCCAACCAAGGGACTCGCCCTGGAAAGCCTCCCGGATAGTACCGGAGCCGTACTGGATGCCTTGGCGCGCTGGCAACAACTCCCGGCACCCCTGCCCCCCGAGGCAATCCTCAAGGAAATTGACGCCATCGGCCTTAAATTGACCAGTCAACTCACGGAGATCCAGGAAATAGCCAATCAGGTCGCTCTTTTGGCCAACAGCACGACAAACCGTCCCTCACGGACATCCGCCAAAAAATTTACCGTGGCGGAATCTTTGGCAATGATCCACACCTCGGCCAACAAGGTTCAGGATTTGTGCCGCGCTGGCCTTGAGACCAGCCTCACCTGGAGGAAAGGCGTGCTGCGGGCGCACCAGGGGACGAAGAGTGATGACATCCTGGCAACGCTTCTCAAACGGATTGAAAATTTGTTGAAGGTTCAATCCCGTCTTATCAAGAGTCATGAAAATTCCGACTTGGTCGTGGGCGATGACCTGCGCCATCTGGTTGCGGAAATGACCCAGCAATTGGACAAGTTGTGGCAAACCATTGAATCCCTGCCGCGAAAGGAACACCCCCTTGGGTAACGAACGTAAAAAAAGTAGCTTGAGTTTGCTACAGAACCGGATAAATCTATTTGCTCCCGACACAGCCAGAATTTCGACTTGTTTCTCATGGCAAAAAGACTATCATGGATCTCTGATAAATGCTCAATTTTTCAAAGTTGAAAATTGATCTGATCTTGCAGAGGACCAACAAAAGTGAAACAACGGCAGTTGATCAGCTTCGACTGGGCCTTGAAACGACTGCTGCGCAGCAAGGCCAATTTTGAAATCCTGGAAGGATTTCTCTCCGAACTCCTTCATGAGGAAGTGCTAATCGTTGAAATCCTGGAAAGCGAAAGCAATCGGGAAGCCCGTAATGACAAATTCAACCGTGTCGATCTCAAGATCAAAAACACCCGGGATGAAATTATTATCGTCGAGTTGCAATACGAACGAGAGTGGGACTACCTGCAGCGGTTACTCTTCAGCACCGCCAAAGCCATCACCGAACACATGACGGAAGGTGAGCCTTACTCCAGTGTTGTCAAAGTCATCACCATCAGCATCCTCTATTTTGATCTGGGGCGTGGCAAGGATTATATCTATGTGGGCAATACCTCTTTCAGGGGATTGCACACCCGGGAAGAACTAGCGTTGGACGAAGGGCAGAAGGCTTTGTTTCAACGCCCCTCGGTAGCCGCCATTTTCCCGGAGCATTACTTGATCAAAGTGAAAAATTTCGACGATGTCGCCCGCGATACCCTGGACGAATGGGTCTATTTTTTAAAAAACTCCGATATCCGTGATTATTTTACGGCTCAAGGCCTGAAAAAGGCCAAAGAAAAGCTCGACGTCCTGCAATTGCCAGAAACCGAGCGCAAAGCCTACGAACGTTATCAGGAAGAACTGCATGACCAAGCAAGCTTTGTACTCTCCACCTATGGTGCCGGTAAATGGGAAGGGCGACAGGAAGGGCGACAGGAAGGGCGACAGGAAGGGCGACAGGAAGGGCGACAGGAAGGGCGACAGGAAGGGCGACAGGAAGGAGAAACCGCACTCCTGATGCGCCAGCTACAACGCCGTTTTGGCAATCTGCCCGCATGGGCCAATGAAAGAATATCCAAAGCAAACCTGTCCTCCTTAGAGAAATGGAGCCTTCGCATCTTCGATGCCCAGTCCCTGGACGATGTTTTCTCGGACAATGTATGACGCCGCCCCCAGAGAAAAGTTTGCTGGATTTTTCCGGTAACCAGTCGATATCCAAATCAAATCTTATCTTTCCATGTTTTTTTCGGAAGGGTTACCTCTCCCACACGCATCAACGTCATAAACCTTAACCCGCACCATGGACCCTGAGGGCAAATTGTGGGAAGCTCCACGTTTCCGGTTGCCTCATGGCGGCAAATCTGGCCATGATAACGTCCCGGTTTGCCTCAATCGACCATTCACAACGGAGAACCCATTGACCATGCTGGCACGCATTCTATACATTGCCCTGCTTCTTGTTGCCGGTCTTGTCCATACCTGCCCCGCTGGCGCCGACACCACCGGAAAACCGACCCAATCAACCCAAACGACCGGAGCCCACCCCATGGTGACCCTCTCCACAAATCTGGGCGAAATCGTCCTGGAACTCGACGAGGCCAAAGCCCCCATAACTGTCAAAAATTTTCTCGAATATTTGGACAGTGGCTTTTATAATGGCACCATCTTTCACCGTGTTATCCCGGGTTTCATGATCCAGGGAGGAGGGATGCTCGCATCCATGGAAGAAAAGCCCAATGGTAATCCGATCAAAAATGAAGCGGATAACGGTTTGCTGAACAATCGGGGAACCATTGCCATGGCTCGTACCCAGATCAAGGATTCCGCTACAAGTCAATTTTTCATCAACTTGGCCGACAACTCCTTCCTCAATCACGGCGGTCGCGATTTTGGTTATGCTGTTTTTGGCAAGGTTGTCAAAGGGATGGAAGTTGTTGATGCCATCGCCAAGGTCAAAACCGGCAACAAAGCGGGTCATTCCGATGTCCCGAAGGAACCGGTCACCATACAATCGGCCACCCGTAGCCAGTAATCTTCGGGGACAGGATGAAGACCGTCGGTAAAACGTTTCTTTGCATGCGAATCTTCCATGCCGAAGCGATTAAAAAACGCCTCGGCAGCCAGCAATGGGCCGAGTTGTTCTCCAATTTTCACACCTTGGCCACCGAATTATCAGCCCAATATGGGGGCATGATCGTCAAACTCTATGGCGATGGACTCCTGGCTGCTTTTAATGCTGTCGAACAAGGTGTGCAAGCTGCGGTCGTCATCCAGGAAAGCCTTCAGGAACACCCTTTCAGCCAACCTTTGTCCCTCGCCATGGGGATCGCCTCCGGGCAAGCCATCGCCATCCCCATCAGCAGCAGTCATGTCGATTATTTCGGTACCTGTGTGGAAATTGCCGAAGAACTCGGGCAAAAAGCCCGCGGTCACGCCATTCTCATGAATCATCCGGTCTTCCCCCCCAATGACAACATTGAAATTCATTCCAAAGCGGGGGAAGCCAACCAGCGCCATGTACGTGATTATTTCGTCGAACAACCGATTTTCCGCATGTCGGGCTACAACAAACCGTTAACCTGCTATTCCGTCTTCTGGCAAAACGAACCTGCCCACTACCTGACGCAAAATCCCATCGAAGAGTATCGACCCCACCCCTTGGCAGAAACCCACAGCGAACGCACCTACTTTGGTCGGGTGTCCGCTTTTAAAAAAGAGCGTGGCTTTGGGTTTATTCAATATTATTCGGAGGACGACATCTACAAGGAAGTCTACTTCCACATGACCTACGTGATCGCCCAGGTTCCCATCGCCGAACATGATCATGTCCAGTTCGTTGTCCGGCCCGGCAAGGAAGAACGCCCCCAGGCCTGCTCCATACTCGTCATGGGCAGCCGCCTGCGTGGCGTGGTGGAATCCGTCCAACCCGATGGTGCCGGATATATCGTCCTGACGATCCACGACAACGATATCATCCGCTTTTTCATGCTGCCCCGGGAAAACCGCGACAATCGCTTCCAAGCCAACGAACCGGTCTATTTTACCGTAGGCTCTGGATCCGATATCGAAGGTTTGGTAGCCCTGGATGTGGAATCCGCCGCCGAACCGGAAACCCATGAAGACACGGATGCCTTGGGGTTACCCATCGGCTCAACACAACAGGCTATCGTGAATGTCTACTTCAGCGACAAGGGATACGGTTTTGCTAAATGTCGGCGTAACAACATTTACGTACATGTCTCAGAACTGGCCGACCCCAAGCATGAGCCCGCCCCGGGGGACATGATCGAATTTCGCGTCAGCCCTGGCCGGGACAGTACCTATCGCGCCAACGACATCCGCATTCTCCCCAAACACACCCTGGCCTTCTGACCCGAGTTTAACATAAGGTCAACGGGGAGCATCGGTTAGTTCCTCCTCAGCTCAACAGCAACCAACACGGAACACATCGTTTTCCAGCGTCACCCTTTACAACTGGTTACCGGAAAATTTGCGGAAAAGTCTCCTCGGTCGCGTCACATCTTATCTGAAAAAACATCGTCCAATAACTGAGCATCGAAAATACGAAGGCTCCACTTCTCCAAGGATGACAGATCTGCTTTGGCGATCATTTCGTTTGCCCATGCGGGCAAATTGCCAAAACGGCGTTGCAACTGACGAGTCAGGATTTTAGCCTCGCCTTCCTGTCGTCCTTTCACGAACAAATCTTTCAGAAAGTCATTTTCCATTACGTTAACAGTAATGGCCATTTCCTTTACCTCCTCACTGATCATCCACTCAAGTTTTCTCAGTCCAGCCAAAATTACCAACTGCTCCAAAGCATCAGCTTTGGCCTTCGGCCCCAGATTCGCAATCCTCCTCAAAATTGTCCGTATAGTCCCTCGCTCATCTGGCATGCGGCACAAGATGGCAAGGATGTTTTCCTCCATACTTCCGCTGGCCAACAAGACGCTACAATCCACATCTCGGATATTCCGCACAGTATAGCGGAAACTTAACGTTTCTTCCTCAATCCGATCTGGTAAAGACCGGCGCGCTCCATCACCCACGAACAAGACCAGCTGAATCAATCGAACCTTGGGGTACAGCCGCCGAATGAGCGCATAATATTCCACCATTCGCCAGTGCATATCCGCATCACCGCCACTTTGCAACTCCAGATGGCAGATATTTTCGTCTTTCAATCGAACCAGCAGGTCCGGCATGCGTTTCCTGATGGTTGGAAACTCCACGGTCAACAGTTCACGTGCTTCCTGGCCAATCAGCATGCGCAGCAGGTGTTGAGGCGGCGTCTGGAATATGAATTTCAGTGTTGTATCATAGTGATGTGGATGAACTCTATCCGTCATAATCCAACCACCAAACCAATTTTTTCATAATATACACTATTAATATTCTGTCGGAGTTATCTTTATGATCTTATCCTTTTCGTCTACTGAAATCAATATCATCCGAAAGCCAATTGGGAAATCTCTTACCCGGATGACCCATTTGAGAGGTTCTGGTAATCCGCTCTGATTTCGGTGGTAATGCCGCCACGCACATGAAATACCGCCCGCACAGTCATGGAACGCGGTCGGGCAACCGCCACCAACTCGTCGAGAACCCGATTGGTCACCGCCTCATGGAATGCCCCCTCATTCCTGAAACTCCAGAGGTAATTCTTGAGTGATTTCAGCTCAATACAGAGCTGATCCGGGATATAGACAATGTGAAAGACCGCAAAATCGGGCTGACCGGTTTTCGGGCACAGACAGGTGAATTCGGGGCAGGTCAAATCAATCTGATAATCCCGCTCCGGTTTGGGATTGGCAAAGGTTTCCAACATGGCAGAGTTCCTTAAGGCAACCGAAGTACGCCCCCCACACGCACAAGCCATTTATTCCAACTTGTTTGTGACAGGACCCGTTTTAATATCATGTTTTTGTAAATCTTTCGCCATGGCCTGCGCCTCATCGAAATCCGCGAATGGCCCAACATAGACCCGGTAGACGGGGACACCATCCGCCCGCGATTGCTGTTGCAGATAGGGGACGTTCAAAACTTTCATGCGTTTGACCATTTTTTCCGATTCCACATAATCGGAAAACTGCCCCATGGTGACATAATATCCCTTACCGACGTTAACCGAACCCGAACCGGTCTGCCACGGAGCCGCTTCCAGGGGATTGGCGGGAGCGTCACCGAAATCCACGGGTTGGTCGATACGCTCTGCCATACCCTTGGCCATGATGGAATCAGAAGGAAGTATTGCCGCCGCATCCGGAGCCATTTTTTCCTCTTTCATGAGCCCGCCACGCAACGAGTGATCACCCAATGTCGTCTCGTCCGACATCGGTTTATGAACGGTCTCCCCATCCCCCTTGGTCGCATCCATCAGGGGAGCCGGTTGGCCGGACTTCGGGATATCCTCCCCCCCGACCCGTTCCGCGGATGGGGTGCTGGCAAACAAACCGGCCACCTTATCTTTGGTATTGCGATACCAACCGGTGAAGAACCCCTCGGAATCGCTCGAACGGCTCGATTCAGGTTGTTTTTTGGCTTCTGCCTGCTGTGGTCTGGGCGCAAAGGTTACCACCCCATCGTTCTTGGCCTGAAAATCGCTTCTCTCGGATAGCTTCGGTTGGGAAGATTCCACCTGAGACGGTGGGGGAGGTTCCATCTTGACCGCTTGGGGAGGTTCCATCTTGACCGCTTGGGGAGATTCCATTTTTGATGGTAAGGGAGATTCCACCTTGGCCACCCCCTTGGCCGAATCCTCTCCCACCTGCTGTACCGCAGGGGCATACTGGATAGGCACCCGCTGCAAGGAATTCGTGCAACCACACACCAACAGGGATAACCCCAAAACAGAAATGCCGCATTGCAAGCGCAATCTGAGCGGAAGTGGACGGTTCCATGCAATCATGCCTGATTCTCCCTAAACTTTTCAAAAAAGAGACTTCAAACCTTCTTGACAGTCGCCTGCAACATTGCAAACATCGACACACCTTACTTAAACCGCAACCAGCACGGGATACGTAGTTTTCTAGCGTCATCCCCGCGAAAGCGGGGATCCAGGGAGTCTACACACCTTTCCCTGACTTTCTGGATCCCCGCTTTCGCGGGGATGACAAGAACTGCGCATCCCAAGATAGCTGCGGTTTAAGGCCCCGGTCACTGTCACCAACAATCAAGGGAGTTACCCCATGAAAACTCACCCGACATGGCTACTGATCGCCCTGTTACTCTCCGGATGCGCAACTCTCTTCCCACCCCAGGCCGTGACCAACGCAGCCCTGTCCGATCCCAGTCAAAAATTTGCACCCACCCAGTCGGTCGATCTGCTGGAGGCTCCTCCCAAACAACCCTTCATCAAGATTGCCCGGATGGAAACCTTGGGCAACGAAGAGGTCATGTCCGAGGTATTTCTCATTGAAGACATGCGTGCCACCGCTCGGGAAATCGGTGCCCAAGCCATCATCGTCCCTTACGGTCGGGTACGCAAGTTTACCCCTGACGGCATCCATTGGCTACTCCAAGGGGATGCCATCCGCTACCAATAATCAAGCCGATTTGCCCATCCTGGCCAAGATCAGCTCTTTGACTTGATGTGCCCGGTCCAATGTGGGCTCCTTGGCCAGGGCTTGTTGCAAATCATTCAACCCTTCATTCAATCGGTTCATCTCCATGTAGGTCAAGGCCCGCTCCACAAAAACTTCAGGCCCCACTTCGGGATGGACCGAAGCCTGCGTCAAATCGCGTAATGATGCCTTGTACTCCTTGAGCTGCCGTAACACAATACCCCTTGCCAACAGGGTGGAATAACGCCCCGGATCCTTCTCCAGTGCCACGTCAAAATCGCGAATGGCACGCTCAGGAGCCCCCAGCTTGAGCAAAGCCATACCCCGGCCATGGAGTGCTTCGGCTGGTTTGCCCGGTTTGAACGCCAAAGCACAGGTGAAGGAATAAATCGCCCGGTTGAATTGCCCCTTGTCGTTCTGCGCCTGCCCCTCCTGCAACAATTTATTGAGTTCCTCGACGCTGTTTTTCACATCCACTGCGGCCACCTGCATCGGGACCATCTCTTCCACCCCCGCATCGGCCGGGTTGATGGTTCCCAACTCCGCCAGGAGAGGCCCCACACCCAGATCATCCAACTCTTTCTCCCCAGCCCCCACACTGATCAACCGCGATATTCTCAGCTCCACCGCGTCACCCGGCTTTTCCTCACCCTTGGGCTTGCCATCCGCCACTTGAAGGATCGATCCAACCGCCGCCGGAACCTCGTCGCCGCCCTCTTTGGGAGACCTGACAAGGGCCGAGGTATAATCCAGATTCAGTGTCACCGCCTCCATAAGCTTCAGCGTCGCCGACTCCACCCCTTCAACAACCGGATCCACACCAGGTTCGGGAACCATTTGGGCGACCATCGGTCCCGAAACGGCAGGCTGTTCCCGCTCGGCAGTGTGTACACCGATCTGGGGAACCGGCTGCTCGCCCCCGGTCAGGGAAACCGGTGTATTTATGGCGATCTGGGGAGCCGTCTGCTCACCCCCGGTCAGGGGAACCGGACCAGCATCAGCCAACGCTTCCCCGACTCCCCCATCTAAAGCTTCAACACCAACCTTAACCAAGGTGTCCGATTGCGCTGCGGATTCCATCTCTACGGCGGCAATCACCATGGCCAAAGGATCGGGTCGGGTCACCGCCTTCGGTGCCGGAGTTGCCATGGCCACCACCTCCGGCTTCACCACGCGCTTGGGTGACGGCTCCGCCATGACGACCGGCTCAGAAATCGCCTCAAGAGCAGCATGAATGGCCGGTTCCTTTTTGATTTCCCCCTGTTTATCCCCCGGCTTGCCAGGAGCGGGGACACCATGCGGCATCGCCCCGGGATTGGAATGCGGTAATAACTTCGGTGCCTCACCCGGAGCGACGGCGGGAGCCGGGGGCGATCCCACGTTTTTTGGCGCTGCCTCACCCGGAGCGGCGGCGGGAGCCTTGACCGGTTCCGGCGCTGATCCCACGTTCTTTGGCGATGCATCACCCGGAGTTGCTGCGGGTGGCTTGATGAGATTGTTGCTCCCAGGGGTCAAGGTGGGGACAACCTTATCCGCCTTGTTCGCAGAACCGTCCTTGGGCTGATGCCGTCCGCCAGCCTTTGCTTTCGCCGCACTCCCCCCCTTGCCAGATATCGGGGCCAACGCTTTTTTCGCTGCTTTCACCCGGGAATGCAGAGACTTGCTCCCCCTTCGGCGATCCTTGCCACCCTGGTAGCGGTTGCGATGAAACGTCCCAACCTGGGAGCGACCATCGGGCCAGGTCTTTTTTCCATAGCCATGTTGCACCCCGTGGCGCCATGCCCCCGAATATTTCTTGCCATTGGACCAGACCAACGTACCTTGGCCATGCCGTTGTCCCATGACGTATTGCCCGGTGAACACCGAACCATCGGCATGGGTATAGGTTCCTGCACCATGGAGTTGCCCATTGCGGAATTGCCCTTCATAACGCGCCCCGCTGGGCCACTGATAGACCCCGACGCCATTCAGGCAATCCCCTTGCAGGCATTCCGCCCACCCGATGACCGGAGACAACGCTGGAACGAGGGCTGACAAGAATACCAGCCACCACCAGCCATGACGACTGTGACCAGAAAACAATGCATTCGGAGTATTCATGAGGCCTGACCCGCCGGGACTGGGTTGAACATGAAGCGCTTTGAGGGCACCGAAAATCCTTGCCAGGGTTCTTTTGGATCAACCACTGGCACAGGTATCTTTCCCAGACGCTTCAACCCAGGAGTATCAATCCGCCGACGTCGGCAGCACCTCCCCTTCCACCGCGGGTTCCGCACCTGACAGACCCCGGCTTTCCGCATCCACGGCATCCAATGGCCTGGGCGGTCTGGGAAGTGGCAACCCCTTTTTCTGGGAAAAATCCTGCAATCGTTGCCACATGCCCCCCTTATCGGCAGCGCCGGACGTTCCCGCAATCTTTTTCAATGGGTCTTCCACTTCCGGTTCCCCGCCAACGTTCCAGGCCGATAACAAGGCCGCCGTAGAACTTTCATGGCGATAGGCCATGTTGGCCATCAAGGCGGGTGGTGCCAATGTTTCCAATTCCGGCATGGGCGGGATGGGATCCCGTCCCAGGGAAATCAACAGACGCGCCAATGCCGCCTGGTTGTCGGCAAAGGCCAATCCTTGTTGCAACCGCGCCATCACCCCTTCCGCCTTCTTGACGATCCCCGATGTGACAGGATCCTGGGTGTCGTATTGCGCGGCAGCGGTGGCCGCCATCGACAAACGACTTTTATTGTGTTCCCGCACATCCTGCAACCGTTTTTCCGTCAATCGGCACTCCAGGAGCGCCAGATGCAGGCGCACCAGCGTACCCACACCTTGCGCCAGGCGCAGCACCTTGCCTTCGGTCTGGAGATCGGCAGCGGGATTTTTTTTGCCGTTGAGCAACTGCCCCGTCAAGGCAATGCCGGCCTCAACCCAGGATGGTGCCCCCGGCACCGTCATGATACCCGTTTCATGGGCCAACCCGGAAAAGGCATAACCGGGAAAAGCGGACAACAACGCCCATTCCACCTGTTTGGCACCCAGCCATTGATCCCGGGGGAGTTTCATCCGTTCCGCCCATTGTTTCAGGGCATAATCCTCCAAAAGCGCCATCGGCAGCGCCATAATGCCGGGATCGTGCAATTCAGCGGCAGCAACGCCAATCCGTCCTTTAAGACTCTCTTCCGGGAGACTCACCAATCCTGCAAGATGGCGTCTGGATTGAGCCAGATCATCACGCCAAGCCCCCAGCCTGGTAACCGTTTCCAAAAGAATTTTTTGGCTTTGTGCCGATTTGGCCTTATCCTGCGCCTTCTCACCACCCTTCATTCCGGCTGCCGCCACATTGGCCTCAGCCAGCACCGACTCCAATTCCCGCATTAACAAATCGGCTGTTGCCGCACGCCAATAAGCATCGCGAACCTCATGGACAAGGCTCAAAGCAGAAATACGCAACAAGGATAGTGACGGCTCCCCCCCACCCGGTTCCACCGGGGCATCCCCCTTCTCCATACCCAAAGCCACCAGACTCCAGACCAATGCAGGATCATATTCGCTTTGAACATCCCCGGCCCGGGTTTTGCCACCCTCCGCCAACAAACCGGCTTCCTTGGCCAAAGCACGCAATTGCTTGATGGATTGCTCCCCTTCGTGTGGTCTCTGCAACACGCTCACCAATCTGTCGGTCCGATCCTTGAAACCTGTCTTGACGGCCAGCGCCATGGCCTCGAACAAACCAAAGCGCTGGGTTCCAGCCATAACAGGAGCCAGTGGAGCCGATTGCGGCGCAGGTGGCGCAGGCTGTTGTACACCTGTCCCCGATGCGTTTTTAAACGATTTTTTGATGATAACCGGTGCTTCGTGGACAACCGGCTGACCTTTGGAAAACGCGACCGGCGCGCCACACCATGCCGACGACATCCCCACGGACAGCCCTACGACAACCGCCACACCTGGCCCGAAACGCACCCAACGCATCCGCATGGTACCCACCCTTTTCCGGTCACAACCGATGGGACCGCTGTGGTCAATGGAAGACCTGCCACGGGTTGTACCGGTATTCCCGCACCATTCCCAGTCCCAGAACCTTGAATCGGCAAGCAAATTCCATGCCCGATTCAATAAGGGGATGGGCAATTATCCAGGAAAATGTGTCCAAGAAACAATTGACTTACACTTTAATTGGTGGATAATGTTCTTACAAAGCACTTTATTATAGAGGTTAACCTTGGACTTTTGGCGCAATAAAGAGATCGTACTGGTTGTCGGAGGGGGAATCGCCGCCTGCCGCACCCTTGATTTAATTCGACGTCTCAAGGAGTTGGGTGCGGGGGTCAGCGTAGTCGGCACGGAAGCGGCCACCCGTTTTGTCACGCCGTTAACATTTCAAGCCATCTCGGGACGCCCGTTTCACGGCGATCTGTTCGATCCCACCCTGGAAGGGGGGATGGATCACATTCGCCTGGCACGGGAAGCCCATCTGGTCATCATCGCTCCGGCGACCGCCGATCTGCTGGCCAAAATGGCGCACGGTCTCGCGGGCGATCTGGCCACGGCCATGCTCCTGGCCCGAACCGGTCCCGTTCTGGCAGCACCCGCCATGAATCATGCCATGTGGTCCCATCCAGCCACACAAAGCAACGTCACAGTGCTCACAGGGCGGGGAATCCAATTTTGCGGCCCCGAAGCGGGATCCCTGGCTTGTGGAGAAGAGGGGGTGGGACGCTTGGCCACTGTGGAAACCATCATGGAAGTCGCCCGACGCTGCCTGGAACCACAGCCCCTGACCGGAAGGCATTTCCTCCTTACCGCCGGACCAACCCGGGAAGAGTTGGATCCGGTACGCTACCTGTCCAACCATTCCAGTGGTCGCATGGGATTTGCCATTGCCCAGGCGGCATTACGCGCCGGGGCACGGGTCACCTTGGTACACGGTCCGGTAGCCATTCCACCCCCATACGGAGCCAAAACCATTCCGGTGACCAGCGCCCGGGAAATGCACGCCGCTGTCATGGCGGTATGGGATCGAGATACCGCCAACGAAACCTTGGATGCCGTTGTACTGACTGCCGCCGTTGCCGATTTTCGCCCTGCCCGGCGAGAAGCGGAAAAAATTAAAAAATCATTGGATAGCGCCGGACACATCGAATTGCAAGCCAATCCCGACATCCTTTTGGAACTCAGCCAACGCCAACCTACCCTGAAAAACCGCAACATACCCCTTGTGATCGGTTTTGCAGCCGAAACAGGCATGGCCCTGGAACGCGCTCGGGAAAAAATGTCCCGAAAACCTTGCCATATGCTGGTTATCAACGACGTTTCCGAGGAAGGTTCCGGTTTTGGCGTGGCTACCAACCGGGTAACGCTGTTGCACCACACCCATGAGGTGGAAACATGGCCCCTCATGACCAAGGAAGAGGTTGGCAAACGATTGGTGGCAAGCATCACCTCCAATCTTTCCCATCCATTTCACCCAGTCCATTAGATTAGAGGGAAAGTAAAGTGCTTAAATTTTCTAAAAAGTTACTTTATGCCATAGAAGCCGTCGTCGATATCGCCTACAACTCGGGGGGGGAACCCGTCCAGATTCGCGAGGTCACCAACCGCCAGGGGGTACCGCAACGTTATCTGGAACAAGTGATGCAGCGCTTGGTGAAAGCTGGCATCCTCAAGGGGATTCGTGGACCGAGAGGGGGCTATTTGCTTGCCCGGGAACGCTCCAGAATCAGCGTCGGCGACATCGCCCGCGTGGTCATGGATGTCAGACCAGCCGGCGATTCGGGATTACCTGATGATTTGGCCACCGGCCCCATCGGGCGTCAGGTCATCCGCCCCCTGTGGTCGGAATTTCAAGGGCAAATTCTGGAAATGATGGACAAAGTGACTATCGAGGAACTGACCACGCGAGCCTTTCGCAACGGCGTGCCCAGTGAGGTCTACAGCCGTATTTCCTACTCTATCTGAACTGCGAACCCCATGGGCCAGTCGCTTGTCCCTACCGCCACAACTGATTTTAACGTAGTCATCCTGGGTATGGGTGGCCTCGGTTCGGTTGTCGCCATGGCCCTGGTTGCCGCAGGCGTTCGCCATTTGACGTTGATCGATGCCGATTGCGTCGCCCTCTCCAATCTGCATCGACAACCCCTGTATCTGGAAGAAGACATCGGACAACGCAAAGTGGACATTGCGGCACAACGTCTCACTGCCATGGCGCCCGACTGCACAATTACAACCCACCCTTTGCGGATGGAAACCATGGGGCAACTCCTTCCCCTGGCCCTGACGCACGCCTGCATGGTGGATGCCTCCGACAACTTCGCCACCCGTTTTTTGGCCAACGATGCCGCACTTGCATCCGGTCGTCCTTTGGTACATGGCGCGGCAACCGGCCTGAAAGGGCAGCTCATGACCATTCTCCCATTTCAAACATCCTGCCTGCGCTGTCTGTTCGACGCCCCACCCGATGACCAAGTCGCTACGTGCCAAGAGGCAGGAATTTTGGGACCATTGGTCCTGGAAATCGGCTGGTTGATGGCTATCGAATGCATCAAGCTGCAAACAGGTGCGGCCAATCTCTTGACCAATGCCTTGTTGACGGTCAATCTGGAAACGGGAGTCCGTCGCCAGATTGCCCTGGCCCGGCAGAGCGATTGCTCAGGTTGTACCAATTGCGACATGACAAACAACCAGTGATAGGTGTATGGAGCATGGCAAAAATCTACGACAGCATTACGGAAACCATTGGCCGCACCCCCATCGTACGCATCAAACGTTTGAGTTCCGGATTGGACATTGAACTTTTGGCCAAGGTGGAATCGTTCAACCCCATGGGATCGTTAAAAGATCGCATCGGCCTTTCCATGATCGAAGCCCTGGAAAAAGCTGGAAAAATGACCTCCCGAACCCGCATCGTCGAACCCACTTCCGGTAATACCGGCATCGCCCTGGCTTTTGTCTGCGCCGCACGAGGTTATGACCTGACCTTGACCATGCCGGAATCCATGTCCATGGAACGCCGCCGTCTTTTTGAACTCCTGGGTGCCCGGGTGGTCTTGACCCCGACCCTTGAAGGCATGAAAGGCTCCATTGACGAAGCCCAGCGTTTGCTGAAATCCGATCCTCATGCCGTCATGCCCAACCAGTTTGAAAACCCGGTCAATCCCGAAACGCACGCCAATACCACGGCGATGGAAATTTTTGAAGATACCGAAGGCCAACTGGATGTTCTGATAGCGGGAGTGGGAACCGGTGGATCCTTGAGCGGCATTGCCCAAACCTTGAAGGAAAAAATTCCCGGTTTCATGGCAGTGGCCGTCGAACCGGAAAATTCCCCCGTTCTGTCAGGGGGCATGCCCGGCCCGCACGGCATCCAGGGCATCGGTGCCGGTTTCATCCCGGCGACACTGGACCGTACCCTCATCGACCGGGTCGTGCGCATTGGTGACAAACGCGCCATCCAGGCGGCACGGCTGTGTGCCCGTTTGGAAGGGATTGCCTGTGGCATTTCATCCGGGGCCACTTTGGCAGCCGCCTTGGAACTGGGCGAGGAAACCGCATTCAAGGGTAAACGTTTGCTGGTCCTCCTGCCCGATTCCGCCGATCGCTACCTGACCCTGCCCCAGTTCCAGGAGGATTGATGACCCGAGGCGATTGGACCGAGCGCTATTCCCGGCACATTCTCCTGCCGCAGGTGGGAGGGGATGGGCAAAAGCGCTTGATGGAGGCCAGAGTTGGCATTGTCGGCCTTTCCCCCCTTACCCCAGGGCTGATCGACAACCTGGTCCGTACCGGCTTGGTTCACTTGGAGTTGCTTGTTGACGAAAAACAACCGTTCCCCTCCAGCTCCACTGCTTTTTGGTCCACCCCCTTCACCTCCATCCATTCCGCAGCCCATTGCACCACCTTGTCATCCCCCCTCAGTCCGGAATATCTGGAATATCAGGTCAAGAATTGGGATATCGTTATCGATATGACAGGAACCCGGGATATCGCCAACACCCTGAGTCGCTGTTGCCGGGAATGCGGCAAATATTACCACGCCTGTTGGACATCTGGTGACCATGGTTGGGTATTCTCCGTGGATCCGCACCCCGACAAGGCTTCACCCTGTCCGATTCCGCCAAACATGGCCCCATCCCTGCCACCTGAATCACCTTGGGATATCCTGACTTTCGGTCTGACCACTGCTGTGGCAGCATGTGAAATTGTATCAAGATTTCTTGGCTTTGAGCGCAAAGAATCACTTTTTTTGTTGCAAATTGATGGTAAACAAGGTCATTATGCCGGGGTCCATGTGGCACATAAAACGGGGGTGGAAACCAACCTTACCGGAGGGGACAGTCTAAAGGCGCAGCAGGTTCCGGATAATAGCCCGAATACGCCGATACCCCCGGCGGATGTTATCGATATCACCGGTGAAACCTGTCCGATGACCTTTGTTCGGGTCAAATTGAAACTCGAAACACTCTCCATAGGATCTTTACTCACGATTCGCCTCTCTGGAGCCGATACATTAGAGAACGTCAGGGTGTCGCTGGAAAACGCCGGACAACGTATCGTAAACAGGAAGTCATATGCGACGTGTGAGGAATGGTTGGTTGAGAAGGTTTCGTAAACTTTATTTTACACATGCCAGTTTATTTGTCATTTAGCTTCATACTGACGCCGTTTATTGACACATTTGCAGTGCCAGGCAACTGGCGCGAACTATGCAGCACATCTCATGGGACATGCTAGCGCGCCCTTGAGAGTACCCTTAGACCACCGGAATCTGGCGAGGCCAGCCCGGAATACTATCGCGTTAAACGATTATTTACCTACATATGGGAGAGGAAAAATGAAACGCCATCAGGACCAAAAAGGTTTTACCCTTATCGAGTTGATGATCGTTATCGCGATTATCGGTATCCTCGCTGCCGTCGCCATCCCAGCCTACCAGGACTACACCGTCCGGGCCAAAATGGCCGACCCCTTGAGCAAACTCGATGCGGCCAAATCTCAGGTTTCAGAATATTACATCAGCAAATCTGCTTGGCCAGCAAGCAACACCGTGGGCGGTTTGGCCAACTCCGGTTCCTACACCAGCTCTTATGTTACCTCGCTGACCGCTACCGGAACCAAAATAACGGTTGTACTCAAAGCAATCGGTGCCCTGTCGGCTGGGCAAACCATCGCCGTTGCCGGAACGGACTCCTCAGGTTCCATCACCTGGAAATGTACTGCCAAAGGGATCTCCAACAAATACCTCCCAGCTCAGTGCCGCTGAGTTTTTGTGCTGTCCCAATCATCCTGACCAATTGGGGAGATTTAAAATGAACACTTCGCGCAACCAAAAAGGGTTCACCCTGATCGAATTGATGATTGTTATCGCAATCATCGGCATCCTGGCCGCAGTTGCCATCCCGGCCTATCAGGACTACACCGTCAGAGCCAAAATGGCCGACCCCTTAAGCAAACTTGATGCGGCCAAATCTCAGGTTTCAGAATATTACATCAGCAAATCTGCTTGGCCAGCAAGCAACACCGTGGGCGGTTTGGCCAACTCCGGTTCCTACACCAGCTCTTATGTCACCTCGCTGACCGCTACCGGAACCAAAATAACGGTTGTACTCAAAGCAATCGGTGCCCTGTCGGCTGGGCAAACCATCGCCGTCGCCGGCACGGACTCCTCAGGTTCCATCACCTGGGTATGCACCGCCAAAGGGATCGCCAACAAATATCTCCCAGCTCAGTGTCGCTAGAGTTGGTGCCTCTTGTCAGGCAACAGCGGGCCTGACCATCTCAGGCCCGCTGAGGCAAACAAAGGCAACGGGGGGTAGGGTTCAGGATAACTCATCATTGAGAACAGCCATGGACAACTATTCCAACAGTAAAGGCTTCACCCTCATCGAACTGATGATTGTCATTGCCATTATCGGTATCCTGGCAGCCGTTGCCCTGCCCGCCTACCAGGATTATATCGTGCGCGTCAAATTGGCGGATCCAATCACCAAGGCGAGATCCGCCGCCTCGCAAGTATCCGAATACTATACCGCTCACAGTTCCTGGCCTGCTTCCAATACCGTGGCGGGCCTGGTAACCGCCACGTCATATACCAGCACTTACGTACAATCGCTGAGTGTCAGCGGTACCAGAATCACCATCATCCTGAACCAAATCAAATCAGGTGCCATCAACAATAACCAGACGATCGCCCTGGTCGGAACCGATAGCGGTGGCACGATCAAATGGCAGTGTTCCACAGCCATCGCCGACAAATACGTACCTGCTGAGTGCCGCTGATCCGGTCCTGAAAATCTAAAACTGGTCTACTCAAACGGGATATTGCCTGTGTTAACCCGCGCACCCATCCTGCCACGACCGTTTTTCCTGTTCCTGTTGATCCTGATGGCAGCGGCAGCCATCATTTCTCCCGGGCTGCTGGGTGTCTTTCTTTTGGATGACGATGCCAACTTGCAAGATTTGGGCGCCATCAATCAAGCCAACAGTTGGTATGCCTGGTTCAATTTTGCCTTTTCGGGACGGAGCGGCCCCGCCGGTCGCCCCCTGTCGCTCCTGACCTTCTCCCTGCAACACGCCTCCTGGCCCGGCTTCCCCCTCGACTTTAAATTGTTCAACCTGGCAATCCATCTCATCAACGGCCTCCTGCTCCACCTTGTGATCATGAAAACAGGTGCCCTGGCCTCCTGGCCCAGCCAGCGCACCAAAATCCTGGCCCTCCTGGCCCCCACCCTCTGGTTGCTGCATCCCATGCAAGTGTCCACCGTTTTTTATGTGGTACAACGCATGACCCTGCTGTCAGCAACATTCATACTGGTCGGAACAGGTCTTTATCTCCATGGCCGCCGCCTGATCACCGATACACAGATTTCCCAGTCCAAACAAAATCTGGGAGTCATCATCGCAGCCATCGGCATCATCGGCGGCGGTTCCCTCGCCGTCCTGGCCAAAGAAAATGGTGCCCTGCTCCCCCTGTACATCCTGACGCTTGAAACAACACTCCTTGCCAAACATCCCTGGCCGGAAAGATTGAAAAAATGGCGTTTTGCCGGACTCCACGGCCCCTGGATACTCATGGCAGCCTATCTCCTCACCCACTGGCAATCCGTCATGGGTCATTATGCCTCGCGCACCTTTACCCTCCCCGAAAGGCTGTTGACCCAAACCCGTGTCGTCACCGATTATCTGCGTCTCATCGTGGCCCCGAAATTTCATGAACTCGGCCTGTTCCACGACGATTACAGCACCTCCCACAGTTTAACCCAACCACCATCCACCTTGTGGTGCCTGGTTTTACTGGCCGCCCTCCTCGTCACCGCCCTGGCGCTCCGCAATCGCATCGCCTGGATATCCTTTGGTATTTTATGGTTTTTTGCCGGTCACCTCATGGAATCCACGTTTCTGCCGCTGGAACTTTATTTTGAACACCGTAATTATCTGCCGCTGTTCGGGATCGCTTTCATCGCCGCCTGGGCCGTCCAGTCCCTTTATTACCAAACCAACCAACGCCGAACCCGCATGCTCAGTGCCGGCCTGGGTGCCCTGCTGCTGGGCCAATGGGCTTTCATGAGCCACGACGAAAGCCAGCTTTGGGGTGATCCCATACGCCAAGCCCTGATCTGGTCGGAAGAAAACCCCAAATCGGCCCGCGCCGTACTCAACTGGGGTAACCGTCTGTATATGTTTCACAGGGTTGATGAAGCAGAACAACTGTTGCAACACTATGGCCAGCTACAAACCGACGATGCCACATCCCTGCTCATTCAACTCAAGATTCACTGCGATTACCCCAAACGACCCATCCTGATCGATGATGCCTACGTGCAGGAGGTTTCGCGCCGGCGCGGTGGCAATAAGGCCACCATTATCGGCATTCTGGACTTCACAACCAAAATAATTGAAAGCGGTCGCTGCACTGCCGTCAAACCCGAAACCATGCTCGCCATACTCCAGGGCATGATGGATAATCCCGCCTATGGAGGCCCCATCACCCGTAACAGCCTGCACCTCTTGACCGGTCGGCTCTACGCCCTGCAAGGCAATCTGAACCAAGCCATGGAACATTTTGATCGGGCACAAACCTATTATGAAAGGCTCGACACCTACCAGCAACAAGTCAAATGGTTGGCCAGCGCCGGTCTGTACGCCGATGCCCGCAACTATCTGGAAAAAGCCAGCGCCATGCCGGAAAAGATCACCTTTATCAAAATATTGCGAAAAAAAGAATTGCAACCTTTTTATCAAATGGTCTCCGATATGGAGGCGGCTGATCGCAAGCAACACCGGGAAGGTAAACCGTAACACTGTTTTGAAGCTCCACACCTTGGCCCGAGGAAAACGCTACCCATGAACCAGCCCCCCACCACCATCCCGACCGATACCAAAGCCGACAACGACACACAGCCATTGGCGCATTATTTTGATGCTCTGGCACCCGCGCGTCGCTCCTGGATCGCCACCAACCGCTATTTTTACCAGCAAGATCTCCGCTACATGCGTTTCTTAATACCGGAGGGACAAAAGGTACTCGACCTCGGTTGTGGCACCGGCGATCTTTTGGCCGCCTTGAAACCATCTCTGGGGGTGGGGATGGATCTCAGCCCAGCGATGATTGATGAAGCCAAAAAATCATTTCCCAATTTGCATTTTCACGTCGGCAACATGGAGTCCGGAGACGCCCTGGCCGAAATCGCTCACCTGGGGCCGTTTGATACCATCCTCCTGTCCGACTCGATCGGTTATCTAAACGATTGCCAAAACACATTGCAGCATTTACATCTGCTTGCCAATCGCGACACCCGCATCATCATTGCCCATTATGCCTGGTTTTGGGAGCCAATACTGACCCTTGGCAAACGAATCGGGCTCGCCATGCCGGTTATAGCAATGAACTGGCTCTCCAGTGGCGACATCACCAATTTTTTGCATTTGGCAGGTTTTGAACCCATTCGCCAGGAGTGGCGTCTGCTCCTCCCCAGACGCCTGTTTGGCTTGGCCGATCTGATCAACCGCACCCTGGCCACCCTTCCGGTCATACGCCGGCTGAGTTTGCGCAATTATGTCGTCGCCCGGCCCATGGCACCCATCCCGGACACGTCCACCCTGCCTTCAACAACGGTATTAATCCCATGCCGCAACGAAAAGGGTAACATTGCCGCCGCCGTACGCCGCATCCCGTTGTTCTGTCCCGATCTGGAAATTCTTTTTGTCGAGGGGGGAAGTTCCGATGGCACCCTGGAAGAATGCCAGCGTGTCGCGGCAGCCCATCCCACACGCAGCATCCGTGTCATGCAACAGCAGGGAACCGGCAAGGGGAGTGCCGTCCGCGAGGGGTTTGCCCAGGCTCGCGGTGACATTGTCATGATTCTTGATGCCGATCTGACCGTCATGCCGGAAGATTTACCCAAATTTTACCAAGCCCTGGTCTCGGGAAAGGGGGAATTCATCTATGGATCCCGCTTGATCTATCCCTTGGAAAAAGGGGCGATGCGCTTTTTGAACTATTGGGCCAACCGCACTTTTTCCCTCCTGTTCACCTGGCTCTTGAACCAACGAATGACCGATACCCTCTGCGGTACCAAAGCCCTCTATCAACGCCATTATCAACAAATTGCCAACAATCGGCACTATTTCGGTGATTTTGATCCATTCGGCGATTTTGATCTGATTTTTGGTGCCGCCAAACTTAACCTAAAAATGACGGAAATTCCCGTCCGCTATCGCGCCCGCACCTATGGGGAAACACAAATTTCCCGTTTCAGCCATGGCTGGCTGCTTTGGCGGATGGTGTGGTTTGCCTTTCGCAAGCTGAAAGCCTTGTAGCCAACCGTTACCCTTCCTCCGATTCCAACTCCCGCATCGACCCAATCCCCACAACCACATCGCGCAAGGTATCGGTCATACGCAACATGATCGCCGCCGTGACAGCAAACTCCATTCCCATGACCGGCTGTAAATAATAGACGAGAACCCCTTCACGCACACCGATTCCCCCCGGAAGAAAGATCACGATCATTCCAGAAAGCTGTCCCGCAGGTACGGCAGCCCCTATCACCCCTGCCAAAGAAAAGGTTGGTTCAATACCCAAACTGAGTACAATACAAAAAAGCACAGAAGCGTAAACAATCCATTCACCGAGCGACATGACGCACAAAGTTAGAAAAGATCGCGAGCATAAAGAATGGTGCCCTTCAGCACCCGAAGACAAAAACGTCCTCCAGCGTCCTGGCATCCAGGTTATCAGATGTCGCAACAAACGAAGACCCCAGGGACACGCCAACCATGCCAGCAACAAAGACATGCCCAAAAGCCATCCCCAAGGGGTCAGACACCAACCGACCGCCATGGCTAGGCAACCGGAAACCAAAAAAGCCATTTGTTCCAGAAACGTGGCCATGGCAATCTGTCCGGGGGACAAGGCCGTTTTTTGCAAAGCCATGCCACGACCCAGCATACCCCACACTTTCCCGGGAACATATTTGGCCACCAGGAGAATGCCGATATGTGCCATAGCCCGCCGCCCGGTCAATGCCATACCGGATATCTGCCACAGGGAATGTCGCCAAACGATGGCTGCGGCAACGACACTGGCAAATTGGAAAAATAAGGAAATGACCAACAATCCCGGGTATTGGATCGTTACCCGGACACCCGCCCACACCTGTATCATCTTGAGAATGGCCAGCGCCAAACCCAATACCAGTAAACCTTTCACGGCCAAGCGCCAACGAGAACCCGCCGCAAAAACGGGAGGTGTACGCACAGGTCACTCCCTAAACCTTGCCATGCAACTTTTTTTTGTGGGAGCCCTTGGTTCGCAAAGCATCCACAGCCGATGACACCGCAGATTTCAGCCCCTTTACCGACAGCTTATTATTACCAACCTTGGCCGATTTTTTACCCAGCCCCTTCTCCATGCGAAATAAAATAGTCTTTTCCCCCCGCAACAGCGGACGGCTGGCTTCGCACAGGCGTAACCCGCCGTAACCTTCCACATCCATCTCCAAATATTTTCCGGCCACCAACTGCCGAAAGACCGATCGCCATTGCCCGGGAGTCAATTCTTTCCCGATACCAAAGGTACTGATTTTATCGTGCCCATGCGATAGAACTTTTTCAGTTTTTATTCCAGTCAGGACATCAATCACGTGTAGCACACCAAACATTTGCTGCGTTCGATACACACAGGATAACGCCTTCTGCGCCACAACCAAACCATCCCAGGTCTCCATCCCACGCAGGCAATTATCGCAATTGGAACAAGTTTCCGGGGGATCATCGCCAAAATAGGCGAGTAACATACGACGGCGGCATTGCACCGTCTCACAAAAGCCGATCAATGTTTCCAATTTGCCGTGTTCAATGCGTTTGATGCGCTCCTCGGCTGAAGACCATTCTATGAATTGCCGTAACAAAACCACATCTTCCAGACCGTAAGTCAGAAAAGCATTGGCAGGTAAGCCGTCGCGCCCCGCCCGACCCGTTTCCTGATAGTAGGCCTCCATACTCTTTGGCAGATCCAAATGGGCAACGAAACGGACGTCCGGTTTATCAATACCCATGCCGAAGGCAATGGTGGCGACGATAATGACCCCTTTTTCACACAAGAACCGTTGTTGGTTGACCTTGCGGACCCCATTCGGTAAGCCAGCATGGTATGGTAGCGCATTCCAGCCCTGTTGTACCAACCATTGGGCTGTTTCATCCACCTTGGCCCGCGAAAGACAATAGACAATCCCGGCATCGCCAACATGTTCTCGCCGTAAGAAGTGCAGCAACTGGGCTTGGGGATTTTTTTTGGCAACCACGCGGTATTGAATGTTGGGACGGTCAAAGCTGGCGACAAAAGAGCGTGCATTCTCCAAACGCAATCGTTTGGCAATCTCAGCACGTGTCGGAGGATCCGCCGTTGCCGTCAGTGCCAGACGCGGGACCTCGGGGAAACGCTCCGCCAATACCGTCAAGCCCAAATAGTCAGGTCGGAAATCGTGCCCCCACTGCGAGACACAATGCGCCTCATCGATAGCGAACAACGCCAGGGGTATCCGCGACAGCAAATCCAGGGCTGAACCCGTAACAACCCGCTCCGGAGCCATGTAGAGCAGATCCAGTCGCCCCCGTTTGGCCTCATCGGTCACAACCATCGCTTCCTGCCAACTCATGCTGGAGTTGATGAACGCGGCTCGGATACCCAGTTGTTGCAAAGCGCCAACTTGATCTTGCATCAGGGCTATCAATGGGGAAATGACAACCCCCACCCCGGGTCGCATTATGGCTGGAATCTGGAAACACAACGATTTGCCACCACCCGTTGGCATCAAAACAATGGCATCCCCACCCTGGAGGACATGTTCGATGATTTCACGCTGGAAGCCGCGAAAATGGTCGTAGCCGAAATAGCGGCGCAACACCTCCATGAGGGGATCCCCGTTGGAAGCCGCAAGCGTTTGTATGCGCGGTGAGTTATTCACTTCCAAGCGACTATTCACCAATAACTTTCTCCCTCAACTCTTTCTCTCTGTCACATTTATTGTATAATAGATCATTTTAATGTCAACACACGCAATCAGCCGCTCACCATGGTTTTTTCGTGGCAGCATTTGACTTAACCTCCTGATTGGGTTATTATTTGCTTGAATGGGGACAGGATTGTCAAGAACGGCGTGAAATCCAGGATGGATTGCACCAACGGCCCCCAACTCTGCCGCCACTGTCATCGTTTTATATCGAGGTTCCCAAAAATTCAACGTTCCATTGGGATCGATTTGTCTGGTTGTAATGAGTTGAATGCAATAATCTTCCTGATTCATTATTCTAGACGGTAGTGGCACAAATTCTGTGGATCATTAAAATCCGTCTCTCAATTATGAGTGATTCTGATGCTCTTCAATTCTGAAATATTTTTTATATTTTCTTTAATTTTTTTCTGCCTATGGCCTTTGTTTGTAAGAAACAACAATACGCGCTGGATATTTTTGATTGCAGCATCATTCCTGTTCTATGGTTGGTGGGATTTTCGTTATCTATCCCTCATCATTGTATGCGGCATGATCGATTTCATTGCTGCATTATCCATGGAGGGATTTCCAAGGTATCGCAAAATATTTTTGTTCCTCTCCCTCTTGGGCAACCTGGGTATTCTATTCAGCTTCAAATATCTCACCTTTATCTCAGAAAATATAAAGATTTTAGCCAGTTTTGTTCATTTGGATATCTCTTTGACCCAACATACCCCTGAGTTTATGCTGGTTCTTCCCGTTGGGATCAGCTTTTATACATTTCAATCGATGAGTTATTCAATCGATGTTTACAATGGAAATCTGAAACCTACCCGCAATGTGTTTCACTATTTTGCTTACCTATCCATGTTTCCACAGCTTGTTGCTGGTCCGATCATCCGCGCAAAGGACATGTTACCGCAACTACTGAAGGTAAGACCTGTTACGGAAAGTCTATTTTGGGAAGGCACAGTGCTGATCACACATGGCTTCTTTAAAAAAATTTTTATAGCCGATCACATCGGGATATTTGTATCCGCCGCCTTTGCAAATACGCACGTTGCTGGTTCGGGACTTTATTGGTGGTTGATAGCCTTGGCGTTTTCCATTCAAATTTACTGCGATTTCAGTGGGTACAGTGACATCGCCAGGGGATTGGCCAAGTGGATGGGCTATGAAATACCCATTAACTTCAATCATCCATACAGTTCTATCTCTCTTCGGGATTTCTGGACACGCTGGCATATCTCCCTATCCAGTTGGTTCAGGGACTATGTGTATATTCCATTAGGTGGATCCAAAAAAGGATTCTTGCATGGCCTGAGAAATATGGCAATCACCATGTTATTATCTGGAATTTGGCACGGTGCATCCCTGACATTCCTCCTATGGGGCGCCTGCCATGCCCTTTTTCTCAGTATTGAACGGATTACCCGGTGGCCCGAGAAACTAAATAATATCCCCTTTGGACATTGGGTCGCATGGATAGTGACCATGCTGCAAGTGATATTGGCCTGGGTCATCTTTCGCGCAGAATCTTTTCCACAAATCGTGGATATTCTATCACGAATGATCACCTTCCAAGGAGGGATCAAACTAGGAATTGGTGAACAAATATCCGTACGGGATTTTTATATCCTGACCTTTCTGATAGGCATTGTCATGCTGCGTGAATTGTATTTTTTCACGCGGGCAAACCAATCATTCAAAAACAGTTTTATTTATACAAAGCTTTGTGGACCATTCGCCCTTGTTGTATTAGCCTTGGTTACTATTTATTTCCGGGGAACCACCTCCGAATTTATCTACTTTAGATTTTGAATCACGACATCTTGGGATACCTGCACTATCTGCCGGAAAGATAATCAATGTTATTATGGAAAAATAGATCGGTACGGTTTCTCGTATATTTATTGATTTTATTATTTGCCTTGGAAACCACCGACATCATTCCAGTGAAAAAACAGGGCTATAATCGTCTCAAGTCCTATAATAGACACTATACCTTGAAGGCAAACCAGTCAGATCATTACGATATCGTCGCCTTTGGGGATTCCTCAGTATCAACCGACATTTCACCAGAGGCGATGGTTGCTTCATTGCCCGGGTTGCGCCCCTATAATTTCGCATTTCCCGGGCTTTCGATGAACAAAACCATGTTAATGGCAACAGAGGACCGCTTGGACGTCACATCACCAAGCAAGGCCATTTTGCTTGGTTTTTCAACCCACACCCTAACCGATGCCGAGCAGGTCAATAATAAATATTATTATCCATTCAAAAATGTCCCCTTCACAGAATTGCTGACAATCCGATTGACAGGATATGATTTATTAAACCCTACATCTTTTGACTATCTCTACTGGCTGTGGACACAAAAAAGCAATCCAACCAAAAAGAAGAAGGAAGCAAAAGAACAGATCATCCCGATAATACACGACGATACAGGCTGGTTCGAGCTTGAATCAGATGTGGTGAAGACGGAATTCAGCAGAGAGGATTACGTCAATAAATATAAAGATATTGCCTTGGGAATCTCTCCAACCGTTGTTTCCGAGCTGTTGGAGCAAGTGCGGATTTGGCACCAAAAAGGGATCCGAGTTTTCGGTTTTCGAGTTCCTCTGGCTCCCGCATTGATAGATATTTCAGATGAAGTTGACCAATTCAACCAAAATCAGTTTGTCACTGATTTCATGCAATCTGGTGGCACATGGATACCAATCAATAGCAAAGGGTACAAAACGGTTGATGGTTTCCATCTTTCTGGTCGTGAAGCCAGACGATTGTCAAAAGATATTGCCGAAGTAATCAAATCCAAACTTTAGCGGTATCATACCTGAAAATCGTCCCCGTCAGATCTCGCGAAAAACGCACAGGCAAAGGCTGGATTCTTAAGCTTTCGCGGGAATGACAAACAATGGCGATTGCTTACGCTTGCTTGGTCATTCCCGCGAAAACAGAAATCCAGAAAGAACGTATCTCTAGAAGGGCAACCCAGACGCCTGTAGTCGGCACCAGGATGGGGGATCTACACGCCCGCCGTTACCGCCCGACGAATTTTCTTACGCAGGCGCCGCACAGCTTCGGCTTTCTTCCTTCTCTTCTTTTCCGATGGCTTTTCAAAAAATTTCCGCTTCTTCATCTCCCGAAACATGCCTTCGCGGATCATCTTTTTTTTCAACACACGAATCGCCTGATCCACATTGTTTTCGTAAACATCAATCCTCACGAAACATCACTCCTTTATCATCTAATGACGACCCGAAGGCCATCTCTTCAGGGAATTTTTAGGAACCATCGCCCGGTTACGAGAGATTATGGCGGAATAAAAAGCCGGGATGCTAGCGGTTTCCAGCGAAGAATTCAAGCATTTTTGCAGCCAGGAATTGTAACAGCACTCAAAAAATCTCGGAGAACACGCTCCGAGCCTTTCAAATACCTAATTTTTTTAAGAACGACATCATCCCGTTCGAAGGGGGGGCTGTCCGATCATTGGTGACGACATTCATCACCGAAAGCGTCAAACCTTCCGGATCATGCACCATGAATTTGTCGCTCATGACCGCCTTGACCGCAGCCAACCTGGTCATAGTTTGGACGCAATCATCGCACGAAAGCAGATGCTCGGTCACCGCCCCTACGATGACCGAATCCAGTTCGTTGTCGAGAAAAGCTGAGACCAGCTCAGGGTTGCAAGACATGAGAGCCTTTTTTAAAATTGGCTACAAAATATCGGTTCATTTCATTTACCAACGATATACTATTACAACTAGCGCAAAAGCAAGATTTTTTTTGCCTTCTATCAAGAAACTGGACGCAAATAATGTTTCAGTCGATTGGCAATCTCCTGACGGGCGCGATAAATACGGGAACGCACCGTACCAATGGGACACTGGAGCAATCGAGCAATTTCCTCATACGAATGACCATGGACATCGCGTAAAACGATCACCGTCTTCATCGATTCGGGGAGGGCCGCGAGAGCCAGCTCAAAATTTTTCAACAATTCATCCTGCAAAACAATTTTTTCCGGGGTATCATTATCCCGTAACTGCGGGGCCACCTGATCGACATCGTCCATTTCGACATCGTTGTCCAAAGGAGCCCTGTGGGAAGCGATCAAGTGATTTTTGGCAGTATTGGTCGCAATCCGATAGAGCCACGTATAAAAAGCGGCATCGCCCCGAAAAGAATGGAGAGCCCGGTACGCCTTGATAAAGGTCTCCTGGGTCAGGTCACGCACCCTGTCGGAATCACCGATCAGTCGAGCGATGACGGCGGCAACCTTGCCTTGATATTGTCGCACCAGAACTTCAAAAGCCTTCTGGTCGCCCTTGACGGCACGGTCCACCAAAATGTGATCGCTGTCACCCACGTTTCAGGTCAACTATTCAGGAGGTTGAGTGGTCTCAAGAGAAAAAGTGCAAAAACACCGCAGACCATGCTAGACTAAATCAACGGCGAAATCAAAAACTTTTGTAAGTGTGTTCCTCAACCTTTCAACAGCCGGTCCCCCTTGATGAACATGGCCGAAACTCCCAACAAACCAAAACACTATGGCTACCGCGTGGTTTCCGATTTTCTGGTCATCGGAGGTGGCGCTGCCGGTCTGGATCTGTCACTCCGCTTGGCAGAACTCGGCTCGGTGCAACTGATCACCAAAACCGACGTCCAGGAATCCAACAGCCGCTATGCCCAGGGGGGTATTGCCGCCGTGTTGGATGCCGAGGACCGCTTTGAACTCCACATCGAAGATACGCATCGTGCCGGTGCCGGCCTGTGTCATCAGGACACCGTCCAGTTTGTCGTGGAAAACGGGACCAGGGCAGTCAACCGTTTGATCCAACTCGGCGTCCCCTTCACCCGTACCCCCGAAGGTCCCTGTCATCTCACCCGCGAGGGGGGACATTCCAACCGCCGTGTGGTCCACTCCGCCGATGCCACCGGCCAAGCCGTCATCCAAACATTGCTGGCCAAGGTCCAACAACACCCCAATATTGAAATTTATCAAAATCACCTGGCCATCGACCTCATCACCTCCCACAAAATTGGAAGATTCGCCCCCGATCATCCCAATCGTTGCCTGGGATGCTACACCCTGGATCTGGAAAATGACACGGTCATCACCCAACAAGCCCGTTTCACCACACTGGCCACAGGGGGGGCCGGCAAGGTTTATCTCTACACCTCCAACCCGGACATCGCCACCGGCGACGGCATCGCCATGGCCTACCGCGCCGGATGCCGCGTCGCCAACATGGAGTTCATACAATTTCATCCAACCTGCCTGTACCACCCCAAGGCCAAATCGTTCCTGATCTCCGAAGCCGTTCGCGGCGAGGGCGGCATCCTGGTATTGGCCGATGGTGATCGCTTCATGGAGCGCCATCACCCGCGCCGGGAGTTGGCCCCACGCGACATCGTTGCCCGTGCTATCGATTTTGAACTCAAACGCACCGGCAATGATTGTGTTTTCCTGGACATCACCGCCAAAGGGGAACACTTCATCCTGGAACATTTCCCCAATATCCACGCCAAATGCCTCGAACTGGGTATCGACATGGTACGGGAACCCATTCCCGTTGTCCCAGCCGCCCACTATACCTGTGGCGGTATCCTGACCAAACTGGACGGCACCACCGATATCGCCAACCTGTTCGCCTTGGGTGAAGTCAGCCACACCGGTCTCCACGGTGCCAACCGATTGGCTTCCAACAGCCTGCTGGAATGTCTGGTGTTCGCCGAAGCGGTGGAACAAACCATCCGCAAGCTATCCGCCGAGGAGGACACCTCCCACTGCATCCCCTTGCCCCCCTGGGACGATTTCGACACCCACCCGTGCGATGAAGCGGTACTCATCTCCCACAATTGGGATGAAATCCGCCGCTTCATGAGCCATTATGTCGGCATCGTCCGATCCGATTCCCGACTGGCCCGTGCCCGTCGCCGCATCGAATTGCTGCAACAGGAAATCAACGAATACTATTGGAATTGCCGCATCAGCCGCGACCTCCTGGAGTTGCGCAATATTGCCCTGGTGGCGTCGCTGATCATCCGTTCCGCCATTCATCGCAAGGAGAGCCGGGGCCTGCATTACAATAGCAACCATTCCGAACGGGATGACACCCATTGGGCCAAGGATACCGTTCTACCCATCCACATTTAAAATGATCGCATCCTCACTATAAGAAAGTAATCTGCATGGAGACACACTCGCACACCATCTGCCGCCGTCTCATTATTCGTGGGCGGGTGCAAGGTGTTTGGTATCGCGCCTCCACCCGCAACCAGGCTGTCAAACTGGGCCTTTCGGGATGGGTGCAAAACCTCGCGGATGGCAGCGTTGCCGTCCTGGTCAGTGGACCGCCGCACGATGTCCTGTCGCTCATCGAATGGTGCCGCCAAGGCCCCCCCGGGGCACGCGTCGAACAGGTGGATATCGAGGAATGCCACGAGCCCGCCCCCTCCCCTGGCTTTGAAATCAAACGCTGACGTCCCCTCTTGTCCCCTGTTTTGACACGGTAACTTTACCCGACAGACAAAACCGGGTAGCATGGCACCCCGCTCATGGAAGTTTAAGGATCCTAAGTATCATGCCCGATTTCGTGTTCCCTGCATCCTCTGCTGGCCGGTCGCCACCCGAAGCACCCCATTACCCAGCCAACCTGGATGGTATCGATATGGCTGAGGGGCTTGCCAACATGGGCAACGATCCAGAATTGTTCCACAAGATGCTCAAAAAAGCCGCTGAACGCTATCCCCTGCTGCAAAAACAATTGGCCAATGCAATGCACATGGGAGACCGAGGCGAAGTTGTTCGTATTCTGCACACCCTCAGAGGTCTGGCGGGAACCATCGGTGCCATGGAATTGCAACAACATGCATCGGCGATGGAAGCCGCCTGGAAACAAACCAGAGCGCCCGCAACCGTTCCTGACAACCTCCAACACGCCTTCCACGCCGCCCTGCAACGAATCCTCAACACTTTGACAATCCTGGCTTGATCCCGGTCACTCCCCGACAAAAAACAACGAAATACGGGGACGAACTGACGGCTCATAGAAAAGAAATGGGCGATAGCTTGATTATTGCGGCATCACAGGCTATAATCGATGGGTTTAGGTGATGTTATAAACAGATAACCCCTTATTTCTCACGGCGGTGTTTGTCGGTCCCGGTGCTTCTCCTCCCTGGTCTCGAATGCCAGCGATCAAGAAGTTGGACCTGTTTCTTCTGAGAACAACAACCAACCCGTCGGCGGACCAACCGAATCACTTTGGAGCGTATCATGGCAAAATTTTCCATCAAGGAACTTCTGGACGCCGGATTTCATTTCGGCCATCAAACCAAGCGCTGGAACCCCAAAATGGCGCCGTTCATTTTTTCTTCACGTAACGGCGTCCACATCATCGACCTGCAACAAACCGTCCGCATGTTGCGTGACGCCTACGTCTTCGTGCGCAACCAAGTCAGCAAAGGAGGCGTGGTGCTGTTTGTCGGCACCAAGCGGCAATCGGTGGATATGATCTCGGAAGTTGCCGGAAAAACGGGGCAATATTATGTCAATCATCGCTGGCTCGGCGGCACCCTTACCAACTGGAAAACCATCCAGGGTTCCATCCGCCACCTTAAAGACATCGAAAAGATGAAAACCGACGGCACCTTTGAAGCCTTGACCAAAAAAGAGGTCCAGGGCCTGGAAAGGTCGCGTATGAAAATGGAACGCTCCCTGGGCGGCATCAAGGATATGACCCGCCTGCCCAGCTTGATCGTCGTGGTCGATACCAACAAAGAAGCCATTGCCGTTAAGGAAGCCAACAAATTGGGTATTCCCGTGGTGGCCCTGGTGGATACCAATTGCCATCCCGATACCATCGACTACATTGTCCCTGGCAACGACGACGCCATCCGCTCCTTGAAACTCTTTCTGACCAAAATGGGAGAGGCCATTCAGGAAGGCATCCAGGTGCGGGGTGACAATCCCGTTTACGAACGCGAGGATGATACCTCCATCAATCTGGCCTCAATGCCATCGAAACTCATTGAAGAGGCCGATCAGGATGAGGAAATGATCGAACAATTGTAATCCGATGGGATTTGAAAGGGATCCATGATGGATCCCCTTGTTACCGAACTGTTTTTTGAGGATCGAAACGATGTCAGTCAGTGCAAATCTGGTGAAGGAACTTCGTGAAAAGACGGGCGTTGGGATGATGGATTGTAAAAAAGCCCTGGCGGAAACCAATGGCAACCTGGAGGAGGCCGTCGATTGGCTGCGCAAAAAGGGATTGTCATCTGCCGCGAAAAAGGCGAGCCGTGTGGCGGCAGAAGGCAAAGTGGTCGCGGTTTCCAATGCCAAAATGGGATTGTTGCTTGAAGTCAATTCCGAAACTGATTTTGCCGCCAAGAATGAAAAATTCATTGCCTTCGCCCAAACCGCAGCGGAAGTGGCCTTGGCACAAAAGATCCAAGATATTGAAACCTTGGCAAAGCATCCCTTCCCCGCTACCGGGCGGACGGTGGCCGAAGAATTGACCCACCAGATTGCCACCATCGGTGAAAACATGAATCTGCGCCGACTCGCCAGCCTGGAAGTGCGCGAAGGATGTGTGGCCAGCTACATTCACATGCTCGGCAAGATTGGCGTTCTGGTTGGCGTTGAGTCGGGTGGGGATATCGAAAAACTGTCCGACCTGGGACGCAAACTGGCCATGCATGTGGCCGCATCGGCACCACCGTACCTGGACCGGGCCGCCGTCTCCAGCGAAGATTTGCAGCGCGAACGGTCGGTACTCACCGAACAAGCACGAGCCTCGGGCAAGCCTGACAACATCATCGGAAAAATGGTGGAGGGGCGTCTGAGCAAGTTCTACTCGGAAAACTGTCTTATGGAACAACAGTTTATCATGGACCCCGACATCAAAGTGGGTCAACTGGTGGAACAGACCGCCAAACAAATGAATACCACGATCCGTATCGTCGGCTTCAAACGATTCGTGCTGGGGGAAGGCCTGCAAAAACGAGAAGATGATTTCGCGTGTGAAGTGGCCAAAGCGGCCAAGGTTTGAGGATTCCAACCTTGGCAAAACTGACTTTTTCCCGAATTCTTCTCAAAATGTCCGGCGAAGCGTTGATGCGGGGCGGTGACGCCATCGACCCGGTCTTCCTGGAACAACTGGCCCTGGATGTCAAGGCCGTGCGTAGCGCCGGGGTCGAGGTGGCCATCGTCGTCGGGGGGGGTAATATATTTCGCGGATTGGCTGGAAGTTCCAAAGGTATGGAACGCAGCACCGCCGATCACATGGGCATGTTGGCAACGGTCATCAATTCGCTGGCCCTGCGCAGTGCCTTCGAGCAACAAGGAATGGACGTGCGGGTGTTGTCGGCCCTGCTCATGCCTCAAGTGTGTGAACACTACACCCGCGACAGCGCCGTGGCCCACCTGGAGCAGGGACGTATCGTCATTTTTGCGGCGGGTACCGGTAACCCCTTTTTCACCACCGATACCGCCGCCAGCCTCAGGGCCGCCGAAATAGGGGCCAACTGCCTGCTCAAAGCCACCAAGGTCGATGGGGTCTATACCGATGATCCGGTGATCAACCCACAGGCCAAACGTTTGGACAGGCTGACCTACGACGATGTTTGGAATCAGCATCTGGGTGTCATGGATATGACCGCCATCACCCTGTGCCGCGATAACAATATCCCCATTTTAGTCTTTTCCATTTTTCAACCAGGGGCGCTGATGAACGTCATGCGCTCAGAGGGGCCTTATACTTTGATAGGGGGTACACATGGTTGATCCCGTGTTGCAATCGTTGGACACACGCATGAAAAAAGCGCTCGGGTCTGTCAAAGAGGAGTTGGCTGGCGTGCGCACCGGGCGGGCCTCAAGCGCACTGGTGGAACACATCATGGTGGAAGCCTATGGATCGCCCATGCCCTTGAATCAACTGGCGGCCATCAACGTCCCGGAAGCCCGTCTCATCACCGTGCAACCCTGGGATAAAAGCACGACCAAAGCCGTGGAAAAAGCCATCATGGAGTCGGGTTTGGGGCTCAATCCCATGAACGATGGCGAATTAATCCGGGTTCCCCTGCCCGAACTGACCGAGGAACGGCGCAAAGAACTGGTCAAGGTGGTCCATAAGCTGAGCGAACAAGGCAAAGTGGCCATGCGTAATATCCGTCGTGACGGCATGGACCAGGTCAAAAAAATGGAAAAGGCCAAAAAAATCTCGGTAGACGAATTACGGCAGGTCGAAAAAAAGATTCAGGAACATACCGATCATTTCATCAAAGAGATCGATACGATCGTGGCCCAGAAAGAAGCAGAGGTCATGCAGGTTTAGCCATGGCCTCGGGACATAACAGGTAATGCCACTTCCACCAACAGAAAAGATCCCCAAGCATGTTGCCATCGTCATGGACGGCAACCGGCGTTGGGCCAAAGCGCGCTTTTTGCCCCGATTTGAAGGCCATCGCCAAGGGGTCAAGGCCGTGCGTCGGACTGTGGAAGCCTGTCTTGATTTCGGGGTGCCGGTCCTGACCCTCTATACGTTCTCCTCGGAAAATTGGAACCGGCCACAGGATGAAGTCTCTGCCCTGATGAATTTGCTCGCCATTCATCTGCGCAAGGAAATGGATGAATTGATTCAGGAGGGGGTTCGCTTCCAAGCCTTGGGACGCATTGCCAAATTGCCCCGAAACATCCAGGATCTGGTTCGAGAATTGGAAGACCGGACACGAAGCAATACCCGATTGCTGTTTAATATCGCCCTCAATTACGGGGGACGCCAGGAGTTGGTGGACGCTGCGGTACAAATATCCAGGGAAGTCGCAGAGGGTCGCCTGCACATCGACGACATCAACGAAACCACCCTCGCCGCACGCTTGACCACGGCGGGGATTGATGACCCCGATCTCCTGATACGTACCGGCGGCGAACAAAGAATCAGCAATTTTCTCCTTTGGCAACTTGCCTATTCCGAAATGGTATTCCTGCCCATTTTCTGGCCCGAGTTTGATGCGGACCATTTGCGTAAGGCCATCGAAGAATTTGGCCGAAGGGAACGCCGTTTCGGGGCTTCAACTTAAGACCGAAGTCATGGCACTTCGGATCCTCTCTTCGGTTATTCTAATTCCACCCCTGCTGTTGCTGTTGCTCCATGGTACGGTTACGTGGGTTTTTTTCCTGCTCTTGCCCATCAGCGCCATCCTGCTCTATGAGTGGCACGCCATGGCGGGCCACCTTTCCTGGCTTCGTCTGGCCGTTGCAATCGGAATCGCCTGGTTTCTGCTACTGAATCAATGGCTGGGATCCCTGATTCCCATGGAACTCCCCGTTTTTCTCTATGTCATGTTTTTATTTGTATCCATCATGCCCCAGTACCGGGATCACTGGCAACTCGGTATGAAAATCGGCCACCCATTGACCGGCATTATCTATTGTATCTTCCCCTTGATAATGTTATTGGAAGTTTACCACCGTATGGGAGGAGAGTTGATTCTGTTCCTGCTACTGGTGATCTGGGCAACCGACAGTGGCGCGCTGTTTATTGGTCGATGGTTGGGACGGCGTAAGTTGGCCGTTGCCATTTCCCCGGGAAAAACTGTTGCCGGCTTTTGGGGGGGACTTGCCTGTGGGGGCATCGTCGGGATGGTGGCAGCCAGCCCCTTATCATTACCCGGGGGGTGGATCACAGGGGGATTGGTGGGGACAGTACTCTCGTTGCTGGGACAATTGGGAGATCTGGCCGAATCCATGCTGAAACGGGAGGCGGGAGTCAAGGATTCAGGGCGGCTCATCCCGGGACACGGTGGGCTGCTGGATCGCTTGGATAGTCTGTTGTTCGCTGCTCCGGCCCTTTATTTATTGCTTCGCTATTGGGATTGGCATCCCTAGGAGCTGAAAACCTGTGACCGTTAAAAACATCACCCTTCTGGGTTCCACCGGATCCATTGGCGTCAGTACGCTGGAAGTCGTGGACCGCCACAGCGACCGCTTCAAGGTTATCGCCTTGGCCGCCGGAAAAAATTACGGACTCCTGGCGTTGCAGGCCCGGCACTTTCAACCCGAACTGGTAGCCATTCGCGATCCATTACAGTATGTGGCCTTGAAAGAAGCACTATCCGGGGTACATACCGAAATTTGCGCCGGGGAAGAAGGTGTTCTCCAAGTTGCAAGCCTGGCGAAAGCCGACATGGTGGTATCGGCTATCGTCGGTGCCGATGGCTTGGCACCTGGTTTGGCTGCCATACGGGCGGGCAAGGATTTGGCCCTGGCCAACAAGGAATCGCTGGTCATGGCGGGGGATATTTTCATGCGGGAGGTCAGCCGTCATGGGGTAGGTCTCTTGCCCGTTGATTCCGAGCATAGCGCCATTTTCCAGGCTTTGTACAGCGGCTCCTCATCCCATCCCCGGCAACTGGTCATGGCCAACAGGGATCAGATTGACCGTTTGATCCTGACCGCCTCGGGTGGTCCCTTCCGCGGCTGGTCCGCCAAGCAATTACGTACTGTTACCGTCGATCAAGCTTTGGCCCATCCGGTCTGGACCATGGGGAAAAAAATTTCCATCGACTCCGCAACCATCATGAACAAGGGGTTGGAAGTCATCGAAGCCTTTTTCCTGTTTGGCTTTCCACCGGAACAGATTGATGTCATCGTCCACCCGGAGAGCATTGTCCACTCCATGGTCGCCTTTAAAGACGGGTCGGTGTTGGCACAAATGGGGACACCCGACATGCGCACGCCGATAGCGGTGGCCCTGGCTTGGCCCGAACGTATCGAAACCGATGTCGCACCCTTGGATTTGGTGACCCAGGGATCGTTACATTTTTATGACCCACCTGCGGCAGAAGCCTTTCCATGCCTCGGCCTGGCCTATGAGGCCCTGACCCTGGGTGGGGGCGCTCCAGCGGTGCTGAACGCCGCCAATGAAGTCGCGGTAGCGGGTTTCCTGGCCGGGAATATTGGTTTCATGAAGATTCCCGAAATCATAGAGTGGTCCTTGGCACAGACGGATTTGCGATCCAGACCCGATACCTTGGCCGAGGTCATTGCTTTGGATAAAGAAACACGCGTACGGGTGCAAAAACAGTTTTTTCCTCAGACAGGGGTGGCTGGTTAACCATGATGCACACGGTATTTTGGGCTATCGTAGTCCTGGGAGTCCTTATTTTTGTCCATGAGTTGGGCCATTTCTTGGTGGCGCGACTGTTTGGCATACGTGTTTTGGTCTTTTCCTTGGGGTTCGGCCCCAAAATTTGGGCCCGAACAGGGAAAGATGGTACGGAATACCGTTTGTCGCTCGTACCACTGGGGGGATACGTCAAAATGTTGGGCGAGTCGGGCGACCCGGAGGAAGAAATACCGGAAGCACTCATGGATCAATCCTTCGCGGCCAAAAGCGTTTACCAGCGTTTTGGCGTTGTGTTCGCCGGCCCCTTGTTCAACTTCATTTTTGCAATGCTGGCCTTGATCATCGCCTTCATGGTGGGCGTGGAAGAGGCCTTACCGGTAGTGGGATCGGTCACCGAGGGGATGCCCGCACAAAAAGCTGGAATCCAGGTGGGCGATCACATCGTTGCGATCAATGGCACCACGGTCAACCGATGGGAGACGATGAGTCGTCGCATCAAGGATTTGGGTGAAACGGAGTTGCATCTCACCGTGGAGAGGAACCATGTGCAACTCGAAGTCACCGTCATGCCGCAAATCAAGGAGGTCCACAATCTGTTTGGCGAATCGGTACGTTATCCCCTGATTGGTGTTGGCCCCAGTGGCGACCAGGAGTTCGTACGATACGGATTGCCAACGGCTGTCATCAAGGGGGTCAAACAGACGTGGATGATCATGGATCTGACGGTGACGAGCATATGGAAATTGCTCACACGGGTCGTTCCAGCCGACCAGATCGGTGGACCTTTGCTGATTGCCGAAATGGCGGGCAAAACGGCGAACCAGGGGGCAACCAGTCTGTTGTTTTTCATGGCGTTGATCAGTATCAATCTGGGCATACTCAATTTATTGCCGGTACCGATCCTGGACGGGGGACATTTGTTCTTTTTTACCATAGAGGCCATCAAGGGTGGACCCGTTACCGAGAAAATTCAATCCGTTGCCAACCGCGTGGGATTGACGTTGCTGGTATTGCTCATGGTATGGGCCCTCAAAAATGATTTAACGCGGCTTTTTGCCACATAATCGTTGCTGGCGTGATTGCTCCAATGGACGCACAGGGCAAATACCCTGGGGTAAAATGGTTTATTGCCTTGATGTTGGGATATTTTTCATATTCGGGCGCAGAACATTCGCGCGGTTTCTTGCCCTTTGGCGGTAATGTGGCTATCCTTAAGTCGCCTTGAGTGGATAATGTGTGTCCCGTTGCGCGTATTTTCATGCAGAGAAAGGGCGGGTAGTCCCGAAGCACGAGGAATCGATACGCTCTTCCAGGTTCATTCCTCGACAAAACGGTTTGAAGAGTATCCCTCTTCAAGAGTCTCGATTTTGCCCCCCGGGGCATCCTGCTGCCGAAACATGACAATGACCCATACCAAGACTTGCCATTTGACAGTACTGTTCCTCCTGCTCCTGGTCGCCATCGCCCCCTCTGGCGCTCTGGCCGGAGCATCCATCCGCCAGATTGTCGTGGAAGGGACAGCCCGCATCGAGACCGATACGGTCAAGAGTCACCTGGAACTGGGCGAAGGCGACCGCTTCGATACCAACAAAATTCGCAAAAGCATTCAAAAGTTGTTCGATACCGGTTTTTTCAAGGATGTGGCCATTGACCGGCGAGGCGATGACCTGGTGGTCCGGGTGTCGGAAAATCCGGTCATCAATGAAATCACCTTCGAGGGCAACGATGCCTTCAGCAAGGAAGAACTGGAAAAATTGGTCCAGGTTAAAGCCGCCACGATCTACAACCGCGCCAAAACAGAACGCGATTTGGCCGCTTTGCGCCAGGGATACCGGGTCAAAGGGCTGTTTTTGGCCAAGATTGACCTCCTCGTCAACACCACCGGAAACAATCAGGTCAACCTGGTCTACCGGATCAGCGAAGGGGAAAAATCCAAGGTCAGACGCATCAAAATCGTCGGGAACCAGCAATTGGATACCAAGGTGCTGCTGAAAAGCCTCATGATCAAGGAGAGCGGTTGGTTTTCCTGGTTTACCGAAGATGACACCTATGATCGGGAAAAACTGCTTTTTGACCAGGCACAGATACGTAAGACCTACCTGGATCATGGATTCTACCGGGTGCAGGTGGACTCATCCGTGGCGGAATTGACACCTGATCGAAGCGCGTTCGTGGTAACCCATACGGTTGTCGAAGGCAAACGCTACAGGTTTGGATCCATCCAAATTAACGGTGACTTCAACGAGCTGCCCAATGCCACGTTGATGGAAGAGGTCAAATTCCAGCCCGGCGATTGGTATTCAAAGACCAAACTGATGACCTCCATGGAAAAATTGACGGACCGTATTGGTGATTTCGGTTATGCCTTCCTGGACATTCAGCCTGATGCCAAGGTGGATGATGAATCCTTGACCGTCTCAGTCAACTTTCAGGTCAAAAAAGGGCAACGGGTCTACCTGAATCGGATTGAGGTGGCTGGCAATGATCGGACACGCGACGAGGTCATCCGTCGTGAGGTACGGATGACGGAGGGCGATTTGTTTTCCGCTTCCAAGCTCCGCCGCTCCAAAGAACGATTGAAGCAGCTCAATTTCTTCGAAAATATAGAAATATTAACACCACCGGCACAAAATCGGGAAAAAGTCGATGTCCGGGTCAAGGTTACCGAAAAGCCGACCGGTACTTTTTCCATCGGTGGCGGCTATTCCAGCACCGAAAATTTCTTGGGAACCGCCAGTATCAGCCAGAACAATTTCCTCGGACGGGGACAGAAACTGGTTTTATCGTTCATGGTCTCCGGCATCAGCCAAAACTATAATTTAGGATTTACCGAACCCTACTTCCTCGGCAAGGATCTCTCTGCCGGATTCGATATTTTCAACAGACAGACCGATCAAACCAGGGTTTCCTCCTACAAAGCGAATACCTATGGTGGTGACCTACGCATCGGATTTCCCCTTTCGGAACATTTGCGCAGTAACGCCACGTACAGTTTGACGCATACAGAAATTACAAATGTCGCAACGGGCGCCTCAACCATGATTCAGGCCATGGCCGACAAAAGTCCCTACTACCAATCCATGATCAGTCATGCCTTTTCCTGGGATTACACCAACGATCCCTTGTTCCCAACATCGGGATCAAAGAGCAAAGTGTTCACCGACTTCTCCGGTCTTGGCGGCGATATCACCTATGCCCGACTGACCCTGGATCACGAACAGTACTTCCCTCTGACCTTCGACGAATCCTGGGTGGCCTACGTACATGGACGAACGGGCATTGAGGACGGCCTGGGGGATGACATCCCGATCTTTGAACGCTTTCAACTGGGTGGCATTGGCTCCATCCGTGGCTTCACCCGGGGTGGTCTGGGTCCGAGAACCGCTCAGGGAGAAGCCTACGGTGGGGTTCACTACGAGCAAATCAATACGGAATTGTTATTCCCCATTTGGGATCTCAAGGAAAAAGGGGTCAGAGGCTTGGTATTCCTTGACGCCGCCTACGTTGGGGATTGGAAGTTGCCTTCAACCATCACAGAAGCTGGTGGCGTCCGCGTCTCCACCGGTGTCGGTATCAACTGGAATTCCCCATTTGGTCCGCTCAAGTTGGTCGTAGGAACTCCAATTGTTAAAGAAAAATATGATCAATCGCGTGTATTAGACTTTACAATGGGGACAACGTTGTAATGACAGACACTTCCAACATGACTGACCGACAACAGGGGGGGCGTATGGGTGCCCGATGGATGTTGCGGGGGAAAACCATGGCTGGCGTGGTGTTCTCCCTCTTCTTTCTGTTTGCTGGTCCCTCCACGGCCCTGGCAGAGCAATATTTGTTCGCCTTCGTGGATGTGCCCAGGGCCATGGCTTCCTCCGATGCCGCCAAACGAGCGCGCGAGCTGCTGGAAAAAAAATTGGCCTCCAAACAAAAGGAAGTGGATGCCATGGAGCAAAAAATCAAGTCCCTGAAAGATGACATGGAAAAACGCAAAAATGCGATGACTCCTGAATCCAGGGCAGAGACTTCCGAAGGCGTTCGCGGTAAATTTCGTGAATACCAACGCTTGGTGGAAGATAATCAGGCCGCCATTGATCGGGAAAACGGTCGGTGGACCAAAAAGATCAGTGAGGCAATGCGCGAAGTTATCGAGGAAATCGGTCGAGAAAGGGGATACACCGTCATATTTGGCAAAGGGCAGGTGTTATACGCCAATTCCGCCATCGATATCACCGATCAAGTTCTCATCAGGCTCAATAAACGTACAACCAGTTGGTTCTAATCGTGAATCTGGACAAACCTGAAGACATCTTAAAAATATTACCCCATCGCTACCCGTTTTTACTGGTTGATCGGGTGATCGAATTCACCCCCGGCGAACGGCTGGTGGCCATTAAAAATGTCTCGTTCAACGAGCCGCATTTCCAAGGCCATTTCCCAGATAATCCCGTGATGCCAGGAGTCCTGATCCTGGAAGCGATGGCCCAGGCCGGGGCTTTGTTCGCCGGCTATACCGATGTGGAATCGGTTGCCGGTCGGTTGGTCTATTTCATGACCATCGACCGGGTCAGATTTCGCAAGCCGGTGATCCCTGGTGACCAACTCCGTCTGGTGCTGACCCTGGCACGCCGACGCAAAGATATTTGGCGCTTCGACGGCAAAGCCTATACCGGCGAAGATTTGGCAGCAGAAGCTTTGCTGATGGCCATGACCAGGGATGCCAAGGAGGCGTAGGGTACCATGACTGCAATGCCAGGTGTTGACATTCATGAAACGGCGGTCGTAGGGGCTGGAACGCGCATGGGCCAAGGGGTCCGCGTTGGCGCTTATGCGGTCGTTGGACCGAATGTGGTCCTGGATGATGAGGTGGAAATCGGACCCCACGCGGTCATCGATGGTCATACCTCCGTTGGCAAAAGGACACGTATATTCAGCTTCGCCTCTGTGGGCCTCGATCCCCAGGATATCCACTACCGTGGTGAACCTACCCGCGTGGAAATCGGTGATGACTGCCAGATTCGCGAATTTGTCAGTATCAACCGGGGTACCGAGTCGGGAGGGGGACTTACACGGGTGGGTAACGGCTGCATGCTGATGGCCTATACCCACGTTGCCCACGATTGTCGCGTGGGTAACCGGGTGGTCATGGCCAACGGGGCAACACTCGCAGGACACGTGGAAATTCAAGACTATGCCGTCATCGGCGGTTTGACCGCCATTCATCAATTCGCCCGCATCGGTCGCAACGCCTTTATCGGTGGTGCTTCCGCTGTATCCATGGATGTCGTACCCTTTTTGTCGGCAGCCGGTAACCGTGCCCGTTTGATGGGAGTCAATGTCGTCGGGCTACGCCGCAGTGGCTTTTCCGAGGAAGCCATTGCCGCCATCCGGCAGGCGCATCGCATCGTCTTTCGTGCCAACTTGCGTCTTGAACAGGCGATTGAAGAGCTTGAAAAAAAATTTGCAGCAACCTTTGAGGTACAGTGCATGCTGGAATTTTTGCAGACCGGTCAGCGTGGGTTTTGTCGGTAACGGAGACCGATGCCACAGCACCTATCTCAAAGTCACCTTTTTCAAGTCAGGGCACCCTCCCCTTGCCCACACCCGACCCTGAACATCCCATTGGACTGATTGCCGGAAGTGGCCAACTCCCCTTGTTGTTTGCTCAAAAAGTAGCCATTGAGCAATCCAGACCTGTGGTCGTGGCAGCCCATGTCGGTGAAACCGATCAACGCATGAACGCGTTGGTCGCTGAGGTGTTGTGGGTGCCCCTGGGGCGTTTTAAAAAAATCGTTGCTTTTTTCCGCGCCAGGAAAGTTCGTGAGTTGGTACTCGTGGGAGGAATCGCCAAAGCGTCCATTTGGCGTGTTCGCCCGGATACCATGGCGTTGAAACTGGTTTGGCGCCTGCGGCATCTCCATGATGATCTGTTGTTACGGGGCATAGCTGCTGAATTGGCAGCCCTGGGGTTTCAGGTACGTTCGGTAACCGACTATTTACCCCAACTTTTGGCACCCGCCGGGGTGTTGACACGGCGTCAACCCGACGAATCCCTGTGGAACGATATCACCATAGGTTGGCGGGCCGCCAAGATGCTGGGGCAATTGGACATCGGTCAGGGCGTCATTGTAAAAAGGAAAATTGTGATCACGGTTGAAGATATCGGAGGTACCGATGCCATGATCGCTCGTGCCGGTGCGCTGACACAAAATTCAAGCACGGGTTGGGCCGGACGCGGAGAAATGGTGTTGGTTAAAACGGCAAAGCCGGGTCAGGATTTGCGCCTGGACCTGCCCACCGTCGGTCCAGGAACCATCGAAAAGATGCAGGCCTGCGGCATCTCAGTTCTGGCTATCGAAGTGAACAGAACCTTGCTTCTGGACCCGGAACAAACCATACGCTTGGCCGATCGCTACGGCCACATTGTGGTCGCGTGTGAGGAACTCGGCATGAACAAACGGATGGCAACCTTGGAGCTGTCGTCATCATGAAAGAGGATCCCTGGAAAATCATGATGGTGGCGGGTGAGGCTTCGGGTGATTTCCTCGGTGCCGAGCTACTATCCGCAGTCAAGAATAAATACCCCGATGCCCTGTTCCTGGGTGTTGGTGGTGACAAAATGCGGCGGCTCGGGGTTGATAGCCCTTTCGATACCAATCATCTTTCGGTCATTGGTATTGCCGAAGTGGTCCTGCGACTCCCCGACTTGATCCGGGTGTTCCGCTATCTGCTGCACGTCATGGATGTCTCCCGCCCGCACCTGCTGATCACCATCGATTTGCCCGATTTTAATTTTTTACTGGCCAAACGGGCCCGAGCGCGTGGTATCCCGGTACTGCACTATGTTTCGCCGCAGGTTTGGGCTTGGCGTTCCGGTCGTGCGCAACGATTGCAATATTTTATCGATCATTTGTTGGTCCTGTTCCCCTTTGAAGCAGAAATCTACGCCCGGACCAATCTCCCAGTCACATTTGTCGGCCACCCCTTGGTCCATCAGGCCCTTCCCTGGTCGATGCGTACCGAAGGGGTTAAGGGACGCAATCTTGTACGTCATCAATTGGGAATCGGCTCCGAGGATCCCTGGGTCATACTGCTTCCGGGAAGTCGCCACTCCGAAGTCAGCCGCTTGCTGGCCCCCATGGTGCGCGCCTGTCAACTCTTGAAAATCGCGTTGCCAGCGGTGCGCTTCGCCATTGCCCGGGCCACAACATTGACCGATGAGGATATTCTGCGGCATTGGCCGTCGGATTGTGACGAATCATTCAAGCGGGAGGTTCCAATCCTGGCCGGGGCAACGTATGATCTCCTGGCGAGTGCTGATGCCGCATTGGTTACATCGGGGACAGCCACCTTGGAAGCCGCTTTGATCCAAATTCCACAGGTCGTCTGTTATCGCGTCAATAACATTACTTACGCAATTGGCAAGCGCTTGGTCAACGTACCTTTCATTTCATTGGTCAATCTGGTAGCTGGGCATCAGGTGGTTCAGGAACGCTTGCAACATGCGGCGGAACCACAGACATTGTGTCGCGACCTTATCGGTTTATTGCAGGATGGACAAACCAGGGAAAGCATTCAAGCAGGATATCAAACAGTCCGGGACAAGTTGACACGATCGGCGGCGAGTCCGTTCGCGGTGGTTGAGGCCATGCTCGCCAAGGGGTCTGGAAGGAAACAAGTTCCAGATCGGCATCCATAACTTTTGAGGCGGGAGAATTATAATGGCTACAGTCACCCTTAACAAAGAAAACTTTGAACAAACCATCAATGGCAATGATGTCATCATTATTGATTTCTGGGCCTCCTGGTGCGGACCCTGTAAGGCGTTTGCGCCCATTTTTGAAAAGGTATCGGAACGCTACCCCAATGTGGTGTTTGGCAAGGTGGAAACCGACGACCAGCAGGAACTGGCTCAGGCTTTCCAAATTCGCTCCATACCAACGTTAATGATTTTCCGGGAGCAGATCATCATTTTTTCGCAACCGGGCATGCTGCCTGAGCCACAATTCATTGAACTGATTGAAAAAGCACTTATGTTGGATATGGATCAGGTACGTCAAGAAATTGCGGGGAAAGAATAACGCCTTAGGCGGTCACACTGGAAGTTTTCTGCCCCCTAAAGCTTTCACGTGACTTTGGCACCCAGGGCCAAAGTCACGTGAATGTGCATCGCCAGAACCAACCAGCACCCCGGACACTGGGGTGGTGTGATATTACAGGACTCCCGTCCCAGTCAGCGAAGTGGCGCTCTGTAAGGAGATTCCAGCAGCCGAAGCACTGGCAATCAGGCCGGAGCGCAGGCTGAACCCGCTAAAATTGGCGGGATCCAAACCGATGGATTGCACCCGCTCTTTGACGATCAACGCAACACCATGACCGGTCAAAGGTTTTCCCGACAGCCTTCCATGCCGATTGATTCCCTGGAACACCGGCCCTTCGGTAATTTCTGAGGCAACCAACCATTCATCCAGTGCGCGTACCGGACACACCTCCCCCTGGGCGTGTGGTAATCCAACGCGTCCTTTGGACAGATGAATTTCGATGCCATTTTCCCTCCTTTGCAGATCCTGCGCTCCCAGGGTGATCAAGTCTGAGCGTCTGAGACCTGCGGCAAAGCCAACCAGAATCAGTGCCTTATCACGTTTATCCTTCAGGCGGTCACCCATATGTAGACAAATTTCAACAATTTTGTCCTTGATCAAGGGAGCCACTTGTCTTTGATCCTGACCGTGTTTTTGCTTGATGCCTTTGAGAACGGCATGCACCAGATCGGTTTTAGTGGGATCGGTCAGCCCCTGGGCAGTATGCGCCTTGCCGATTGAAACTTTCCAACGCGCCAAGGTGGCAAATTTATGGGAATCGGCATGCGCCACCAGATAGGATGCAACAATCTTGGCTGTGGAAGGAACTTCACCCCCCCAGTCCATGAATCGTCGCAGATCCCCCCAATATGCCGCTCGCGTGTTATCGGCTAGTGCAGAGCCTTGTTGATAGGCTTTTACATTGGGGGGTAGTTCAATGACATCAGTAGGGGGAATCGGGAAGGCACCCATGTAGGACTCCATATTGTTAGCCTGAATTCTTTCTTTGTCGAGTTAATTTCCATAGTCAGTTGTTACCATCCATCGCAACCTCATCGTCAATCCATTGACTAAAATCTTGCTTTTTTCATCTCTTCCTACCACTTTCTTGACATCGGGGGCGGATCCTTGAACTTTAGCAGCACTCTTTTGTAAGAAATTTTCATTTTTAGCAGCGGTCTCACTCCAGGATCCGACCCCCGACGGGGAGACAGCTCTGCAATCCGGGGGCCATTATCTCATTATCGCTTTTTCCGTACTGTTGATTAACAGCAATTTTTGGATATCTATCTGCTATTATTATTTTTATGATGGCATTCCCATCCGTGCTTCGGGAATCGTGCCAAAATTTCGCAGGGTGAGTAGCGATAAGAGGGGCTGTGATTGGCCAACGAAAAACGGAGACTTGACTGATCAGGGAGAAATGGCTGACATTCGCAAATGCTTGGTGGCCTACCATAGTTTCATTAATTCTTGTAGCCTGATCGTCACCCGGTTTCAAGAAGTTGGTAGCTCAGCAGCTCCATTATACTCCAGGCGTGGTCCGTCAACCCAGCCGCCATGG
>PEAK01000107.1 GCA_002753515.1 Magnetococcales bacterium
TGGACCTGGGATGATCGACCACGGCGTCTGGAAGTTCCTTTGGAATGCCCCCCCCCCCTTCCCATCCCTGCTGCGAGGGCGTGTATTACCCCCTCCATCCTCAGCATCCCCATCCTGCTCGCCAGCAACCGGCCTTTGCAGGGTTGCATACAGTTCGGGGTCGTCAAACTGGATTGGAATGCGGGCACCAATGAAAGTTTCAATGGCCTCAAGATTGTAGGCACCATCCTCATCCACCAGGGAAATGGCGTCCCCCCTGGCCCCCGCTCGGGCGGTCCGGCCGATACGGTGGACGTAATCCTCTGCATTTTCAGGGAGATCAAAGTTAATGACGTGGGTCACCCCATCGATATGCAACCCCCGTCCCGCCACATCCGTGGCAATCAGTACGGGAAGCTGACCATCGCCAAACCTTTGCAATACCCGCAGACGAACGGCCTGTGGGACATCCCCCGACAGATAGCCCGAGGAAATATCATTGGCACGCAACCATTTTTTTAATTTTTCACCCATCCGCTTGGTGTTGACAAAAATCATGATCCGACCAGCAACACCATCCTCACCTTCTTGTAAATCGCGCTTGAGCAGTCCCACCAACAAACTGATTTTGCGCCGTCCCTCCACGTGGTACAAAGCCTGAACCACCTGGACAACCGTCCGCACATCCTGCTCGGTCGAGAGGATTTCCGGGGTGTTCATGAACTCATAGGAGAGTTCCTGCGCCCGGTAGGAGAGCGTTGCCGAAAACAACATGGACAAGCGATGCTCGTAAGAGGGGAGGCGCCGGAGCAAATAGCGCAGATCGGCGATGAACCCCATGTCGAACATGCGATCGGCCTCATCGATCACCAAGACTTCCACCCGATCCACCCGGAATATTTTCTGCTTGTAATAATCGATCAAACGACCCGGGGTACCAATCAGGATATCGATACGACCACGCATCAACAGTTGTTGTTGTTTTTCGTAATCAACACCGCCATACACTGCGGCGATGTTCAGTTCCGTCAGTTTGCCGATCAGACGCGCATCCCGTTCAATCTGCACCACCAACTCCCTGGTCGGGGCAATGATCAGGGCCCGGGGATGACTCACTGGATGCAATGCCTGCCCACCCCCACCGCCCTCGGCAACGGCAGCGGAGTCGGGAACCCCGCTTGGGGACCGCCTGTCAGACGCGAAAAGACGACTGTACGTGGCAATCAAGAATGCAGCGGTTTTCCCGGTGCCCGTCTGTGCCTGGCCAGCAACATCTTTACCGGCCAGGGTCAAGGGGAGCGTCAAGGATTGGATCGGCGTACACTCTACAAAACCAGCCCCTCGAATCCCCGCTAAAACGTTTTCAGGGATGGGCAGCTCACAAAATTCCATTAGGTCTTTTTCATGATTGTCGGATCCGTATGCAACCCCAGTGCATCTCAGGCTTGCACAGCCACCATCGCTTTGACCCGGGCATTCAGACGGCTGATCCGTCGGGCAGCCTGATTGCGATGGATCACCCCTTTGCGCGCCGTAACGGCAATCACCGACGTGGCCTCTTTCATGGCGGCTTTGGCCAACTCGATATTGCCCTCTTTGACGGCTTCCAGAACCTTTTTGGTGTACGTGCGATAGCGTGATTTGACCTCACGATTGCGCTGGGTCAGCTTGACAGTCTGCCGATTGCGTTTAATGGCGGATTTGATGTTGGCCACTGAAGATTGACTCCCTTTGATCTGTATTCAATGTAAGTTGAAAGTACCCGCCGAAGTGGTTGCGACACGGAAAAAAAACCGATCACCGCGAACCCGCGCCAGAAAAACAATGAAAAAACAAGAGGCCCCACTTAAAAAACGGCGCGGGCGGCGTGTTCCGGGTCCAAGGAAAACCTTCTCCTTAAAGCTCCATTCGGGTATAAACGCAACAGTTTGACAAATTTACCCGGTCAACGTCAAAGGATTTATTCCATCGTGTCCTTTTCCACCACGCCCCGAACCGAAACTTCGGCAACAGCATCCATGCACAACCTGTTACGTTCCGCAGGTGTTGTCAGTTTTTTCACCCTACTGTCGCGTATCCTCGGTTTCGCCCGCGACATTGTCATCGCACGCGGTTTCGGTGCCGGCATGGGGGCCGATGCCTTTATCGTCGCCTTGAAACTCCCCAACTTTTTGCGTCGTTTGTTTGCCGAAGGAGCTTTCAGCACCGCGTTCGTTCCCGTTTTTTCCGACTACCTCGCCCGCAGTGACGCAAAAGAAACCCATGATGCCGTTCGAGCCATATTCACCATGCTCCTGGTGGTTCTGACCCTGCTGGTGCTGATCAGCCTAGTCGCCATGCCCTGGCTCATTTATCTCCTGGCCCCCGGTTTCAACGACAATCCGGAAAAAATTCAACTCACCATCGACCTGACCCGCATCACCTTTCCCTACATCCTGTTCATCTCCCTGGTAGCCCTGGCGGGTGGTATCCTCAACAGCCACAATCGTTTCGGCATACCGGCGGCCACCCCCATGCTCTTGAACATTTGCATGATCGCCTGCGCCCTGTACCTGTCCCCCCACCTCCAGGAACCAAGCACGGGACTCGCCATCGGCGTCTTATTGGGCGGGATCACCCAACTGGCGCTGCAATGGCCCTCCCTGAAACAAATCGGCATGAGCTTTTCCTGGTACTGGAATCCCAAGCATCCCGCCATCAAAAGGACTCTGCAACTCATGGGCCCATCCGTCCTGGGGGTATCGGTGGCCCAGATCAACCTGCTTTTCGACCTGTTCATCGCCTCCTGGCTGCCCGAGGGCTCCATCTCCTACCTTTATTACGCCGACCGCCTGGTGGAGTTCCCCCTGGGCCTGGTGGGCATCGCCATGGCCACGGCCATTCTCCCCGCGCTGTCGGCCCGCGCTGCCGCAGGGGATATCGATGGGCTCCATGAACAACTGGACATGGGATTACGTTTCACCCTGCTACTCAATATTCCCGCCACCGTCGCCCTGATACTCATGCGCGAACCCTTGGTCGCTCTCCTTTTTGAACGCGGTGCCTTTACCGCCGAAACCACTCGACTCGCTGCGCAAGCCCTGCTCGCCTACGGGATCGGTCTGACATTCTACTCCCTCATCAAAGTCACCGCACCCGCCTTCTACGCGTTGAAGGATACCCGCACCCCGGTACGCATCGCCATTTATTCCATGGTATCCAACTCGCTACTCAACATCATCCTCATGTTTCCCCTGCAACATGCCGGACTCGCCTTGGCCACCTCCCTCTCGGCACTGCTCAACGCCAGCCTATTGCTGGTAGAATTACATAAAAAAACAGGCTTTACCACCCGACCCGGCTTTTGGATCCTGTTCTTGAAGATCGTCATCGCCACCCTGATCATGGCCGTCCTGATCCTGATCGCGCTGCCCTACCTGGAAAATCGTGCCTTTTCCTTAACATTCCGGGCGCTCGCGCTCACGGGTACCATCACCCTGGCCGCCACACTCTACTTCGCGACAGCCTGGCTCTTGAAAATTCAAGAGGTTCGCCTTGTCACGTCCATGATCAAGCGCAGGAAAAAACAGGTATGAGCCAACCTGCCATGTCATTCATTAATGGTTGGTGGAGTTGGCGAACAGAGAAATGAGATGGGTGTATTTCTGCAGGAGCGATTTCTCCTCCAGGGAGACACGATTGAGAATAGCGTACATGATCTGCCGATAATAATAGCGGGTTTCGGCATTGTACGAGGCCATGACCTCGCTGAAGGAATCAATGATCACCCGGGTCAGTGCCAGAACGTCTTCATTGATGCGCGATAATTCCAAGGCAATGTGCGCATTCTTTTCCGCTGCCGCCAACAGGATCTGGCACAACTCCTGTTCCTCGCGAAATAAATGTCTGAAAAAAGCACTTCGTGCCTTGCCCAGGACATCCTGACCTTCGGAAGAGGAGAGTCCAAAGGAGAACGCCGACCAATATTTATCGATGATATCGATATGCTCGTTATTCAACCGTTCAAAAATATCTATCATTCATTGCCAGCATCCCACATTTTCATTTTGTTAATAAAAATGAAGGATCGCCCCCTGTTTCAATCCATTTTCCCCTGGCTTTTCATTTCAACACACCAGTCCACCACCACAGCGGCAGTTTAATGGAAAAATTGACGTAAGTGAAACGCTATCTGCAAAATGAGATATTTTTTTTATGAATAGGACGTGACATGCAATAATACGATTACTGCGGGGGGAATGCTTCCGCTGGAGACTTTTCCTGCTCCGCCAGAAGGGATGCCAACATTTTAGCCCGGCGCGCCGATTGCCATGCCATGCCGGCGTAAACCAGGAAGGCGAGCCCATAAACCACAGCAACATAAACGGAATAATCAGGCATGGGTCACTCTTTCCATTTCAAGGTTTTCCAGGGCGCGGTGCAAATGAATTTCACGGGCCTTGAGCAAAACGAGAAAGATGCCCAGAAAGATGAAAGCAACGGACATCCAGATTAACGGTGGCAAGAGAGGGCCGGTGATGGCAGGACTGGCGGCGGCCTTACTGAAGGAGGGTGGTTGATGCAGGGTACGCCACCAAACCACGGAAAAATGGATGATGGGAAGATCGACAGCACCCAGGATAGCCATGATAGCGGCGGCACGCCCGCCCCGGATGCCGTCTTCAAAGGCATTTCTCAAGGCAATCACGCCAACGTACAGTATCAGCAGCACCAGCATGGAGGTCAAACGGGCGTCCCAGGCCCACCAGGTACCCCACATGGGCTTTCCCCAAATGGAACCCGATACCAACGTAACCAAAGCGAAGGCGGCCCCTACATAAGCAGTGGCCTCCGCCAGAATGTCGGCATTCACACTTTTCTTCCAAAGGTTCCAGACACTGAAAATAGTCAGGGCCAAATAGACGAAAATGGCCATTTTCGCAGAAGGAACATGGATATAGAGGATCCGAACCGCATTACCCTGCTGATAGTCCATGGGGGTCTGAAAGACCATCCACAAACTGACCAATAACAAAAGTAACGTGATCCCTCCCAACCAGGGATTCCAGGCCAACAATCGGTTCATCATCATCACTCCTCCACCAACCAGCCAAAGCCCCACGGGGCCAGCGCCAGATAAATGGCGTCAAAGATCAAAAGAAGATTGAGCCACGGGCCACTCAGCATGCCACCCGAAATAACCTCAACCATGGCCTGGACACCGGCAATCAGCAATGGTGCCACCAAGGGCAAAAGCAACAGCGCCAACAAAGTTTCCCGAGACCTCGCTGTTTGCGTCATGGCGGCCAGCAAGACACCAACGGCGGTCAAACCCATGGTGCCCAAGACCAACAAGAACATCAACATCGGCACATACGACCAGATAGTGACATTGAACAGGATCAGGGTCAAAGGGACGAGCATGACCATCACCAACAACGAAAGCACCAGATTGCCCAACCATTTGCCAAAAAACAAGACCCCTCGGGGAACGGGGGACAACAGAAGGCCCTCAAGGGCGCCATTTTCCTCTTCCGCTTGAAAGACCCGCCCCAAACCCATGATGGTGGTGAAGAGTACGGTGGTCCAGAGCAAACCGGGAACAAGTCTTTGCGCCTCCCGGGCATCCGGCTCGAATGCGGCCTGAAATACCAACAACATCGCCACGGAAAAAAACAGCATGGAGGAAAATGTCGAACGATGGCGAAAATCGGCCATGACATCTTTCCAAGCCAAGCGATAGATGGCTTTCAACATGAAGACACATCCTGCCAAGGAGACAAAACGCCCTTTTCCAAGCGCCAAGGCGAATGTTTCAGGGGGGAAACCTTTTCCGGGTCATGACTGGCCATGACCACAAGCCCCCCTTGCTTTTGAAAACGATCAATGGTGCCATTCAGCCAATCGACTCCCGCATGATCCAAAGCGGAATAAGGTTCGTCCAGCAGCAACAGGCTGGGATGCGCGACAAGTATCCGGGCCAGAGCCAGACGCTTCTTCATGCCCGCCGAAAACCAGCGGATGGGTTGATGGACAAAGGGAGCCAATCCCACCGTGGCAACGGCCTCGACAAGCACGGGCTGTTCGATGGGAAGCTGATGCATATCACAAAAAAATATTAAATTTTCCATGGGGGAGAGATGACCATACAAATGCGTGTGATGACCAACGAAGAGAAGTCGCCGCCGCGCCTGCTCCCCCTGAGTTTGCAAGTTGATGTCATCCAACAGACAGCGCCCCTGTTGAATGCGCAACCGGGTAGCCAGCAAGGAGAGCAAAGTCGATTTACCCGAACCATTGGCACCGTAGAGAACCGCACACTCCCCGGCTTCCACCTTTAAGGTGACACGCCACAACACGTTTCGTTTGCCGAAACGGTGCGCCAGTTCCTCCACTTGAAGTTGTGCCACGCCTGCCGTCCATCGGTACAAGGTTTCGACCATCGAAAGCCATGTGCGCGTTATCTCGTTCAGGCTTTCGGTGATCTTCATTCCAGCCAAAATCTACTCCTCATCACTATCTCATATTCCGTCCGCCATGCGTAAGCGTTGTTCTTCCATCCAGATTTTTTCTCTAACTTATTTGACAAATCAGAATCTAAACCGCAGCTATCTTGGGATGCGCAGTTCTTGTCATCCCCGCGAAGGCGGGGATCCAGAAAGTCAGGGGAAGGTGTGTAGACTCCCTGGATCCCCGCTTTCGCGGGGATGACGCTAGAAAACTACGTATCCCGCGCTGGTTGCGGTTTAAGGCAAAAGCGGCAAACCAAGTTCCTTGAGGAATTCGTTGTGTTTTTTTGTAGCGGCCACTATTTTCTCTTCCAATTCCAACAACTTTCCATGAACCGCCCCAAGATCGATTTCTTCCTCCCTTAAAGCGGTGCTGATATAGCGGGAGATATTTAGATTGTAGCCATTCTTCTCGATCTCCTCCATGGACACCCGCCGGGCGTAACGCTCCTCCTCCTTGCGAAACTGATAGGTGGCGATGATTTTGTCGATATGCCCCGACAGCAGACGGTTTTGCCGCTTGCCCTTCTCAAAGTGTTCGCTTGCGTTAATGAACAACACATCGTCGGGCTTTTTGCATTTTTTCAGCACCAGAATGCAGACCGGAATGCCGGTGGAGTAGAACAAGTTGGCGGGCAGGCCAATCACCGTGTCAATATTGCCATCTTTCAACAGTTTGGTACGGATGCGTTCTTCCGCACCGCCACGGAACAGCACCCCATGGGGTAGAATGATGGCCATCACCCCTTCCTGCTTCAGGTAATGAAAACCATGCAATAAAAAGGCAAAGCCGGCGGCAGATTTGGGGGCCAGACCATAATTTTTAAAGCGCACATCCTCACCCATGGCCTCCGTGGGTTCCCAACGATAGCTGAACGGTGGGTTGGCCACCACGGCATCAAAATAGGGCTTTTTCGTGGGATTTTTCTCGCGCAGCATCTCCCAATCGTTGAGCAGGGTATCGCCATGAAAAATATCAAACTCCGAATCCCGCACCCCACGCAGCAGCATGTTCATGCGTGCCAGGCTGTAGGTGGTGATGTTCTTTTCCTGTCCATAAATTTTGCCGATACCATGCGGCCCAACGCGCTGGCGCACATTGAGCAGCAACGAGCCTGAACCGCAGGCAAAGTCGAGTATGCTGTCCAGTCGCTTTTTCTTGCCAGTATCTGGTTCTTGACTGTCCAGGGTAACAATACCGGAAAGAATGCTGGAAATCTGTTGTGGCGTATAAAACTCGCCCGCCTTCTTGCCGGAACCGGCTGCAAACTGTCCGATCAGGTATTCATAAGCATCCCCCAGGGCATCGCTGTAGGTGGAATACTGTGCCAAACCCTCAGCAATCCGGGTGATGATGGTACAAAGCTTTTTGTTGCGCTCAGCATAACTTTTGCCAAGTTTTTCCGAGCTTAGGTTGATTTCCGAGAACAATCCTTGGAAGGTACTTGCAAAAGAATGATTTTCTATGTACTTGAAGCCGTTTTCCAGGGTATGCAGCAACTCTCCATTCTGGGTACGCGCCATTTCCACAATGCTATCCCAAAGGTGTTGTGGCTCGATCACATAATGTACTTTGCGTCGCATCTGCTTTTCAAATTCGGCAATGTCACCTGGGTTGTTTTTATACCAAATTTGCAGCGGTGTGGTGTTGGTCTTGTCTTGAATGTCCGGGTAATCAGGCCCCAATTCTTTCCTGGCTGCCGCCTCATAATTGTCTGACAGATAGCGTAGAAACAAAAAAGAAAGCATGTAGTCGCGGAAGTCGTCCGCGTTCATCGCGCCGCGCAGTTGGTCAGCGATAGCCCACAGGGTACTGCCCAATTGTTTTTTATCTTGCTCAGTCACGATGCTTCTGCTGCCTCGGATTCCTCTAGAAAAAGATCAGGATTGAGTGGCCAACGCACAGAGGTCAGCAAATTGTTGAGGGCCAGTCATGATCTAAATCCCTTTACGGTGCTTGATCTTACTTTCCAGTGCCTTCAGTTCGGCCTCGTCCTGCTCATCCGCCGCTTGCGCCTCCTGGACTTTGCGGCGTTGGTCGTAGTCCAGAAAGAGCGGGGCGATCTCCTGCTCCATACGGGTATGGCTGATCGATCCCGAACCCGTCAGCAGGGGGAAACCGTTAGCAACGATGATCTGCCCAACGTTCTCGCGCCAGAAGTCCATGTGGGTAATGGTGTGTCGCTTGGCTCGCAGCTCGGCGGTTTCTAGAAAGATGACCACCAGTCGATTGAGAGTGTCGATTTCGTCTTCGCTCAGGTAGTTATTGGCCACCAAAATGTCCTGCTTGCGTACCTTCGCACCCTTCCAACTGAGCAAACCAAAATGGGCATCCGCAGGGTTGGCCCGGTCAAGGATGATTTCGGCGGCGGTCTTCTGCGTTACCGCATACAGTAGCAGGTTTTGCACCGCAGCGAAAAATTGCCGAGTGGATTGATCGGTTTTGTCGTAATCGGTGGCCAGTGCGAACAGGTCGCGGACTTTTTGATAGAACCGCTTTTCTGAGGCGCGAATGTCGCGGATACGCGCCAGCATTTCGTCGAAATAGTCCGGGCGACCATCGGGGTTCTTCAGCCGCTCGTCGTCCATGACGAAACCTTTGATCAGGTATTCCGCCAGTACAGTACTGGCCCAACGACGAAACTGCACCCCGCGTGGTGAGCGCACGCGGTAGCCCACCGCCAGAATGGCATCCAGGTTGTAGAGCGTGACGGTGCGGCGCACTTCGCGGACACCCTCGGTTTGAACTGTCAAGGATTCCTTGACAGTTGAGGTGGGGTCCAGCTCACCTTCTTGATAAATATTCCTCAGGTGCAGCGAAATGTTCTGTTTGCTGGCGTTGAACAGTTCCGCCATTTCCAACTGGGTGAGCCAGACCGTGCCTCGGTCGGAACGTAGTTGCACTTGGGCTTGCCCGTCTTCGCTGGTGTAGAGAATGAATTGCATCATGCGGACGTCTCATCCAACGCTGGGAAAAGTTGCTGCATCAGCCCTTTTTTATGGGTCTTGAACATGCGGAAGTCGTCCGCGTTCATCGCGCCGTGCAGTTGGTCGGCGATGGCCCAGAGGGTCTTGCCCAGTTGTTTTTGATCTTGTTCGGTCATGGCGCACTCTTCGGGGGGGAGAGGCCGGTAAAACAAACGCCTATATTGAGGCATCAGTGTTTAAAATCGACTTTCTTAGATCCATGGCTTTTCTACTGATGTCTTCAAGGCTTTCGTCAGCATCTACTAAGGAGTGCATTGGTTAGCCGACATTGACAGGTACCGCATATCGGGTTTCAGGGTGCCGAAAAAAGCCGGCGACCTTTTCGGGGATGCGTTGCAAGGAACGCATGAAAAAACGCACG
>PEAK01000024.1 GCA_002753515.1 Magnetococcales bacterium
GAAAAGAAAAAAAAGAGGGAAGAAAAAAGATTTCTTTATCTGATTTTTTGAAGAAGAGAAGAAGATCCCACTCGCATTTTCAAGCCGGTGGTGTTCCTACAGTTCCGGACCGGTGCTGGCAGCGTGCTGGTATGGTGAATGGAAACAAAGAGGGCCAGTCTGGAAATACCAACCGGTTTATACGAAGGGGAGACATTTAGACAAACTAAGCGACCGTGAGTTGGATGAATACGAAGATTATATAAATGAAACAGGTGGACGACGATGGTTATAACTCATTGTTAACGAGTTATAATAGAACCCACGGCTATATATAAACATTGGCCTGGAGCATGACATGAGAAAATATTATAGGGCTTGAACTATGGAAAACAGCTTTTTATCACGTCAAGAAATCCAAGGTTTCACTGGTTACACAAGGAAAGCGGACGTAAGAAGGCACCTGAAGAAACAGGGAATCAAATTTTTCGAGGATCGCGAAGGATGGCCAATCGTATCACGGGCTTTTCTTGAATACGCCCACCTTTCACGAGAAGATGGCGGCCCCCTCTCACCCATTTTCCAAACTGAACCAAACATGGAATTCCTGAAATGAGTCCTAGAAAACGTTCGTCGAATCAATATCTTCCACCAAGGGTCTACCAGAAAAATGGCGCATTTCGCTATTTGCGACGTAATCCCCTCCCAGGCCAGAAAACATGGGAATTCATAAGCCGCGATTGGGATGAAGCCGCCAAAAAACGATGGGCAGAACTTGATTCTGAATCAAAAATCATACTTGGTAGCATGAACGAGATTTTCGCCCGCTACATGACCGAAATTGCGCAAAAGAAGGCACCGAGGACCTTCCAGGACAACCAGATTGAAATGAAGAACCTGAAAGGGGTCTTCGGTGCAATGCGACCAGAGGATATCAAACCAAAACACGTTTACGCCTATTTGGACAAACGTGGGCAGAAGGCAAAAACTCGGGCAAACCGGGAAATCGCCTTGCTATCACACGTTTTCTCAATTGCCATCCGGTGGGGAATTGTCGAAACAAACCCATGCCGTGACATAAAGAAGATCTCTATCCCAAAACGCGACCGCTACGTCACTGGTGAGGAATTTGCTTCAGTTCGTAAATTGGCCAATCCCACCATCCGTCACATCATGGATTTTGCCTATCTGACAGCACTCAGGATTGGCGACATCATCGACGTTCACCTTTCAGACCTGCAAGACGAAGGTGTTTTGGTCGAAATCAACAAGTCAAAGCGTGAAGGAAAAAACGCCAAAAAATACATCCTTGAATGGACGCCTGAACTTCGAGAATTGGTTGAAGAAATACGCGCACTGAATAAAGCCGTCGGCGGTCTGTATCTGTTCCACGGCAGAGGCGGGAAACCTTACACCCGATCTGGCATACAAGGGATGTTCAGAACCGCAAAACTCAAGGCTGGTGTGGAAGACTTCCATTTCCACGACATCCGCGCCAAAGCCCTGACCGACGCCAAACGCCTGGGGATAGACCCCCAGAAGCTTGCCGGTCATGCCTCAATGCAAATGACCGAACATTACATCAAACGCAGAACCCTGGAGAAAGTGGCCCCGATCCAAGAGCGAATCAAGGGTTAGGTCGGAGAAAGATATTATACAGTATAATTCCCACAGGCCACTTTGAATTATACAGGCATCCGCCCTTGTCTTGTAAGTCATTGATTTATTGGCTGGGCCGCTAGGATTTGAACCTAGGAATGCCGGAATCAAAATCCGGTGCCTTACCGCTTGGCGACGGCCCAAGGTGATTGCTTGTCCCTTTATATACCAGATTGCCACTCGCGGTCAAAGGGATGAACACGAAAGGTTTGCCCGTGTTGGACATGCCAGCCGATTTCTTCGGTGGCGATGATGTGCTGAGCCCGCTTGGCATCGTCGGCATCACGGAATACACCGAAGACGGCGGAACCACTCCCGGACATCACGGTATGGCGTGCCCCACGGGATGTCAATTTGGCGATCACCGTTTCGATGATCGGTGCCAGGCCACAGGCGATTGGCTGGAGATCATTGGCCAGGAGCAGGCCATTGCGCGTGTGTTGCGCCGCCCAGACGGGAAAGGTTTCCAGGTCGGCTCGGGCCAACAGGGATGAGGTCACGCCACGATAAACCGCCGCAGTGGCCAGTGGCTGATCGGGATGGACCACCACCAGGTGCAAGTCGGGGCAATCGTTGCAAGGGGTCCGTTGTTCGCCGATACCCGAAACCCGCGCCGCGACGCCCCCCACGAAAAAGGGGACATCGGCCCCCAGTTCCAATCCCACTGCGGCCAGTCGCGGTACCGGCCAATGCAACCCCCACATGCGATTCAACGCCAGCAGCACCAGGGCAGCATCGGAGGATCCCCCCCCCAATCCCGAGCCATGGGGAATGTGTTTGCGGAGATGGATACGGGCACCGGCAGGGATGTTGGCCAGGCGCCGTAATGTTTCGGCGGCGCGCCAAGCCAGGTTTTCTTCTTGCGAGGCGGTGACCCCGGGTTCACAGGTCAGGGTGATGTCGTCGGTATCGGTGTCGATCTCCACCCGGTCGAACCAGGGGAAGAATACCATGCCACTCTGCAACAGATGGTAGCCGTCGCGCCTGCGGCCAGCGATGCGCAGATACAGATTGACTTTGGCGGGTGCGGAGAAACGCCGGATCATGGTGTGGTTCCGTCACCTATTTCGGGGTAGAGGACGGGAAAGGGTGACGGTTTGTTGATGTTTGATGCGCCGGGGACGCGCCCGGGGAAAAATTTCCACTCTCTCAGGGAGAGGATCAGCTTGGAGTTGTCGTCATCCAGGCGGATCTCGACGCGTTCCGGCATGATGGGCTGGGTAGCGGCCAAGTTTTGTGCCGTGGGCCAGGCATAGTGGACGGAGAAACGTTTGCCATCCATGCCGGTGCGATGACGTTGTTTGAGCAGGCCCGTTGCCGCATCGACGGCCAGGATTTCCCCGGAGCGACTCCTGCCGGAGAGTGTTTCCCCATTCAAGGAGGGGGCATCGATGAAGTCGTCGCCACAGCCGGTGATCGCCGGATACAACCAGGCCGGGTTGAAAGCCAATCCCGCCATGGCGGCCATGCCCTTGCTGTCGGCGGCGACTTCCAACGTCACGCGATCATTGGCGTTGATCAATCGCAGCCATTCCGGGACCATGGTCCACTCCATGACCACATTTTTGAACGGTCCGAAAAGACGTATGGTCACTGCGGACCCCTGTCGGCCCAGGAGTTCGATGCGATGGCGTCGCACCTCATCCTTGACGGTGATTTCCATGCTGCCGTCCACTTGCCACCCCCCTTTCAGCAGCCGTCTTTTTTCCTGATCCAGATGCCAGGAGCGCATCACCTCGGATTGGTCGAAATAGCGAGACGGCGTGGCACCGGCGGGTTGATCGTCGATGGGGGGTCCGCCGGCGCATCCCGATAAGCCCCACAGTATTCCCAGCAGCAAGACATGGCGCAAAGAGGGGTACAATCCCTTAGGCATGGCGATCATCCCGTTATTGTTTCGCTTCGTGGCTGTTGATTTTCTTTTGCAAGGCTTCGTTGGTTTTATCCATGGCCAAAGCCTTTTTCCACACATCCAAGGCTTCCTCTTTTTTTCCGGCGGCGAACAAGACGTCCCCCAAATGTTCGCGGATCGTGGAATCCTCGGCTTCGAGGCGCACGGCCTCCCGCATTTTGACCAGGGCTTCATCCAGGCGATTCATGCGGAACAGCACCCACCCCAGGCTATCGGAGATGAAGCCGTCACCTGGAGCCAGTTGCGAGGCTTTTTGGATCAGGTTGTAGGCTTCCTGGAGGTTTTCACTGCGGTCCGCCCAACTATATCCGAGATAATTCAAGCCATGGGCATCTTCGGGGTTGCGTTCCACATACAGTTTAAGATCTTTTTCCGCTTCGGGCCAACGTTTCAACTTGTCGTAGGCCATGGCCCGATTGAACAGGAGGCGATCCTGTCCTTGATCCAGGGCCAAGCCGTCGTTGCAGGTTTTGATGACGGCTTCATAGTGATTGGCTTGCAGTTGCAGGATGCTGAGGGCACCGTAGAGGTCGGTATTTTTGGGGTCATCATTCAGCAGTTCCTGTATTTTTTTGATACCGACATCCAGGTTGCCCTTGGCGACGTGCAGGAATGCCAGGCGCAGTTGCGCTTCGGCGAAGAAGGAGTCGCCCTTTTTGATTTTTTCGTAGGTCTGCGTTGCCTCATCATCGCGGTTGGTGGCTTCCAGGGCCTGCCCGAGATAGTACAGGACGGTACTGTTTTCCGGTTGCGTGGCTTCCACCAGGCGCAATTCGGCGATGGCGTCCTCGTATTTCCTTTCACTGACCAGGAGCAGGCCGGTGGTGAGGCGGGCCTGAAGGCTGTCGGGTGCGAGTTTGGTGATCGCCCGGAATTCCTCCAGGGCACCCAGACGATCGTTGCGCTTGAGGAGCAACCGCCCGAGTCGTCCATGAATGGCTTTGTTATCGGGGTGGTTTTCCAGGAATTGCCGGTATAATTTCTCCGCTTCTTCGGGTCGTTTCATTTCCTGGAGGGCGGCACCCACGGCGAGAACGGGTTCGATTTCATCGGGATCGGCGCTCCGGGCCAACTGGAACGATTGGAGGGCCTGTTCCAGATCCGGGACGTTGACGTAGGCCCGTCCCATCGCCAAATGGGCTTTCCAGGCCAATTCCTTGTCGTTGAACATGGGGGCCAGGGTATCCCGGGCCTTGTCCATTTTTTTAAGTTTGCCGTACATCTGCGCGAGCAGCAACCGCGCCGCTTGATGTGTTGGATCCGCTTTCAACAGGATTTCATAATTTTCGACGGCTTTTTCATATTCCTTGCGGGCGGTGAGCAATCCGGCCAGCAGGAATCGGGCCTTGCGATGATCGGGAACCCGTTTGACCACCACCGATGTGAATTGCAGGGCGCGTTCCAAATCGCCGCGTTGCGTGGCCAGATGGGCGACGATCAGGTTGGCCTCCACCGATTCCTGGTCCAATTCGGCGACCCGGGCGAAGGCTTTTTCGGCCAACTGCCATTTGTTTTCCCGGAGGAAGAGTTGTCCCAGGATATAGAAGTAGGTGGTATCGGTGTTTTCATTGGGATTGGCGAAGGGATCCCCTTCACCGGCGGCCAGTCCGTCCCCCAGGGGCACGGGGAGTTGTTCCCCGAATGGTTCTTCGAACAGGAGATCGTCCTGGGTGTCCTCCGGCAGGAATTCATCCTGACCGTCGAACAGGCCGTCTTCGAGGATTTCCTCGGCGATGACGATGGATCCCTGACCGGCCATGGCCCCGGGGCGGGTGAGGGGTGGCACGATGAAGGCGACTCCCAGTACCAGCAGGAATGCGGTACCGATACCCGCCAATCGGCAAACCTCATGGCGCCAAGACCAAGACTGCAAACATTTCATTCCGCGAACACTCAGGCTATTCATACCGGGTTATTATCATACATTCATGGAAAACCTTGAAACCTTCGACCGTATCCCACGGGTGCCTTACAATAATCGGTTCCGTGCCATTAGTCACCGGCAAACTTTCGTTTCCATCACCCTTTGCTGTCCGTTTTTGCCATTTCCGCCATCAGTGTTTGCATGTCGAGGTTGTAGGTGCGCAGGACATCTTCCAGGGTATCCACCTGCGAGGCCAGGCAGGAACCGCAGTCGATCCCCCGGCTACGCAATATTTTCGCCAATTGTGGATGCTCGCGAATCAATTCCGCCATATTTTTATTTTTATCCAAGTGGTTCATGTTTCTATCCCGCAGCTATTTTGGGATACGAAGTTTTTGTCATTCCCGCGAAAGCGGGAACCCAGAGCCCGTCATCCCCGCGAAAGCGGGAACCCAGAGCCCGTCATCCCCGCGAAAGCGGGGATCCAGAGCCCGTCATCCCCGCGAAAGCGGGAACCCAGAGCCCGTCATCCCCGCGAAAGCGGGGATCCAGAGCCCGTCATTCCCGCCCCCGAATGTCTGAATCGGGGGCGGGAATGACGCTGGAAAATTACGTATCCCGAGTTGGTTTCTGTATATCCGCCCCTTGTTATTGGCATACGGCCCCTTCGGTCCCATGGATCCCCGCAACACTGGCCGGTTTCTTGAAAGAGTGTCTCATCAAGAGTGTCCCATCAAGAGTGTCCCATTGTGCAAGGGAGTCGCACCTTTATCCGGCCATGAGGGCTTGCACTCCATCATCGAGGCTGGTATCTTACGCGCTTTTCTTTATTTCTTCCAGGCATATTTACATTAACAAATGACAACAAGAGGAAATCATCGTGGCCAGAAAACACGTCCTCGGGGGCAAAGCCCCGCAAAGCGGCAACAAAGTTTCCCACTCCAACAGGAAATCGCGGCGGAAATGGCTGCCGAACATGCAGACCAAGACGGTCTTCAGTGTGGCCTTGGGGAGGAGTGTCCGTCTGTCCATGCCGGTTTGCATGATACGCACACTCGACCGTGCCGGTGGCCTGGATAATTACCTCATCGGTGCCGCCGCCGACGATTTGAGCCGTTCCATGCGCCGTTTGCAAGCCTTGATCCGCGAACGGTCCCGGGCCAGCGCCTGATCGCGGGTTGCATCCGCAGCTCCGTGACGGGCTGAGGCGCGTTACCGATACACGAAACCGATTCGCAAATCGGGCCTTGATCATCGTTTCGTCCGAGCCAACTCATTCTGGATTCCCGCTTTCGCGGGAATGACGAAAAGACGCTGAGATTGCAGTTGTTTGTCATTCTCGCTTTCGCGGGAATGACGAAAAGACGCTGAGATTGCAGTTGTTTGTCATTCTCGCTTTCGCGGGAATGACGAAAAGACGCTGAGATTGCAGTTGTTTGTCAATCTCGCTTTCGCGGGAATGACGAAAAGACGCTGAGAATGACGAAAAGACGCTGAGATTGCAGTTGTTTGTCATTCCCGCTTTCGCGGGAATGACGAAAAGACGCTGAGATTGCAGTTGTTTGTCAATCTCGCTTTCGCGGGAATGACGAAAAGACGCTGAGATTGCAGTTGTTTGTCAATCTCGCTTTCGCGGGAATGACGAAAAGACGCTGAGATTGCAGTTGTTTGTCATTCTCGCTTTCGCGGGAATGACGAAAAGACGCTGAGAATGACGAAAAGACGCTGAGATTGCAGTTGTTTGTCATTCTCGCTTTCGCGGGAATGACGAAAAGACGCTGAGATTGCAGTTGTTTGTCAATCTCGCTTTCGCGGGAATGACGAAAAGACGCTGAGAATGACGAAAAGACGCTGAGAATGACGAAAAGACGCTGAGAATGACGAAAAGACGCTGAGATTGCAGTTGTTTGTCATTCCCGCGAAAGCGGGAATCCAGACGGAACCGAAGCATCTTCGATGCGCTTTGGCCGAAACGATGATCAAGGCCGCAAATCGTTCCCAGTCGCTTCCCACCCGGTCATCGTGACGATTCCGGTGCGGGGAGCGATTGCCGGGGGCTGTCCGCATGGCCTGATCGTGGGATCCGGGGGGAGGGGGGATGTGCGGGATCGGTTGGGTGTGCAGCGGTTCGTCAGGCTGGCGCGGACCGTTATTCCAGCTCTTCCAATAGCGAAAGCTGCAACCCTTGCGAGGTTTCGGGGGAGGGGATGGGGTAGGACCCGGAGAAACAGGCATCGCAATAGCCCTGTCCCTGGCCACCCACCGCTTCGTACAAACCTTCCAGTGATATGAAGGCCAACGAGTCGGCGGCGATGAAACGGCACATCTCCTCCAGGGATTGCCGCGCCGCCAACAGCTCGTGACGCGTCGGGGTGTCGATGCCGTAGAAACAGGGATGCGTTGTCGGCGGTGAGGAGATGCGCATGTGGATCTCCTTGGCACCGGCGGCCCGTACCATGTTGACGATTTTTTTGCTCGTCGTCCCGCGCACGATGGAATCATCCACCAGCACCACCCGTTTGCCCTTGAACAATTCCCGATTGGCGTTCAGCTTGATTTTAACTCCGAAGTGACGAATCTGCTGTTGCGGTTCGATGAACGTCCGTCCCACATAATGGTTGCGGATAATGCCCAACTCAAAGGGCAGACCCGCTTCCTGGGCATAGCCCAGGGCGGAGGGGACCCCGGAATCGGGGACCGGTACCACCAGGTCGGCGGCCACCGGACTCTCCTTGGCCAGACTCGCCCCAATTTTTTTGCGTGTTTCATAGATGTTGACGCCGTCCAGGGTGGAGTCGGGGCGGGCGAAATAGATGTATTCAAAGATGCAGAAATGCCGTTTTTTGACGGGGAAGGGGGTGAAGGATTGCAATCCCTTATCGGTGATGACCAACATTTCCCCGGGATTGATATCGCGGACGAATTCGGCTTCGATCAGGTCCAGGGCGCAGGTTTCCGAGGACAATACCCAGCCGTTCTCTCCGATTCGCCCCAAGACCAGGGGTCGCAGACCGTAGGGGTCGCGAACGCCGATGATGCACTGGGCGTCCATGGCCAGCAGGGCGTAGGCCCCCTTGACCTGGGACAGGGCATCCACCAAGCGATCATGGAATTCGGGTCGGCGTGACAGGGCCGCCAGGTGGACGATGACTTCGGTGTCCATGGTTGATTGAAAAATGGAGCCCCGATGTTCCAACGATTTGCGTTGGTCGATGGCATCGACCAGATTGCCGTTGTGGGCGATGGCGATCCCCCCCTGATAGGTGTCCACCACCAGGGGTTGTTGGTTGCGGGAGCTGCAACTGCCACCCGAGGTCGAATAACGGACGTGACCGATGGCGCGTCGTCCTTTCAGCCGGTCCATGTCACTTTTTTTGAAGACATCGGCGACCAGGCCACGTCCCCGGCTGGTATGGAGTATCCGGTCCTCCACCGAGACGATGCCGGCGGATTCCTGCCCGCGATGTTGCAGGGCATACAGGCCCAGGTAGGCTAGGTTGGCCGCTTCGGGATGGTTGAAGACCCCGAAGACACCGCACTCATCCCTGAAATGGTCATCATCTGCTGAAATCAAAGTCGTAATCCAGAAGTGGTTGCAATTGCCTGATTTCGACCCATGCACGATTCTTGGCCGGGTGATTCCAAGTTTTATGATCGTTATGCCGCGTTACTTAAAGCCCATCTGTCGTATTTTGTTGATGAGAGAGGGATTTTCCGGGGTATTGTTCGACTGGGCCAGGATACCCTCCTTGCCATAGCCATAGACAATGGAATTCCCGCTCCAACGCGATGCGGGTTCGTTCAGGGCGATGTGGAAGGCGATGGCGACGATCACGATCAGGGATCCCCGCAGCAGGCCGAAGACCAATCCAGCCAAACGATCACCCATGGAAAAGCCCTTGCTGGCGATCCATCCCTTGAGGATCCGCCCCAGGATGGCGAACACGATCAAAACCGTGAGGAAGATGGCCAGGGAGGCGGCGAAGCTCGAGGCCCTGGTGCTTTTGAGCCAGGGCATGAGGTATCTCCCCAGGGATCCCGAGAATTCGGATGTCAGGAGGATGGCGGCGAGCCAGCCGACCAACGCGACCAATTCCCGGAAGAAACCACGGAACATGGCCCAAATGCCGGACAGCGCGATCACTGCCAACAAGATGTAATCCAGCTCATTCACATACAACTCCAAAAGCCGATGGGGTTGACCAAACCCCGACCAAACCGCAGCTATCCTGGAATATGCAGTTATTGTCATTCCCGCCCCCGATTCAAGCATTCGAGGTTCCCGCTTTCGCGGGAATGACGAGGCTTCAGCGGGGATCCAGAGGATCTTCCTACCTTCCCTGACTTTCTGGATTCCCGCTTTCGCGGGAATGACGCAGGAAAACTACATATCCCGCGATGGTTGCGGTTTATCTTGGAATATGCAGTTATTGTCATCCCCGCGAAAGCGGGGATCCAGAGGATCTTCCTACCTTCCCTGACTTTCTGGATTCCCGCTTTCGCGGGAATGACGCAGGAAAACTACATATCCCGCGATGGTTGCGGTTTAAGACCGTCGGGTTACTCTAAAATAGATAATACCCCCATGCAATGGCTTTTGTGCGTTACTACGGTAACAGGCGGATCATCTCTTCCACCGAGGAGACCGCCCCCAGGTGCATTTTGGGACCATCGATCACATGTTTCATGGATTTTTCAGGCAACAGGGCGCGTTCGAACCCCAATTTGGCCGCCTCGCGCAAGCGGGTGGCGACGTGACTGACGGCGCGTACTTCGCCCCCCAGACCCACTTCCCCGACCACCACCATTCCCGGATCCAGGCTGAGGTTTTTCAGGGAGGCGAACAGGGATGCGGCCACGGCCAGGTCGGCGGCGGGTTCGGTGACGCGAAAGCCGCCGGCGACGTTCAAGAAGATGTCATGATTGTAGAAACCGAGGCCCAGGCGTTTTTCCAGCACGGCGGTCAACATGGCCAGGCGATTGGGATCCCATCCCAGGGTATTGCGTCGTGGTTGCGGAAAGACGCTGGGGGCGACCAGGGATTGGATTTCGACGAGTACCGGGCGGGTGCCCTCCATCCCCGGGAACACCACCGAACCCGTCGCCCCCTGGATGCGTTCGGAGAGGAACAGTTCGGAAGGATTGGCCACTTCTTTGAGTCCGCCCGGCCCCATTTCATAAACGCCGATTTCATTGGCCGAACCGAAGCGATTTTTCACGGCGCGCAGGATGCGGTAATCGTGTCCCCGCTCGCCTTCGAAATAGAGTACGGTGTCCACCATGTGTTCCAACACCCGTGGGCCGGCGATCTGGCCGTCCTTGGTGACATGTCCCACCAGGAAAACCGCCATATTGCGGGTTTTGGCCAGGTGGATCAATCGTCCGGCGCATTCCCGTACCTGATTGACCGTTCCGGCGGCGGAGGGTGACGCTTCACTCGCCATGGTTTGGATGGAATCAACCACCAGGATATCCGGTGCGCTGGTTTCCACGGCCTGGATGACGATCTCCAGGCGGTTTTCCATCATGACGGGGAAGCGATCCCCCACCACGCCCAGGCGATCGGCCCGTTGCTTGAGCTGGGCCAGGGATTCCTCCCCCGAGACGTAAAGGACCGGCCAGGTTTGGGAGAAACCTGTCAACGTTTCCATCAGGAGTGTCGATTTGCCAATACCCGGGTCGCCGGCCACCAGGATCACGGAACCGGGGGTCAGGCCACCGCCGAGGACACGGTTCAATTCCGCCCCGGCTCCCAGCAGGCGCTGGGCGTTGTCCTGCCGGACCTCGGACAGCGGTGTCGGCATGCTTACGGGGGATGCGTGCGGGGCATGGACCGCCCCGGGAAGTTTGGCCGGACGGAATTCCTTGATGGTGTTCCAGGCGCCACAAGCCGTGCAACGCCCCTCCCAGCGCACCGTTTGCGCACCGCACGCATCACAGAAGAACAGGGGTTTGGATTTTTCTTTCGACAAGCGAAAAGCCTATTTGACCACCCGCAGGTTGGGACGGGAACGCCCGGGAGCGGGAGCGGGTGGGGGCTGGTCGCCGTCACCCTCGATCACCTTGAGGGTGGGGGCACCGGGCCGGGTTTCCACCGGGCTCGGGGATGGTCCCGTTTCGCTGCCGGGTTTCGGCCAGTTGTCGTCATCGGGCAGGGGTTTGAGGGGTCCCGTCGGATAGATCCCGTGTTGTTGACGGATGCTCCGGGGGATCGAATCCTGCCAGAGGACGCCATACCCGGAATCGGGATTGAAGGCGCTCCACAGGGCGTGGTAGGGGATCGTGCAATAATGGGGGATGCCGCCAAAGCGCAGTTCGGATTCAATGGCGGCGGGTCCGATTTCGATGGGTTGGGGCATGTTGACGTTCAGCACCAGCATCAAGCCCGGATCGGAAGAGAACCGACGCGGCACCTCCACCCCTTCGCTGGTGGCATCCAGGCACAACATGACGCGGCCTTCGTGTTGCAGAAGACGTTTCACCACCATCGCTTTTTCTGTGATCGTATCGTCTTTCATGGTGGGTCACATGGTAGCATTTTTTGCGGTTTCGTCAATGCATCGGCGGCCATGGCGTATCTTTCTCCGGATCCCCCCCCCGGTAACGCATCAGGAGAGGCGGTCCCACTCGTCCACGTAGCGCAGCAAGTGGGGCTTGGCTTCGGCTTCATGTTGAATCAGATCCCGAACCAGCTTTTGTTCCTGTTCGTAGTGCGCCGTATCGAACAAACCCACGAAATGGGCCATGCGCAACCAGATCAGGTAGGTGGTCAAGGCGTCAAATTCATTGTAAGCGATGATATCCTCCAAACGTCCCTCGAGCCAGAGTTTGGGGACTTCATCGCCATGGGTCTCCATTTTCCCGGGGATGCCCGACAAGACGGCCAATTCGTGCAGGGAGGGTGTTCCCGGCCCCCAACCGGGTGCGGCATGATCTTTCAGGTCGATGTGCGATTCCCCCCCCTTGACGAAATAATCCACCCCTTCCCAGGGTTTGTTGGGGCGGCGGGCGAAGCCGGGCAGATGCAAACCGTGGATGATGCCGCGTTGTACCAGGATGCGCAGGTCGGCTGCCAGGGAATTGAAGCCGACCAGTTGCGGTTGTCGATCCCCGAGGGCGCCCAGGAACGTGTCAATGATGTGCCGCTCGCTGGTATCGGCGCTACCGGCACCGTCCATTTTCGGCAGGGTCAGGAGGCGCAGGAGGATGCGTCCATCCTTGTGGACCTGGCGTTGCACCACGGAAATGGAGACCAATCGGCACATCACTGTTTTCAAGTAGGGTGTCGGATCGTCCTCGGTGGCGCCATTTCTTTGCCACATTTCCTCCATGACCTGGCGATTGTCCCTATCCCCGGACAGGTCATACAGCAGCCGACCCGCCTTGGGATCGGGAACCCATTCCGCATCAAAGGCCCAAACCAGATTTTTGATGGTTCTGAACATGTTCGCTTCCCCGAGGTGGATGGCTATTTGGCGGCAAAGGCGTCGCGCAACCAGTTGTTGATACGTTCCGGGGGTTGGGTTGTATCTTTCGGGGGCATGGGGGCACCCGGATAATTCAAGGCTTCGATGGGATACTGGGCCAGGAACATGAGTTGACGGGTGGCCAGTTCCGTCATCAATTCCAGGGCTTTACCGGCTTCGGGTGGTTTTTTGTTGGCGGTACTCACTTCGACGGTGGTTGCGGTTACGGCACCGAGGAAGCCACCCGACAGGAAGGATCCCGTTGCGGCCATGACCGTTCCCATGGTCAGCCCCTTTTCCACGGCATCGTCGTGTTCTTTGGGTGCCGAGGAGACGCGGATACGCATGGTCCTGACCAGTTGCCCCCGGGACAGGATGTACACATCCCAATCGACGACTCCCGGACCTGCGGCGCTGCTATTTTTCAACACCCGGGGCGAGATCCACATCACGGAGGGTCGTTTCTCCTCACGGCTCATGGCCATGGCCTGTTCCAGGGTGAAGGCGGGCACCCATTCGGGCACCAGATATTCCGCCAGGTTGCCCGGCATCAACTGTTTGAAGACATCCCGGGAGTAGCTTTCCAGGATTTCCTCATTACCGGCGATTTTGCGGGCGATGGGCAGGATGTGCAATTCGTCATAAGGGGCGTAGCTCGAGCCCAGGCTCGCCGTGGCCTCCCAGCAAACCTCGACGCCGCTGAGTGGGAATTCGCACCCTTTGCGATGTACCGGATCGGCCATGGCGGTCAGGACCATTCCGAACAGGGTGGTTGCAAGGGTCAAGGGTATGATCAATCGATTTTTGTTCACGTTCTTCAAGCCCCCAATCGTAAGTGGCCGCAAAGCGCATCGCTGACCATCAAGCAATTGCCAAGCCAAACGTCAGGAAAAAAATCTTATTTTGTGAGGACGGCCATTTGCTCGCACAGGAATTGGGCGAACGGGAAAGCGCAGGTGAAGCCGGGTGACACGGCGTTGAGGATGTGAAACGAATGCTGATCGCCCTCGAAGTGGAAATCCATGACCAGGGTATGATCGGTGGTACGGAGCAATTGGGCGCGAATACCCGCCGGACCCCAGTGCCAGGCGGCAGCTGGTCCGGGTGGGGTGGCCAATCGCGAGGCCAGGCGCAACAGGGCGCCCCGGCGCATTTTGGCCAGTTCCTGAAAGGCCAATGTGCGGAAATGAAACGGATCATGCCAAAACATGGCCCCTTGTCTGCGCAGGATGTCCAGCATGTCACCGGCCTTGAAGCCGGAAAAACCGTGATAATGTTCGCGCCACAGGGCGGGTATGGCCGTGGGGCCAATTTTGAGGGTACCATCTGCCGTGAGTGTATAATGAACGCCCAAAAAGGGGTTGTTCAGGTCGGGTACGGGATAAATATTCATGGGAATGGCGTGATTTTTTAAAGCGTATTTCAAATACAACCCTTTGAACGGCACGATGGCCATGGTTTGGGAGAAGCCGAAATCGCGGGCGATGGCATCGGCATGGAGTCCTGCGGCATTGATGACATATCCCGGTTCCACCCGATCGTTGCCCAGCCGGATCCCGTTGCCTTGGCGACCGCGATAGGGCTTATGGAAACGGACGTCAATATGTTGTTCCCGGGCATCTTTCACCAGGCTTGCCAAAATCTCCCCCGGGTTGACGGTTGCCGTGGTCGGTGAAAACAGAACGGCCCGTGGATCCCGCAATTCAGGGACCCTTTCCCGGGCTTCCCCCGGGGTTATTGTTTCCAGGATGACGTCATTGGCCCGGGCACGTTCCCGCAGGAGGTCCATGCCAGCCAAATCTTTGTCGTTTGTCGCCACCACCAGTTTGCCACATGGATTGATGGATAAACCGCGTTCCCGGCAATAGCGGCGCATCATGCGGTTGCCGTCCCTGGTGAAACGGGCTTTCAAGGAGTCGGCCGGGTAGTAGAAACCGGCATGCAACACGCCACTGTTGCGACCGCTGGCGTGACAGCCGGGCGTGGCTTCCTTGTCAACGACCGAAATCGAGGCTTGGGGATGACGCCGCCTGAGTTCCAGGGCCACCGTGATGCCGATGATACCGGCACCAATGATCAAAAAATCAATGGTTGGGGACGTTTTGTTCACTGTTTGGGAAATGTGATGGTTACCAAGCTAAACCGCAGCTATCTTGGAATGTGCAGTTATTGTCATCCCCGCCCCCGATTCAAGCATTCGAGGGCAGGCTTCAGCGGGGATCCAGAGAACCTTCCTACTTTCCCTAACTTTCTGGATTCCCGCTTTCGCGGGAATGACAGAGCAGAAAATCCGTTGAAAAAGGGCAACCGTCATCCCCGCGAAAGCGGGGATCCAAAAGCTACAAACGCCGAACTGGAAATGTGACAAAGTAGAACTACTTTCCCTAACTTTCTGGATTCCCGCTTTCGCGGGAATGACAGAGCAGAAAATCCGTTGAAAAAGGGCAACCGTCATCCCCGCGAAAGCGGGGATCCAAAAGCTACAAACGCCGAACTGGAAATGTGACAAAGTAGAACTACTTTCCCTAACTTTCTGGATTCCCGCTTTCGCGGGAATGACGCGGGAAAACTACGTATCCCGCGTTGGTTGCGGTTTACCATGAAAATTCTTAATTATAGTGAAATCTGCATGAAATGATTATCACGGAATTTCCCTCGACTTTATATACCAGTCGATGTTCATCGGTAATTTTCCGGGACCAATGGCCCTTTAAAGCGAAACGTAAAGGCTCAGGTTTACCAAATCACTGAAATGGATTACGCACGATATCAATGATCAAGGAAACAATACGACGATATATTCTGCGGTCTTCATCCGCCCATGCGTTGAAATCGGCGAAAGCTCCCTTCTCGAAAGCGATTTTCATTCCAGATTGTCGAGATCAATGATTACCCTGTTCCCTGGCTGTTGAACACTCTCAATTGCCGCCAACAACCGAGACCAATTGGCTGGATGAGCAAGAAGATAGGTTGTTTCGTCAGGCTCCCGCGCCGTGGTCTCACTGATGGAAATTTCAATATTTTTATTGCGATACAGTTCCTTGAGAGATTCCAGGAATTCAACTGTCAACTCATCCGCATGCAAACGGTAGATGGTACTCATGGCATAACCCTTCAGGATTAGGATTCCTGATCAATCGAATGGTCACACAACACCCGGGAATGATAACAGCTCGCGCAAGCCACGGTCCAGCAATCTTTAAAACACGGGCCCCGGGCGGGACAAGTGTTTGCGAGGGGGGGGGGAAATCAGGTTACTTGAGACAAAATGATTGACCGCCCCCTCCGCAGCGTCCCATGATGATGGATTGAGAGGCGTACGTAAGCTGCCAACCAACCGAAACTTACGTCTGAAGCGGATTCCTCAAGCCTGACTTTACGCCACCATGAAATATTTCACATATATAATTGAGTTAATTAAATAATTGTTTCAAGGTCAGTATTTGAGTTAAGATGATGCCGCACTGGTTTCACGTTGACCACCAGCTCGGTGACCGTATGTTACGCTATAAATTTTTGCGGTACAGTTTTTTTTTCTCCCTGATAGGAACCCTCCTGGTTCCCTTGTATACCCTGTTCATCGCTTTTCCCAATTTAACCCATTTGTTACTCTTCCAGGCGGAGCAAACCTCGGCCCGTATCGCCACCCATTTGCGGCACCAGATATCCATGGATGCCGTCAATCGGGACAATCTGGTGGTTTCGCCGCTGCTCAAAGAGGAAATTGTTCAATTGGCAAAGGATTTCGGTATCCTCAAGAGCCGTGTGTACGACAGTCGTGGCCAGATGATTTTTTCCACTGAAAGTGGGGAAGGCGGTCGGCGGATTGACGAAGAATTTTTTGTCAATCGGGTTGCCAATGGACTCAATTATTCGGAGGTGGTTTCCAAAGAGGAGTCCACCCGGGAAGGGGAGCATTTCGCCTCGGATGTGGTGGAAACCTATATCCCCATCATGTACCAGAATCAATTTTATGGCGCTTTTGAGATCTACCTGGATCTGCCCAGGGAAAAGGCTGCCATGGATCGGATGGTCCTTGAGGGTGGCGTGATCGTATCGACCTTGAGTCTGGCCCTGGTTTTATTGATTTTGTATGTTCGCCATTCGGTGGTTACCCCGGTTGCCAGGATTTCGCAAGCCATGAATCGCATGATTCAGGGTGATTTGGACCACAGGGTCCCTGAGGTGGGACGGGATGAGATCGGTGACCTGGCGCGGGTGTTCAACCAAATGTGCCAGCGATTGCAGTATGCCCACCTCAGCCTGGAACAGGAACGCGACAAACTGAACACCATCCTGTTGGGTGCCCAGGAAGGGATTGTCTCCACGAACAGCTCGGGCACCATTGTTCTGGTCAATCCCGCCGCCGAAACCTTGTTGGGGAAAACCAGGGATCAGATGGTCAGGGAGGGGTTTTTGCAATTGTTGGATGATCCCGAATTTTTGGTCGCCACCATGGAACGCTCTGGAATCGATACGCCGTCCACCCTTGTTTTCAATCAAAAGGTTTTGTGTGTTCAGGCGGCGAGCATCCACACTGCCCAGGGGGGGTTGATCGGATCGGTGGCGCTATTGCGGGACATCACGGCGGAAAAACAATTGGAGGACAAGCTGCGCAGTCTCTCCTACACCGATGCCCTGACGGGTCTGCTCAACCGGCGGCGCTTGGACGAATTGCTGTTGAACGAATGGAATCGCGCCAAACGCTATGCGATCGGTTTCAGCTTCATGATCATTGATGTCGATCATTTCAAGCGTTTCAACGATGATCATGGTCACGACCAGGGTGACCGGGTATTGGTGGCCTTGGCCAGGCTCATGCAGGGGCACTTTCGCACCGTTGATTATTGTTGTCGCTACGGTGGTGAAGAGTTTGCCGTCATTTTGCCCAACACCAGGGCGGAGCAGGTGCTGGAAGCGGCGGAACGGCTGCGGCAAAAGGTGGCGAGCATGGAGGTGGACGGCTTGAAGGTCACCATCAGCGTGGGTCTATCGCATTACGTCCCCGAGTGTACGGTGGGACAATTGGTCAAGGCGGCTGACAAGGCCCTCTACAGGGTCAAGGGGGAAGGCCGCAATGGGGTTGCGTTCCAGGAACCATAGCAAAGCGCTCCGGGGGCGTTTTTCCCCCGCGAACGGTTGGGTAGTGCGGAAACGCCCTTTTTCCGGGGTGCCGATTGGGGGTATGCTCGATTGCGGGGATAATGGACTACATCAGGAATGAGTGGATGGTATCATGGGGATGATCCTTGACGGCAAAAAATTGGCGGCAGAGCTTCGGGAGCAATGGGCTCGGGAATGCCGGGAATTGCAGCGGACCCGGGGGATCACACCCGGTTTGGCAGTGGTCCTGGTGGGTGCCGATCCCGCTTCGCAAGTGTATGTGCGCATGAAAAAAAAGGCGTGTGCCGATGTGGGGGTGACCTCCTTTTCCCATGAGTTGCCGGTCGATACATCGGAGGCGGCGTTGTTGGCCCTGATCGCCTCCCTCAACCAGGATCCCGGGGTTCACGGCATCCTGGTACAATTGCCCCTGCCCGGGCATATCGATGCCGATAACATCATCGCCGCCATCGATCCGAAAAAGGATGTGGACGGTTTCCACCCGGTCAATGTTGGACTCCTGGCCATCGGCAGCCCGGGCTTGCGTCCGTGTACCCCGGCAGGGGTCATGGCCCTGATCGCGCAGTCGGGTATGGATCCGGCCGGGAAGCATGCCGTGGTGATCGGTCGCTCCAACATCGTCGGCAAACCGGTGGCCATGATGCTTCTACAAGCGCATGCAACAGTGACCATGTGTCATTCCCGGACCCCGGATCTGGGTCGGGTCGTCTCCGGTGGGGATATCGTCGTGGCGGCCATCGGTCGTCCCCGTTTCGTCCCGGGGGATTGGATCAAACCCGGGGCCGTGGTCATCGACGTGGGGACCAACCGCTTGCCGGATGGTTCTTTATGTGGCGATTGTGATTTTCAAGCGGCCTTGCTCAAGGCCAGTGCCATGACCCCCTCTCCCGGGGGTGTGGGTCCCATGACCATTGCCATGCTGCTGAAAAATACCCTGGATGCGGCCAGTCAGCGTTGAAAGATGCTTGACTTACCTTAATATTTCTTTTACTTTCAAACAAACGATGGCGGTAACAAGGGATGTCCCGGCCTTTCCGGTACCTCCCCCCTCCTTTTCAAAGCGCTTGTCCCGGATGATGGACGTGACAGGTTCGCCGTTGCTGCGGCGATTGTACCGTTGCCAAACCGTCTTCCGAGGGGGTATCCTGTCCATTCCAGCCACAATCAGCCTAAAGCACGGATACATGGAATTCACTATTACACAAAAAGCAGCTTTTGATCGGGAAATCACGTTCGTCTTCAGCGCCGCCGAAGTGGAACAACGGTTGGATCAAGAGCTGACACGATTGGCATCCTCAGTGCGTTTGCCAGGCTTTCGTCCCGGCAAGATTCCCAGGAAATTGTTGGAAAGCCGGTTCAAGGATCATTGGAGCAGTAACTTGGCCGACCAGTTTTATCGGGAGAGCTTTCCCAAGGCCCTGACGGATCACAACCTGGAGCCAGTGGATCATCCGGAGATCGTCCTCGGTGAATTCGTGCGGGGTCAGGATTACACGTACCGTGCCACGATCCAGGTATTCCCCAAGGTTGAACCCACGGGTTACACCGGATTGACCCTGACCCGACCGACGGTGACACTGTCCGATGAGGATGTCGCCAAGGTCATCGAAGAAATCCGCGCCAGTCAGGGACGGTTTGAGGCGGATCCAGGGCGGGTTGCGGTATTGGGTGATCAGGTTCTCATGGATTTTGAGGGTTTTGTCGATGGGCAACCCTTTGAGGGGGGCAAGGCGGAGAAATATCTCCTCGAGCTGGGGAGTGGTCGCTTCATCCCGGGGTTTGAGGATCAATTGGTATCGTGCAAGGCTGGCGATAAACGCGAGGTCAAGGTGACCTTCCCCGCCGATTATGGCAACAAGGAGCTGGCGGGCAAGGATGCCCTGTTCCAATGTTTCCTCCACGAGGTGCGGGCGCGCATTTTGCCGGAATTGGATGACGAGTTGGCCAAGAAGGCGGGTGTCACCGAGGGGGGGCTGGATAAACTGCGTGCGGTGATCCGGGAACGCCTGGAAGTGGACAGCGAGGCCAAGTCGGAGAAAAAGGTGGAGGATGCCGTTTTCGAGGCTTTGTTGCAGGCCAATACCTTTGAAATTCCCAGTCGCTTGGAGATGCGTGAACGGCGCAACATGCTGTCGCAGATGAAGCGGGAATATCAGGCCCGTGGCGTCGATATGTCGAAAATGGGTGTCAGTGACGAGCAATTGTTGGGCATGTTCGAGCATTCCGCAGGACGCAAGGTTCGGCTGGGCCTGCTGCTTTCCGCCATTGCGGTCAAGGAAAAGATCGAGGTGGACGAGGCCCGCGTTGAAGAACACCTGGTGGAAATGACCCGGGCCTTTGGTGACCGGGCTGGGGAGGTTCGGCGCATGGTTCGTGAAAATGAAGAGAAAATGGCAGATTTGCGGGATACGGTGCTGCAGGCCATGGTGGTGGAGTGGGTCATCAAAAACAGCACGGTCACCGAGCAGGCGGTGCGTTTGGATGAACTCATGGGCGGTAGCGGCGAAAAGGGAAAATAGTGCCGGGTTCGGGATGCTCCGGGATCACCCGCAGTGAGATTTTGCCTGGTTGATCCGGGTCGAAAAGGGGGGTGATCCAGCGGGAATCGGGGTGGGTGGTGCCCCCGGTTTCTTGGTCTGAATCATGCATCGGAGAATGATGTCAACGACGAGGTGATGGATGAACTTGGTTCCCATGGTGGTGGAGACCACCAACCGCGGTGAGCGGGCCTACGATATTTATTCCAGGCTCCTCAAAGAGCGGCTGATCTTCCTGGTGGGGGGCATTGACGACACTGTCGCCAATCTGGTCATTGCGCAATTGCTGTTCCTGGAATCGGAGAATCCGGAAAAAGATATCCACCTGTACATCAACTCACCGGGTGGACACGTGACTGCGGGATTGGCCATCTACGACACCATGCAGTTCATCCGCCCCGATGTCAGTACCTTGTGCCTGGGTCAGGCGGCCAGCATGGGTGCGGTATTGCTGGCGGCTGGTACCCCGGGGAAGCGTTTGGTTCTGCCCAACTCCCGCGTCATGATCCATCAACCATCGGGTGGTTTCCAGGGGCAGGCTTCCGACATCGAAATACATGCCAAGGAAATGGCAAAAATACGGGAACGTTTAAACGCCGTGCTGGTCAAACACACGGGCCAGCCACTCAAACGCATCGCCAAAGACGTGGAGCGGGATTATTTCCTCAGTGCGCAAGAGTCCTGCGAATACGGATTGGTGGACAGGGTCATTGAAAAACGGGAGGCCCCACCAGAAAAATAACGCGGGGGGCGGTGTCTTTGTTTGCTTCGGTGTCCCGAAGGAAGATAGTCAAACAGCTCGAGAGAAACCATGGCAAAGAAAAGATCGGAATCGGGAAGTGTTCTTCATTGTTCCTTCTGCGGCAAGACGCAGCATGAGGTGCGCAAGCTCATAGCCGGGCCGTCCGTCTTCATATGCAACGAGTGCGTCGACCTTTGCCGGGATATCATCAAGGAGGAGAAGGGAGGGGCGGGCGACGAGAAATCCAAGGTCGGCATCCCCACCCCGCAGGAAATCAAGGACATCCTGGATGAGCATGTCATTGGTCAGGACCATGCCAAAAAGGTGCTGTCGGTTGCCGTGTACAACCACTACAAACGGTTGGGGACGGGAAGCGACAACAAGGAGGATGTCGAGATCGCCAAGTCCAACATTCTGCTGGTGGGTCCGACCGGTTCCGGTAAAACCTTGTTGGCGCAAACCTTGGCCCGCATTCTGGATGTCCCGTTCACCATTACCGATGCCACAACACTGACGGAAGCGGGCTATGTGGGCGAAGATGTGGAAAACATCATCCTGCGCCTGTTGCAAGCCGCCGACAATGACGTGGAGAAGGCGCAGAAAGGTATCGTCTTCATTGACGAAATTGATAAAATCTCCCGCAAATCCGACAATCCCTCGATCACACGGGATGTATCCGGTGAGGGGGTGCAGCAGGCGCTGTTGAAAATTATCGAGGGAACGATCGCCAATGTCCCGCCCCAGGGGGGGCGCAAGCATCCGCAGCAGGAATACCTCCAGGTGGACACCACCAATATATTGGTGATTTGCGGCGGTGCGTTCAACGGTTTGGGCAAGGTGATCGAGCGGCGCTCCAACAAACATCACGGCATTGGTTTCGGCGCCGAGGTCAAGTTCACAGCGGGTGATCGGGAGATCAATGACCTGCTGCCGTTGTTGGAACCGGAAGACTTGATCCAATTCGGCCTGATCCCGGAATTCGTCGGACGTCTTCCCGTGATCGCCACCTTGTCGGATTTGGATGAGGCGGCCTTGGTGCGCATCCTGGAAGAACCCAAGAATGCCTTGATCAAACAATACAAAAAGTTGTTGGACCTGGAGGGGGTGCGCTTGACGTTCACGGTGGAGGCGGTCAAGGCGGTTGCCGTCAAGGCCGTTAAACTGAAAACGGGTGCCCGGGGTCTCAGGGCCATCCTGGAAACGGTTTTGTTGGACGTGATGTACAATATACCGTCACTGCCGGAAGTCCGGGAGGTGGTGGTCAATCAGGAATCAATCGAAAACAAAGCCGAGCCTCTGTTGATCTACGAGGAGCGCCAGATGGAAGCCCAGGCTTAAGGAAGGCCCTGTCATGAGTGTATCATCGGGTGCATCGGCCAACGTTGTCCGTATCGCGGTATTGCCGTTACGTGACATCGTTGTTTTCCCACAAATGATCGTTCCCCTCTTTGTGGGGCGTGAGCGCTCCATACGCGCACTGGATGCGGTTACGGCCAAGGAGGAGGATCGGCGCATCTTATTGGTGACGCAGAAAAATCCCGCCACCGACAATCCAGAGGACGGGGATATCTTCGATGTGGGTGTCGAAGGATCGATCCTGCAGGTCCTCAAACTGCCCGACAACACGGTGAAGGTGTTGGTTGAGGGTGGTCAACGCATGCGCATCACCCGCTATCTACAGAAAGATCCGTATTTCCAGGTGGAGGCGGAATATTTGCCGACACAACAGGGCAATCTGACCGAAGCCCGTGCCATCATGCGTACCGTGGTCGCCCAGTTTGAAGCCTATGCCAAGTTGAACAAAAAGCTGGCTCCGGAAGTGTTGATGACGTTTCAATCGTTGGACGATCCGGAACGCCTGGCGGATATCGCCGCGACGCATATCAATCTGAAAGTTCCCGACAAACAGGAACTCCTGGAATTGGATACGGTTTATGACCGGCTTGAACGGTTGTTGCTGGCGTTGGAGCAGGAGATCGATGTCCTCCAGGTTGAAAAGCGGGTGCGTGGCCGGGTCAAGCGGCAGATGGAGAAGAGTCACCGGGACTACTACCTGAATGAGCAGATGAAGGCGATTCAGAAAGAGTTGGGCGACCGGGACGACGACAAGGATGAATTGAACGAACTGGCCAGTCGCATCGCCGAGGTCGGCATGACCGAGGAGGCCAGAACCAAGGCCGAGTCGGAGCTGAAAAAACTCAAGCAGATGGCACCCATGTCCGCCGAGGCCACGGTTGTGCGCAATTATGTGGATTGGCTGGTTTCCCTGCCCTGGAACAAGTCGACGGAACTCAAGCATGATCTCAAGGGGGCGGAGGCCATCCTTGAAGAGGACCATTGGGGTTTGGAAAAGGTCAAGGAACGCATCCTCGAACAGCTTGCCGTACAGCAAAAAGTCAAAAAGATCAAAGGCCCCATCTTATGTCTGGTCGGCCCGCCCGGCGTTGGCAAGACCTCGCTGGCCAAGTCCATCGCCCGCGCCTCCGGACGGGAATATGTCCGCATGTCATTGGGTGGGATTCGCGACGAAGCGGAGATTCGTGGTCATCGCCGGACCTACATCGGTTCGTTACCGGGCAAGATCATTCAGTCCATGAAAAAGGCGGGTTCCAACAATCCCCTGTTCCTGCTCGACGAAATCGACAAGGTCGGGTCCGATTACCGGGGCGATCCCTCTTCGGCATTGCTGGAGGTGCTGGATCCGGAACAAAACAACACCTTCAATGATCATTATCTGGAAGTGGATTATGATCTCTCCCAGGTGATGTTTCTGACGACCGCCAACAGCTTGAACATACCCAGGCCACTTTTGGATCGCATGGAGGTGATTCGACTGGCGGGGTATACGGAGCAGGAAAAGTTGCGCATCGCCACCAAATATTTGATCCCCAAACAGATGGAGGCCCATGGCTTGGAGGCGGGTGAATTCCACCTCTCCGAAGGGGGCATCGTCGATATCATCCGTTATTATACCCGGGAGGCCGGTGTCCGCAATCTGGAACGGGAAATCGCCAGTTTGTGTCGCAAGTCGGCGCGCATCCTCCTCACCGAGGAGGGACGGGAGGGGATGAGCATCAGCGCCAAGGGATTGGGTAAATATCTCGGCGTCAAGAAATACCGCTTCGGCTTGGCGGAGGAGACCGATCTGGTGGGGGTCACCACGGGATTGGCCTGGACCGAAGTGGGAGGCGAGTTGTTGTCCATTGAGGCATCGATTCTGGATGGCAAGGGCAAACTCACCATTACCGGAAAGCTGGGCGATGTGATGCAGGAGTCGGCACAGGCGGCCATGACCTACGCCCGTTCCCGCTCGCGGGATTGGGGTATGAGCGCCGATGATTTCTTCCAAAAGCACGACATCCACATTCACGTGCCCGAAGGGGCCACGCCCAAGGATGGTCCCTCGGCGGGAATTGCCATCACGACGACAATCGCCAGTATCCTCACCGGTATACCTGTGCGCAAGGATGTGGCCATGACCGGCGAGATCACCTTGCGCGGGCGCGTTCTGGTCATCGGCGGCCTGAAGGAAAAACTCCTGGCCGCACATCGCGCCGGGATTAAACATGTTTTGATCCCGCACGAGAATCTTAAGGATCTGAAGGAAATCCCCTTAACCATTCTCAAAGATATCGAGGTGCATCCGGTTAACCACATGGATGAAGTGTTGAAAATGGCCCTGGTCCGTGAGATCACTCCGGTCAAGGCCGAGGGTGAAGAGGGGAAAGTCACACCAGTGGTGCTGGCGGAAGGGGCCGTGCATGTGGAACCGCCGTCCATCACCCACTAAGAAAGGCACTTGACACCACCTGCTGATGGGTATTATACCATGCCAAGTACATGGCTGCGGGTGGGCTTTGTTTGGTGGGCAAGTGGTGGATCATCAAACCGGGGGCTTCTCGTGCGGGCCAATATTTCAAGAATATAACAAGGGGAGGGTAGTCTCTTGAACAAAACCGAACTCGTTGATGCCGTTGCAGCGAAAACCGGACTGACCAAGGCCCAATCGGGTGAAGCAATCGATGCGATTGTCAGCGCTATTGAGGGGGCACTGAAGTCTGGAGACCAGGTGAGCTTGGTGGGATTTGGTACCTTCAGCGTATCCGAACGAGCTGCCCGGACCGGTCGTAATCCCCGTACCGGAGCCGAAATTCAAATTCCCGCCGCGAAACAGCCCAAGTTTCGCCCGGGTAAGGGATTGCGTGAGGCGGTGGGCTGAGCAATCCCCGTGGTGGTCGCCTTGTGATCGCGAGGCATACGCATGGGGGTGAGCGTTGGTAACGGGGGAAGGTGTCTTTGGTAGTGATGTCCCCTTGGTGAGTCACAGGGGCGGATAGCTCAGCTGGGAGAGCATCGGCCTTACAAGCCGGAGGTCACAGGTTCAAGCCCTGTTCCGCCTACCATCCGCAACGGAAGTATCCACGTACGCGAGGCGGATGCATGGTTGGTGAAAGAGTTTGCATGCAGCCTTGCAGTGGATGGAGGGATAAGGTATAGTCGCAATTCCTAAAACGGGGGCGTAGTTCAGCTGGTTAGAATGCCGGCCTGTCACGCCGGAGGTCGCGGGTTCAAGTCCCGTCGCTCCCGCCATATTATCACGCAAACCGTTTCCCGGTTGCTCCCAGTCCCTTATTAACACTGACCATACTTGCCGCGCATGGCGCATGTCGCCATTATCGCGAACTGAACAACCACCGGCTAAAGCCGGTGGGTTTGGATTGCGGACTGAAAGTCCGGATACCGGCTGAAGCCGGTCGATCCTTGTCTCATCGCAAATGGTTCCTCAATTCATCCGTCATTCCCGCGAATGCGGGAATCCAGGTTTTCCCCAGTTATCGTCACCCATAAATCGGCCCATCCAGGATTCGTTTTTTCTATTAAACCACAGCAATATTGAGATATGTAGTTTTTGTCATTCCCGCGAAAGCGGGGATCCAGAAGACTTTCCTATCTCCCCTGACTTTCTGGATTCCCGCTTTCGCGGGAATGACGCTGGAAAATTACGTATCTCGAGTTGGTTTCGGTATAAATCCAGCTTCCAGGCACGCCTCCATTTTTTTATGGCTTTTTCACGCATGATTGCAGTTTCAAATGTTTCGTGTTGCTCATACCAGACCAGCATTTTTACACCGTATTTTTTGGTAAACCCCTCAACCAGTCCCTCCCTGTGTTCCCAGATTCGTTTTACAAGGTCCGAAGTAACCCCCACATACAATGTTCCATTGCGTTTACTGGCAAGAAGGTAAACCGTGGGCTGCTTGACCATTGTACAGGCTCCCTGGATTCCCGCATTCGCGGGAATGACGAGGCTTCAGCGGGAATCCCGAATGTCTGAATCGGGGGCGGGAATGACGATGCAAAAAGCTGACCGGCTAAAGCCGGTGGTTTGAACCTTCCGCATGGATAATCAATCGTTCCCATCCCATGGTACGCCGTGATGAGTTACGGCCAAGTGCCAAGCCGGGGCCAATCGCAGGCCTGTGGCGGGATTTGCATTTGCAGGGAACGGTAATAGTTGCGGCACATGGGGGCATGTGTGGCATGGGTCGGACAGGCGCGCAAGCCCTCCTCGATCATTCTTTGATAGTTTTCCAAGTGAATTTGACAATTTCGGCGCCATTGACAGGCCATGTGGCGTTCGTAGTCCGGATTGGGTCCCGGGAGTGGCGGGGGACCGCACTCTTCGATCCGGGTTTTGGCCTGATTGGCGACGGGGAAGGCTCTGTTGGCGGCGGCAGCCCTTGCATCATTGGTCCCCGGGTTTGTCGCCGGTGAGCGGGGCGACGGTCCTTCTCTGTGAGCTGGCATGGAGCTGGGGTGCATGGTGGTGTCATCGCGCTCCAAAGCCTGTTGCGGCTTGGTTGTCGGGGCGTTGTCAATGTGCTGCGGCACCCTTTGTCCAACAGGACTGGATGGGGGGGCCACGTTCGTTCCCGGTTCGCCGTTGCCATCACCGTGATGTTTTCCCGCGACCTGGCCGGAGTGGCCCGGTATGTGCGCGTTTGCTGCCGACGTGTGCAGCGTTGTTGTCGGAATAGTTTGATGAGATTGATTTTTTTCTTTTTCTGCGGCGGCTTCCGAACCGGTCCATTGTTCCAACCGTTCGGCCAATCCCGGGGCGCTCTGGAGCAAGGTGCCATGGGAATCCAGATAGTGGATCAGCATGACAAAAAAAGCGACTCCCAAGCCGATCCCCACGAAATAAGGGGCCACGGTATGGAAAATCCAGTAAAGGAAGCGTTTGATCACCGTCATCGTCCTGTCAAGTCATGAATCGCGGTCTGGATGCGAAGTCTTCAAGCTAGTCGCAAATGATTAATTCTTGTGACCGGGCTCGTCCCCCCTGAAGTAGAAATCCGTTCATATCCAATCGCCCCCGGGTATTCAGGGAGATGATGAGATAAAGGGCTCCGGGATAAAAGGATTCATTGAAATCTTTGGCTGAAGGTTCGGCCGGGGCAGCCGGGTGGCTGTGGTAGATGGCGATCATCTCCAGGCCGCGCTCCCGTAAATCTTTCATGATTTGGATGTGGCGCGCAGGGTCGGCGAGGAACTGTCGCGCATGATGCAGGGCATTGGGCAGCGGGTGACATTCTTGAATGTCGCGCCCGTTGCCCGCAAGGATGCCAACACATTCTTCCGGGGCGGATTGCATGGCGTGGGTCAACATGCGGTTGACAATGGGACGGGGCAGCACCCAGGTGTGGGAGGGAATGGTATCGGCCATGACCGCCTTTTTTTCCATAATGTGCAAAAACTTTCAATGTGACTTGGATTTGGCGTACTTTCCAGCCTATTATAGCCGGGTCGCGGAACGGTTCACGGAAAAATCGCACGGTTGGGGTACCAAGTGCATCGGTGATGAAAGCATATCTGCAAAAAGTAAACGAGCAATCTGGTGGCGTTTGGTTTTATTCCATCCAGATTCAACGAGATCTCCTGGGGGAATGGCAGATCATCCGGGAGTGGGGACGTTCCGGCTCCTCGGGCACCATTCGTCGCGAGGCTTTTGACAATTTAGGCCCCGCCATGGAAAACATGAATCTTTTGGTGGAGCAATTGCGGGAAAAAGGTTACCGGGTGGTTATGCGCGAAGGTTTGACTGCCGACATGGTGCCCTGAATACTGACGGCGGATGTGCCGTTCAACGGGATGTTTGACCACCAACCAAGGAATTGTCAATGGTTACACCCTTTCATCTTTCCATGGAGGCGGGCGTTCTCCAGGTCAATTGTCAAATTTTGGCCAATCGCGAAGAGGGATTGGCAGTGGTCGTCGATCCGGGTGGTGATGCCCAGCGTATCCTGGCGCAATTGGATCAATTGGGTGTCAAGTTGACGCACATCATCAATACCCATGGTCATTTCGATCATCTGGGTGGCGTTGCCGATCTGAAGGGGGAAACGGGGTGCGCGTTCTGGATTCACCCCGGGGATGCGCCCCTGGTAGCGGCGGCCCGGCAACACGCCAAAGCCTGGGGATTGCCCTTTGGAGCCGCCCCGAGCATCGATCGGGAATTGGCGGATAATGAAGTCCTTCACGTTTCCGGGATGGAAATCCAGGTGATCCATACCCCGGGTCATACCCCCGGGGGCGTTTGCCTGCGCTGGGGGAACAGCATGGCGGTTGGCGATACCTTGTTCCAGGGTTCCATCGGTCGTACCGACTTGCCGGGGGGCAACCACGATCAATTGCTTCATTCGATCAAAACCCGGCTGCTGCCTTTGGGTGATGACATCATCTGTCATCCCGGACACGGTCCCGATACCACTCTGGGGGCGGAGCGTAAGCATAACCCGTTTCTGTCCAGTAAATGGTTCTCCCCGTTTTGAGTGGGGCAACCCGGGAGGTGCGGTCAGTTCAATACGCGGGAGCCGGGGACCTCCAGGAAAAATACCGGGATGGGCGCCCAAAACTGTTCGCCCTCCTCGGTGATGAAAAGATAGCGCCCCTCCATATGGCCGGTTGGGGTTTCCAACACGGTCCAACTGGTGTAGTTGAAAACCTCTCCGGGTTGTAATCTGGGTGTTTCCCCAACGACCCCTTCCCCGCGTACCTCTTGCCGGCGCCCGTTGTCAGACAGGATGATCCAGTGGCGGCGCAGGAGTTGTGCGGTGAGTGGCCCCTCGTTGCGAATGGTGACGGCATAGCCAAAGGCGTATTCGCCATTTTCCGGAGTGGAATGGGACTCCATGTATTGGGTTTTGACCGTGACGACAATTCTGGTCGGCTGATGGTCTTCGCTCACGTGATTGCCCCGTTTGCTCGTCTGATGATGGGTTGATGATGCGCAAGGCTGTCGTTTCAAGGTGTTCGCTCGTGCGGCCACCCCATGGCATCCCTTGCAACGGCAGGTGTTCGGGTATTATTCTCAAGCCTTGGGAAGACTGGTCCGGTAATCCAGCATACAAGTGTATCATCCCTTGTCCCTACCCACAAATACTTGATGTATTTTCCGGTTCCTATACCGCCCTATGAAAAAACTCTTTTCCCTTGTGCTGGTTGCGGTCCTTTTTCTGCCGTATGGTGGTGCCCGGGCCGATGCGGTGGTTCTGATCCATGGTTATCTGGGGTCGCCCCGGTCCTGGATTGACAGCGGCGTTGTTCCCATCCTCGAAAGGCATGCATTACCTTATGAAGGGGTGTTGCTGCCCGAATGGCCATGGTTTGTGCCATCTCCGCGACCGGGTGTTCGCAAATCCAACCCCGAACACGCGGTCTATCTCGCCCAACTCCCGTCCCTGGCCCCCATCGGCTTGCAGGCGCTGCTCCTGGAACGGCAGCTCCAGCAATTGGGGCATGCCCGGCCCGGCCAATCCTTGATTCTCGTGGGTCATTCGGTAGGCGGGGTTGTGGCCCGTGTCGCCTTGACGCGGGGCGGATTGCCTTCTGTCAAGGCACTGATCACCATTGCCGCGCCGCATCTGGGAACGCCCAGGGCGGAGCAAGCCCTGGATGCCATTTCCGATCCCTGGCCCATCGAAGTTTTCAAGGAGTTTTTTATCGGTGGCCCCTATCCATTGTTGCGGGATTCCCGGGATGTACTCCAGGATCTGACGCGCCCGGTTCCCGGTTCGTTGCTGTTCGCCCTGAACAGGACCTTCCATCCTGATATACGCTATATTTCCGTTGTTCGCAGCCAATCCTTTTCCCTGGGGGACAGCCTGGTTCCCGCATTCAGTCAGGACATGAACCAGGTACCAGCCTTGGCAGGGAAATCACAAGTTGTTCTGGTTGCCGGTGATCATCCCTTGTTTCCCGGAGATGGTTTCGCCCTGGAGGAGATGATCCATGCGTTGCTCCAGGCACCCCGGGGTCATGGCAAAAAGGATGCGAACGGGAAAGGACGGGATGTGCCCCACGATTCGTGAGGCGAGGCCGTTCTGGAAAATACATCCTGATCGTGATGAAAGGTACCCTATGCCCTGTTTATCATGGTAGTAATAGGGAATCGGGCTGCTGGTGTGTGTCCCGTGGCCAGGATCGCCGCCGGGTTTGAAGTGGGAAGGGGGGGTGGTCACATGTGGCGGACAGGCCGGCTGATGGCTTGGCATCAAGCCTGTTTCGAGGTTTTTTTGCGGAGGGCAATCTTTGGGAGTGTACCATGGAGAATAAAGCGGACAAGAAAAAGATCGGTATCGTGGGTGGTGGCGATCAAAGCAAGGAATTGCTTGAAATTTTTAACAAGAGCAAGGATGTTGAGCCGGTTTATGTCGTTGATTCCGATGCCAATGCCCCTGCCATGTCCTTGGCCATGAAATTGGGTGTCAAAACGCTGACCAAAGCGGAAATGGCCATTAAAAATTTCTCCGTCGACCTTATTCTCGATGCTGCGGGATCCCCGGAAATTTCTGAATTCCTCCATCAGAATCGGGGTGATTCCAAGATTATCGATGTGGACGCGGCGGTGTTGTTCATTGACATCATGGAAGAAAATCGCAGCAAAGCCAACGATCAGGTGTTCACGGATCTCTCAAGCGTGCGCCAGGAAATTGATCGCAATACCCGCGATGTCTCCAAGACGTTGCACGGTATTGAGAAAATTTCCAATGAACTTGAAGTGCTGGCTATCAATGCCGGCATTCAGGCCTCGCGAGCCGGTGAGTTTGGCAAAGGTTTCGCAGTGGTGGCGGGGGAGGTTAAATCCACGGCCCGGGTGGCCAGGGATTTGGCTGGGGATATCGATCGCGTGATCAGTGAAATTTCCTCCATGTCCAACAAGATTGAACAATCCTTGAAAAAGGTTCTATAGTTCTACTTTGTCACATTAGAATATACGCCCTGGATCCCCGCTTTCGCGGGGATGACAGAGCAGAAAATCCGTTGAAAAAAGGCAATCGTCATCCCCGCGAAAGCGGGGATCCAGAAGCTACAAACGCCGAGCTGGAAATGTGACAAAGTAGAAATAGAGACTGGGTTGGTGAGGTCGTCGGAGCCGGTTGCGCCCTGCACCCCCCGTGTTCGCTTATTCTTTTGACAACAACTTGAAAAATAAGCGAACGTTGGGGGTTTCCCTAGTGCGGGCAGTGGCTATGATTACTTTTTGAACGGTTTGCTCAGGATGGTGTAGACGCGCCGTTCGGTCAATGCAAAGGCGCGGGCGATGTCGGCGACTCTCTCCCCCTTGTTGTATTGATCGATTATTTTTCGATTGCGCAACTCCCTGAGGGCAGAGGCACCGCGTACCACCGACAAGCTTTCCCCGCCGAAATGGCGACTCAGTTTCCTGGCGGCACTCAATCCCAACATGTGGGCCAAACGGTGTGATTCGCTCATGCTCCTGGGTATGAAAATGCGCGTGCCGCCACAATTGCCGACCAATTCCAGGGTTTTCTCCAGGCCGATGACATCGCGCACAGCTTGCAGGGATTCGGGAAACGGGCTCTTCAATAATGGATTTTCTGCGTCCATGATAGTCAAACGCTCCTGTTAGTTATGATTGAGTGGCGAAACCATGATGCCCCCTTTGGTTTCGTACCAGAACACTTGGCAGGTTTTTCGTTGCAGTCCGGCTCGGCGTAATTGCTCTTCGGGCCAGGACGCCAGTTCGGAAACCTGTTCGCCTTCGTGTACCGCAACACTTTCATCCATGGATTCCCCCGGACCGGCCAGGGCGCCAGTCGGTGATTTGTTGGGTATGACGGGACAAATGGTCAGGATGGGGGCGAAGCCAAAACTTCCGTCGGGTGTTTCCATGTGGCAAATGTGGGCGGGCTGTTCGGGGAACAGGAGTGCGCGGTGGTCATGGGCCAATTGGGCCAGTTCCGCGAGCAGGGTGTGCAGGCGGCGCCGTCTGGGTTCGGAGAAGGTGTTGGCGGCGTGTCTGATTTTTTGGATGCTGGATTCCATATCGTTTTCAACTACATCGATGCTGTATTGCAAATCATTGATCTCTTGCATTATTTTCCGGGAGTGGTCCCGAATGGAACCGATCTTGCCGCCGTTTGCCCGGTCACTGGTGTTGTATTCCATCGTTTCCTCCATAGATGAACCATTAATAATATAACCGAACCGAAAGTTCGGCAAAATTGGAAAAAAGGGGAGTCTCTACTAATAATGGGCGAATGTCAAATTTTTACGAACTATAGATTCGTTAAAAAAAATTTGAGTTTCGGTAAATCGTGATGTTAGACTGAAAACGTTCAGCAGTGATGTGACGTGGTGCTTCTTTATAACGAATTGGTTCCGTTCTGAAGAATAGTTGGGGTTTAGTGAACGAAATGGACCGGACCGTCAGCCGAATATGGCCGGCACCAGGATCGATTGACGGTAGAAATATCGACAAAAACGAACCACGCGGCACTGAAAAAATCACGTATCGAACTCTCATCCATTGGAGACGTCATGTCTGAAAAAAACCATCTCGCTGCGATCAAGGAACGCCTGGAATTCGTGATCGGTACCGAACCCCCCTATGCCTGGGCCAAACGGATCGGCTTGGGTAAATCAACCTTGGCGGGAATTCTCAACAACAGTGCCTGCCCAAGAACCAGCACCTTGATAAAAATTGCAGTTAATACAGATATTTCAATCAATTGGTTGCTGACGGGGAAAGGATCACCCTGGATGACCCCGCTCCCATACCCCTTACAGGACGACGCCATGACCATGGCCAAGGAACCAGGGGAGCCGTATCGCGTCGAACCCCATTCCTATATCGTCGTTCCCCGCTTCACCATCCTGATTGACGACGAGGAGGGTACGCCGTTCTACTGTGGTCAGGTGGTCGACCACTTCGCTTTCAAATCGGACTGGATTCTCGGAATCATGGGGTTGGATCCCAAAAAAATGGCCTTGGTCACCGTGATGGGCGATTCCATGGAGCCCACCCTCAAAGAAGGTGACCTGGTTTTATTGGACCTGCGGGATCAAAGCATGCGCAACGATGCCATTTATGTCGTGCGCCGGGGGGAGGATTTGGTGGCCAAACGCTTGCAACGCGGTTTTGACGGATCGGTCACCATCAAAAGTGACAATACCGCTTATGAAGATATCAAAATCTCCCAGGAGCAGGCGGGACAGCTCTCCATTGTCGGCCGCGTCGTGTGGAGCGGGCGCCGTCTTTAGATCACCGGGATGATTATTTTTTCCAGGGGTATTTTTTTCGCCAGTTGGAAAACGTGGTGGCGTTGGGCAGACCCAGGAGACGGGTGGCGGAGGATTTGTTGCCGCCACTCTCGCGCAGCGCTTTGTTGAAATAGTGGTCGGCAACCTCGCTCAAAATATCGGCCAGTCGGAAACCATGGCCGAATTCCCGACCGAGGATGCTGCTGGCGGGGGCCACCTGGACCCCGAACAGGGCTTCTTGAATGTCCTTGGATTTAATGACGTTGTTCTCACTCCACAGGATGGCGCGCAACAGGGTGTTGTAAAGTTCTCGTATGTTGCCGGGCCATTGGTAACTGTGCAGGAGTTCGCGGGCTTTGTCCGTCAATTTCCTTTTTTTATCGAATCCTTGGTGTTGCATCAAAGTGCGATTGATGCTGTTGACGAATACCTGAACCAGTTCGGCCAAATCTTCTGGCCGTTCGCGTAACGGGGGAATGGTGAATACGGCGACCGCCAGGCGATGGAACAGGTCATTGCGAAAGCGCCCGAGACCGATTTCCTGCAACAGATTGCGGTTGGTTGCCGCGACGATGCGAAAATCCACCTTGCGGGGATGGACCGAACCAATCGCGGTGACTTCCCTTTCCTGGAGGACCCGCAGCAATTTCACCTGGGTGGACAGGGGTAATTCCCCGATTTCATCCAGGAACAAGGTTCCCTGATCCGCTTCGGCGATGTAGCCGCTGCGAGCCATGCTGGCTCCGGTAAAGGCCCCTTTCTCATGACCGAACAGTTCGGCTTCCACCAGATTGTCCGGGATGGCGCCACAGTTGACACAAATGAACGGTGCGTTGCGTCGCTTGGAGGCTTGATGGATGATACGCGCCAGGACATCCTTTCCGGTCCCTGACTCCCCCTGAATCAATACCGGCAGGTCCAGTGTCGCCACACGCTGGGCGCGGGCGATCAATGTTTTCATGTGACTGTTGCCAAACACCAACCCTTGGGGGGAAAACTCGGCGTCAATGGGAAACTCCTTATCCAGGCTTTCCGTTTCATCGTTGCTGTCCGACTCTGCAGGTGTGGTAGGCATGACTGACCTCGCATCATTTTTGTTTGGCGGCGTCTCGTAGGTATTATCCGCTGTTCCGATCCAACCTTTGAAAAACGTGCAACAATGTTTCATCGCCATCGAGGGGTTGATCCACAGGTGTCCCCATCCATTGCAGCAGGGTCCGTGCCGCTTGGCCCACCGGAACCCTCGGATACCACGCATCGGATGCGAAATGGACGAACTTCAATATTTTAAATGGGTTGAACCAGAGAAAGAACCGTTTCATGAAGGATTCCGCCGAGGCGGTATTGGCAGCGATCTCCGCGAGTGCCCCGTTAAAGCGCTGTTTGGCCAGGAAGGCTTCCAGACATGGGGATGCATCGGGAATGTGACCATCCCGGATACGGGAGGTTTTGCCGACCGCTTGGAAGAAATGACGTAGATCGGCGTAGACTTTGGGATCGTAGGTCAAGAAGTGTTGGGGTTGTTCCTGATGCCATTGGGTCATTGCCCTGCCGGTTCCGAAAGGGACCCGGAGGGACATCCGTGCGGATGGGAATACGGTCGTGGTCGTCAGGTCGGAGAACATGCCGTGGGCCATGACCTTTTGTAAAAAATAAAAATCTTCTCCCGCCTTACGCTGATTCATGCCGCCGACACGGCGGTAGGCGTCGGCCCTGACCGCCATGGCCGAGCCAACGGTATGATAGGCGTGTGGGGAACCGGCATATCGCAAACCCTGGCGGTAAAGGCGCAAAAATAATTCGTAATGGATGATGCCCTGACGATGATTAAACGTCAGGTCATCCAGGGGATGCTGGAAAGAAAGGGAGGCGCCAACAATTTTGGGATTTTGACGAAAGTGATCCACCAAGGCGGTCCAATAGTTGGGGGCCACTTGGCAATCGGCGTCCAGCGCGACGATGATGCCCGGGGTCGTTTCATTGGCACTGAGCAAACGGTTGCAGGCTTCATCCATCCCCAGACGTCTGGCCAATCCTACCCCGGCCTGGCGGTGCGGCAAATCGGGATGAAAACGTGTTCGTACCGTGAAGAAACAATGGGTATGCTTTTCGACCCACGACGTGACGGTGTGCAAGGAGTGTTGGTTTGCCTCACGCACCTGGGCGGTATCGTTGTCGGAACCGTTGATCACCATGATCACTTCAACCGGTATATCTGGCGGATCACAGCGGCATAAGGATTCCAAGGTCATGACTGGATCCGGCTCATTGCGGCAGGGGATGACGCAAATGAGGTGGGGATCCGCATGCTGTACCATGTCAGGCGAATGAGACAAGGTTCACCAGTGCGTTTGCAATCGATTGCGTGCAGGGGGACGCCTGCACCTTCGATTCACCTTATCCCACCCCTGCTGTGAGTACAATGTGGAATTTGGTACCGATGCGGGCAGTTCATGGCTCAATTTATCAATCTTGAATATAAAAATTATGGCAGCGCCGGCAGAATGTGCTTTCTCCAGGGCATGTTTTTATTTATCATTCAATAGGAGCTGTAGGAGCGGATCCAGGGGGGGGGCGTCCTGTTTCTGATCACAGTTTGGGGGTAACTTGCCATGGCAGGAGTGGATGATGTTGGAGGAGGTTGGTCTGACGATCGTTGAGTCCAGATCGGTGTTGCATCGTCTCGAAGTGGCCATGGTCAGTCACGAGGAATGGTTGGCGGAGTTTCATCGGGCACTGCTGTGTGGTGGCAGCCTGGGCGATGAGTATATGGCCGAAGATGCCCACGAACGCTGTCGATTCGGGCTGGAAGTGAAATCTCTTTTAGGGAAAAAGGGTGCGTTGGGGGAATTGATCCTGATTCAGGATATCCTGTTTTTGCATCAGCGCATGCACGATATCGTCCGGCGCTTTGCCGATTACCACCATTCCGAAACCCGGGATGAACTGATGCTCTCACGTTTGTACGACGAGGTCATTGCCAAAAGAATGGCCTTTCGCTGGATGGTTTTGGCTTTTGATCATAATGTTTGTTTTCAAATCCTTCATACCGACCCCTTGACCAATACCCTTGGTCGGGAAAAGTTGCTGGCCACCTTGCAAAGGGAAATCCATGAAATTGCCAAGCATCCCGGGCGGGAATCGTTGATCGTCATGGTTGATGTCGATTATTTCAAAAGAATTAATGACACCTACGGTCACGTCATTGGTGATCGCGTTCTCATTGAGGTCAGTCGTTTCATCAAGACCAATTTGCGGCCAACGGACTTGGTATTCCGCTATGGCGGCGAGGAGTTCGTCCTCTTCCTCTCCAATACGCCCTTATCCTGGGCGGGGGTGTTGTTGGAACGATTGCGTCAGCGCTTGAGTGAGTATGAAATCGTGACCTCGCCCCTGTCCCATCCCCTGACGGTTACAGCGTCTTTTGGCGTGGCGCAAATTAGTGGCACGGAATCCATCCAGGAGAATGTGGACCGGGCCGACAAGGCCATGTATCAAGCCAAGAGGTCAGGCCGTAACCGTGTCGTCATGGGCTGACACCATCCTTTCCGGGGGCTTGTTCCCCCGCAGTCCGATCCGTTTCGCCGTGTTCCTCACCTTCCGATAGATCATAGCGTATTCCCCCCCCGGGAACCCATGGCGTTGGTAACGTGGGTTCATTCCGCTGACTTCCCTGATGATTCCCGTTTCCCCCCGTTTCCCCCCGTTGGCCCGCAGCTTTGGCGGGCTGTTACCGTATTTCCATAATATTCAATAACATGTCGCATTGTGCGAGATAATGGTGTGGGGGGTGAAAAAAATGCTCAAGAACCCTATCCAAAATCCGATAAATTGAAAAGAGAGTTTTTTAATTAATGGATTCTTGATTGGAGAATTGAAACGGGAGCCCGGGTCGGCTTCCTTACCAAAAAGGGCTCAACCGAACCAGGGAGGGGTTGGAACAGGATAGCAATGCTTGGAGAACCATCATGTCAATTACTTTAAACAGCAGTATCGCCTCCATCAATGCCAGGAGGCAGCTTAATAATCATTCACTGGCATTAACGCAAACCATGGCCAGACTTTCTTCCGGGATGCGTATTAATTCATCGAAAGACGATGCTGCGGGAATGGCCATTACCAACCGCATGGTTGCACAAATACGTGGCATGAACGTGGCCATTCGTAATGCCAACGATGGTATTTCGCTAGCCCAGGTGGCGGAAGGTGCGTTGAGTGAGACGCAGAATGCCTTGCAAAGGATGCGGGAGTTGGCCATTCAGGCTGCCAATTCGACTTATTCCTCCACGGATCGCAGTAATCTGCAATCTGAATTCACGCAGATGTTGGCGGAAATCAACCGGATCGCATCGACAACGGCATTCAACAATGTGAGCCTGCTGGGTGGTATCAAAGTGTCCGGGAACAAGTCGTATGTGATTCAGACATTTGCCGGCACATTCCAAGTCGGTCCCAATGGCGGGCAGACGATTACGATCGCTGTGAGCCGGGCGGGTTTGGGCGAACTCGGGCTGTATCATTACAGTTACAATACCGGCACGGTTTCGACGAGTTATATCCAGACAGCCAAGGTGAGTATCCGGGTTCGGATCAGTACGGCCGCCCATGCCAACTCGGCTCTGGGTTACATTGATAGCGCCCTGGATACGGTATCCAACATTCGTGCGGCATTGGGTGCGGCCCAGAGTCGCTTCCAAACCGTGGTCAATTCCCTTTCCAATATGGTTGAGAACACGGATGCGGCGCGGTCCCGGATCCAGGATGCCGACATTGCCCTGGAGACGGCGAATCTGACCAAATTCACCATTTTGCAACAGGCCGGGGTGGCTATTCTGGCGCAGGCCAACCAGCAGCCCACGATTGCCTTGGCACTGTTGGGCAAGGTGTGATGGCGTGATGGGTTAAGGGAATGAGATCCGGGATGGGGATCATGGAACAGCGGGTCGGACCGGCCCGATTCAATGAACGGTTCACTGTTTACAATGGATGGTTGACTCAGGAAACCTTGTTTCCACAGCGACAGGATGAACGAACATGGCACTGACAATTACAAGTAGTATTGCTTCTATTAATGCTCGTCGGCAACTTGAGAAGGCAAGTCTTTCGTTGACCCAGACCATGCAAAGACTTTCCTCAGGGATGCGTATCAATACCTCGAAAGACGATGCTGCGGGGATGGCCATTACCAATCGCATGGTGGCGCAGATTCGCGGCATGAATGTGGCTATCCGCAATGCCAACGACGGCATTTCTTTGACACAGGTTGCTGAAGGTGCCTTGAGCGAAACGCAAAATGCCTTGCAACGGATGCGGGAGTTGGCCATTCAAGCCGCCAACTCCACGTACTCGTCCAGTGATCGCGCCAACCTGCAATCTGAATTCCAGCAAATGCTTCAAGAGATTCAGCGGATATCCAGCACGACGACCTTCAACAACGTCAATCTGCTGGGTGGTTCGGCCAACGGTAAAACCAGGGGTACTTCGTTTCAAGGGACTTTTGCTGTTGGGCCCAATGCCGGTCAGACGATTACGGTCAAGTTCAGTATCATGGGCCTATCTGGTTTGCATCTGGTTCCTCTGAACGGTGGCACGACAACGTATGTTTCTGCCATCCAGAAATCAGCTCTCCTGAGTATCGGTGTGGCAACGGCTGCCAACACTGCTCTTGGGTATATTGATTCGGCCTTGGACACGGTATCCAGCTTCAGGGCCACCTTGGGTGCGTTGCAAAGCCGCTTCCAAACCGTAGTATCCAGCTTGTCGAACATGGTGGAAAATACGGATTCCGCCCGTTCGCGGATCCAGGATGCCGATATCGCCTTGGAGACGGCGAATCTGACCAAATATACCATTCTACAACAAGCCGGGGTGGCGATATTGGCACAGGCCAATCAGCAACCCACGATTGCCTTGGCCCTTTTAGGTAAGGCGTAAAGGGGGATGACATGCCGGGTGGGGGACTCGCCCCCCACCCGGCATCGTTGCCGCCTGTGGAGTTGGTGGTCGTTTTCATTTAGTATGGTATGTGAGGTTGTCCACCAAATCGTTTTCAGCTATCGCTATCTGCAAGTCGATAACCGTGACCGCTACCCTGCCAGAACTTCCCGTCATCGAAGCCCGGATCTGTATTTTTCGGTTCCCTCGACGTGAAATGACCGTTGGGCCATCGTGAACATCCCCGCATCGTGCCTGCGTCAGGCGATCACCATACGACTCGTGGAAGAACGTCTCCTGGAGCTGTATGCCCTGGGTGAGGTGCATGGGACCGTCCATACCTGTGTTGGACAGGAATGGAGTGGTGTTGCTGTTTGCGCGGCATTGCGGAAAGGGGACACGATTTTTTCCAATCATCGCGGTCATGGCCATTTTTTAAGCTGGTGTGACGATGTCGAGGGGTTGATCGGGGAAATTCTGGGCCGTTCGAGCGGCGTTTGTGGTGGCTGGGGGGGGAGCCAACATCTGGCGGTGGCAGGCTTCTTCAGTAACGGCATTGTTGGAGGCATGGGGCCGGTCAGTGCCGGGGCGGCCATGGCGCACAAACTGCGCGGGGGGGGGGATATCGCCGTCCTGTTCATCGGTGACGGCGGTATGAACCAGGGTGTCGTTTTCGAGACCTTCAACGCCGCATCGCGCTTTGATTTGCCGCTGCTCATCGTCTGCGAAATCAACGGCATCGCCCAATCCACCGCCATCGATACCGTGTTGGCGGGAAGCCTCGCCGGGCGTGCAGCCTCTTTTGACATTGACATCGTGGAAGGGGATACCTGGCACCCGGAGGCATTGTTGGCATCGGCCCAGCGTGCCGTGACACAGGTGCGTTCCCGATCCCGACCGGTTTTGTTATGCGTTCACACCTTTCGCTTGAATCCCCATTCCAAGGGCGATGATCTGCGTCCCCGGGCTCTGCTGGATGACTACAGGCAGCGGGATCTCCTCTGCCAATGGTTCGCGGCAGCGGATGGGGATATCCACACCTTGCGGGAATCCTGCCGGATGCGCGTGGAACGGGCTGTGCAAAATGCCCTGGCCGCCCCCATGGCTTGCGGCATCGAAACACCATTCCCGGCAAGGGCCGATGTTATTTGGCGTCCGGCGGTATCCCCGGGGGGGTCATTGGTTACCCGATTACGCAATGGTTGGGAGAAAGCCCTGTCCGGGGATTCCCGTGTGCTTTTCCTGGGCGAGGATGTGGCTGATCCCTACGGCGGTGCCTTCAAGGTCAGCAAGGGGCTTTCCAGTCGTTTCCCCGAACGGGTGTACAACATGCCGATCAGTGAAGCGGCCATGGTTGGCCTGGGTGTGGGGCTCGCCCTTTCCGGCTTGCGACCGGTGATTGAAATCATGTTTGGTGATTTCTTGACCCTGGCGTTTGACCAACTTTGTAATCATGCGGCCAAATTCCATGATATGTATGGCGGGCGTTTTCACGTTCCCCTGGTGGTTCGGACCCCCATGGGTGGACGGCGCGGGTATGGTCCGACCCATAGCCAATCCCTGGAAAAACATTTTTTGGGTATCCCCGGACTCCAGGTTGCCGCCATTCATCATCGCCTGGATTGCGAAGCGATGCTGTCCCGTCTGCCCGGCTGGATTCAACATCCCCTGCTGTTGATCGAAAACAAGACCGCTTATGGCCTTGATGGGGCGGCGGGTGTGCTTGAAGGTTTCGTTTACCAGGAAACCGGGGGGCTTTTTCCAACCCTGCGGATTCACCCCGGATTGCAACCCGATGTCCTCATCTTCGGATATGGTGGCATGCTGGTGGAGATCGAGGCGGCCATGGACCGTCTTTTTGTCGATCATGACGTGCTTTGTGCCGCTATCGTGCCGACCATGCTGCATCCTTTCGATATGGATCCGGTTTTCGAGGCATTGCGTGAAACCCACAGAATGGTCATTGTTGAGGAAGGGGCGGGATTCGCGGGTTTGGGGGCGGAGGTTGTCGCCATGATCCATGAGCGGGGTGTTGGGCCTGTGCGGATCAAACGCCTCTCCGGGATCGCCCTCGCCATTCCAGCGGCTGTTTCCGCCGAAGCGACCCACCTTCCCGATGCCCGGGCCATTGTCGGGGCGGTTCTAGCCATGATGCATGGTAGGTGACATGACGATGATTCATCTTTTGCGCACCCCGAAAATTTCCCCCAACGATGATCGGCTTCTCGTCGTCAGATTTCTCGTCGAAGATGGGGAGCAAGTGAAAAAGGGCCGGGAAATCGTGGAATTGGAGGGGGCCAAGACAGTGGTGGCGGTGGAATCCCCTGTCGCGGGGATTTTTTACCCTTTCCAAGAGGTTGGAACGGAAGTTCCCATTGGGGGCATCGTCGGCGTGATCACTCCCACGCCGATGACGCGCAGTGACATTCTGCTCGCCCTGGCCGACGACGATACCCGACAAGCGGATGCCCCGGTTCCGTCCACGCCCGGTTCCGGCGTCCGCTTTTCCAAGGCGGCGGCAGCATGGTTGGACGACAATGGCCTTGTGGCGGATCGGTTCGCCGGTCACGGTCTGGTTACCGTTTCCCGGTTGCGGGCCATGCTGGCCGATGAGGGCAATGGACGTCCGAATGGTGTTCGTCAGGGGGTGGCACCGTCACCCGGTCGGCCCGGGGCCAACCGACGGGTGCTATTGGCAGGGGCGGGGCCGGGAGCGCACCAGGTGTTGGATATTCTTTTGCGCGATTCCGAGTCGGAGGTGATTGGCCTTTTGGATGACAACCCGGAGAAACATGCCCGGGTCATTCGTGGCATTCCCGTACTCGGTCCCCTGGAACACATGAACGTCCTGGCAACGCAGAACAAAGCCGATTCCGTCCTTTGCACCACCCCAACGGCGATTTCCTTTCGACAAAAGGTGGGGGTGATGGCGCGGGAGGCCGGCTTGCAACTGGCCACCGCCATCCACGCCAGCGCCATCATCTCGGAAACGGCGTCCATTGCCCCGGGTAGTGTCATCGGCGCGTTGTGCTACATCGGGCCGGAAACAATTCTCGGAGAAAACTGTTTTTTAAGTTCGCGTACTACGTTTGAGCATCACAACCAAATCGGATCGTGGGTGACTACCGGACCCAATGTCGCGACGTCGGGATTGGTGGTGGTCGGTTCCGGTGTTCGGTTTGGCAGTGGTATCGTTGTGGAACCCAAGGTGATTATTGGCGACAATGCCACGGTTGCCTCCGGTTCGGTTGTGACCAACGATATTCCAGCCCATGCCATTCTCAAACGTGGTTCCGATGGGAAACCGATCCTGCAACCAAGGAAAGCCAATCCATGATGGTCCCCTTTCTCGATCTGCGTGTTACCGATGTCAGCGAACGCGAAGAGCTGCTTCAGGCCGTGAATGGTGTTCTGAGCCATGGTCGCATCGTCCTGGGCCCCGAAGTGGAACTCCTGGAGGAACAAGTGGCCCGGGAGTGTGATCGCCGCTATGCCGTGGGTGTCAATTCGGGTTCCGATGCCCTGATTCTTTCATTGCGAAGTTTGGCATTGCCTCCGGGATCGGAAATCATTACCACGCCGCTTTCTTTTATCGCTACGGCCAATGCCATTCGTTTGAATGGGTTGGTACCGGTGTTCGCCGACATCGGGGATGATTTGAACCTCGATCCTGAAAGTATTGCCGGTTTGATCACACCCCGTACCAAGGCGATTATGGTAGTCCACTGGGCCGGTAAGTTATGTGCCATGGATGCCATTGCCACCATTGCCAAGGAACGCGGGTTGATCGTGATCGAAGACGCTTCCCAGGCTTACGGCGCGTCGATGGGGGAACGCAAGGCTGGTGGTTTCGGGCTTTTGGGTTGTTTCAGCATGAACAGTATGAAGGTATTGGCCAGCCTGGGGGAGGCGGGCATGGTGGTGACCGACGATCTGGAGTTGCGCGACCGCTTGATCGCGTTGCGCTACAACGGCTTGGTCAACCGCGAGGAGTGCCATTATGTCAGTCATAACGGTCGGCTGGATACCATTCAGGCCGCCATGTTGTTGGTGCGGTTGCGGCGGTTCGCATCGGTGATCGATGCCCGGCGCAACAATGCCTCCTTCTACCGGGAACACCTGAAGGAGAGGGTGATCTGCCCGGAAGAGACCCCCGGGTTCCGGGATGTCTTTTATGCGTATACCATTCGGAGTGACCGCCGTGATGATCTGAAACGGTATTTGGAAAATCGTGGTATTGAAACCAAGATTCAGCATCCCTTCCTCATGCCGCAGCATCCGGCCTATCGGGGTTCCCCGGGTCGTTATCCCAATGCCGAACGCTTGGTGCGGATGGTATTGTCACTGCCCGTTCATGAAAAATTGACTTTCGATCAGCGCCACCGGGTGGTGGATGCGGTACAGGGTTTTTTTGCCGCTTGAGGAATGGCTATGAACCCGAAAAAGTTTATTTCCGAGGGGGAAGAGGTGTTCCGGGCGCGGGAAGCCCTGATGACCATTGAAAGATCAGATATTGAAGATCTGAAACGTAAGGCCATCGGTAACGAACGCGGGCGCTGCCGTATCTGTATCCACGCCGGTGCCAATGATCCGGTGCATGAAATGTTTATTGCCCTGAGAGGGGGTGCCTTTGATCGTCCACACGCCCATCGGGGAAAGAGGGAATCTTTCCTTATGGTCGATGGGCGCATGGCGGTGGTATTGTTTCGAGCGGACGCCAGCATCGACCAAGTGATTCACTTGCATGCCGGCGGGCCTTGTTCCTACTATCATCTGGCCGTCTCCGGCCTTGTCCATGCGACGGTGATCCTGGAAACGGCGGTTTTTCTGGAAATCACCCAGGGTCCTTTTGATCCCGGTGACAGTTTTTATCCCGATTGGTCCCCGGAATATGGAACGCCCGGGGCGGACGCATTCTCCTACCGCCTGCGGCAACATTTGCGAGAGAACATCCATGGTTGATATCGGCCAATACAACAAGGAACCAGCCCTTTACGGCAAGTTGGTGGAAGAGCTTTATCAGCGCTACCCGGATGGGGTGACGTTGCCACCCGAATATGCCGATTTCGTGCAAAACAACACACTGCAAATCTTGATTCGACTGGCACGTTACAAATTTGTCGCCCGTTTGATCAAAAAATCGGATCGCCTTTTGGAAGTGGGATCGGGTTCTGGTCTGGGAGCCATGTTCTTGGCACAGCATTGTGCCCACGTGACCGGGTTGGAGTTGAAGGTCACGGAGGTGGAAGAGGCCAAAACCATCAACAAACGTGACAATGTCGCCTTTGTGTGCGCCAATCTTTTCGATTATCAACCGGAACATCGTTTCGATGTCGTCGTATGTCTGGATGTCATCGAACACTTGGTCAAGGAGGAGGGGGTCCGTTTGGTGCAAACCATGGCAAGCCTCCTGAAACCTTCGGGAATGCTGGTTGTCGGTTCACCCAGCATCCATTCCTACCCTTACCAAGGCCCCTTGAGTCAGGCTTCGCATGTCCATTGCTATGATCAACCGGAACTGTTGGCTTTGGTTGATACCTATTGCACCCGAACGCTGGCTTTCTCCATGAACGATGAAACGGTCCATACGGGCTTTCATAAATTGGCTTGGTACTATATAGTACTGGGGTTTTCGTCGAAAATATAGACCATTCTTTTTTTATGTTTTCCTTTTGTGCCATTTTATATCTATAAGGTTGCCTGAATAGCTTCGCATTGCTTCGAAAGACTGTTGTGTCCGGTCAATTTGGCAATGGCGCTGAACGTAGCAATTGTTTTCAATGTTCTGACTACCAAATTGCTGTTCATGCCATGCATACGCTGTATGCTCTCCAGCTCCGTTCTGCAACATCCCTCTAACTGTTCCAGGATAGCGGCGGCTTTAGGATCATGAATTTGATACCGGAATGGAATATTCACAATCCGGCTCGATTCAGGATGGACCCAGATTGTATCGGCTGTGGGATAAAGATCATTACCCCAAATAGGGGCTCCGGGAAAGGCAAACATGGGTATGTTGGAGCTGATTTGACATGGTTTTTGAAGGTACATGAGACCGTAACTCGCGGTTTCTATGAGGTCATCCGTGGTGGACTCGGGAATACCGAGAATCAGATTGATGGTTGGAAACAGACCCACATCGAAGATGGTATGCAATACTTGATGGATTTCCTCGGAACGGATGTAGGGTTTGTTGATGGATCGGCAATTGAGCAATCGGTCTGAGAAGGTTTCTATTCCAAGGGAAACATTGTGAAAACCAGCATCCAGCATGACCTGTAACAGTTTGCGGTTGACACGCCGATCTTTTGCTTTATCGATCAGGAAATTATTGGGCCGGGTTTGGCAGCTTAATTTTAGTTCTTTGGGGAGGATTCCATTTTTTTTGGATTGGATGATGGTATGGCATAAATCCATGATGCGCCGGATTCCCACTCGATTGCCCACCAAAAAATCTTCATCGTTAAAGGAAAAGGACCGGACGCCGTAACTGGCAACTTGGTGGACCATTTGTTCATGAATTTGTTCTGCGGAGAGCATGAAGAAAGGGGCTTGGCCATTTTGGGAAATGCGTAGAAAGGATTCCCCGGAGGCACAATATCCGCAATGGGCAAGACACCGGCTTGAGGTATATAACCTGCCATTCTCAACGACAAAGGAGCGTTGATTATAGGTCAGGGCCTCTGTGGTGTTACTACGTACCATATTCCAGTAAATCTCATAGGGAACGTTTATATCGGTAACGGTTGAAAAGGCTTCAAATTCGTCCTTGGTGAATGGAGTTACCGGATTACGGACCAGGGTGCCGCTGTGGTCAAGGTAGGCAACGCCCAGGATGTCGCCATAGACTTTCCAAGGGGCACCATTTGCTCCCGAAGCATATCGTTCACAAATTTGTGGGAATGACTTTTCTGCATACCCTTGGACGACCAGATCAAAACCACACTCAAGCCAAACCTGAGTATTTTGTGTTGCCGATTGCCCGCCAGCCATGAATAAAGGCCTTCTATGCATATTTTTAGTAAAAAGTTTCACTTTCCAAAGAAAGTTAAGATCATTTTTCATGAACATATGGGTAACGCTAAAGCCGAAGATTTCATAATAACCTTCTTGTAATCTTGATAATAATGGTTCTACATGATCTGTAATATGGTCAAAAATGTCACACTCGAAGCCAAGGCGTCTGGCTTCTCTTTGCAGGCGCAATAATCCCAAAGAAGGTGAAATACTGTCTGAGTTGATATCGGCAGTCATCGTTGTCAGCAGGAGAATACGTGGCTGGGTCATTATCACCCTCCAAATCAAGCATTGATACAATATTCATCGAAACCGAATATTCTTCAGTTTATATAATCTATACTGGTTTGTGCTTTCTCTTCTGCAAGATGTTCCCGAACAAGATTAACGATTGATTGAGCCATGGAATCGTATGTATATGCCTGAGCTATGGGTAAAACATCGATAGCTTGTTTTTGTTGAAGACATGCTTTCAATTCGGCTCTATTTTTAAAAAACAGCAACCTATCTTCAAAGGAAAATGCCTCACTGTTTCCCCTGGAATCATAGACAACAGGAATGGTAGCACAGGCGCATATTTCTCCGACTCTTTGGGAGTATACTGTACCGGGAGTCGCTTCTAAGGCGAATCGGGACTGGTTATAGATTTTTGCTATTTCTTTTCCGTGTGGGAGCTCACCCTTAAAATAGGGACGAATGATGGGGTTGTGTTCCCAATATCGGCCATAAACTTCAACTTCCAGTCCTAGTTCTGAACCGACTTCGCACATCCATTCCACTGATTTTTCTCTTATGACATTATATAAAAGCCAACTATTAAAGAATTCAAAAGCAATGTCTGAACGCAGTTTCTCCGGAAGTTCTTGATATATTTTTTCGATGTAATCTGTGGAAAAAAACGCTCCGGCCTCCATTCTTTCGACGAGAATATCGAAGGTATATACGTGGTTTTTATTATTGAAATCAACCATATGGTGCCCAGATGAACCGATAAATGTAACTTTTCTTCTTGATTCAAATGGTGTTGCAGGAAAAAATAGATCCGTATCGACACATAATCTTTGGCGAATAGGACTTTTCACTCCTTTTTTTTGTAAGTAATAATCGTACTGGGGGAATGCGGATAGTACGATATCTCTGGGGCGCCAGTTGATGATTCCAGGATTAATTAACTCGTTCATTCCATCTTGCCACCAAGTTATACAGAAGGTGTTTGCTGGGAGAAATGACGGGGATGAGTGGTTAATGACTATTACTATGTGAGGCTTAAAATTGTAGTATTCGTTAACAAGGAGGCATGGCGGAATACTTCGAGTACAGTCTTTTTCAATAACAAAATTAACTAAGTGACCCAATTTTTCAAAAGCCCTGGCCAGATATTTTGAGCAATATTGCATCACTAGAGTATATATAGAAGATGTAAGGAGAATCCGTAGTGGCTCATCTTCTTTGAAAACGATGGATTGTTTGCTAACAAGAGAGGCGAGTTTATGAGCGTATTTAATTCTAAACTCTGTGAATGTATCAAGCCATTGACTTGATTCTCTCGCGAATTCTCTTTGTTCTGGTAAACTGGGATCAAAATCAATAATTCCAGGAATTCGATAGTCCGTTGTAATAAAGAATAATGCTGCCTCATTAACATCTTCAGGAATTGCAACAAGGTTGAATGGCGCATCGGGCAAAGATTTGCCAAAATAGAAGCAGGTCTGGATGCATTTTACAAGTACACCAGAGTATGTAAATGTATTTCTCTGGCGGGCGACTTCCAGGGCTCTAGATGAATCGAAAAATAGGGTGTCATGACTGCTATGAGTATAATCAATAAGTGATTGTGTAAGTAGGTAGACGGCTAGTTTTTTATGATAATTTGCAAGTGCTGTCCGGTTATATTGGCGATACAGTTGATGGAAAAGGTCATGGATAGTAGAATTATCAGGATCGATTTCGGAGGCGTTTATTAGGTGAATTTGAGCCTTTTCATATTCTTCTTGTTTCAGGTACATTGTGGCAAGCTGAATCATGGCACAGACACATTTTGGATCAATTTCCAATGCGTGGTTGAAGGCGTCCTTGGCTTCGTTGTGGGAGGATTCTGCAAGAAAAATATCGCCGAGTTTACAGTAAAGATCTGGATCCTTGCCTCTTATTGACAGTGCCCGATAAAGATATTCCTTGGCTGCTGCCATATTCTTCAGATCCATTTGCAGCATGCCCATGAGTTGTAGTGCCTCAGGAAACTGTGGATTAATATTCAGTGCCTGTTTATAATATTTTTCAGCAGATTGAAAATTAGTAATTTGATGAAAGTGAATTCCTTTCATTAATAGGTCTGGAATTTTATCAGTAGCAGGTTCTAGAGTTGCTTTTTGAGCTTTGTTTTTATTAAAAACATCCAATACGCTATCTTGTGTAGTCATGGAATAAAGCTCCTGATTTTTTCAGATAATGACTCCGGCAGGTTTACCTGGATCATAACCTGATGAGCGATTCAATAGATTGTTGCAGATTGAGGATAACGGATCATTTATTTATTGGGATCGGAAAATAGCCTTTTGGATGGTTGGCTTGTTCTAGGCTGGCGTCAGGATCAAATATTTTGCAGCCACGGCAAAATGAAATTTCGTTACGCTGACCAATCTGGTGGAGTTCCCTGATGCGGGAAAAATGTTCACCTTGCCAGATTTCTGCGATGGTTTGGTTGTGAATATCACCCATCGTCATGGTGGCATCCATATCTTGCCCACAAAGTGGAACGCGACCCATGGATGTGACATGGAAGGTGGACCAGGGGGCGATGCAAGGTTTGTAATCCAGGTTGTGTTCGTATTCGCTTATTTTTTCTTGCCAGATATGCTGATTACCCCAGGTATGGAGCTTCTTCATGTATATCCGGTCTTGCGGACGTCGGAATTCATCCCAGAATCTTGTCCAATTCTGTATTTGTTTCTGATTCTCAGGATCATCAGGGCGAAAACAGGATACTCCACGAACCCTGATGACAAGTTCGGGGCACTGTTTGTCCCGAAGTGCGAAAAAATTTTTTATATTGGTGATTACCGTCTCATAATTTAATCCAACCCGCAGGCTTTCATAGATTTCTTTGTCCACGGAATCGATGGAAATCATGATTTCGTCAAGTCCAGAGTCTAGAAGACGTGTAGCCGTTTTTTCGTTTAGCAGCGAGGCGTTGGTTGATACGGTGACAAAGCGGATACCAATATTTTTCAATTGGCTGATGCGTTGCGAGAGATGTTTGTCGAGAAGGGGTTCTCCGGCACGTTGAACATCGACCATGCGGATCCAGTGCCTGTAGTCGCGCATCTCCTCGACAATTTTATCGAATAAGAATTGCGGCAGCTGTGGATTTGACATATCCCATCGGTCAACAGCGCAAAAACGGCAATGTGCATTGCAATTACGAATGGTCTCTATTTGAAAAAATTGTGGGAAAACCATTTCGCTTAGGGTGTTGACAGCAAGACGGTGTGCGAGTGAATCTAAATGGTCTTGCATATCTTCAGGAGTGATATTCTTGGATGGTAGCATTCGATGATTCATTGTAATTCCAATCGGTCTCTATTATGTTATGGTGGAGAGAGCCATAAAAAAGTTACAGAGATCTTGCGGTATATACTTAGAGAAAGAATGCTGATCCCTTCTTGCCCATAGAACAATAGCGGTGATCGAATCAATCAGTCAATTTATCTTTCATGCATGAGTGATCAATTGTTCCCAAATGTTGCTATCGAACGGACCTCTCCATGATAATCATATCTTTCACTTAATATGATGGATGCGGTGTTTTTCATGTTTTTGTCATAATGATAGGTGGTAAGAACGATTTCCGGGATGGTTTCCCTCCTGCCCCATTCGTATACGTCTAATTTAATATCATACACCCGATCTTTAAATACGGCAGGGCTTGAATTGACATACCCAAGGAAATTCTTCCATTGATGACGTGATAGGATCTCCAGTACTCTATGAAAGTAATCCCCGGCACCGAATAATATCCAATTTTTCTCGTCTGCTATTCTGGCCTTGGCAAGGATCGTTGGACTTAACCTATCTTCGGTCACGCGCTTTATCTCATTCATATAATAAGAAGCCATATCGTAATCGATATTTTTCAGCATACCAGAATTACTTAAAAGTCCTTTGAACTCTTTCTGCTTCGGGTCGATGCCAAAATAATTGTCAAACGATAAATCATCAGGCATGTATCCATGATCAATGCAGTAGCGATAAAGTTCTGATCCTGGCAACGGTACGTAGAAATGTTGGAATATGGCGTCTGGTTTCATTTCTTTGACAAATTTTAAGGTGTTTTCATAATCTTCTTGGTCTTGGGTAGGTAGGCCAAACAATAAATTTATCTTAGGGAATAGATTGTATTTCCTGCAAATCTCTATAGACTTGTATGCATCTTCCACGGTTGCCTTCTTGTTCAGAAATTTAAGAAGTTTTTCAGAGACTGTTTCCAAACCAAATCCCAACTCGGTGACGCCCATGGCGACAAATTCTTTGGCAAATTCCTCAGAAAAAATACTGGCACGCATTTGCAGAGAAAATATTGGTGAGACATTTGCTTCATGCAATAATTTGCGAAATTTTTTGACACGTTTTAAATTTAATCCAAATGTATCATCAAAAATGACTATTCTTTCAACGCCGTATTCATTAACAAACTGTATGATTTCATTAATAACATCTTGCAGTTGGAAAGGTTTATAGGGTTGTGAGGCGCAAAAGGTACATTCAAACGGGCATCCCATGCTGGTCAGGATATAATGCATTTTACTTTTACGAATTTCTTCAATTTGCTTTTCAGTGAACAGACGGTTTGCGTAATATTTTGATAAGTCTTGGTGGGGTTTACCTATGATTTGTTGACCGGAGAGATTTTGATAATCGGACAAAATCTGTTGGAAAACGCCAACTCCATCTCCAATTACAACCCCATCAAAAAACGGTTTTTTTCCCAGGTCATCGGGACAAACCGTGGGATGGCTACCACCGGCAATCACCTTGCATCCCATAGTGTGCGCTATCTGGGCTACGCGAACCGCTTGGTTGCGTTCAAATGTTCTGAGGGTTAATGCAACAAGATCGGGCTTGCTTTGTTCAATCTTGTTGGCAATTTCCTGTTCTGTATCGGCAATATCAAAGAAAACAAGATCACATTCCCAATTGGCTTCTATCGCTAACGAGGAAAGAATGGAAGCAGGGAAAGAGAATGTTTCCGAAAAAAATCCAAATAACAATTTTTTTTTCATGGTTTGACTCATTATAATTTGATAGTGCTGAGATTGAGTAGGACAGACTTCCTCTTTCGTGGAACTGTTTTAGTTGTTTTCATAAGTACACTAAAAATCTTGCTAAATATCAGGGTGTCGTCACCTTCCATGTCATAGCATGCAATATATGTACCATAAATCCATTATTGAATGTTTTCCGTCCTATGCCTGTCCTGGTGGTACTTGGACTCTGCTATGCAACGCTCTTGAGGTTTCTTCATTGGGAAATTTTTGCCGCAGTGGTTGGCGGCCCCCTCTCAAATAGGCGTGTTTTCCAGCCTCAGACGATTGCCAAACCGTTGCCTTCGCGTACAATTCTGGCGTGTTGCCCCTCACGCAGCCGTCCCGAGAGCAACGCCTCGGCAATGGGATCCTGGAGGCTGCGTTGTATGACCCGTTTCAGCGGTCGGGCACCGAACTCGGAGTCATAGCCCGTTTGCGCCAGGAAATCCCTGGCATCCCCATCCAAATCCAGGGTCAGGGAACGTTGCGCCAATAAATGTATGAGACGCTGCAACTGAACTTCAACGATGGCACCCATATGGCTGCGATCCAGGGCATTGAAAAAGATGGTTTCGTCCAGCCGGTTGAGGAATTCGGGGCGAAAATGGTGTTTTAATAGTTTTTCCATGGCGGATTTGCGATCCTCCCCGGACGCATCCCGATCACCGAGAAGTTCGGAACCCAGGTTGGAAGTCATGATCACCACCGTATTTTTAAAATTGACCGTCCTGCCCTGACCATCGGTCAACCGTCCTTCATCCATCACCTGCAACAGAATGTTGAAGACGTCGGGATGGGCTTTTTCAATTTCGTCCAGGAGGACCACCGAATAAGGTTTCCTGCGTACCGCTTCGGTCAATTGGCCGCCTTCGTCATAGCCCACATAGCCGGGAGGTGCCCCTACCAGACGGGATACGGCATGCTTTTCCATATATTCCGACATGTCGATGCGGATCATGGCATTGTCGCTGTCGAACAAGAATTCGGCCAATGCTTTGGTCAATTCGGTTTTCCCAACCCCTGTGGGACCTAAAAACAGGAAAGCGCCGATGGGTCGGTTGGGATCACCCAAACCAGCCCGGGCACGGCGTACCGCCCGGGAAACCGAGGTGATGGCCGCCTCCTGGCCGACGACCCGTTGTTCCAATCTTTGTTCCATGGCCAACAGTTTGGCGCGTTCCCCTTCCAACATGCGTGCCACCGGCACGCCGGTCCAGCGTGATACGATGGCGGCAACGTCTTCCTCGCCCACTTGTTCTTTCAGCAGCCGCAATGATTGGCGCGACGGGTCCGCATGATTGCCATTTTCATGATCCATCTGTTTTTCCAAATCGGGAATCAAGCCATATTTCAATTCGCCGGCCCGGGCCAGATTGCCTTGTCGTTCCGCCTCCTCCAGTTCCAGACGCGCCTTTTCCAATTGTTCCTGAGCGCTCCGCAGTCCATCAAGGGCACTTTTCTCCTGGTGCCAGCGGGCGGTCAATGCTTGCGAACTTTCCTTCAAATTGGCCAGTTCCCGTTCCACCTTGTGCAATCGTTCCCGGGCACCGCCGTCGCTTTCCTTTGCCAAGGCCAAACGCTCGATTTCCAATTGCAATATTTTGCGGTCAATTTCGTCGATCTCCTGGGGTTTGGATGTCATCTCCATGCGAATGCCCGCCGCCGCCTCATCCACCAGGTCGATGGCTTTGTCGGGGAGGAAACGGTCGGAAATGTAGCGATCCGCCAGGGTGGCTGCGGCGACGATAGCGCCATCGGTGATGCGGACGCCGTGGTGCAATTCGTATTTTTCCTTGATACCACGCAGGATGGATATGGTGTCCCCCACCCCGGGTTCTCCGATCAGAACCGGCTGGAAACGGCGCTCCAGGGCGGGATCTTTTTCCACATGTTTGCGATATTCATCCAGTGTCGTGGCGCCGACACAGTGCAGATCGCCCCGGGCGAGGGCGGGTTTGAGCAGATTGGAGGCGTCCATGGCCCCATCGGTGCGCCCCGCCCCTACCAGGGTGTGCATTTCGTCGATGAACAGGATGATTTTGCCCCCCGACTCGCCGACTTCGTGCAGGACGCCCTTGAGACGTTCCTCGAATTCGCCACGGTATTTGGCACCGGCGATGAGGGCACCCATATCCAGGGCTGCGATACGAATGTTTTTCAGGGCTTCCGGGACATCTCCCCGGATGACGCGCAAGGCCAATCCTTCGACGATGGCGGTTTTGCCCACACCGGGCTCGCCAATCAGGACCGGATTGTTCTTGGTCCGTCGTGACAACACTTGAATGGTGCGGCGAATCTCCTCATCGCGACCGATGACGGGGTCGAGTTTGCCGCGACGCGCCAATTCCGTTAGATCACGGGCATATTTCTCCAAGGCTTGAAATCGCGCTTCGGGGTCGGCATTGACGACCTTTTGACCGGCGCGCAGCGTGACAATGGTAGATTTCAACGTATTGTAATTCAATCCCATGCGTGTGAGCATGGGGGTGAGATCCCCCTCTTTCTCCCGGGCCATGGCCAGGAGGAAATGTTCGGTGGATGTGTATTCATCCCGCAGGCCCGCAGCGATGGCCTCGGCATCGGCCAGCAGGCCTTGCAGACGCCGGGAAAACAGGATTTGCCCGACGCCGCTGCCTCCCACCTGCGGATAACGGTGCAGGATCGCGGTAATCTGTCCCGCCAATTGCTCCACCTGGACACCCGCTTTTTCCAGGATGGGGCGGACCAACCCATCTTTTTGTTCCAGCAGGGCCTGCAACACATGTTCCGGCTCCAGGTGCTGGTGCTTGTGGCCTGCTGCCAAACCCATGGCTTGTTGGATGGCTTCACGTGCCTTGGTGGTCAATCGATCTTCCCTCATTGGTGTTCTCCCTGGTAGCCTGTCTGTTCGTTCCTCTTGATCGGTGACATAGGGATCATCCCACGTCAATGCAATGTTTGGCTGCTGAAATAAACCGCAGCCAACGCGGGAAACGTAGTTTTCCGGCGTCATCCCCGCGAAAGCGGGGATCCAGAAAGTCAGGGAAGGTAGAAAAGTCTTCTCCCAAGTTCGCAGCCTGTAGTGCAAATTATTTTATTTATCAACAGCATGCACGAATGAACTTTGCGTTTTTGGCACTACAACTTGAAAATTTCCGCCAGATCAGATGAAAGTTTTTTCGAT
>PEAK01000108.1 GCA_002753515.1 Magnetococcales bacterium
GTAGCGGCTAACGTGGTCGAATCCCTCATCCCGACAAAAAATCGAACGATACCTGTCCATCCACGTTTGAACGATCAATGGCGTTTCGACAAGGGGAAACATGGCAAACAACCTCTCCAAAATCTTAATGAAAGTTAAGATTGTTTATACCACGGAATCAGATAACCTTCCAAGTCGTGTAAGTCAACACTCTCAAGGAGACGCCTTAGTGACCGGGGACATCCGCAAGCCCTGGGTGATATCGTCCCCGGCAACATGGATCAGGAAGGATTCGGTCTCCCCCCAGGGTGGGAGTTGGTTGGCAATTTCAATATCAAATCCATATTTTTCGCCAAATTGCCAGCTCCCATGCCCCGTCAGAACGGAATCAAGGGAACGAATCTTCATGTTTTCAAGGCGAATGCCACGCGCATCCCCCTGAATCTCAGCCCGGGCCTGGTCCCATGTCCATGATTTCCCCGACTTGGCAATGGTGATCTCCTCACTCGGTTGTTTTAAAAGAATCGCTGGATCAAGACTGGTGATGCGCCCAACGGGCATGCGCAACGTTCCATGAGCCGTGAGCGTCTCCAGCTCGGGCAGCTTTTGCCCATCCAGAACACCATGCACCGTCACATTGCCAAACAGCAATCCTTCCAACTTTTGCTCCAAACCGGAACGGGGTAATGGCAGTTTTTCCACGAACATGCCCATCGGCACCACCATGGCGGTAAAGGTGGGAGGCCGCTCCTCAGGGGCCAGAATGGACACGAACGCATCGGCACGTCCCGCCGGCATCTCCAGGGTCACTTGTGAAAACCGCCATTCCGGGGGAAGCCAACGAAATGGCGCTTCCAGGCGATCGAAAACGACCGAACCCGTTTTCCCTTTGCTGACACGGAGATGCCCCTCCAGGTGATCCGGTGCCAACCTTTCCCGGGATTCGACCTGAACCTGTTCCAATTCCAACCTGCCGGCCATTTGCCAGGAAGCCAGTATTGGAAAATATTTGGAAAGTTTCGTCAGATCCCCCTGTCCGGATCCCGAAATATCCAATGCGGGAACCATCGTACCCTTGAACGAAACGGATCCAGCGGCTTCATCACCGATAACGACACGAGCCTCTTTGAATTGCAAGCGCGATTCGGAAAAATCAGCTTTCGCATCCACCTTGAGGGGGAGCCCTTCCCCCTTGACCAAGGGGGGGAGTTGCAGGGAAGTTGGGGAAAGATCCAGTTGCACCTGCACATCCCCCCCTTCCGGCCAAGAGCCTTTCACATTTATTTTTCCCGTTGGGGAAGCACCACCCAGAAAATCATGATGCGGAATGGGCAATTGTGAAAGAGGGACACTCTTGATCAGGGTGAATTGTAACGCCCAGGAACCATACAATCCGCCGCGTATGCGTCCCGTGGTTTCAACAATCGGGGAACCGTCCAAATAGATGAAAAACTCTTTCAAATCCAGGGAAGAGCGAAAATCCCGGTGCAAACGCAAAACGGATTTTTGCCGTAAAGCAATGTCCATGGCTGCCGGCCCATCTTTTTTGGTTCGGCCTACCCCCAGTTTCCAAAACGATGTTTTCTTCCCCGATTGCATTGTGGCGGTATTGATCCATTCCAAACCATCCAACTGGAGCCAACTGCTGGTTTGCAAACCCGTTTTCAAGGTGCCATGGATCATGGTGGACAAATATCCACGCGATAATCTGGCCTGGATCTGGCCGTCGGGAAACATGTCATTCAAATCGGCGAGGCCAACGGACTTGGCATCCAAACTCAACAACCATGGCATTTCAAAAGGATCGAGAGATGCCGGCAAGGGACCGACCTGACCGTTGAGAGTGAAGGGAATGTTATGGACCCGGGCGCTGGTCGTCAGAGGGGAGGCACTGTTCGGGGAAAGGGCATGCAAATTCAGGTGAATATGATCGATGATCAAGGTACCATCACTCTGACGCGACCGGTCGACGATGGTCAGCAAACCATTTTGCAGGGCAATCTTTCCCAACGTCAGTCCCGTCAATCCGCGACCAAGCTCCCGGGTCATTTTGCGATCACTGGCCAGCGCCTTGTCCTGGGCTTGGTCGATTAATTGATGGTTGAGTTGCGAAACAATATTAATCTGCGGATTGACCAGGGTGATGGTGACGGGTTCGGGCAGGTGCAACAACAATGACATGGGACGAATTCCCAAAATAATCGTCGGTGCCACCAGAACGGGGGGATCAGACGGATCGCTGGCCTCGATCTCCATATTGGTCAGTGCCAGCGTGAACAAACCATTGAGTGGATTGTAAGAAACTTTTTCGAGACGTGCCTTGTGCCCGGAAAGGCTTTCAACCATTTGACAAATATGATCCCGGTAAACGTCAGCATTGACAATTACCAACGTTTCCAAGGATACCAGGGCCAGGACGATACCGATGACGACCAAACTGAAGACAACAATGCGGATCATCCCGTCAGTTTTTCCTGCAATATGGCATTCACGCTGGCGGGATTGGCCTTCCCCTGAGTGGCCTTCATGATCTGACCAACGAGAAATCCCATCACCTTGGTCTTGCCTTCGCGATACTGTTGCACCTGGAGGGGATTATCCGCCAAAACCTGCTCGACGATGGCGGCAATGGCCGTGGTATCACTCACCTGCTTAAACCCGTGTTCCTGGACGATCGCGTCGGGATCCCCCCCGGATTCAAACATGATGTCAAAGATTTGCTTGGCCATTTTACCGGATATTTCATTATTCTGCATCAAGGCCAACAGTCGGCCCAACCGCTCCGGGGTCACCTTGGATTGTTCGATCTCCATACCGCCGCGATTGAGACGACCCAACAATTCGACGCTGATCCAATTGGCGGCGGCTTTGGGTTGCGCCCCCCGGTTGACCGTTTCCTCAAAAAACATCGCCATTTCCCGGCTGGATGTCAGGACACCCGCATCGTATTCCGACAAACCCAGATCATTGCGGTAGCGTTCCGCTTTGGCATCCGGCAGTTCCGGCAATTGTCGAGCGATGGTATCGATGCGTTCCCGGGCAATGACCAGCGGGGGGAGATCGGGTTCCGGGAAATAACGATAATCGTGCGCCTCCTCTTTGCCACGCATGGGACGCGACGTATTCAGATTGGCATCCCACAATCGGGTCTCCTGAACGATGCGACCACCCGATTCCAGGCTGTCAATCTGGCGTTCCGCCTCGTATTCGATGGCCCGCATGACATTGCGGATGGAGTTTAAATTTTTTAACTCCGTGCGGGTACCAAACGCGGTTTGCCCCAGTTTGCGCACCGAAACATTGGCGTCACAACGAAACGACCCCTCTTCCATATTGCCGTCACACACCTGGAGATAACGCAGAATGGAACGCAGTTTCTTCAAATATTCCCCCGCCTCCCGGGCACTCCGGAGATCGGGTTCGGAAACGATTTCCAACAAGGGGGTACCCGTGCGATTCAGATCGATCCAGGAGGCCCCTTGAATTCCCTCGTGTACACTTTTGCCGGCATCGACCTCCATGTGAACGCGGGTGATGCCGATCCGTTTCCGCACCCCGTCGTCGGTTACGATATGCAATTGGCCGTGTTCGATGATGGGAAGTTCAAACTGGGAAATTTGATAGCCGGCGGGCAAATCGGGATAAAAATAATTCTTGCGGGCAAATTCCGACCGGGTCCGAATGCTCCCCTGAATCGCCAACCCGGTTTTGATGGCCATGGAGACCAATTCGCGGTTCAGCACCGGTAAAACACCGGGAAATGCCGCACAGACCGGACAAACCTGTTGATTGGGCTCGGCTCCGAAGGTGGTGGAGCAACCACAAAATATTTTGGAACGGGTCACCATTTGCGCATGGACTTCGAGGCCGATGACCGTTTCATAGTTGGGATCGTATGTCATGGGTATCTTAAAGTTCCGGTTTGCGTTGATGCCAGGGAGTTGCCGACTGATAGGCATGGGCGGCGGCGAGCAATCGCTCTTCCTTGAGAACCGGGGCGATCAGTTGCATGCCGATCGGCAATCCTTGATGATCCTGTCCACAAGGGAGGGAAAGGCCGGGGAGTCCCGCCAGATTGACGTTGATGGTAAAGATGTCCGACAGATACATGGCCACGGGATCATCTTTTTTCTCGCCCAGGGGAAAGGCGGTCCCGGGGGTGGTCGGTGTCAGGAGGAGATCGACATCGGTGTAGACATCCTGAAAATCCCGGGCGATAAGGCGTCGTACCTTTTGCGCCTTGCGATAATAGGCATCGTAATATCCCGAGGAGAGAACATAGGTTCCCAACATGATACGCCGTTTGACCTCGGCACCAAAACCTTCCGAACGGGTACGGGTGTAAAGATCCTTGAGATCCTCGGGGTTCTCGCAGCGATATCCAAAGCGAATGCCGTCGTAACGCGCCAGATTGGAAGAGGCTTCCGCCGGGGCGATGATGTAGTAGGTGGGAATGGCATAGCGGGTATGGGGCAGCGAAACCGACACCATACTGGCCCCCAAATCCCGCAAAACCTGTTGGGCTTCATCAATGGCGTGACGGGTTTCCCCGTCCAGGGAGTCGGGGAAATATTCCTCGGGAATGCCAATCCGCAAACCATCCAGGCGGTTGACGAGGGTGTTGACATAATCGGGGACTTCGGCCTGAATGCTGGTGGAATCCTTGGGATCGTGTCCGGCGAGAACTTGCAGGATGATGGCGGCATCCTCGGCAGTCCATGTCATGGGTCCCGCCTGGTCGAGTGACGAGGCAAAGGCGATCATTCCAAATCGGGAAATACGGCCATAGGTGGGTTTCAGGCCGGTCAAGCCGGTGAGTGCCGCAGGTTGGCGGATGGATCCCCCGGTGTCGCTGCCAATGGTGGCCATGGCCATCCGTGCCGCAAGGGCCGCCGCCGAACCACCCGAGGAACCACCAGGAATGCGCTCGGTATCCCAGGGATTTCTCACCGGTCCAAAAAAGGAGGTTTCGTTGGAGGAACCCATGGCGAACTCATCCATATTGGTCTTGCCAAGGATGACGGCACCCGCTTCTTTGAGTCTGCGGGTCACCGTGGATTCGTAGGGGGGGCGGAAGCGCGCCAACATCTTCGAGCCGCAGGTGGTGGTCAGATTTTCCGTGCAAAACAAATCTTTCACCCCGATGGGAATACCGGTCAACGGCGTGGCGGTACCGTTGCGGAACCGATCATCCGCTTGTTGGGCGGCAGCCATGGCACCTTCCCGATCCACGGTGATATAGGCGTTGATCCGGGGATTCAAACGATCAATCCTTTCGAGAAACGCCGCCGTCAATTCCCGGGCGCTGATCTGCCGCGAACTGAGCCAGGCATGCGCCTGGACTAGGGATAATTGCGTTGGATCCACTGCACAATACTCCGCGAAGGTGAGCGGTTATTCGATGATTTTCGGCACGCGAAAATAACCCTGCTCGGTATCCGGGGCATTGGCCAACATGGCCTCCCGGGTACTGGTGGGCACAACAAGGTCAGGACGCTCGGGAATCGGCATATCCAGGGCATGGGACATGGGTGTGACAGCATCGGTATCCAGTTCCTTGAGTTGCTCGACCAGACCCAGGATATTGGACAATTGCTGCACCAAGGGGGCAAGCTCCTGGTCATCCAGTTTCAGGCGGGCCAGATTGGCGACATGCTTGACGGTGTCGGCGGTAATGGACATGATGCGTTGCTGGTGATCGGGAGGATGCGTTGGACGACAAGTCGACTCACACGAGTGTAGCAAAAAAATCGATTTACTCAAGTTTCTCTTTGTAGCCATTCCGGCTGGACCAAACCGCGCAGCCCGGAGCAACGAGGAGTGTTTCATGATGAATGATGCCGTGTTACGCAACAAGATGGAACGGTTGCGCCTGGATTTAAGCCGACCCGTGCGCTTCCTGTTGGCCTATTCCGGCCGCGTGGACAGCAGTTTCCTTTTGGCCATGCTCAAGGAGGTCGGAAGCGATTTCCTGGCCGTTACCGCTGTTTCACCCACCATGCCAGCCTCGGACCGAAAGTGATATAATTGGATTGCCATAACAAAAGCTTTATGATATGCTGGGTTATGAACTCGTTATCGCTATCATATATATATTTTTGGTTATTTTTCATAAGGTTCTTTATGCCGCATTACGCGGTGATCTAGGTATGAAAATTGGCAGAAGGAAAAAATGGATGTGTTTGTAGAATCGGCATGTAGTCTTCCGAAGTTTGACACTTTAAATTTTCCTATTAAACAGAAGAATTAAGAGGGAAGTTATGAAACTTGGAGCTCAATTGACAGGGGCAGCGGGATGCACGTTCCGCGTGTGGGCACCTTTTGCCCAAAAAGTGTCGGTGGTAGGGGAGTTCAATGCATGGAAGCCGGGGAGCAATTCCATGCGCCAGGAAAAAGACGGCATCTGGTTTGCCCATGTACCCGAAGCACGGGCAGAGCAAGAATACCGCTTCTACATCGAGGGTCCGACATGGAACCCTGATTTCAAAGCTTGGCGACCCGATCCTTGGAGCCGACAAATGGTCTGCTCAGTTGGCCCTTCGATCATTAAGGATAAAAATGCTTTTCAATGGACCGACCATAACTGGTCTCGACAGTACACGGAATATGAGGATTTGGTAATCTACGAATTGCACGTGGGTGCCTTCATTGGCCGCAATGACACGATGAGATATCCAGGTAATTTTAGGCAACTGATCAGCAAATTGGATTATCTGAAAAACCTGGGAGTTAACACCATCGAATTGCTGCCGATAAACGAATATTACTCCGATTATTTTCTGGGTTATGCTCCGGTAGCTTTCTTTCCCATTGAATCTTCTTTGGGATCGGGCAAAAGCACCACCTACGATGATTTCAAAGCCTTGGTGGACGCTTCCCACAACAAGGGCTTGGCGGTGATTGCTGACGTGGTTTTCAACCATTTTACCGATCAGGGCAATTGGGATAACGAACAATGGATGACCAACTTTGATGGCGATACCCGCTACGGTCGGGGCGGAATCTATCTGAGTGGGGAAAAAATAAAATATGGGCCGGCTCCGGACTGGAGCAACCCTATGGTAGAAAAATACGTGGAGGAGGCATGCCGCTTCTATCTGGAGGAGTTGCACGTCGATGGACTTCGTTGGGATTTAACTAATGAAATAAGCAATAAGACCAACGGTTGGGAGGCGATGCGACGCATTGTATGGAATCTAAAGCAGTCCCCCTGGGGCTACGGTCGCATCTTTATCGCCGAACACCACGACTACAGCCGGGATGTGGTTGAATCGGGTAATTTTGACTCCGGTTGGTTTGTCGATTTCCACCACATCATGGAGCGTTCCTTCGGCGGGCGAGGAAAGGATGGCAGCATTGAGCATGCTATCAACGGCGGCAACTATTCTCGCCCCCACAAGCGGTTGGTTTACGCCATGAGTCACGACGAAGCGCGCAACGGTGGACAATATCTGGTTGGGGAATTTGGTGGTCGCGATAGCTGGGCCTCCCGCGCCAAGGCCCGCGCCTTGGGCGCGTTGACCTTTTTCATCCCTGGCATTCCAATGATTTGGCAGGGGGAGGAATTGTTGCAGCAGGGCCATTTTGCCAACGAACGAGATCTGAACTGTGCTATGGATTGGGGATTAGAATGGGAGTCCCACGGCTCAGCCACTCATAGCATGTACCGAGATGCCATAGCTATCCGCCGCAATTTCACTGCCCTGCGGTACGGAGATCTGGCATGGCCCCACCCCCAGGATGGCAACGGGGTATTGGCTTTTCGTCGGCGTGACTGTGTTAACGGTCAGGAGATGCTGGTGGTGGTCAATCTTGGAGGCGCGAATTGGTCCGAAAGCCACGGCTATGGGGTAGCCACTGGTTCCCATGGCCAATGGCGACAGGTGTTCTGCAGCCAGGATGCTTCCTACGGTGGTTGGGACCACGCTGGTAACGCTTTCTATGAACCTTGGACCCAAGGGGATGGACGGATTTACGTTAACATGCCCAAATATAGCGTAATGGTGTTTCTACGCACCCAGTAGTTCTGGCTAAGATTTTACGGCTCAGGACTGTTTCCTTGATCTTCGGGACAACTTTGAATCTGTTCGGCCCCTTGCTGAAACTGGACCGCGAGTACAAAAAAAGATGGAGAAATATCATGAATGACAATGGATTGCATGTTCCAGAAGACCATGAGTCGCACCGCTGCCTTATTCGGTGATGGCACCGCTGATGCTGAAGGATAATGAGTGGGACGCATTTAAGAAAAGGCTCCACCAAGCCAAGGAGATTGGTGTTGAAGCGGTCACGGTAGACATGTGGTGGGGTCATGTCATGAAAATATATGGCCAGCAAGACTGGGATTATTACAAGGCTTTATTCAACGTGATCACCCTGCATGGGTTGGACATTGTGCCAATCTTCTCGCTACATCATGGCGGCGGCAGCGTAGGGGATGGTGACTTGGACGTACCCATTCCTCCATGGGTTTACAGTAAACTTTCCAAAGATGTCGGTCTACAACCGGATGATCTTCGTTATATGAGCGAGAAAGGGAGGCTGCATTCCGATGCGATCCCAGTCTGGGCCACCACCGGGGAATCTCATGGCCCGAAAGTGGTTAAAGTTATGGGTGATTTTTTCCAGGCTTTCACCGAGGTGGAGTATTTCCGCAAGCTGGCCGAGAAAAACTGTTTTCCTGAGTTCAACATCAGTCTGGGTCCAACGGGAGAACTACGCTATCCCTCTTATAATGAGAAAAGACCACCGCAGTTTGAAACAACCGATGAATGGGAGTACCCCCATCGGGGTTTTTTCCAGTGTTACAGTTCCCTGGCACAGAATTCCTTTCAAAAATGGGTTATTGAAAAATGGCGGAATTTGAAACAGTTTGACCCTGCTGCTGCCAACGACCATTGGGTCAAGCAGTACTATGATCCGGATCGTGACAGCCCACCCTTTCTCAAAATTCTGCCCCCAGGGGGCGAAAAGTCGCCTGACAATCATGAGGCACGGGCCGATGATTTCGTTAGCGGTAGGGTTTGGTTGATTGGGAATCAAAAGGACCGGGAGTACGCCCAGGATTTCCTCTCATGGTACCATGAAAGCCTTCTGAAACACGGGCAAGCGTTACTGGAAGAGGCGAATAGCCGCTTATCTGGGGAAATCTTTGGCAAGATTCCTCTAGGAATGAAAATACCCGGGGTACATTGGCAATGGCGATGTACCAATGTGACGCGTATGGCAGAGATGACCGCCGGCTTGATTCCCCCCCTACCGGAGGTAATCTACGAAAAAAAAGGGAAGCACTCCCCTCAGGAGGCAGATGTACCAATGGATATGGCTTGGCTGGAGGATGGCCATTACCCAATAATGACTGGTTATGAAAATATTTTCAATATGGTACGTGCACGGTAAATTTGTTCTTGGCGTGTAAAGGCTATACCGCCATGGTGATACAAGTGTTTTCCGTCATGCCAAGGTAGTCAAATACCAATCGCACACGCCTATTCAATTGGCGCATTTTCTGC
>PEAK01000109.1 GCA_002753515.1 Magnetococcales bacterium
CCAACGCCTGGATGACCGTCTCTGGAGATTCCCCGGCCTCAACTCGCCGAACGGCTCGGATACGAATCTCTTCCAGAGTTTTATGGTTCAGTTTGCGCCCATCGGTATCGGTAACGTTCATACCCTGGAGTATAGCATATGTCGGCTATCCAATGCACGGATTAGTAGCTCTGCGGCGATCATGCCCAGTTGGTGGTAGGTAATGGCTGCGCCATATTCATTGCCGCAGCGTTCCTTGATTTCCAGGGATTTTTTAGACCACGTTTCTGCCGCCGTCCACTGGCGTTGCTCCCGAGCGACCTTGCCCAGTTGGTGGTAGGTGCTGGCTGCATCAGCTTCATTACCGAGGCGTTCGTTGATTTCCAGGGATTTTTGATACCACGTTTCCGCCGCCGTCCAATCGCGTTGCTCTTCGGCGATCATGCCCAGTTGGTGGTAGGCCGCGGCCTCACCTTCCTCATGGCCCTGTTTGTGTGCGTAATCCGCAAAGGCCTGAAACAACCGCGCCGCTTCAACCCAATCGCGGTTGTTTTGTGCCCAGGCCGCCAGGGACTGGGTCAGGGCGGGAACATCCGTTTCATCCTTACTCTTGGGTGCCAAGGCCAGGGCGCGATGAAAATTTTCCTCGTGCCAAGCAAAGACACGACGCTGTTCATGTTGTGGTTTGGGGGCAAAACGGTCCGCCAACATGGCCATGGAGGTGACGAACCCCTGGAGTACGTCCAACTGCGGCGGGTGCGCCTCGGTCAAAAAGCCTGTCAGAGCCGGGTGCATGCGGTGGATGCCCCTCCCCAAATGATGCAGCATCCCCCCTTTTTCCAGTGCGGAAAAACAGGCGTCGATCAGGCTACGGGATACCGCCAACTTGGCTATTTTCGCCATGTTTTCCACATCAGAAAGCACCACAAAGCCCTGGTGCAACCCGATCCACTGCAACACCGGGCCAAATTCCCCCGGCAGGCCGGCCTCGAACATCCCCAGCGCCTTGTAGATTTTCTCCGTGCTTTCGTCACCGCCCTTGCCTTCCAGTCCCTTTTCCAGCTCCTTCAAAAGCCGGGCCGGGCTGGCCTCATTCAGCCGCAACAGCACCGCCCGCATAGCCAGGGGATGGCCGTCCAACTTTTCCATCAACTCCTGGAAAGCCGAATCCTCCCGTTTAGGCTTCAAACCCAGGAGCTTGACCACGGCGTTGCAAAATTCCCAGCGCTCCTCCCCCTGCAACCCGCCCAGGGGTAGCGGATAACACGCGGTGATGGGCAACCAAGCCTCCCGTGAACGGCTGGTGATGAGTATACGACTCTTGCCGCCAGCCATACCTTGGATCAAGCGCAGCAAAATCTGCCGGTCCGACGTACTCAGCATGGGGGTGATGGCCGTCCCCTCAATGCCGGAGGCGGATTCAAAATTGTCCCATACCTGCAGATAGGGGTGTTCGCGCAATGCCGCCACCACGGCCTTGATCTTTTCCTCCAACGGCTTGGCAGTGGCATTGAGGCCGAACAAGTTCTCGGTCAGGCGGTTGATGACAAACTCTGCCGAACGGATTTTATCAAAGGCAAACCAGAAGGGGGGATATTTCAGGCCGTTGGTCTGTGCGAGCCACTCCAGAAGGCCCTGCGCCAGGGCGGTCTTGCCGACCCCGGCCATGCCGTGGATGAGAATAGCCCGCTGCGGCTGGTTGCGAAGGGCGCGCTCCAGACCCAGGATGGCCCGTTCCCGGCCAATAAAGCCAAAATCGCCGGGCACCTGCGCCTCTTCGGGAATAACGACGGTCTCTTCCGCCGTGGTGGGGCTGGCGGTCTCCTGAAAGGGGAGAACCGGTGCCTCCTGTTGATAGAGTACCGGCAACAACCAGTCCTGGAGCGGGAAACGCCCCCGGGAGCAATCCCGTTCGGGGTGGGCCACCATGGCCTCGCGCCCGGACCGGGTGGCCTCGATGATGGAACCGCTCCGGAAAAGCCTCTCATAAAAGGCGGGGATAAAAACCTGCGCCCCGCTGACATAAAGATTGTACCCCATGGCCACCACGCCTCGGACACCCGCCCGGATCAACGCCGGCGCGGTGGCGGCGAAAGGATCCCTGGCGCGCTCATCCACAGCCGCCGCACGGCAGGCATTGAGTACCATGAAAGGGATGCGGTGCTTGGCAAGCAGATTGTTGAGTTCTTTCGCCATAACAGCCTTTGCTTTGCCCTCGTCGTCTTCAAAGACCAGCAGCCCCTGGGCTTCATGGTCGTAGGTGTAGGGTCCATGGCCACCAAAAACGCCATAACCGCCATGACCATCAAAATGGACGATGTGGTAAAAGCCGGGCCGTTCCTCCAGCAAATGCCGCAGTTGGTCGAAAGTGGGGGGGCGAAGGAGATCCACCCGTACCCAGGGATGTTTCCGGGCCAAAGCCACCAGGGGGCGTGCCACGGCATGATAGCCCACATCCTGGTCGCCACCGGGACGGGCAATAACGAGCAGAATGTTCAGGCGATCCCGGGGCAGATTACCGGGCAATTCGGGTGGATCGCGAAGCTTGCCGCCCAACTGCCGCTCCACGCCGACGCTGTGGGCCAGAAATACCCCGTCATCCGCATCGAACAGGGCTTCCCATGGCCAAGCAAGTACGACGGGGTCATCGCTGGCAATGCGCAAGGTCAGATTGTTGAGACCCGCCCTGCGAGCTTCTCCATACCAAATGGCTGCGTTGCCAGCGCCAAACAACCTTTTGAAACAATCCGCCCCCCATTTCTCCAATGTACTCCAAACGGCCTCGGCGGCTTCGGAATAGGGCGAAAAGGGATACTCCAAAAATTTTTCCAGATACCAACGCAAGTCCTGCCGCAAGTCGCTGGTGGGCCGACCCGGTACCGTCAAACTCTCCAGCCCCGCCAGCACCGCCTCCTCGGCACGCCTGCCATCCGAACCACGCTCCACCACAAAGCGTTCCCCTTGCGCCCCTTTTCCCAGATGCCGAATGGTAAGAATCATGGTTATTGGCATCCTCTTTGTGGCGGGAAGATTCAAGCTTTCAGTCATCCCAAGGTTGATCCTGCGGCTACCCGTGGTAGGCAACGCCTGCATATCCAATTTTATCCAGACGGGCTCACCAACCAAACTTTTACGAGGATAACAGAAGTCGCATGAAAAGACAACGTCACCACGTCATCCCCTCCACCGGCAGGTGTTGTCCCTTCCAACAGGCTCATCCGGCCAGATTTTGGACACAATAGTGCCCAATTTGATCAATTCCAGTAGACGTAGATAATGAAATCCAGGACAATCGGGGCGTGAGGAGACTGTTACCACTGTAGGTTGATGCCTTTTTATGAGTAAGATTGCCCACCCTCATGATCGTTTCCTGAAGCTCCTTCTCTCGGATCCAGAAAGAGCGGCACACCTGCTGCGAGAGCGGCTTCCGGTCGAAATATCGGCATTGCTGTCCGATGAACTTCCGGAATTGGTTGGTGGTTCGTTCGTTGACCAGGAACTTCAAGAGTATCTGACGGACCGTCTTTTTCGGGTGAAGACCGTTCATGGACAAGAAACCTTCTTGTATGCATTGATTGACCATAAGAGTTACCCGGATCGGTTTGTAGCGTGGCAACTATTGAGGTATATGGTCAGGACTCTTGAGCAATGGGAACGAGAAAATCCCGAATACAGTCGGCTGCCACCCGTTGTTCCGTTGGTCGTGTACCATGGAGCAGACACGTGGTATATTCCGAACAATTTCCTGGCGTTGGTGGATGCACCTACAGGATGGCGGCCTTATTTGTTGGATTTCCAGTTTTCCCTTTTTGATTTGGGCCATATTGAAGATCATAAGCTTTCCAAACAACCCTATCTGAGGGCATGGTTATTAGCTGCCAAGTATGCAACAAGAGATGGAAAGCAACTTGAGATCAAGGATTTTTTCGTTGAAGTTTTGACAAAAGTTCCCGCCAATGATTTCATGATTATCATGCGGTACGTGGTGGAAACATATAGACAATATGGTGAAATGGATATTCGGGAGATTATTCGACGGGTGCGTCCAGGGGAGGAAGAAAAAATGATGTCACAATTTGCTCAAAGCGTCATTGAGAACACGAATCCGAAATGGGCCGAGATGGTATGGGAGAAAGGAGAACAGGTCGGCGAAAAGAAAGGCGAAAAGAAAGGCGAAAAGAATGAAGCGTCTAAAATCCTGACCCGCCAGTTGCAACGCCGCTTCGGCACCGTACCCGATTGGGCCAACGAGAAGATCGCCAAGGCCGATCTGCCATCCTTGGAAGACTGGAGCCTTCGCATCTTCGATGCCCAGTCCCTGGACGATGTTTTCGCGGACAAAGAGTGACGGATCGAGGAGACCTTTCCGCAATTTTTTTGGGTAACCGGTTGGTACCCAAAGCGAACTTTATCATGTAGGCCACATGACGCCCATGCCCGCCATTGCCCGCATCACGATCAAGGCTGTTCCACCACACGCCCTGTGGTTCCTTCTGCTGGTGGTGTTGGGCAATACCCTGCGTCTTTCCCATGGCCATATCCATCCGACCCAGTTGCCCATCGTCACCCTCGCCCTGTTCGGCATCGGCGGCTATTTCGCTCTCAACGGCAACCACAATGGCAAACCACTCCCTTTGGAAAAGTGGCTGTCCGGCCTTTGGCTCCTGTTCGCCAGTTTTCTCATCCTGGGTAACCAAACCATCCACGCCCTGAATAACGACAGCCATCGACTCCTCAACCTGGGTCTGTGGGTCAACGCCATTCTGGCCCTTTACCTGTGGATCGGTACCCTCCGAACCCATCCCGAACTACCGGATACCCCGAAGCGGCGACTTCCCGCCTACCTGGCACTCGCCCTGTGGCCACTCCTGTTGTGGGGCGTCCTGCAAGCCTCCCCTAATCCCAATATCGACGTGTTCCACCACGGCGTCGAAGCGGTCAACTATCTGCTCAACGGCAAAAATCCCTATAACCAACCCCTCTCCGACCTGTATCACGGGGCCTACGGCTATGTCCCCGGATACATTTATCTCCCCGTCATCCTGATTGCCAACACCGTCACTTGGTACCTTTTCGGTGATATCCGCGTCACGTATATCATCGCGCAACTCGTCATCCTGACAGCCCTGTGGCGCCTGGGACGCGATCGTAACCTGTCCCCCACAGCCGCCACCCTCCTCCCCCTGGTGTGGATTTCGTTCCCCGTGACGCTGTTTGTCCTGGAACAAGCCTGGAACGATACCCTGCTCATCATGTTCACCGCCCTCCTGGCCTGGAGCTTGAACCGGCAATCCCAAACACCCAAAGCCTGGATCAGCACCGGTATCTTTTTGGGTTTGACCCTGGCCACCAAACAGTACGCCGCTGTCATCGCCTGGGTCAGTTTTCTCTACCTTTGGCGTCGTTTTGGCCCCCGCTCCGCCATTCAGGTCGCCATCCTGGCCGCACTGGTGTTCACCCTCACCATTCTCCCATTCCTCCTCCAGGATCCCCAGGCCTTCATCAACCACACGTTTGCAGAAATCGCCGGCTACAAAATTCGCCAGGATGCCCTCTCCTGGGTCGCCTATATATTGGTCGCTACCCAGATGGAAACTCCAGGCAGCCAGATCCTGGTCATCTATGTCCTGCTCGCCGGCATAACCTCACTCTGGTTCATCACCCTTCGTCACGTCACCCTGTGGCATTGGTCGTTGGCCTCCATTCTGATCTATGCCACCCTGTTTTTGTTCGGCAAGCAGGCTTTTTGCAACTATTACCATTTCCTGGCTTTTTTTATCCTTCTGGCCATTGTTTTCGCCCAAGGCGGCTCCCATCCGAAAACAAAGGATACCCCATCGATTCCGCTTCCAACAAAAATCACCCCTCCCCTCGCCTTCCCCCAGCCCCTGTTTTGGTCACTCATGGCCATCGCCGTCCTGCTCAGACTCACCTTTCTGGACACCATCGAGTTCAAAGAGGATGAATTTAATGCCATCACCTTGACCTTTGAACAATTTTTCCTGGGAAAACCCGCTCTGATCGGCTTGAAATCCTCTACCGGGCTGTACAACCCGCCCTTTTTCCTCTATCTCCTCGCCCTGCCGGTCTTCTGGACCACGGATCCCAAGCTGGTGACACTGTTCATCATCCTGCTCAATCTGGGTGGCATTTTCTTGCTGTACCGGCTGCTCAAACGCCATGTGTCGCTCCCCACAGCCGCCATCACCACGCTACTCTTCACATCTTCCCCCTGGACCATCCTGTATTCCAGAAAAATATGGGCCCAGGATTGTCTGATGCCCTTCATGATGGCGCTCTGCACGATCCTCCTGTCCCTCAGCGAACGCTACCGACCCTGGAAAGTCTGGACGCTCTTCCTGCTGGTCGCTCTCACCACCCAATTGCACATGAGCGCTTGGTTTCTCCCCCCCGCCATCCTGATCTTCCTGATTCGCTACCGTATCGCTATCCGTGGCATCGATCTGGCCTTGGGGCTACTCTTGTTTATCGCCGTCTATGCCCCATACCTCTATTTCCATCAGCAAACCCACTATGAAAACTTGTTGGAGGCTTGGCGTCTGCTGGGGACACAACAAGGTCAGAGCTTGACCCTGGGTAACTTTTTTTGGATGTTCCTGATCGCTTCAGGCCTGGGTCTCCATTATCTCCTGGGCAGTCAGGGATTCACCCTGTTTTGGGACAGCTATGTCATCCTGCTGCCGCAACTCTTTTTTTTCATCTTCCTTCTCCTGGCCGCCCTGGGTTTGATCGCCGCGCTGTCCCAGCACTGGCCATTGCGACCCGGGCACCTTGCACGCAGTCCAACAGAAACCCCCGGGCAAAAACTAGTCACCTTGCTCCTTTTGTTCCTGATAACCATACACGGGGGGTATCTGCTGTTGGGAATTCCCACCCTCCCCCATTACAGCATCATCTTTTATCCCTCTTTGTTCTTGTTCGCCGCGCTCATGATGGAAAACATCCACGCCCGGATAACAACGCCTCATCGGCAAACCCTGTCGCTAACCCTGATAACCGCCATGGTTCTGGCCAATCTTTACGTCACCTTTGCATTCCACGCTTTTGTACTTTACCGCCATCACAGCATTTCTGGTGATTATGGTACCCCCTACTTCGTTCGTCAGCAGGAATGGCAGGCCATTCTCCCTTCCTGGAAAAAGGCCACCTCCCCATGACACACCGCCAAGATGTTCCAACGAGGCTATATGACTACTGACCGTGACAACCTGGATACCGTCATGTCGCTTATCCGGGAAAACAAATTTGACCATGCCTGGGATTATCTTTCCAGTTTGTTGGTAACCGATCCCCATCTGGTGGCACAGTGGTATCTGTTTTCCCAATTTGTGACCAAAGGTAGCCGGCATTTTGGCAGCGAAGTCCGCGGAGCCCTGGGGGGGGTCAGTCGGGCAGCGACCCGGGCCTTCGATACCATCCTGGGCGAATTGGAAGCTCATGCCGCCGCTGAAAAATCAGCTTTGGACGATGTGACTGTCAAACGTCTGGAGGCATTCCTCAATCTTGTGCAACTGGGAAACGGCAAGTCGGTCCTGGCTGGAAAGGGTGGCAAGCCCGCAGCATCTCCGGGACTTCCCCATCAGGAACCCCTTGTCCGCTTCCTGGAACGAATTCAACAAGGTCGCATTCTGAACCTGGGGCCGGCAGCACGAATCGAACTACGGCTGGATGGGTTGCGCCGGCGCATGAAGGCCTCGCGTCTCCCCCCTCAGCCTGCAACCCGGCATCGGTTGGCAGAACGGCTGACCGCATTTGGTAATGCCCTGAAGCAAGATCATAATCGCTAAGGTCGCCATGACTGCGAAACGCAAACATATCCTCATACTCAATGGACCCAACTTAAACCTGCTCGGCCTACGTGAACCCGGGGTCTACGGCGTTGCCACTCTGGCCGATATTGAACGGGATTGCCGAAAAAAAGCGGAAGAATTGGGAGCCACACTCGATTTTTTCCAAAGCAACCATGAAGGGGTACTGGTTGATCGCATCCAAGCCGCCCTGGTCGATACCGACCTGATCATCATCAATCCGGCTGCTTTCACCCACACCTCGGTCGCTTTGCGCGATGCCTTGTTGGCGGTCAAACTGCCGGTGATCGAAGTCCACCTCTCCAACATTCATCGCCGCGAACCATTCCGCCACCACTCCTATATCGCCGATATCGCCCTGGGACAAATCTCCGGCTTGGGGGCCATCGGCTATCATTTGGCCGTAATGGCTGCCGTCCATTACCTACGGCAAAGCTCACCCCAGTAGTCTTCCCCCGTCCCGCTGCAAACAACTTTTCCGCCCAATCGATGCTTGATTTTTTGCGGTACGTGATGCACTCTCCAGATTGCATCCTGTAATCATGGCATTCTATTATTTTATATCATTGTTTTATGAACAATGCTTTCAATCGTGATCTCGCCCTGCATTATCTGCAAATCGGTTCCGGGCAAGCCCTGCTCAACAACCAGGTCAAAGCCTTGGTGGCTACCATCGCTTTGGGCATGGGTTTTGATAAATCGGACCTCTCCTTTGTCATCCATTACCAAATGCCAGGATCGGTCGTCGCCTACTACCAACAGGTTGGCAGGGCGGGACGCGCCCTGGACAAAGCCTACGGCATCCTCCTGAGCGCCGAGGAAGAAGAGGATATTATCCACCATTTCATTCGTACCGCCTTCCCGGGCAAAGAGGCGGTCATGGAAGTATTGCAGGCCCTGGAAAAAGCACCGGAAGGTTTGACACTTACGGAACTTCTCGACCGGGTTAACATTAAAAAGAGCGATATTGAAAAAATCATTGAATTGCTGGCATTGGAGCCCGCCTCCCCCATCCTCAAAGTGGAAAACAGGAAATGGCAACGCACCCATTCCCCCCTGTTTCCCGCATTCTTTGAGCGGGCCGAACGCATGAACCGCTTGCGATCCAAAGAGTTGTACGAAATGCAGGAATACGTCAAACTGCTTTTTGGCAAGCATATGAATTATTTGCTACGTGCCCTGGACGCTCCGCCAACGCCCATGACCGCACCGTTGTTACCACCCTTGACGCCTATGGTTCGCCCCGACCTGCGGCGGGAAGCGGATACTTTCCTGAAATCGATGGGCTTGGTATGGGAACCCCGCCGCTCCTGGCCTCCCGGGGGGATGCCCAAGTACAACCTGCGTGGCCCCATACCCAACGCCTTTCAGGCCGAACCGGGGCAAGCTTTGTGTACCTGGGGTGATGGTGGTTGGGGCAATCGGGTCAAAACGGGTAAATACTGCCACCATCGCTATGGTGATGATTTGGTTACAGCCTGTGCCAGCATGATCCATAGATGGAATCCCAGCCCCGCGCCCACCTGGGTCACGGTCTGCCAGCACCGGTCCGGAACTGTAGGAACACCACCGGCTTGAAAATGCGAGTGGGATCTTCTTCTCTTCTTCAAAAAATCAGATAAAGAAATCTTTTTTCTTCCCTCTTTTTTTTCTTTTC
>PEAK01000110.1 GCA_002753515.1 Magnetococcales bacterium
GCAAAAATATGGGCCGACAGTCGTAATGCCGCACAAATTGGAGTTGATTGGCAGTTTAGGAACGAAAATGCTCGTATTAAACTCAAGAGGCTGTACCCGAAAATTAAGATGAAGTGAAGCACTAGGGCGCGTTGACATTCAACTGAACGGATTGCAGCTAAGCTATTTTACCCCAGCATTATGCTTGATATTTTTCGCAAAAAACACGCGGAAAATACGCTTCGTGTAAAGGAGCGCAAACAAACAAAACCTTGGGACGCTGTCCCAAACCCTGCCGGGAAGGGGCATCCCCCTTCCCGGACCCATCCATTCAAGATAAAGATACTTTGAATGTGAGTGTCAACACCCCCTAAATTTCCAGGGCGGCGATGTAGGTGGCCAAATGCTTGCGGGCGATTTCACGATCCACCCGCAAGAGCTTCAGCTCCAACATCTTGTTTTCCATTGTGCTTTCCAGCGTATCCAGTTTGGCCATCATCCGATTGTGAAAAGCCGTCCCCGATGGGATGGAAGAGAGATTGGCACGAACCCGAGCCTGCTCTTCGTTGTCGGTACGTATGTCCCGGTTTAATTCATTAATCTTCCGATCAATCTCTTCCACGCGCCCTTGAAGAAGTGAAACCCGGGCCAGGGATTGTTGCAGATTGGGCGAAAAGCCCTCTTCGGAGGCGTAGGAAAATACAACTGAAGAGAGACCACCCGATAGTTTAACCTGTTGTTCCCGGACCAACTCTTCGATAACCTGCACCTGTTTTTGTTCCCCGGGTGCCAATTCCACTGCCAAACGGTACCACTTTCCCGTGGTTTCCAAGACGGTTTCGGGTTGTACTAAAGTCCAAGTAGGGGTCCGTGGATGCTCCACCAATAAATTGCGCTTTTCCTGGGAATAATTCTTGATCATATAATCATGATGCGATTGATTGCGTCGCGTCAGATGCAGCACCCCTTTGGAAACCTTGCCTGTGGTCTGCCGCCCTGAAACCAATTTAGGCGTGACCAATACCTGGACATCCTGATCAATTGCATAAGTTAACAACGTCTTTTGTCCCGGTGCCAGATCATCCAGCAGGGCATCCCCGGAATAACGGGAATCTTCAAACACTGTCACCGGACCATCCGGCAATTGTTGACCGCTATCATTCTCCATGCGGACCCCGAGCAAAGGATGGGAGACATGGTTTTTGATATTGAACAAACTGATCCGTTCCATAGGCAGGCCACGGTTGAAAAAGGTGATCATGGCACCGCGACGGCGTGGTAATGTAACCCCCTCAACGACAAAACGAATGCCTCGACTCTCCTGATGTTCCAGGGAAACCGGAAATGGCAGCAGGGAGCTGTTGGCATCGGTGGATGCCTTGTCGTCTGCAACAACGGCTTCTTCGGAGGATCCATGGCTGGCCTCCCGTGCGGCAGCCGGGGCAGGAGCGGCAAGTGCGCGGGGGGCGTTGGCGGAAGCACCCAGGTCTTTTTTCTTTGCAACTGGGGCCATACCTATTTCATGGCGTGTTGGTACCACCCCTTCGGTACCCTTTGGGGTGACACGAGGTCGACTGACATAACGGGGCGAATACAACTCCTGAACAAACGAAATGGGACGACCACTGACCAAAGCCAGACGCACCCCGTTCCAATCATTGTCCGTTTGATTTTCCACAATGGCCCATCCTTGCAGCGCTGCCTGGGTGCCGGCACCCGAAGCAGACGGCAATACAAGGCGATAACCTGGTTTCCACACCGAACTCTCGACCACATAGCCCACGGTGACCCGCCTTGTTCCGGACCCTTTGAACGTGAGCTGCAAATTTTTTCGTTCATGGTCCCCGGCCTGTTCCAAGGTTTCCAAGGCCTTGATCAGGTCACCCTGAATATCCCCTTTGGCCAGGCGCACCTCATCCAGTTCCCGCAGGGGCATGGCGCGCAACCCATCATGGGAGGCCAGATTAACAAACCAGTCCTGGATCGAAGAGCCATTGTGATCCCCGATGATGGGTAAAGGACGTTGCTCCAGTCCCAAGACACGCCCCTCCACCTCTTTTCCTTGGTAAACGACTCGAACCTGGCTACCACGCAGTTGCGTCAGAAGGTCAGCCAAGGTGGGATGACCGGAAAGATCTACAAGAAAATTTTTTAACAATCTTTCCAGGGGTTGCTGCGAGGGAAAGACGACCGAAGCTGCCGGTTCCGCCGGGGGGGCGTCAATCACCAAGGATTTTAACACATCGTTGATTTCATCCGTTTTAAAAGGGAGGCTGACCTGTACCCCTCCCTCGATATCGCCAGCATGCCGGAAATAACCTACGCCACCCGTGAACAATGAAACCGAAATCACTGGCAACTGTACCGTTGGTAACGGTTTCTCACTACCAGCCCCCGTCAAACCCGGCATTAAGAGAACGAGCCCGAACAAGAGTCCAACCGGGGCCAAACCGACCTTTTCCGCAGACAAACGCACGATCTTTCCCATAGTGAGGCGCGGCATTATTCTGGTTGTCATGGTTCCCTATCCCCGGTGTCGGTTGGCACAAAGTCCAACCATTTTTTCATATGGGATGGTGGTGGCGCAATAGCCATGATGGGGAGACGTTTGGGATAGAGAGGAACAATCACTTGCCGGGCATGCAGGCAAAGTTGACCGCTGGGGTTCGTACCGTAGCGATGATCGCCAATAATCGGACAACCGAGAAACCGGCAATGCAGGCGAAGTTGATGGGTTCTCCCCGTAACAGGCCGCAGTTCCAGCCAGGACACATCCTCAATCTGGCCCAGAAGACGGTAATACGTTACGGCGGGTTGTCCCTCGGGGTGAACGGCCATGGTGACCCCGGGATCGGGGCTGACCACTTTCAGAAGCGGCTGATCAACACACCCCTCCTCCTCCACGGGCCGGCCTTGCACCAGGGCCCAATATTTTTTTTCCACTTTGTGTTGGGCAAACAAGTGCTGCAGGCGCCGCAACGCCTTGGGATGACGACCCAGAACCAAACAACCGCTGGTTCCCTGATCCAGACGATGGGCCAGACTTGGGGAACGCGGCAACCCAAACCGCAAAGAATCATACAGAATTTCTAAATTCTTCGATCTTTGTGTCGGACCATGCACCGCCCACCCGGTCGGCTTGTCGATCACCAACATCAACCCATCGCGGTAAAGCACACGTTGCAGCAGGTCCATAGGCGTCCATCACTGACACTCTTCCACCAGATCGATAATATCTTCCACACTCTCCAGCTCGGTTATCTGATCGACATCAAACACCAAGCCGAAAAACTCCTCCACCTGCGTGATGATAGCCACATGCTTCAAGGAGTCCCACTGTGCCACATCGCCAAACATCCACTCCAGGTCGACCACTTCCACCGGCATGTTCAGAACTTTGGCGATGATGCCGAGGACACGATCCTGGATAGCTGGCCTATCCCATTTTTGTTCCGACATGGTACACCAATCCAACGGCAGCCCGACTTTCCAAGCTCAAGACAGTTCAAAACGTTGTATGCTTTTTGACGCCACCTTCTGCCTTCTCACCCCACCCGGTCATCATGGACGCAGGATTGCTGGCAACAATTTTTTCACCTTCTTTGAGTCCGGAAAGGACACTGACGAAGTCTTTGTCGACCAGTCCCCCCAGACGGACCATGCGCAACTCCGGTTCGCCATGCTCGGCCTGGGCCAGGACAGCCGGCAAACTGCCGCGCCATATGACTGCGGAGCGGGGAACCGTGGGCAGGGAACGGGGCTGCACGGTCAAATCAGGAATCATCACCTCGGCATACATACCCAGCAAGCCTTGGCCTTGCGGTTTGTCGGTTAATTCCAGCTTGACGGTCACCGTATGGCGCTGGGGATCGGCCATGGGATAGATCTGCACCACCTTGGTTTCCACCAGGGCATCACCGATATCCAGACGAGCCTGGACCATCATATCCTTTTTCAGGCCGGTGACGATGCGTGCCGGAACATCGACCTTGATCAGAAGGCGGCTGGGATCGGCAAAGGAGAGCAGAGGCATTCCCGGTTGCACGGTATCGCCTTTTTCGACCCGTTTGGCGGTAATGAGACCATCAAAAGGGGCAATGGAACGGGCATCGCGCAATTTGGCATCAATCTCCTTGATGGAGGCCTGCGCCTGTATCATCGACATTTGCGCTTGTTGTACCTGGATTCCGTGGGAATAATTTTGTGCGTAATCGGACAATCCCGGGTTATCCATCCCCATCATGGAGGAAAAGGGTCGGGTAAAGGCGCGATCAAACATGCGAGGCATCCCCATCCCCATGTTGTCGGACGCCATGGGGGAGCCGGAATAAACCTGCCGGGCCATTTGCACGTTGTTGTTCTGGAACATGGACTGGGCTTTGGCCAACTCGGCCACGGCGGAATCCCTTTTGGCCAGGAGGTCAACATCCTCTATGGAGACCAACAGCGCCCCTTTCTTGAAGGAATCCCCCTCCTGTCCGGCAATGGAGCGAACACGACCGGGCATCTGTGCTGAAAGGGTCACATCCCGCAGGGGCACCACCGTTCCCCCCAAGGTGACCGTATCACTCACCTGTCGGGATTGAACGGTAAAGATTTCCTTTCCCTCTTCAGCGGCCCCAGCAGGCCACGCACCGGCGAAAAGGACCATCAAGCCCAAAAGTGGGAGGAGTTTGCGTGATTTTCCTGGCTTTAGCACGATTGATATTCCCCCTTGCAATAAAAGTGGAACAGGCCTGTTTCGGGCGCTTTGGACCTGACGAAAGTGAAGCACCCTATGGATTGCGTTAAAGTAGCACAGGGGGGGATGAAACACCATGAAAAAACCGGGTGGGTGTGAAGGCTGTAGAATGTGATTGGAAAGAAATCACACCTTGTATGTGTTTTTCTTCACATTGGCTTGGGAATACTATACGTTTCATTAATCTGGGTGAGGCGGTGCATACCCCACCTCATCACCATGCCTGGTTCATAAAGATCAGAAGCAATGCTGTGGGATGGTTTTCACATGATGTCATCAGGATGCGTTGTCCAAATCTTCCGCTGACTGGCAAAGTGAATTCAAGTGCCACTATAAAATTCCGTTTGACCCGACTACCACTTCATAGTTGAGAGTGATCGACTTGGTTGACCAAAAGCCATGTTCACATCATTCTATTCTGGAGAAAATGCATGAACAGCATCACAATCGGTAAAGAGGAGTGGATCAGCATGCTGCAAGAGGTTGGTCTGGATGAGGCCAAAATGGAACGTTGGCATCACATTTTTGAACATCGTCATGCGGATGCCCATCAGGCATTCCTCGAATGGCTTAACCTTACGGCTCAGGAAATCAAGCTTATTCGAGCCCATTCTGCCAAATCTTAACTCTTTGGATTTTCAACCACCGCCCTCTTTGCCGGAGGGCGGAATTCTTCTGAACCATCCGCACCTGTGGGGCACCCGGCATGTGGACTATTGGCAGACTCGCCCGCCATTTTGGCATTTCCAGATCAACACTGCTTTATTACGACCGAATCGGTTTGCTGTCCCCCTCCTTGCGAAGCGAAGCCAACTATCGGCTCTATTCAACGTCCGATTTCAAACGCATGGAGCGTATTATTCGTTTGCGGGATACTGGCTTGTCCTTGGAGAAAATTCGTGAACTATGTGACACACAGACCGATATCATTGAACAGGCCCTTGAAATGCATCTCTCTCAGATCAATCAGGAAATTGCCGAAAGGCGTGCCCAGCAACGACTCATTGCCGCAATGCTGCAACAAAACAATGTGATACACAAGACACGCTTTATGGACAAGGCCCGCTGGATCAATCTCCTGGAAGGTGCTGGCATGGATGACAAAGCAAAAGAAACATGGCACGCATTATTCGAAAAAAACGCGCCCGAAGCCCATCAGGATTTTTTGGAATCCCTTGGTATTTCATCAGAGGAGATTCAATTGATCCGACTGCATTCTCGTGCCGCATCTGCCATCCTGGCAAGCGACAAAGAGTGAATTTATTTTATATTGTTGATATTATATATATCGTTTCATGGCATGCCAAATTCATGGTTTGATGTTCTTCTATTCTTTTGTGTATTTGCCCAAACATACCGCAACAGTCAAAGATTAATGCTGAATCTCGTTCCCCCCCGCAACCAAACGGATACGCTCTGCGGTACTGGGGTGGGTTCCCAAACCGGAAGTGATTGCAAAGGCCATGCAGGAGACACGGAATTCTTCTGTTCAGCAGGAGATTTCAGGCGTTGAGGCATACAAAGGAGTTGTGGAAGTACTCTTACGGGATGCCGGTATGTCCGTCAGGGTTGTTTATCAACGGCTTGTTGAGATTGGGTATGTTGGGAGTTACTCCAGTGTCTGCCGTTTTGTGACCAAATTGCGAGGACCAGCCATACCAGAGGGCTTTTGCCGTATCGAGGTGGCCCCCGGCGCCGAGGCTCAGGTGGACTTTGGATATGTAGGGATGCTGTTCGACCCGGTCAAGCAAGTAAGCCGTTCTGGTTGGGTTTTTGTAATGACCCTCTCCCACAGCCGACACATGTTCGTAAAAATCGTCTTTGATCAATCGTCGTGGACATGGTTACGTCTGCACCAGGAGGCTTTTGAATCGTTCGGAGGGGTTCCAGGAAAAATTGTTTTGGACAATCTCAAAGCGGCCGTGGTCAAAGCATCGGTTCATGATCCTTTGATCCAGAGGAGCTACCGGGATCTGGCAGCACATTACGGGTTCGTGGTAAACCCAAACCGCCCGCGGACCCCACGCCACAAGGGAAAAGTTGAGAGAAGTGTTCGTTATATCAAGCAGAACTTCATGCCGGACAGGGTCTTTCGAGACATCGCCGATGCAAATGAGCAACTACAGCGCTGGAACAATGAAATTGCCGGACATCGGGTGCACGGTACAACAGGATGGAAACCGTTGGAGCAATTCGAGTCTGCCGAGCGGTCCGCCTTGATCCCGCTACCTTCGGCAAGGTGGGAGCCCTGTATTTGGAAGGAGGCAAAGCTTCAGTCAGATTGCTATCTGAACGTTGAAAAATCTTTTTATTCCGCGCCGCTTCGACTGATTGACCAGCAGTTGACAATCCAGGTTACCACATGTGCGGTACGGATTTACCATGATCTGGACCTGGTGGCGACCCACGAGCGGGCTCAATCGCCCAGAAGCCGGGTTTTCAATCTGGACCATTTTCCCCCACACAAGGTTGCGCTTCTCAAGGCCACGCCTCAATGGTGTTTAAAGGAAGCGGCCAAAGTGGGACCGGCCACTCTCGAATGGATGCAAAGGTATTTGTCTGATCCAATTACGGAAAAGGTTCGATCTGGCTTTGCCGCGTTGGGATTTGTCGAAAAGTTTACATCCCAGCGTATGGAATCTGCCTGCCGGCGTGCCTTGGACTTTGATGAGATCGGTTTTGGCAGCCTCAAACGCATCCTGGAGCGTGGTCTGGACAAAGAGCCGTGGAAGCACTTTTTGCAGCCACTACCTTTACCCTCTGCCACCGTGATTCAAATGCCGCAACCACGCTATGCCCGGGACGCAGGGCACTATTTTGGAAATCACCAGGAGGTGCTCTGATGACGCTACAGCACCATTTGGAACCCAAACTCAAGCGGCTTCGCCTGTCCGGCATATTGGAAACGTTGGAAGACCGCACCAATCAAGCGATCGACGGGAAAATTGCCTACACGGATTTTCTGGAGCGTTTGCTGGAAGATGAAATCGAGCGCCGCGAACAAAAGCAACTTCGCAGCGCTTAAGACGAGCGGGGTTTGATCCGGGAAAGACTCTGGAAACGTTCGATTTTTCTTTCAACACCGGGATCAATCGGCAAGCGATCCAGGAATTGGCAACCTGCGGTTTTGTTGCCAGAAAGGAAAACATCCTGATTTATGGACAGACCGGCGTTGGCAAATCTCACTTGGCCATTGCATTGGGCCATGCCGCTTGCCGGAAGGGTATGGATGTGCTCTTTCTCAACGTGCACCAGATGTTATCTCACCTCAACTCTGGCCGCGCCGACGGCTCTCATCAAAGAAGACTGGCGGGATACGTGCAAACGGATCTGCTGGTTCTGGATGATTTGGGGTTGCGTCCCGTATCTCCTGCCGGCGCAGAAGACCTGTATGAGGTGATCAGAGGTCGGTATGAGCGCGGCTCGATCGTGGTAACAAGCAATCGTGCCCCAGAAGAATGGACAGGGGCGGGGATGACAAAAACTACGCATCCCAAAATAGCTGCGGTTTAATCATTAAAATTCCAAAAAAAATTCCATGTTAAAAAGAGTCTTTACCTGGAAAAAGCTGGAGCGCCACGCAACAAACCCTCAGTGCTGATATCTTCGTCAATTTCTTCCCAATGAATGCCATAGCCACCCCCACACATTTCCCATTGTTCCCTCTGTTTTTGGGTTGCGTTGGCCAGCCTGGGAAACCACACCAGTGGGGCAGAAATGGTCCTTCCGTCCATCAAGTCAACATGAATGGCAACATTATCTATGTGAACATTTTTGACGCGTTCATCTGCTCGAAGGGCTAAAATACCCATGCCACGCCTCCAAGATGGTGTGCGAATTCTGTTGAATTATTTTTCTTACCTCTGAAAGATCCTTTGCAGAATACCCAATATTTGATGAAAGTTGCAATGGAACAATCCAAAATTTAGCAGAATTTCCATTTTTATCAACATGAACATGCGCCGGTTCGTTGGGCTCATGACTGTAAAAATAGAAGCGGTATCCAGCATAACGCAAGACTGTGGGCACGCTCTCCCCCCCTTTCCCTCAACGAAATCATATTTTCCTCAGACGCTTTTCGTCAAATACAGCAGCAATTTGGCTCGATGGGCTTTTTTACCTATCGTGGATGCGGTTCACAGAGTGGACCTTGCAGCTTCCGTTTCATTGGAACATTATGAAACCAATACAAGTTGTGACGTTATTTCACCTTAACGAAGCTTTCTAAAGTAATACCTCGTGTGTGCCTTGACAAGCCATGATTCTCGACAGCAGAAGATCATTATTTTTCCGAAAAAATATCATCCTGCGACTGGACATCAAAAAATCAGCACAGGGTTCCAGCTATCCGCGTGCCATGGATATTTTCTAGAAACCCAGGTTTTGCAGTTGATTTTGCTTGGATTCACACGTGCATGGAATGGTCGGATTTCAATGCCCTTTGTGAAGGGTGCCAGCACCGGTCCGGAACTGTAGGAACACCACCGGCTTGAAAATGCGAGTGGGATCTTCTTCTCTTCTTCAAAAAATCAGATAAAGAAATCTTTTTTCTTCCCTCTTTTTTTTCTTTTC
>PEAK01000025.1 GCA_002753515.1 Magnetococcales bacterium
GCGGCTTCCTTCAGATCCCACCTCACGGTGGACACCCTTGCCGTCCGGCTAACAGTTCCCCTTGCCGGGCCTGTAGGGGACTTTCACCCCCAAGTAAGTGCGCCCTGCCGGGCGCACAAAAAAACGGGTGCCCAACCCTATGGCACCCGATCAAAAACCCGGTGAAGTCGATTCGTCCTTCACATCGGGCAGGCAGCTTGCGTGCGGTCATTGGTCAAATCATCGCCCCGACCTTGGCCAGCAGTTTACCCATCGCCGTTTTTTCGCTGACTTTACCGGCGTGACGCATGGCTGTTCTTCCACCACCATCCTTGAGTCCGGGGTCGGCCCCATGGGCCAATAAAACCCTGGCGACATCATACCGGTCGTTGGCGGTGGCAACCATCAAGGGGGACTCGCCCCGATCATCGATGGCATTCACCTCGGCTCCATGGGTCAAAAGCAGTTGCACAACACCGACATAGCCTTTTTCAGCCGCCAGATGCAACGCCATGCAACCGCATCCCTTCAGCCTGGAATCCACGGCGCCCTTGTTCAACAAGGCCTCCACCACCGCGTCGTGACCATTCATGGCCGCCAACATCAATCCGGTATACCCGGCTCGATCCTCGAGATCGATGCGGGCACCTGCCGCCAGGGTTAACCCCACACTCTTCGTTGATCCCCATTCCGCCGCGATCATCAGTGCCGAACGCCCCTGGTTATCGATTTTCCCCACATCAGCCCCATGGTCAATGATGATCCGCACCAGGTTATCAAAATCGTACTGTACCGCTTTCATGAGCGCTGTCGAACCGTTGGTGGAGACCTGATCCACGTCAGCACCATGATCCAGCAACATGCGAACAATGTCCTCATTGCCCCATTGGGCCGCCAGGATTAACGCCGTCTGCCCCCAACGATTGGCCGCATTCACATCCGCGCCTGCTGCGAGCAGGCTCCGCACCACCTTGGTTTGCCCGTATTCCGCCGCCCACATGAGGGCCGTATTGCCCAATTTCCCCCCATGATTCACATCCAATCCGGCCCGCAGCAACCGATTCACATCATTCACATTGCCGTCCATGGCCGCCAACGCCATCTCTCCCGTGGGAACCGATGACGATTCCGTTACTTTACCCAGCATCAGCGCCACCCCTCCGGCCAACACCAGTGCCGAAACCATCCTTTTGATCATTTTGGTGTTCATCATCCCACTCCTCACTCTTTCTTGTACTTTTTTATTTTTTCTACACCCGGGCGTTGCAATGATCGAAGTGTGTGTTGTGCCCGACATCATTCCCATCGCACCCATCATGCCAGGCATCTATTATTTTCAACAATTTATTATATCATTGTTTTACAAATAGTTACATTATATACATTTTTATTTTGTTTTATAATATCCAAACTACAGATTCAAATTTGAACCGTGTATGCCCGGAATTCCCGAGGGAAACCGGGGAATAAAGCGATTAATATATTGATTTTATTAACTTTATTCCAATGAGACATTTTGTATCGAGACATATTGTCCCACGACACACCGTGAGACAGCGCAACATGAGGGGAAGTAACGAGGGGGGCCATTAATTAATGAAAATTATACTGACCCCATCTGACCTCTTAACGTAACTTTACGCGGAAAAGGAAAGGAAGTTTTAGCGATTGCAAGGAAATCGGGTTGCCTTTTTCGCTCCAATCCAATACTCTTGGCGAAACACATTACCGTAAAGATCAGATCGATAGTTAACCATGTTCCATCAGGCACGACACAAACAGTCCACCCGGGTCACAATCCCCAGGTCCATAAGGACGCTATTTCAACCTTAGGAGAGGCTTAACAAATGAAGAAGACTTCAATTCTTGGAACCATCTGCGCTTCCGCCATGCTCATGTTCGCAGGCTCCGCCCTCGCCCATGACATGGCCAAAGTCGTTCCCTGCGACAGCAATAACGTCATTTTCCCCGCAGGTGGTTGCGACTCGCATCCCCACTACTACTCCCATCCCGGCAATGGCCCTCATTCCCATGCGGGAATCCTCCAACTCACACCGCAGGAAGCCGCCGTTCGTGCCGTTCCCGTAGTGTTGGTTGATGCCCCCAAGCCCGCTCCTGAAGCCGCTCCGGCTGCTGCCGCTCCGGCCGCCCCTGCGGAACCCGCCAAAGTCGCGGCTCCTGCCGTTAAGAGTGACAAGACCAAGCCGGATGGCAAAAAGGCCGCCAAGAAAGCCGCTAAAAAAGCGAACAAACCCGCCGCTGAGAAAAAAGCTGCCAAGCCCGCCGCCGAGAAAAAGGCTGCCAAGCCCGCCGCCGAGAAAAAGGCTGCCAAGCCCGCCGCTGAGAAAAAAGACGCTGCCAAGCCGGCTCAATAAACTTTCCGAGTTGGTTGACGAAGAAAAACCGGGGGGTGACTTCCGGTTTTTTTTATTTGTCCCGCCACCAGCGCGAGATACGTAGTTTTCTAGCGTCATCCCCGCGAAAGCGGGGATCCAGGGAGTCTACACACCTTTCCCTGACTTTCTGGATCCCCGCTTTCGCGGGGATGACAAGAACTGCGCATCCCAAGATAGCTGCGGTTTATTTGTCCCGCCACCACAAAAAAAGATTCCGTTTTCCGTCACCTCGGCATAATGTGGTTCCGGACGTTCCAGCATGACCCGGGTACCGGCTTGCACAACTCTCACTCCACAACCGGCAGCTTTTGCCGCACGTCGGGGCGGACCTGATACAATTTTTGCCCCCATACCGGGAAAAAAGGCATGAAAACACCCCGCCTTGGAAGGCATTTCATATTCATTTCAATATTTTATATGGTCGGCATGGATTTTGATAACATCTAAGACAACACCCGAGACAGGGTATCATAAAAAAAAGGCCGTCCCGCTACCGGCTCATGAGAGAGGAGAACAGGAATGAACGTATCCACAATGGAAATCACCCTGATTCAGGCACGGATGACCTGTGGCACCGAGGGTTCGTCATCGTGTAATGGGTTCATGTCGATGCTGGACCAGGTGATGAGCGCAACCGATAATGCCAGCACGGAACAAGCCGGAACCAACCAGGGGAGCAGCACAGAGATCCTGCTGGCCCTGCTGCAACAACGCAGTCCCTCCTTTTTTGATCCCACAGCACTAACCGGCCAGGGGAACGACACGACCTTTGGCAGCCTGCTGAACGCGATATCCCCCACATCCCAGTCATCGACCGATGCCTCGCACAACAACAGCGCCATCGCAGACCTGCTGGCACAATTGTTCCAGTTGCTCGACCAGGCATCCAGTCTGGTTGCCGATTTGTACAAGCAATTGCCTGATGACTCGGTTTCATCACCCTGGCCACGCCAGACAGACCGGGCAACACCGTCCGTCGTGGACGAAGCCAAAAACGATAACGCTCAGACGACAGCGTCTCCGACCGCTTCGAGCAGCGAAACCACGGCCAGTACCGCCGTAACCGATCCCGCCGCTACGGCGACAGGGACACCGGATCCGGTCGTCAGCCAACAACCGCTGGCCATCGCCGCCTGAACACATCAAGGCCGTGATCCTTAATGCTCCAGGTCGATGTTCAACTGTTTGGCGTACTGCCTCAACGTGTCGATCGCGCCTTCAAAATCGTATTGCAGCATTTGTCGGGTCATTTTTTCCATGCCCGACACCATGGCATCTGGCAACGGAACCTGCTTGAGATCCATCAAGGTGGACTCACCATCGGCATTGTAGGTGGAGAGTTCCTGCAACAATTTGCGCAGCAAGGCATCCCGTCGCGAAATGGAATTGTCGGTTTCGCTGACGTCAGGGGTGAACGCATGCGGCTTATGCATGGACAGATAGATATCCACCTCGCGACAAATCTTGGCCAACTCCCGAGCCATTTCGGCCAGTAAAGGTTGCAACACCGCCATTTCGGAACGCACCTTGATGGCCGATTCCAATACCCTGGCCTCTTCCGACAATGGAAAAGCCCCGATCATGGCCGACACCCCCTTCAAGGTATGCACCAAACGTTGTGCCGTACCCATGTCGTCTGCGTCCAGGGCTTCGCGAATCTTTTTCTCGGCCCCCCCCTGATTGACCAAAAATTTGGCCAGGACCGAATGATACAGTTCTTCATTGTTCTCCAGGCGTTCCAGGGCTGTCGCCACGTCGATGCTGACGATGGGCTGGGGCGTGTCGTGGTCAACCCGGCTGCAAGCCTTGGCCAGGGCGGGGAGCAGTTGACCGGGCAGGAATGGTTTCAAAAGCGAAGCATGGACATCGGCATAGCGCACCGCCTTGGTGAGAACGGCTTCATCACCGACGGAAGAGGTCAGGATGATCCGGGGTTGGGAATGGAGTCGTCCCTCCTGCCGAATGCGTGCTGCCAAGGTCAGACCGTTGATTTCCGGCATGGTCAGATCGATCACCATCAGGATAAAGGGATCCCCTTCGGCCTGGGCTCTTAATAGGGTGTCCACAGCAGCATCACCACCTTCCGCTGCTGCAACACGAAAGTGACTCGCCATCACATGTCGGATGAGTACGTCACGGGCCAAGGCGTTGTCCTCAACCACCAGGACACGACCACCGTGGAGATTCAGGGCGTGCCAATCGGTGGGCAAGGTGTCCGATTCCATGTTCGTGTGTTCCCGGGAGGTGATGCCAACGGAAACATCAAAACTGAATCGCGTCCCCTGCCCGGGATGACTGCGGCAGCGCAGGGTGCCATCCATCCTTTGGATCAACCTTTGCGATAACGCCAAGCCAAAGCCATGGCCACTCAGCCTGTGGGAAATGGTGGCGTCGAACTGGGAGAACGATTGAAACAGTTTCTCTTGCTCTTCCCCCGTCATGCCGATTCCCGTGTCTTCCACAAAAAATTCCAGGCGCATCGATGGGTGTTCGCGGCTCATGACCCGGACGCCAATGACAACGCTGCCCTGTTCGGTAAATTTGATGGCGTTGTGGCACAGGTTGACGACAATCTGACTCAAACGCCGGGGATCCCCCACCAGCCCGGCTGGGATGCCTGGATCGCAGTCCACAATGAATTCCAAATCTTTTTCATAAGCTTTCAAACCAATGGCAGCGATAACCGGTTGCAACACAGTGTCCAGACTGAAATCGACCGACTCCCGATCCATTTGCCCCGCCTCAATCCTGGCCAGGTCCAAAAGGTCGGAGAGGGTACGCAGCGTAGTTTTGGCAGAATCGTGTATTTTTTGAATGAAATCACTTTGGCGTCCGGTCAACTGGGTTTCCAGGCACAGGTGACTCAAACCGATAATGGTATTCATGGGGGTACGGATTTCCTGACTGATGGCAGCCAGGAATTCGCTTTGCAGATGCCCGGTCGCCGTGGAAATCTCCGGGTTTTGGGGTAGCCGATCCCCCGAATGGTGAGGTACTGCCCTTTCGTGCCGCTGCCGGCAGACATGGCAACGACCAACGATCCGCCAAAGACAGATCAGTATCAGGGGAACCGCCACGAATGCGGCGACAATCAGGACCATATCCCGGGACAGGATCAGATGTTCCAACAAATACACCCCCATTCCTGTTTACATTGCGAGCTTGTTGTCGGTATACTTTTGAGGACGGTATTTCGGTGCAATCGCTCGTTTCATTCTATCACCGATTCCCCGGGCTACCAACGGGTGCCTCGCCATGGCACCCTGCGGAACGGATAGCCCCCAATAACGAAACGGTACTGCCCCCTTGAATGACTACGCTCAGGTATCCCGGTTGGTCAACGGCGACATCAATCCCCTCTGGCAATGACGGACTGGAGTTGGCGTTCCAGCACCATGCCTCCGGGCACTGGGATGAAGCGCGCACGCTTTACACAACACGACTCAATCAGCCACCCCATCAGGCCCTGGCCCGGATTCATCTGGCACTGCTGGAGCAACAGGCGGGGAACAATCAGGAAGCCATCGCCCATCTGCTCGCGGGACTGCCCCGGGTCCGGGAAATCGATTGCGACACCCTGCTGCGCGTAGCGGCCAAACAGCCATCTATCTTCTGTAATTTTATGGGTATAGCCTGTCACCAACTGGGACGGATGCCCGAAGCCCTGGCATGCTACCAAAAAGCTTTGAGCCTGCAACCCGACTATCCCGCCGCCCTTTCCAATTATGGTTTCGCGCTGATGGCCCTGGAACGATGGGCCGAGGCGCGGGAACAATTCTCCGCCGCCCTGGCGTTGCAACCCGACTTTCCCGAAGCCCATGCCAATTTGGGGGCCGTGCTACAGGAGATGGGGCGCTACCGGGAGGCGGAACACTGTTTTCGAACGGCGATTGGCTTGAACAACGAGTTCACCAATGCCTGGTACAATCTCGGTCTGGCATTGCAAGCCCAGGGACGCCATGCCGAAGCCCGCCCCCCTTTGGAACGCGCAATCCAACTGGAGCCGCAATTTGCCGAAGGGCATCTCGCCCTGGGGTTGCTGTTGTTGCGCCTGGGCGACCATCCCACGGGTTGGGCCGAGCATGAATGGCGTTGGCGAACAGCGGGATTTCACCATCATGGCAAAAAACAGCCGTTATGGAACGGAACCCGGTTGCCCGGGCAAACCATCCTGCTGCACGGCGAACAAGGTTTTGGCGATAGCATCCAATTCATCCGCTATGCGCCGTTGGTCAAAGCCATGGGGGCCACCGTACTGGTCCAATGTCCCGGGGCGTTGGTCCCATTGTTTCAAACCGCCCCGGGGATTGACAAGGTGTTCGCAACCGAGCAAACGGTACCCCCCTGTACGGCCCAGGCCCCCCTCATGAGCCTGCCGCATCTGTTGCGGACCACCGTGGACACCATCCCCGCATCCCTGCCCTATCTGGCCGTCGATCCCGAACGATCCGCTTTTTTTTCCCAACGTGCCCAATCTTTAACCGGATTCAAGATTGGCGTGGCGTGGCGCGGCAATCCCAAACATAAAAATGATCGTCATCGTTCCATGTCCCCACACCATTGGGCACCCTTGGGGCACCTCTCCGGTTTGACCCTGATCGGCTTGCAAAAACCCTTGCTGGATGAAGATCGGGAGATTTTCAGTCAATTCAATAATTTTGTTGACTGGAGCCCCTGGCTCGATGATTTTTCCGCCACGGCAGCCGCCATTGCCCAGACCGATCTGGTGATCGCGGTGGACAGTGCCGTGATTCACCTGGCCGGAGCCCTGAATCACCCCGCATGGATCCTCCTTCCCATGGTTCCCGATTGGCGTTGGGGCCTGGATGAGCGGACGACGCCCTGGTATCCCGGAATGCGGCAATTTCGCCAAACTCACGACGATTCCTGGGATCAGGTCATGGCGCGAATCCGGGAAAATTTGTTTTCTGGCAACTATCTTGCTAAAACCAATCGGGAAAGGCTTGTACCTCAGTCGGTTCCAGTTGCAAGAAAAAAAAACGAACCACTCTGACGCAGCCCGCCTTGATATGGTAAGATTTGCGGCAGGGTAGACAAAGGATAACACCCTGCCAGAGTCGCTATGGAAATGGGGATTTGTGACTGAAACAGCCGAAAGAAAGTTGCAAAAGGGGGAATATCTGATTTCCGACCCAGCCCTTTTGGACAACATGAGAACCTCCCAGGCTGTCAAAGCTCCCGGCCTGCCGACCATCTTTGCCCCGCGCTATACCCCGATCACCGTGCAGTTGCTCCAACGCCTCGAACGCCGTGGCATTTTTACGGTGTTCGCCGAAACCATCCAGGAAAAAACGGTGGTGACGACGGTGGCACAGATGGAAAAAATGTTTTCCGTCATCGAAAACATCGTCGCCAAAGCGCTGGTGGGCATGGATGACATCAGCCAAACGGTGCAAAACCAGCTACAATTGCACACCTTGGAACAAATGATGCGGGACAATTTGGCCGATATTGAAAGTTTGTTCGCCAGCGATCCCACGGAAAAATTGTTGGCGTTGACGCAGCACCATGGCGGTACAGCGCGTCACAGTATCGTCGCCAGTTTTCACCTGATGGCCATCGGACGCGAGCTGGGTTGGAGCGATGACAAAATTGTCCGTGGCGCGGTCGCTGTCTTCAACCATGACGTGGGCAAGACAAAAATCAAACTGGAAACCCTCGATTGGCCCGGAAAACTCGACGCCGCCCAGTGGAAAGAGATGCAATCCCATCCCCTCCAGGGGGGACGCATGCTGTATCGCCCCGGTCAAAAACCCGATTTGTCCATGTTGACAGCCCTGTTGCACCACGAATGGTACGCTAGCGTCAAAGGGAAAGGTTATGGTGGTTTGACCACCTTTGCCGAATTCTTGAAAGAGGCCATCAACGAAGATATTCCAAAAATTGTATCGGAATTGGATCAAAACGATCTCGATATCATCCTCGCCTCCTCATTGGTGGACATGGTATCCGCCCTGGAGGAAAGCCGCGCCTACAAACGGCAGTTGGATTCCTTCAAAGTATTGATCATCATGAATTCCGATGCCTTGATGGGGCATTTCCATCCCCAGCACTACACCGCCTGGCACCGCATCTACATGCGGCAAAACACCGATCTCTTGCCCAAAGGCAAACGCTTCGCCCTGCCGCGGGAAAAGGAACGGCGGCAGTTCTTGCCCAACAAACCAAAAAAAGTTCCCTCCATGGAACTCCTGACCTACAAGGAGTTGGAACGTCTCGGTTTCATGCCGGTATTGCGCAATGTTGGCATGGATACGGAACGGATCCGGCGGCGCGGTGGCTTGCTCCTCAAGGTCATCAACCAGATTAAACTGGACAAAAATCTTGACTTCGACACCTCCCCTGAGGCCATCAAAAAGGCGGGGATCAAGCTGCTCAAAGATGAGGTCGTCACCGAACAAGAGTTCATCGAATTGGACGCTTGGCGCGAATGGTTGACCTGGGATGAGTTGGAACGGAGTGAACTGCTACCCAAGCTGCAATTCAATCGCCTGGATTTGCCCACCATTCGCAGTGAAGGGGGCATCGCCGTCGAAAAATTATTCAAACGCAAAATCTTGACCAGTACCAAAAAATTGGAACAAGCCGGGATCAAAACTCTCAAGGAATGGGTGGTTAAACTGCCCGGAAGTGAAAATCGCCTGACCCCGGAAGATTTGAAAAAATTGGGGATCACGGACGTGCAACTGCAAAAAGCGGGCTGTTTGGAACGGGTCAAGAAGGTCAAGAGTGGTGTACCGCAAGCATGGCTCCTTGCCAAGGGGATCGCAATCAAAGGGGCTGATTTGTCCAAAAATGGCATCGACCCGGTACGCAAAGTGTTTTACGACATTCAAGTGGTGGAAACGATCAACAATACCCGGGCAAAATTTATTTTGCTTAAGGAAGGGGATGATTTAAAGGAATTGAACGAAGCCAATGATCGCAATGAATTGGAACCGATCCAGGACTTGTTGCTGAATAAAGTTGGGGAAATTGTGCTGGATTTTTCCGATCTCCTGGCGTTGCCCGATCTGAGCGGCATCACCATGGGCGAGCATTGGCATCGATCATAGGTGTTTTTGCGCCCTGGTACGGCAAAGAGTCCGCTAAAGCCGTTCCCCCGGACGAAACAGTCGGATAACCCCGAACTCACCATCGAAGCCCCCTTGACGAATCACTTCCCCACGCCGTAGCCGGGCAATAGCTTCCGCGAAACGCTCCGAACCATGGCGGCGAATGTCCTCCAGCGGGGCATTGCGCAGGATGTGCAACTCCGGTCCCAAATGAGCCAGTGCTGAATCCAAGGCCCTCTGGACACGGCGACTGTTCGCGGCCACACCCTCCAGTTCCGCCAGGATCTCCTCCAACGGTACCAATGAAAAAAACGGATCCCTGCCTGCTGGAATCGCCTCGGGATCACGGTCCGACAGCGCCTCGACCCGATTTTGCACCCCCACCGTGACCTCTTTGCCGCAGACCGGACAGAGTCCATGCAATGCACGGGTTTCCATGGGCGTGAGGCGCACACCGCATTTCCGGTGTCCATCCAGATGGTATTTGCCCTCGTCAGGAAAAAACTCCAGAGTACCTGCAAAACCTTGTCCGCTTTTCAGGGCCTCTAAAATGGAAAAATAGTCCAGGTCGGTATCATACAGGGTCGCCTCCCGGCCCAACTTGTTTGCGGAATGGGCATCGGAATGGGAAACCAGTCGAAAACGATCCAGGCTGGAAATGCGCCAGTTCATGGCGGGATCCGAGGAAAGGCCGGTCTCCAGGGCGAAAATGTGTCCGGCGAGGTCGCCATAGCACGCTTCCACCGAATCAAAGCCTGACTTGGATCCCAGCATGGAATACCAGGGTGTCCAGATATGGGCCGGAATCAGATAACACCCCTCTCCCGCCTCCAGGGTGATTTCCAGAAGATCCCGGGAGTCCAGCCCGAGGATGGGCCGGCCATCGGCATGCAGATTGCCGATCCCTTCGAGCCGGGTCACCACTTTTTCGGCCTCCGCAAAGCCGGGTACACAGATGAGATGATGTACCTTGCGGGTTTTATCCCCTTTTTTGTAGACGGTGGCGATTTCCACCGTGAGCTGAAAGCGGGTGGGCAATGTGGGCAGGTCCGGTGCCGCCAGGGAGAGTCGTTTGGCAACCGCGCACGCCCATTCCGGCCTTAGCCTGAAAAGCCCCTCCTCGGCTGGAACCAAATGGTCACGAATCTCTGCCCGCCACGCTGGATAAGTGAAATCCCCGGTTCCCACAAGGGTGATCCCTTTCCTTTGCGCCCAATAGGAAAGGGTCTCCAGGTCCAGGTTTTTGCTCGTGGCCCGTGAATATTTGGAGTGGACGTGCAGATCGGCGATAAAGTGCATGGTGTGGCTTCGGGTTGACAATGCGGAACCGCCGCACTTTACGGTCTGTTATTTTTATTAAACCGCAACCAACACGGGACACGTAGTTTTCTAGCGTCATCCCCGCGAAAGCGGGGATCCAAGGAGTCTACACACCTTTCTCTAACTTTCTGGATCCCCGCTTTCGCGGGGATGACAATAACTGCATATTCCAAGATAAACCGCAACCAACACGGGACACGTAGTTTTCTAGCGTCATCCCCGCGAAAGCGGGGATCCAAGGAGTCTACACACCTTTCTCTAACTTTCTGGATCCCCGCTTTCGCGGGGATGACAATAACTGCATATTCCAAGATAGCTGCGGTTTAGAATTGCAGCAGAAAAAACATGTGGGGCAAGGTGGTGATCCCTTGTTCGTCCAATTTTCTCTCGACTTGGCCAAGAAGTGCCGGGGTGTGATAGATGGCCTTGGAAAATTTTTGTACGGTGTCAACCATGGTTTCTTCCAATCTTTTTTTTCGTTCTTCCCGGGTAGGGGGCACACTGGTCGGATCACACCCCAACAACCCGAACAGGATGAACTTGATGACCGCCAAAGCAATCAGAACACCACGCAGGTAGACCAGGGTATTGGCGTTGTGCAGGTAGGGGACACCCATGATATGGTTCAAAAAATAATGGGATTGGTATTGATCCAGTTCCTGACCGAACTCCTGCTGCCAAAATTCTTTAATCTTGAAATAGTGTTCAACGATCCTTTCCAAGGGAACGGAACATACCCCTTGGTGCATCGTGGCACCGTAAGTCCGCATGGCCCTGGCCAGCATTTCCGAGTAGTCGCGGCTGGCGGAATGGGAATAACCACTGTTCATAATGATCGCAACGAATTCAAAGCATTTCTGCTGCGGAACCTGGATGGCCATGAACTGCTCATGGATTTGCTGGCGAATGGTGGGACTGCTGATCATGGCGATTTCTCGTTCCAGCAGGTGATCCATGGGATCTTCCTGGTTGGCATGAAAAAAAGACCCGATGTGGCTGGCGAAATAACAGGCCATGAAAAGTTTGCTGGCCATGGGGAAACGATCCAGGCTCCCCAAGACGAACAAAACCCCACGTACTTTGTCAAAATGGGCGAAATAGGGCCTGGAATGGTGGATATCGATACGGGTGCAATGGGAAGGGTCGTCACAGGCCGGTTGATCCGGGAGATCCGGGAGATCGACAATGTTCATCGCATGCGGATCCAAAAGACACAGCCGTGCCGTTTCCGGACAGGCCAACGAGGCCATGACCTCCCAACGCTGCCCGACCAAAAAGCGTATTTTGGGGAAATGGTAGCACACCTGCGGTAAAATTTGCGCCCCGAAGCGGGCATGCAACGAACACAAACGATCCCCTCGCAAAAACTGACAGGATCCCGTGCCGGTCAAGCGGATGGCATGACGCTTTCGCCCATCCGGATGGACGGTGGTACTCACCTTTTCCGACAATTCCGACAAACCACCCGGAACGCCCACCATCACCTGAGATAATGCGAGAAATTTATCTTCATTCACCCCGATACCCCAGCCTTGGCAACAGGTATCGGGACAGGCCGCCGCAATGCACCGGAAATCCCGTAAATATTTGAAGGTAATTTTTTCGATGAGCATGAAACTGACCTCGGAACTCAAGTTCATGGCGTCAAAACTGGAGGCGTGCGATGTTGGGACGCGTTCGCGGCTCCCTTTAAAACGATACCATCCAAGCCAACCCGTATTTCCCCGATCAAACCGGGAAAAAATTGGTCAAAAGAGTATACGGCCGGGATGGGCTGGCTCACTCGGGAATCGGCGGAGCGGCCGGTGAACAAGCCCAAGCCACGGGCTTGCAATGAGGGCAGATTGGCATTGTAATGCAGGTCGATGACCTCTTTCAGAGGCCATTGGGTGTAGGGCACGGCATGGGAACCCTCGGTGATCAGGTCCACAAAAGAGCCCGCCTGATCGTAGGCAATCGTTCGGGCGGTGTTGTCGATGATCGGTTTGAAACGCAAACGCACCGTGGTTGCCCCATCGGCAGCAGCATTGAGAAGGGGTACCACCATTCCATCCGAACGATCCATGATGGATTGGGGTATGACGCTCCGCACCGCGTCAACCATCCCAACTTCCATGACCATGGTTATCATGTTTGGGGTGATGCTGGCACCCAATTTTTTGATCAGATCGGTGATTTGCACCTGGCTCAACACACCTCCGGGTGACAACTGTTGATCCATCTTACCCAAGGTCAATAGCAATAATTGATCCTGATCCAGGATCCATTGTCCCTGATTTTGCAATCCGGCCACCATGTTGCTGACCAATTGCCGTGATGCCTGGCGAATGATGGCCACCTCGGCAGGGGCACTGACAGGCAACGGTTTCAACGTCAGGGGGACGATGGGGGGCAGGCGGATATCGGCAACACCCCCCAAACCGCCATGATTCATACCCTCGACAGTCAGTGTCAAAGAGACCGGCCCGGGGGCATTGGGGGACAAAAGTGTCGCCAGGGCGCTACTGTCCCGAATGATGATCTGATAACCATTGGCGATGCCAAAAGCCCCATGCATCTGTCTTTGACCGTCCGGAAAGGAGAAATGAATCGTATCAGCCGCATTGAAATCGTTGGTTGACAGGTTCCCGACCACGGTACCTTGGGGTTCATCCAGATGAATGATTTTCAGCGCAGCGTCAAAAATCAACTGCGTAAATGGCGCGGCACCACTCGGGGTATCGGCAGTCGGTTGTTTTCCCGGGTTGCTGGGAGGGATGGGTTTGTCAACGGTCTCCCTGGCGGCTTCCACTCTCTTCGTAGCATCGGTTGTCCCCTGGTGTTCACTGCTGCCCTTGGATGCTGGATGCTGCTCCGACGACCAGACATCCACAGGGGAGGCCGTCGGCTTTGAATCAAAAAAATGTTGCAATTCAGAAATGTTCTGTTGAATCAGCATCTGTTGGGACATGTTTTGTTGCAACATTTGGTTGTTCTCAACCGCCTGATGGGTTGCCCGGGTAATCGTTTCGACCGTTGCGGTCGCTTGGCTGATTTTAACCAGGATGGCCTCCATGGTTCCCGCATAGTCGGCGACCAACCTGTTGCTGGCCAGCGCCTTGTCAATATCCTGTGTTGCCTGTGCCACCTGGTTCTGGATACGATTGACCAGCGGCCCCAGGGTCTTGATCACGCCATCGACCCTCCCCGAGGCCACGGCCTCGTTCATGGCTTCCTTGAGGGCTCCCATCCCCTCCCCCGTTGCCAGGGCTGCAGCCTGCGTCACTTCCGCCGTTTTGCGCCACCCTGTCATCTGGTCGATCACCGCCAGGATCACCCCTCGGTCGGCAGCCCCGGCCCCCGCCATCAGGGCGCGGACGATATCCGCAATCGGCGTGGAACCGGATAGCCGGGTCAACATGCCACCGAGTTGCGCCACCCTGTCCGAGCCCGCCAAACCTGCCAATGCCCGGGCCATTTCCACAACGGCACTCTCGCCCATGACCTGAACCACGGTGCCCGCCACCACCACAGCCGTCTCTGTGCCCGCCTGACGCACCACTTCCCGCGCCACTCCGGTCGCCACGTCGCTACCCGCCACCCCAATGACCGCAGTGGCAATTGCCGCCGCGCTGTCAGGAGCCAAGGAACTTAACGCTCCCGCCACCCGGGCGGCAACCTCCGGCCCCGCACTTTTGACCACGGAGGCGGCAATTTCACCGGCAACCTGATGACCCGCGATTTCGGTCACCCCCCGAGCCACCGCGACCGGATCGGTTCCCGGGACCTTGAGGATTGCCGCCGCAATCTCACCGCCGACGCCGCCCCCCGCCGCTTCGGTCACCGCACGAGCAATGGCAACCGCCTGCGCCGCTCCTGCCACCTGCGTCGCCATCATGGCAATGGCGCTGGCCTGCCACGGACCCGAGGCCTCGGTCGTCGCCTTGGCGATCGCGGCGGCTTGATCGCCGTTCACGGTGCGAATGACCCCGGCGCAAATTTCCGCCGCGCTCGCGGCACCGGCAATTTTCGTCACCGCCCCTGCGATCTCAACGGCAGCCGATGGCGCTTCGTGGGTAGCGGCGATGGCTACCCATGGCGCGGCATCCCGCCGTGCCACATCGGGCAATTGCCCCATGGCCGCCGCCGCGACAACCCCGGCCACTTCCCGATCCGCAGCGGCACCGGCGGCTACGACCGCTGCGGCAATGGTGGCGTTGTCGCTCCGGCCGGCAACACCCACCGCCCCGGCAACAATGGCTTCGGCCATCGCCTTATCCCCCTTGGGGGATGCCTGAATCGCCATCCCCACCGCTCCGGCCAATTCGCGACCGTTGTGTGCAACCTTAGCCACCCCCTTGAAGATGGCCCGTGCCCCGGATGCGCTGTTTTCCCGATTGTGCCGCTTGATGCGATCCTGGCGTTGTTTCACCTGCTCCATCGCCTGGGGATACTGACGTTTCGCCTGCGCCAAAAACACCTTTTGTTGCGCAAGCAGTATCGGTGACGGCGGCTGTTCCGGGGGACTTAACAACTCCAACCGCGCCGCTCCAACCAACAGCGAAAGACTTTGAAGCAACCGATCCGCCGCTGCCCGGGCGGATCGAATCAGCTCAAAGGACGTATTCCCGATCCGGGTGCTTTGCAACCATTCCCGCACACCTCGCCACCAATGTGTCACACCATCCCACAACTCTTGCCAAATGCCGCGTAACCAATGCCATACATCCCGGTTATCCGGTTGCAAAAGTTTTTCGACGGATTGCTTGCCCTTTTGCAGATCCGTTCCGGGTGGTGTGGCCTGGGTTTGCGTTGTTGTGGGCGTTGGCGCAGGGGCCAATGCAATCCCGAGTTGTTCCTCGACGCCGCGTTGGCTGGCCCTGGCATCCTCCAACATGTGTTCTTCGCTTAAGGGAACCTGGGACGCGTGTTCCCTGATATCGGCATCCAGATGGAGAAGCGTTTGCCAGGCGACTTCCAAGGGGAAATCCCGGGGGTGAGCGGGCACTCGTTTGTTCGCTTCCACCGCCGAAAATTCCCCTTCCCCCATCCGTTGGGCGGTCCCTTGGTGCAACAACACCCCTTCCCCTTTGGGAATACTGTAAAAAGAGGGCAATTCCTCAGCCACCAATCCTTCCAGGACGGTACCCCGAACGCCAACCACAGCCATGGGCGTTTTCAGTACCATGCGGGAATGACTGGTGGGCAGACCGGAAATGTAGCGATAAGAACCTTGGACCACCTCCACGGTATTTTCCATAAAACTGGCTGCGGGACTGAAGGCGAATTGACTCAAATGCACGGTGGCTTCGGCTCCCAGTTTGAACAAGGAACCATCGAGGAAACGGATGCTGACCGATGAATCGGGACCGGTGTGGATCGTTTGTTGATTGAACAATGGTTGGTTCACTGCGAGGCGTTGCAGGCGAACGGTACCGTTTTCTGGCGTTCCGGCAACGACTTGATTGCGGATGGAAGCCACTCGGGCGATATGGATGGGTGCATCGGTTCTCTTGGGAGCCGCCGTGGCACTCATGTCCAGGGGGGTGTTCGGGTGATCTTCGGCCAGGGAGGGGTGCAGGACCATGAAGAGCGCCAGGACAGAGAGCAATCCCCACCATACCCGAAAGGGGCGGGTGTCGTGGTGACAGGTGTGGCCATGGTTCTTCAGCATCGGCATGTTACCACGACTCGGTCAGATCAAGGCGTTGAGAAGCCGCCCACCTCCACAATGCTCCGGCTAGGATGATATTCCCATATTATTTCAGATTTTCACACCTATTTTTGGAACCGAGCAACTGTTTCATCCCATGGATGTAGGCTTGATAGGTCGGAGAGGGATAACGGCCTTTCCATTCCATATCATAACCCGGGCAATCCCGGGCCGGGGTTTCCCAGACGTAGGGACTGACGTGCAGAAACACTCCCCCTGCTCCACGCGGAATGGATGGCGCGGTCCCATTCGATGCCCTTCAAGCGGTGCAAGTATTGTGATTGATTATTAATATGAAACGGCATGGTACATGCTAAGGGGAATCCCGACCATTCGGTCTTTGTATAGGGCGTAGCGACTCTCATGGCAACCCGTGCATGAGAAGAGGGGCGGCACAGCTCACCATACACACAAGACCGGCAGCCGATGCGCACCAGGCGCATACTTTCGGGGTACACCATGTATCTGGAACATTTTTCCATCAAGCGTTTTCCGTTTCCCAGCGCCCCCGATTTTTCACTTTTCTACTCCGGCGGCAACCGGAGTACCATTGTCGATGCCATGGCCTTCGCCATCGAAAGCGGTGAAGCCATCCTCAAGGTGGTCGGTGATGTGGGCAGCGGCAAGACGACATTGTGCAACGCCCTCGCCAAAAAATTGTCACCCCATTACGAATGCGTACTGCTGCAAAATCCCAATTATTCCCCAGAAGATATTCTCCTGGCCATTGCCGCGGAACTGGGGATGGATACCCGGGAGCATGTCAGTCGCGTGGCGATGACGGCATTTTTGAGCGCCTATCTGGAGCGATGCCATGCCAAAGGCCGTGGGGTGGTCCTGCTCATCGACGAGGCGCAAGGGATGCCCCGGGAAACCTTGGAAGAGGTACGCCTGCTCAGCAACCTTGAGGTCGGCGATTCGGTTTTTTACCAAATCGTCCTCTTTGGCCAACCCGAGCTGGATCAACACATCAATCAACACGCCATGCGGCAACTTCGGGAGCGAATCAACCACGGATTCACCCTGGAACCACTCACCCGGAAAGAAACCGCACGCTACCTGGAACGGCGACTCAATCACGCCGGGCATCGTGGTCCACCGCTATTTTCCCCCACAGCCATTCGTCTCATCCACCTGGCATCGCGGGGAGGTTTTCGCCGCATCAACATGTTGGCCCACAAAGCCTTGATGGCCGCCTTTGCCGATCGGCAGAGCCGCGTGCGCCCCCGGGATGTGCTGCGCGCCATTCGCGATTGCCATTTCCCCATCGCCCTGTTCCGCCACGCACAAGAGATGCGCCCCATCCTCGTAAAAGCTGCGATTCTCCTCCTGGTAACGCTCGGCCTGGCCCTGATGGTCCGCCACGTTCTGACCCCCAGCCCCGGACCCATGATCGCCCAATCCCTGGTCCAGTCCCAAGACAGGGTCTCCCCAGAGATTCGCTATACCCATCCCCTAGAAGTCGTTCAGCCAAACCCGCAAAGGAAGCCCCAATGACGATCCCGGAACCGGTAACCCGAAGGGGGTGGTTGCTGGCACTGACGATTGTTGTCACACTTGGCGGGTGTGCCGGCGAAAGCAAAAATCCGTTTCCCCCCAAAGAGGGGCACATCGAAGCCAAAGCCGCCACAACCGGAACCATACCCGAACCGGTGGCCGTCTCGCCGTTTTTCAACGAGGCGCGTCCCGAAGACAACGCCGTGGATCGGACAGCACTCTATTCCATCGCCGTCGAGGAGATGAAGGTCAAAAACCTGCTGGCCACCTTGGCCCGCGATGCCCATATCAACCTGGATGTCCACCCCGATGTCCAAGGGACCGTCAACCTGAACGTCATCGATCAAACCTTGCCGCAAATTTTGGAACGGATCAGCAAACAGGTGAACGTCCGCTTCCGCCAGGATGGCAAAACCTTGTTCGCCACCCCCGACTGGCCCTACCTGCAAACCTATCGCATCAATTATCTCAACCTGGATCGGAGTTCCGTCAGCGACCTGCGGCTCTCCAGCCAGATTTCCGTTTCCGAAACCCATACCAACGCCTCCAGCACCAAGGGGACCGAGGTTGTAGAAGGATCGCGTGGCGACTCGACGTTGCACGCCTCGAACAATTCCAGCAACAATTTTTGGAAAATTTTGGAACAAAACATACTGGCCATCCTCGAACAATCGGAAGACACTTCCGACAAAACACCCCTGCCCCCGGGAAGTGCGCAGGCCAAGGATTCCATTCCGGGTGTTGTGCCCAGGGCACTGGACGATTCGGCCCTGGGCCTCCTGCCCGGCAGCATTCCCAAGGCCATAACGCCCCCCGAGCAGACGGCAAAAACCAAAAAGGTGATTGTCAACCCCCAAAGCGGCTTGTTGTCGGTACGGGCCACCTCCAAACAACACAAGGAGGTCCAGGAATACCTGGACCAGGTCATGAACGGTGCCCAGCGCCAGGTGCGCATCGAGGCCACCATCGTCGAAATACGCTTGAACGACGAATTCCAGGCCGGTGTTGACTGGAACGCCTTTCGCGATGTCCAGAGCAACCGCCAGGTGTCCCGCACCGTGATTCACAACACCGATGCCACAGGCGGGTCCACCGTTTTTCAGGATGAGGCGTCGATGTTCAATTTAAGTTTGAGCAACGCCGCCGCCGGAATCAATACGCTGACCGGGACCATTCATAACGTGACGGCAGCAGTGCGTCTGTTGCACCAATTTGGCGATGTCAAAGTTCTCTCCACCCCCAAACTGGTTGCCATGAACAATCAGGTGGCCGTCCTCAAGGTGGTGGACAACGAGGTTTATTTCACCGTGGAGAAAAATGAGAAATCGGTCAACGGTGAACAAATGACAACCTACACCTCCAAGGTTCACACCGTGCCCATCGGTCTGGTCATGCATGTCATACCGCAAATCAGCCCCGAAGACGACGTTTCCCTCATCGTCCGTCCCACCATTACCCGTATCGTCGATTATGCACAGGATCCCAATCCCGATCTGTCCAAAACCGATGTGGTCAGTCGCGTTCCGAAAATCCAGGTGCGCGAATTGGAATCGATGTTGACACTCCACAGCGGCCAGGTTGCGGTGATCGGTGGCTTGATGACCAACGTCGCCAATCAGAATGATAAAGACATGCCGGGATTCAAGGAACTCCCCGTGTTGGGAGGGCTGTTTGAAAATCGTACAAAAACTTTCAGCAAAACCGAATTGGTATTATTTTTACGTCCCTCGGTGCTGCACGCCGAGGGGGATCTGGTGCGGGGTCGGGAAGCTGAAATGCTGAAAGATACCGGTCAAAAACCATGAACCTGCTCCTGGACACCTTCATGAAGGCGGAAAAGCGGCGCCACGAACGCCTGCGCCGCCGTCAGGAGGAGTCGCATCAGGATCCCGCACCCATTCTGCACAATTCCATATTTGACGGGCATGAACACCCATCCCTGACGGAATCACCCGAGGAATCAACACCCGGATCCCTCCCCCTCGAATCGGTGTCAGAGACCGCTATCAACCACCCCGGCCATCGGAGAAGCCGCAAACGTCGCCGGCAAACGCCACCAGCACCTTTTGATCGCTCCGCCAAATCCGTTTCCAGCCAGGCAGATCGCGATTCCAGTTGGAAAACACTTCGCGATCCAGCTTGGCTCATCATTCTGGACCGTGTTGCAAACAAAATTTTTTCCCGGTACGGCGTGTTGGCCGTGGCGGCGCTCGCCGCATTGATCTGGTGGCCGAACCACGCTTCCAACAAAAAATTGGCGGATTCCGTACCGAAGAAAGAGACGCTTGATCATTTTTTGCAGCGCCAGGTGGTACCGGTGACCCCGGCGAAAAAGGAGATTGTTGTACCCGAGCCAACGGTTGCCAACCCCCCCGTGATACGGGAAGAGGCGACAAAGGCGACCCCGCCACCGGATAAGTCCAACACCGTTCCCGAGACCGATACCCGGCTGGTCCCACCGGAAGCGGAAACCAGGACCACCGAGAAATCGACTCCCCGAATGTTGGAACCAGAGATCATTGACGTTAACCGCAATGCCGTTTCCAAGGAATCCCCACGTGGGGTAACGAATGAGAAAAAGGAAGCACTCGCAACAGTTCGATGGGAGGGGAAGCTGCCACCGCATCGCCCCGCAGCACCCTCGATAACACCCTCTGCCTCTGCGACGACCCCGATAGAGGGCGGTTCCGTGGCACCTGATCGCAACAAAAGACCAGCCGTGGCTTTGATGGATCAGGAACAACCATTCCGTCTGTCCCACCTGCCCGCCCGGAAAAAATCGGAATCGAGCCTGCAAAAAGCCCGTCTGGCAGTCAAATCGGGCCAACTGGATCAGGCCCAAAAAGGGTACGAACAAGTTCTGACCCTGGAACCCGACAACAAGGAAGCGTTGATGGGACTCGCTTCACTGGCGATTCAAAACAACCGTTACGAAAATGCGAAAGGTTACTACGATCGTATCCTGGAAAAAGTACCCAACGACACCGATGCCTTGGTGGGACGGATTGGTGTAACCAAATCGGCATCACCGCTGCAACGCATCTCCCAGATCAAGCAACTCCTGGTACGCACCCCCGATAACGCCCAACTTTATTTCATCCTGGGCTCCACTTACGCCTCACAGCAGCAGTGGAATCTGGCGCAACCGGCGTTGCAAAGCGCCTATCGGCTCAATCCCGGCAATCCCGACATTCCGTTTAACCTGGGCGTGGCCCTGGATCATTTGGGAAGGATCGATGAAGCCTTGAATTATTATCGTCTGGCCCTACAGGCCGCGGGCAGCCGCACAGTGGGATTTGATCGTGCGGCGTTGCAGCGCCGTATTCACGAACTTGGCACCCGGTTTGAGAGTGCCATTACCCATAACAACAGGTCAGTCCCATGAATGACGCATTTGACTCCGCCAAAGCATCGATTGTGCCCGCCACACCCGCCCGGCAGGCCATGATCGCCATCCGACACCATCTCGGGACCGGATTTGTATTGATCATGCTGTTGGGCCTGGGGAATCTGGCCCTGATTCCCTGGCAGGATCCGCGCTTGACCATTCGCACCCAGCCTGAAGATGCCCATGTCACCCTGCACAACATCGACCAAGCCTATACGCCGGGCATGCGTCTGCCCCCCGGACGCTACCATGTCGCCATTTTCCGTCCCGGCTACGTCACCAAGACCGGGTACATCGACCTGACCCACGCGGATTGGTCACAGTGGGTGGTCCTGGAGCCGGAACGCCTTAGCCAACCCTTGCTATCTCTGCAAGGGGAAAAGGAGGCATTCCCCTCAGACTTCAAAACCTCCCCGGTCGCGCAAGAGAATACGGGGGAGCATCCGTTCCATACCGTCACAGCCAAGTTACACTGCAAAAAGATCAACTTTTGCGCCCGGGAATAGTGCGGTCCCACGTCCCATCAGGTTTTAAAAAAGGCAACCGCTTGCAGCAACACATTGGATTGTTCCGACAAATCGTGGGCCGTTGCACTCATCTCTTCGGAAGCACCGGCATTTTGTTGAATCACCTGATCCAATTGTTGCACGGCGGAATTGATCTGCTCCGCCCCCTGGTTTTGCTCCCTGGAACTGGCTGAGATTTCATTAACCAATTCCGCTGTTTTCTCAATGTCCGGGACCAAGCGGCTCAACAAATCGCCCGCCGTCTCAGCAACCAGGACACTGGAATTGGACAGGTGGGTGATTTCACCCGCAGCCCCCTGGCTGCGTTCCGCCAGCTTGCGCACCTCCGCAGCAACGACCGCAAATCCTTTTCCATGCTCACCGGCACGAGCCGCTTCAATGGCGGCGTTCAAAGCCAGCAGGTTGGTTTGTCTGGCGATCTCTTCGATGATGGTGATTTTGCCGGCAATTTCCTTCATGGCCCGCACTGCCTCGGTGACCGCAACACCACTTTCCTTGGCATCCTTGGCGGCTTTGCCGGCGATACTCTCAGTCTGGGAAGCATTCTCGGTGTTTTGGGAAATATTGGCGCGCATTTGCTCCATGGCAGAGCTGGTTTGTTCAATGTTAGCAGCTTGCCGCGTCGCCCCATCGGCGATTTGCGACGAACTGGCAGAGAGTTCCTCACTGCCGCTGGCTACATTTTGCGACGAAACCACCACTTTTTGGATGACCTCCGCAAGGGTACGTGCGGCATCGTTCAATGCCAAACCCGCCTGACCGACCTCGTCCTTGGAAAGCACCTGGACCTTTACCGAAAGATCCCCCTTGGACAAACGCACCAACCCCTTGGAAATATCTTCCACCGGCTTTTGCACAAACCGGGTGATCATGGTGGTGAAAATGCCACCCCCCAGGAGAAGGGCAACCGATACCAGTCCCACCACCTTGATAGTTGCCTCGTGTTTGGCTTTGTTGAGTTCGGCCAGTGGCGCACTGAGGGTCAGCACGCCGACCTGCTCGTCCACTTGCCAATTTTCCATTTCAAAACCGAAGACATCCTTATTGTCGCCAATGGGGTTGGTCTTACTGTCGCCATGACAGACGAGACACCCTTTCTCCACCTTGATTTCCTTGGCGAAGAGAAACACGCCAGCCTCTTTATCCTCCATGGCCAGTTCTGATTTTCCAGTTTGTTTCATCTGGTCCATGGTACGGATTTCGGCGGGGGTCGCCTGGGCATTAGGATCGCGGGGACGGGTGCGTTTGGCAGCACGGACGGTGAATCCGGCGCTTTTGGCGGCGCTTTCGCTCGAACGCAACATGGCAATGACCGGGATCATCGCATGCAGATTGGTTTTTCGGGCACACTCAAGGCGTGCCTGGGATGATGTTTCCTGGCGGCACTTTTGGGCATCGGTCCACAAGTCATCCTTGAACAATTTTTTGTTCCAGGCTTCCCCCATGTTTCGGCGGATGCTGTCACCCTGGCTCAGGATGGTTTGGGAGATGACCGTTTTTTCATGGCTGTAATCTTCGACAACCCGATCCAGCAAGATGCCTCCAATGATGCTCATGGCCAGGAGGAACACGATCGTGAAGACACCAATAATTTTTTTTGAAAAGCCCAAATTAAGAAACCAGTTCATCGGACATCTCCCCGAGCGGCCAAGCAGACCACCTGATCAAGACATTTGGAAGTTAACCACCCTTGCCCTTGCGGTCGAAACGGCGCTGAAGATGCGTGACAAGCGACGTCCCCTACCTGTTCCCCCCCCCCTGTTCATCAGACCGAAGGGCCTTGATCATCGTTTCGTCCGTGCCGACTCATTCTGGATTCCCACTTTCGCGGGAATGACGAAAAAATCTCCTGAGATTGCAGTCGTTTGTCATTCCCGCGAAAGCGGGAATCCAGACGGAGCCGAAGCATCTTCCATGCGCTTTGGCCGAAACGATGATCAAGGCCGACCGAGGGTACACCACGCTTCTGAAAAAGGAAATGGTTTCACTAAGAAATCCCTATTTTCCCCACCGCATGCGTGAATAATTAATGAAAATCAATTTCATCTATTATAGTTTGTCAGCAAGGAAAAAACGCAAAAATGTAAAAAATTGGATTAATTGCGCCCCAGATTCAACCGACAAATGACCCTGTTGGAAGGAACTGTTCTGGATACCATGGGAATGAACGATTGGTTCACTTTCTTTAATACATTCCCTCCTTTATTGAAATCCAGACAGAGATATTTATTGCTTAGACAGTGTAAAAACAGTGTCAGATCATTTCTCCCTTGACACGCTGCCGGGAAACTGTTTGAGTGGATAATCTGGTTGTGGTAGCCTTAATGTTATTGAAAATTAGCAGAAAATTTTATCCTGATGGTGCATTTTTTATTTACAAAGGTACCCTTTTTTGAGTATTAATTCCGGGTATTGGTAAAAGGTTCTTCCAAACTTCTTTTAATTTTTTTTATTGCATTACAGAGTCCTGTTACAAAGATAATAGAGAATAAATTGCATAAAGGCTCAAGTTTACCGGGAAAAAGTTCGAGAATTACTCTCAAGATTATAAAGGGCAGGTCCTTCAAAGCAGATTACGGTAATATGGCGGGTTTCGCCAAGAGCAGCCCTTATCCAAGCCCTAAGTATTCTTTAAGCATCGGATGAGGCAAATAAAGGTCACGCACTCCAAGCAGCGAAAGTTAAGGTTGTAAGAAGGTAAATCGGCAGAGATCCCCAGGTGGATCGCAAACGCACACATGCAGTAGATCATTCTAAACGGGAGAGAAGTATGAAACGACCAGTGAAATCTGTACTCAAGAAAATGGCTGCTTTGCCATTGCTTTTTCTTGCAGCCTGCGCACCACCGCCTTACGATGGGGTCTACGGCACCGCCGACCCCGTAGTCGACACCATTGTCGCTACCAAAATGGATACGGCCCTCCTGATTAAACAGGATGTCGGTTCCTACTGCCGGGCGGGGGAAATTTGGGGTGGCCGTCTGCGTGACATGCAGGGCGCACTCTATGGAGCCAAACAAACTGACCCTGAATTCGTATCGTTCCTCAGGACCGGCGAAGCGCCGAGCATGAACCTGCGCTCCCCCGTTGGACGCTTCTACTTCGGTGTCACCACCGAACTGAAGAACAAGTTCAACTCCTGCTTCACCACCTCTTTTGATCGTATGGACGCCGAGAAGGTTCTCGGAATGCACATTGCTAAGGCGGCGCACGACATCGGTGCCGAAGTGGGTGCTGACTTTGCACAATGGCCGCTGGAATTCTTCAAAACCAATATTCCCCGGGCCACCGAGAGCAATGGCAAGTTTGTCAGCTTTGCCAAAGAAATGAACGACCATGCCTTGTTGCAGTTGGAATATTTCAACGAGCTGTTGACTGTGGGTTCCCCTGCGGATCGTCAGGCATTCAAAGTCGGTTTTGTTTGCCATTACAACAAAACCATGGTCGACGTTTATGCCAAGCTCGCCACGATGGGTGTGAGCAAGAAACCCACCAAGCCCGCGGATGCGCTGACCGACAAGATCAACTGCGACACCCCCAGCATGGAAAGTGTCGAGTTGGTGTACACCCACGCAGAGAATTTGGCCAACCTTGAGATCCCTGCCCTGATCTATGCCAACCACCCCTTGTTCGCCAAGGACGCCAATGAATTGGGCTTCCGTGTGTTCACCGGCGAAGAACTGTACATGCGCTTTTATCGTCGGGCGCTGCACGAAGCGGGTGTCACCCTGGGCAAAAAATTGTACCATGGCCTGATGAGCCGCAACGATGGCATGGAATACCTGCGTAATCTGGCCCTGGCCATCGAAGCCCCGGACGATATGAAGAAGTTTTTCGACCCCGGCTTCCTGCAATCGTTTGACCACCAAGGGAATGTTTACCTGGCCGATATGATGTGCGGTATCGACAAGAGCGCCTGCCCCGTGGTGTCGATTCAAAAACAAAAGCCGGAAGTAACTATGCATCACAAGGCCAGCAAGCCCGCCAAAGCCAGCAAAGCAGCCCCTGCGGCCAAGCCGGCTGCGGCCAAACCCGCGAACTCTTCGGCTATCGAAGGCAGTTCTCAGGTTTCCCAAAATGCGGGTGGTCCCTGTTTCGTCCATGTTGGCGTCTACACCAACCAGGAGAACACCCTGGTGGCCAAGGAACAACTGGAAAAGGCTGACGTGTTGAATGTCCTGATGCGTGAAGTCTCCATGAGCGGTGGCAAGACGGCCACTCAGGTGCGTGTCGGGCCTTTCGCCAGCCGTGAAGATGCCAATTCGGTTCGGGATCGCTTGAGCAAATCGTTTCCCGAACGCCTTGGCGACACCGCCTGCATGACGGCGGATGCGAAGTAACTCGGTTACCCCTGTTGGATGATCCATAACCTGCCGGAATGACTGTCAACGTGCAGTCCTCCGGCAGGTGGCATCCAGGGGGATTCATAACGAGATAAAGACAAAACCTTGTACTGGTATAACCCGGTCTAATAAGATTCCCAGACGAACCATTGAGGGTCGGATCTGGAATCTCGGAGAGAAGGGAGAGGTAAATTGAAAAATATGAAAAAAGCTCTGTTAGGCGGAGCGTTGGCGGTTCTTCTGAGCACCCCGGCCTATGCCCATGATTTTTGGGGCGGTTATTACGGAACCTATCCGTATGTCGGGCACGATTCCGATGGAGATCGTATCCCCGATGGGTTGGATCATTGCCCTGGAACCTCGGCGCTCGCCTCGGTCAACAACCTGGGATGCCCCGTTGACAGCGATATGGACGGTGTTCCCGATTTTCGTGATGATTGCAAATATACGCCCCCCGGGGTCAAAGTGGATAGCCGCGGCTGCCGTATCGACAGCGACATCGACGGCGTTCCCGATGACATGGACAAATGCCCCAACACCCCCTGGGGTGACAAGGTGGACAGCACCGGTTGCACCATTGCCCCCAAAGTGGTCCTTTACTTCGGCACCAACAGCGCCAAAGTATCCTCCGAAGGGGTCAAGATCCTCGCTGAGCTCGCCAAAGAACTGGCCGCCAATCGTGGTTCCCGGATCGAAATCGAAGGCCATGCCGATGCACGCGCCACCAGTTCTTACAATGGCAACCTGGGTGCCAAACGGGCAGCGGCTGTCAAAGCGATCCTGCTGAAAAACAAAGTGGCCCCGAAACAGTTGGTCACCGTCAGCTATGGCGAGGAGCGCCCCCGTTATTACAATGCGTTCCCCGAAGGTCGTGACAAAAATCGCCGTGTCGAAATTTTCCAGGTCCGTGAACTGGATCAAGGTGATGGTCCGACGTCACGTCAGATTGATTCGATCCGCTGATCTGGCGGTACTATAACAATAAATTGTTTGTATCGTGAAAAAGCTTGCGGCGTTGTCGCAAGCTTTTTTTTTAAAAGCATTCAAAAATACCCTGTGTCGCAAGGAAAATATGTATGGGCGGTTTCATTGTTCCACCTCTCCCGAAGAGGTGGCTCACAGTGACTTTCTTTGAATCCACGGTCACATGACAAACCATCCTAACGCCCCACTGTTGCAAAAAATCCTCGATCAACTCGAAGCCATGGAAAACCGCTTTGGGGAAATGCGGCACTCCAGCGAAGAGGAAATCCGGGTTCTTCGTCAACAGGTATCGCAACTCCTGGAGCAAACCGATCCGCCCAAAGAGGAGCTGAAAAGCCCTCCTCAAGAGAATCATTTGCTGTCCGTCACCGCAGGGGATGCGCCGGAAAAACCGCTTTCCACGGTACCCGATTTTTCCACCCCCTTACCCGAGGCAACCCGGACCAACCCCAAAAAACCCGGACGGTCCTATTTCATGGGCTGCCTCCTGGTACTCCTGACTACCGCTTTGATCGTTATCGGCTTGTTCCTGGGACGGCAAACCTTTGAGCAAATGTGGGACGCCCTACCCAGTCGGGAGCAAATTGAAACTACCAGCCGGGCCATGCAATTCATCCTGGGCAAGGAAAAGGGCAACATTGAGGAAATTGCCGTTGTCAATACTGTGCATGTCTCCCTCGACCAGATGCCACCACATCTGCCACAAGCCTTTATCGCCATTGAAGATCAACGTTTTTACCAACACTGGGGATTGGATCCGCTGGGAATGTTGTCCAGCCTGGGACGTTCCATTGTACAGGGCAAACGCCTGGGGGGGGGCAGTACCATCAGCCAGCAGACCGTCAAAAATTTATTTTTCAATTCGTCACGCAGCCTGTACCGCAAAATAAAAGAATCGGTCCTGGCACTGAAACTGGAATATTATTTTTCAAAAAATGATATTTTATACATGTACCTCAACAATGCCTACTTTGGGGAAACCATCTACGGCATCGAAGCCGCTGCGCTCAGCTATTTTGCAAAACACGCATCTGAACTCAATCTGATGGAATCGGCCATGTTGGCCGCAGCGGTCAAAGGTCCCAACTATTATCACCCGCAAAAGCATCCGGATCGCAGCCGAATTCGTGCCCGTCTGGTGTTGCAAAAAATGCAGGAACTGGGTTTCATCAGCGCCAACGACATGGCCCAAGCCCTGTCCACGGGCATTCAGATGGGCAAAGCAACCTGGCAACCAGTCCAGCATCAATTCTTGCGTGATTGGATCGTGCCCGACCTCCTCGCCATCCTCGGCAAGTATGAAGGTCGCTTTCGTGTACTGACCACCTTGGATCCCAAAATACAGCATGATGCCCACGTGGCTTTGCAGACACAACTACGCAAAGCCAAGTCGCGTCAAGTGGAACAGGGGGCCATCCTCTCCTTGGGCAAGGATGGAGCCGTGTTGGCCATGCAAGGTGGCGTCGACTTTGCGGAAAGCCAGTTGAACCGTTGTACTCAGGCGGTTCGTTCACCCGGATCCGCCCTGAAAACCTTTTTATATTTAACCGCCCTGGAACATGGCATGAATCGCAATACCACACTGGAAGATGCCCCGGTGGAAATTGACGATTGGACCCCCAATAATTTTGATAATGACTATCTGGGGGAAATCTCACTGGAAAAGGCGTTCATTCTTTCACGCAACACGGTGGCCGTCTCGGTTTTGCAACAGATTGGCCTGGATACTTACCTGGATCGCTTGCGCCGATTGGGGTTGGAGCGTTCCATGCCGGCCAATTTCACCCTGGCCCTGGGTACGGGTGAAATGACCATGCTGGAGCTGGCCACCTTGTACGCCGTGTTGGCCAACGATGGCATCAAGGTGGTTCCTTATGCCATTTCCGGAATTCTCGATATGCAGGGGGAATTGCTTTACTGGCACAAGCCGGTGCCCGTCAAACGGTTGGTCGATGCGGGACCTTTGAAGCAGATCAAAGAATTGTTATCCAAGGTTGTCAAAGCGGGAACGGGGCAAAAAGCCGCCCTGGCTCATCAGACGGTGTATGGCAAGACGGGAACCAGCCAGGGGTTCAGGGATGCTTGGTTCGTCGGGTTCACCGATCAGATGACCACTGCGGTATGGTTGGGTAACGATGACAACACCCCGATGGACGATGTAACCGGTGGCAGTTTACCCGCCACCATTTGGAAAAAATATATGGAAAAAGTTGCTGTCCCATAATATAACGCAAATGATTCATAGACAAACGACCCCATCTCGCCCAAAACAACGCCACCACTCGTGCCAACAAATATTTCATTTTTCGCCGCCCTCGAGGTGCATTGAAACCGGCGGGTTAACAGAAAGTCTTGTCCCCGTCCGCATTCATCCAAAACGTAGCACCTTTCCGACTCATAAAACACAGTTCTGCTTTGCTGTTACCCTGAAATTGGGTTAGAGTGCCGGAAATTTGCGGGGATCATGTATAAAGAAAGTGTAAAGTCGCTTGGATACCGGAATCCATCAGCTCAAAATCGGGTTGTAATGGATCCCATCATTTTTTGAAAGGCAAACAAAGATGACAACTATTGACCAATTGAATCAATTCCTCGCCAATATAAACCATCTCGGATTTGCCAAATTGACCGTATTCAAGGAAATCTTTCCCAAAATACCCGACAGTTCCTTTTTTCAAGTTTTCGATTATCCCTCACTATGCGGCGAAAGTATCGCCCATATGGAATCCGTCAAGGTGGGAGATAAAGAATCCTCCCAATTCGATTTTGACATCAATTCAACAAACAGGACGCCGCTGAACTGCCTGTACCCCTTGACCAAGAAAGAAAAAAACAAAAAACCTGAACATTTTACCATAGGCTCCGATCCTGACAATCATTTGGTTATCCCCGATTTCACCGTTTCCAGGCAACACGCCGTCATCAATAAAAAAGCCCATCGCTATTATTTACAGGATTTGGGAAGCGAATTCGGCTCCTATATCAATGGCGTCTCCTTCGACAATGAGGAAATATTGCTTAACGATGGCGACCAACTCTCCTTCGGCAGATATCAATTCCTGTTCATGGAACCCGATACCCTGTTTGAATTCGTCCACAAAAACAAGAAAAAAGAACCTCAACTCCGCGAAGAGATCTCGCCCAAAGAAGGCGAACAGTTGAAACAACGCGTTTATGAAAATTACCACGTGGTTTCCCGGAACATTACCGAGAAAAAATTTGAAAATGTCACTGAAAAAATATTATCCATCATATCATTCATCCCGTTTTTCAATGCCTTTTCCATCTACGAACGCAATCAATTGGTTGCCGATTCACACCGACTGCTTGTGGCCCGAACAGGGGAAACCATCATCAAGGAAAATGATGCCAGTAATAATTTTTATATCGTTCTCAAGGGAAAGGTCAGTGTTGTCAAAAAGGGGAGCAAACACCAGTTCAGCAGCTTCGGGCCGGGCAATTGTTTTGGGGAAATCGCCTTTTTAACGGGTATTCCACGCTCCGCCGATGTCGTCGCCAACGAATCAACCATTTTGTTTACCATTGATCGCGACCTGTACGAAAATATTGGCGTTGAAATTCGCGAAAAAATGAAAGATCAAATCATTCGCCAAGTCTCTTCCAATATCATCAGGCAAAATCGCGATGTCAAAGATATCCGACAAGGTCATACCTCGGCAAAAATCAAGGTTTCCAAAGTAAAAGCCATGCATGCCGAACTGGAAAAACAAAAAGCCAGAAAAATGATCGATCAATTTGTCCGGGAATCCCCCGTGTTCGCCAACTTTACCACCTACCAAAAAATTGGCCTGACCGCTTTCCTGGAAAATGTCAAATTTTACAAAGCAGGCGAGGTGATCATCGAAGAAAATACCTTGAATGATGAAGTCAGATTCATTATCGATGGGTCGGCCTATATCACGACAACCGAAAATGATGTGGTTCTATCCGAGATTCATGCCGGCGACCTGTTCGGTGAAGTCTCCGCGTTTGGCAAAAAAAAGGTGTCCGCCAACGTAATCGCCAAGGAAAAAACCCACGTTGTCAGTATTACCGGGGACCACATGCGGTCATTGCCCATCGAAATCAGGGAAAAAATGAAGGATATCGCCTTGGGGCAATTGCTGCGCCGGATCACCGCCCAAAACGTCACAATCGTTACAGGACGGGTCTGAACCATAGCTGGAACTATTCAAACAGGGATATTCCAGGTCGATTGTCCCAAGCCCCAGACCCTGAAAGACGCAAAACAGTCCTTCAGACGTTCTTGGAATATCCCATGATGAAATTCATTCCGGTGCCGGCGGAACCACGAAAGAGATGCTTGGTCGAACGAATCAACTTTTCAACGTCCTCCAGTTTTTTCTCCCGGATTGTGAACAGGAGATCCCCGATTTCTTGCAGCAGTTCACGCATTCGCTGACGATCATCATGGAAAATATCCAAGCGATCCAGCGCCCTGCTCAATCGGTCAGCGCCAACCTGTAACCCTTCCAAATCAACTTTGGATTCTGGAACAATACTGGCGATTGGATCAAAGAAACGCTTTTCAAGTTCCTTCAGTTGCCGCGAAGATTCCATATAAGAGGCGGTTTGCTCAAGATCAGAACTCCCATGCGCCATCCATAAAAGTTCCGGGAGTGCCGAAATCCCCTCTGACATGAGCATCCCCTCCAGGTTTCCCTTGGCAGGCACATCCACCAGCGCCAACGGCGTGATCCCCGGCCAGCTGGAATAATACTGAATGTTGTTGGCACGGAACCAACTCAGTATCTCCTCCATGGAGGTGGTGTCGATTTGGGGATTGACGAAAGTATCGTAGATGATGGCCGTGCGCGAACGACTCCCATAGCGTTCGGCACGATCCAGATGTTCGGGAAAGAAACGCTCCGCCAGTTGCACGATATCCGCCTCACTTTTGGCATAATGAAACAAAATGAGCCTTTGCAGATTGCGCTGCACGTTCCCCCCCTTGGTGCCGAGACCAAGGAAAACAAAGCCACCCGGTTTGAGAAAAGAAACCAGACGATCAAACCCTTGCCTCTTGGCTGCCGTATGGTGCAGCACCCCATCTGAGGCGACGATATCGAAACTCCCCTGAAGTGCGACGTCAAACAGCGAACCTTCTACAAACTCATATTCCAGACCTGGAATCGCATATTGGGTAAAGATTTTTTTTGCCCGCTCGACCGCGAGTGGATTCATTTCCACCATGGTCATCCGTGCCCCCCAACGATTATAAAAAATGGCACGTTCCCCGGTACCACTGCCAAAATCCAACATTCTCGCCCCTTGAAACATTTTCAGGGGAAACTTCAGGTAATCCTGAAATAAACGCTGCCGTTTCCCCCCCTCCAACTCAAAATCGGCTGGACTCCTGTCGAGAAAGCGCGTCGACGGATTGACCTTTTGATAAACCGCCAGTACATCATTCTCAACGCGTTGCCGCTGTGACAAATCGGGATCGGAAAAAATGTCCATGGTATCCTTCAGAAAAGTGGGCGGTAATGATATGCCCTGCGAAAGAAAGCGTGAGCGAAAAGAGAGAAGGAATGGTCCAGGTCTGCTCCTTCCCCTCAATTTTTACGATTCTCTCCATGATGCCCCATCGTCACAAGGAATCAAAGGCAAAAACGTTTTCCAATAATATGAAAACCATTGACATTTTAATCAATTCCGAGGAGGGTGCATACGACCTATTGCGAATTTCCACCGAACCTGTCCATGAAAAAATACCGCTCACTCATCACCTTCGACTGGGCCTTGAAGCGTCTTTTGCGCAGTAAGGCAAACTTTGAAGTTTTGGAAGGTCTCCTGAGCGAACTGCTCCGGACCGATGTATCCATTGTCGAAATCCTCGAAAGCGAGGGCAATAAAGAGGACAAACTCGACAAATACAACCGGGTTGATCTCAAAGTCAAAAATGGCCAGGGGGAATGGCTCATCATCGAACTGCAATACGAACGTGAATACGACTACCTGCAACGCATCCTCTACGGAGTGGCCAAGACGATCACAGAACACATGCGTGAAAGTGATCCCTATTCCGAAGTTCCCAAGGTGATTTCCATCAGCATTCTTTATTTCGACCTCGGCCAGGGCAACGATTATATTTACCATGGCACCACATCCTTCAGGGGATTGCATACCCGGGACGAATTGCTCCTGAACGAAGGACAGAAGGATCTGTTCCGCCACCAGACCATTCGGGACATCTTTCCGGAAATCTATCTCATCAAAGTCAATCGCTTCAACGATATCGCACGCGATACACTGGACGAATGGATCTATTTCCTCAAAAATGGCGAAATTCGCGATGAATTCACCGCCCGTGGCTTGGCCAAAGCCAAAGAAATTTTAAACATATTGAAACTCCCAGAGGCGGAACGACGAGCTTACGAACGCTATAAAGAAGATCTGCACTTCCAGGCAAGCATGGTGCAGTCCACCTATGTGGCTGGCAAACTGGAGGGTGAAAAAATTGGCAAATTGGAGGGTGAAAAAATTGGCGAACAAAGAGGCAAGCTCTCAGGTAAGATCGAAATGCTGACCCACCTGCTGCAACACCGTTTTGGCCATTTGCCCCCATGGGTCCATGACACCATCGCCCAAGCCGATTTGCCATCCTTGGAAGCATGGAGCCAGCGCTTCATGGATGCCCAGTCCCTGGAAGAAGTGTTCGCAGAACGAACATGACAACAACAGTCGAATCCACACAAACACCCTACCTGCCCATGAATAAATACCGATCACTCATCACCTTCGACTGGGCCTTGAAGCGTCTTTTGCGCAGTAAGGCAAACTTTGAAGTTTTGGAAGGTCTCCTGAGCGAACTGCTCCGGACCGATGTATCCATTGTCGAAATCCTCGAAAGCGAGGGCAATAAAGAGGACAAACTCGACAAATACAACCGGGTTGATCTCAAAGTCAAAAATGGCCAGGGGGAATGGCTCATCATCGAACTGCAATACGAACGTGAATACGACTACCTGCAACGCATCCTCTACGGAGTGGCCAAGACGATCACAGAACACATGCGTGAAAGTGATCCCTATTCCGAAGTTCCCAAGGTGATTTCCATCAGCATTCTTTATTTCGACCTCGGCCAGGGCAACGATTATATTTACCATGGCACCACATCCTTCAGGGGATTGCATACCCGGGACGAATTGCTCCTGAACGAAGGACAGAAGGATCTGTTCCGCCACCAGACCATTCGGGACATCTTTCCGGAAATCTATCTCATCAAAGTCAATCGCTTCAACGATATCGCACGCGATACACTGGACGAATGGATCTATTTCCTCAAAAATGGCGAAATTCGCGATGAATTCACCGCCCGTGGCTTGGCCAAAGCCAAAGAAATTTTAAATATTTTAAAACTCCCAGAGGCGGAACGACGAGCCTACGAACGCTACAAAGAGGATCTGCACTTCCAGGCGAGCATGGTGCAGTCCACCTATGTGGCTGGCAAATTGGAGGGTGAAAAAATTGGCAAACAGGCCGGTAAGGTCGAAATGCTGACCCACCTGCTGCAACACCGCTTTGGCCATTTGCCCGCCTGGGTCCATGACACCATCGCCCAAGCCGATTTGCCATCCTTGGAAGCATGGAGCCAGCGCTTCATGGATGCCCAGTCCTTGGAAAAGGTGTTCAAAACTAAGGATGCGTGCAACTCGGGTTAGCCACCCGGCTACGGCGATGTATGTAGTGAAACCTTTTTGTTGATACGGTAGACGTAGGCCAACACCTCGGCAACCGCACGATACAAAGGGGGGGGAATGGTCTGACCCACCGGGATCTTTCCCAGAACCGAGACCAGGTCAGGATCCTCCATCAGAGTCACCCCCGCCTCTTCAGCCTTCTTCATGATGATTTCCGCAATACGCCCCTTTCCCGATGCCGTCACCCGGGGAGAGGAATCCTTGCCACGCTGATACCGTAATGCGACCGCTTGGCGACGTTTGATGTTCTGCGGTGAATCCTCTTTGGACATGAGATTCAGACCTCGACGGAAAATCCTGAGCCCAACTCCAGGATGGCAAGCCGCTCCTCCTGTACCTTGGCCCGCGTCATACGCGACAGTTCCAAGGAACGTAACGGCAACTCGGCACCAAGTAATGCTTGACGCAAATCCCGAATATCCTCACGCAAAGCATTCAGTGAAATGTCCTCTTCCGCACCCAGGGCAATCTGGAGGGTATTGCTGGCGTAGGACAGATGCGCCTGCACCGTCCCCAAACGGGACAAATTAAGGGTAACAAGCACGGATGTGGCCTGGTTTTCCTCCCCATCCCCCCCTGAGCGACCACCCCCACCTTGCTGCTGCTTGCGCCAAATCAACTCCCCCAACCCGCGTTCATCCAGCCAAAACAGCCGGTAACCCAAATAAGGATCCCCGGCGGGATTGGATGACAGATGGGTCTGCGGCAGAATGTCCTGCATGGCCAAAAGGTCACCAATTCTGTGCAGCAACTGCCGGGCAGCGCTTAAATCCTGGTCGGTGATGGGTTGTTGACCTGGAAGGGGTTGGAAATCGGTGTTGGGGCGCAGATCGTTGGCAGCCAGACGCAATTCCCGCAACATCTCCTGGATCTGACCACGGCCACCACTCATAAGACGCAACAACCCGGTCAAATCCCCTTGCTGCAACGATTGCAAAGAAAGATTGGGCAACACCCGCTGCAACACCGCCGCCATGCTTTCACCCTTACCGGTGACAAACAAGGGGTGCTGGACAAAACCGGGTGCCGATTGACGAACAGCCGCCAAAAAAGAGAACAATCCTTCGAAAAGCGGTCCCTCCGCCTGGAAAGGCGATGCGGTACCGGCAGTCCCCGCTCCCAATCCCGACATATCCATCAATCGGGAAAAGATATCCGGCGAGCGCATGAGACTCTGTTCCACATCGCCCGCCAAACGCTGGGCCGCCCCCGACTCGCTGGCCAAGAGCCTCAAGGTGATCTGGGGCTTCATGCCGACCACTTCCAGACGCACCTGTTCCCCCTCTTTGAGGGCCTGGCCACCAGAAAAGGAAAAACTGCTCCCATCCGCGAGCCGCAACACCCCCTCGCCGCGCCCATTGACCATGCCAACGCGACCAGCGATCACCTCACCTTGGACCAGTTCCCGCCCGGAAACAACCGGCTTGTCCTGGGATTGGCCAACGGCTCGGACAAGATTTCCAAATATTTCCATGGGCAAAGCCCCGCAGCCCCTTCAAACCATGGGCCGCTGTTATAAATGCCCCTGACCGCGTCACCCCGCAGTGGGACCACCATCCGTAGACTTGTTGGCCATACGTTTGAGCAGGCTCACCTCTTCGACAGTCAAACCGGTCTCGACAATCACCCGTTCTTCATCGACATTATTGGCCAGAAGCAAGCGAGCTTCACGGTAGGCGTTGGTTTTATTGCCCTCATCAACCTCCGCGCCACGTCCGGCACCCATACCCAGGTTCATGTTCATGGGGGTCATGGAGCGACCCAGGAGGCGGATCTCACCCTGGATGGCATCCAGCTCCTCGTGCATGGTTTTGGGGAGTCGGTCCATGGCATTGAGCAACTCAACGCCCAGTTGTTGCAGGCGCCGCTGCAACTCGACAATCCCCCGATCAACAGCCCCCTCGCCTTCGTCCTCCTCGACCGGACTCCGGGATGCCGCCACCTCCCTGGTCAATCGCGCCAAATCTTCGCGTAAACCGCGCAACTGGCCAAACACCAGGGCCAGACCCATGTACAGGACGAAAAAACACAGGATGATCAGGATATTCCAATAATTCATAGCTACTTTTTGCCCAATACCCGGCGCATTTTAGCCCGCATCCTCAAGGCCGCTTTGGAGTGCAATTGGGAAATTCGCGACTCGGTCAGTCCCAGAACTTCGCCAATTTCACACATGGTCAACTCTTCATAATAGTAGAGCGTCAACACCAACCGCTCTTTTTCCGGCAGGCTATCAATGGCTTCACTCATTGCCAACCGCATCTCCTGCAGACCGATGGACTCCAGAGGATCTTCAACATCGGGATCGGCCAATATTTCAAGAATATCCCATTCCTCCTCCTCAAGAGAAGGCCTGATGTCTTCAAAAGAGAGGATAGAAATGCCCCGTACCGAATCGAGCTGCTCGTAGAACTCGTTCAAGGTGATTTGCAGACGATTGGCAACCTCTTCATCCTCGGCGGGCCTGCCCAATTCCCCTTCAAGCTGCTGGTAAACGGATTGAATGTGCCCTGAGACCTGGCGCACCGCCCGGGGAACCCAATCCATGGCCCTGAGTTCATCCAATATGGCACCGCGAACGCGAAATTCCGCGTAGGTCTGGAATTTGATACCCCGGTTGGGATCAAACTTGGCCACGGCATCGATCAATCCCAAAACACCTACCTGGATCAGATCGTCGATGTCCACCGATTGCGGCAGTTTCATGGAAATCCTGCTGGCGACATACTTGACCATCGGCGCATATTTGATAATCACATCGTCCCGGGACATTCCCTCCCAGGATTCCACGTTCTCGCGAATGCGGCCGGCATCCATCGTCGGCATGGCCATAGCTGGTTTCCTTACAATTATGATGAGTGTTGCAACCGCCCCTCATCGAGAAGACGGCGCCAAAAAAAGATCATGCGTCCATCATCTTGACGCTGACTCTGCCACAGGCGACTGATATTGGCAGAAAGTTCTTGAAACGATTGCGAGGCCGGAGCCTCGGGAAACCGTTCCGAAACCTGTTCCCCATTACGTACCGATTGGGCGAGCAGGGGGTCATGCGGAATAAATCCTGCAAATGTCAAGCCAATATTAAGGTGTGTTTCGGCCACGGATGAAATTCGCCGATACACATCCCGTGCTTCATTGGCTGTCCGCACCTGATTGACAACCAGGTCAAAATGATTGACGCGATGATTGTTGAACATGACCTTCATCAAGGCGTAGGCATCCGCAATACTGGCCGGGTCCGGCGTCGCCACCACCATGATACGCTCCACAGCCAGGACGAAAAACCGCACATTGGGGGAAATCCCCGCCCCGGTGTCCACCAATACCACGTCAAAATCGGCATTCCAATTATCGATATGATCCATCAGAGCCAGTTTTTGGGCCTCGCTCATGGTACTCAATTCCGCCAATCCCGAAGCCGCCGGCAATACAGTGATCCCGAACGGACCCGTTACCGCCACCTCATCCAGGGTCAATTGGCCCAGCAACACATCCTGAATGGTATGCTTGGGCGACAAACGCAACACCACATCAATATTGGCCAATCCCATGTCCGCATCGATAATCAACACTTTGAAACCCTGCCGGGCGTATTGGATAGCCAGGTTGACCGTCAACAACGTTTTACCGACACCACCCTTGCCACTCGTCACCGCCAAAGTATGGGGTACCTTGCGCTCGGACGGGGCGCGGTCCATGGCCGTGCGCTTGGAAGGCCCCTTCGAGCGATCACCCGATTTCTTCTTTCTGGCCAGTTCCTGAAGCGTTGCAACCTGATTATCCATTTCTTCCATAAAAAATTACCTGCACCCTTTCACATGGCGGTAGTTGCTTTCCAAAAACCTTAAAGGAGCAAACTGCATCGCCCTATTCGTTCATGGTCTGTTCCCGGGTAAACCAGGTTGCCAAAGTTTTGGGCGACATCCAACCCAAATTCTCCGGGACCCGCTGCCCATCGGTATACATCGTCAACGGCAATCCCGACTTCATCGCCACGTTCAAGATACCACCATAGGTCACCGTTTCATCCAACTTGGTAAAAATCAAGCCAGAGGGATTCAATACGGAAAATCGCCTGTGAATCGCATGTTGCTCCGACTCGCGCACGTTGGCGGCCATGCACAGGATCACCTCTCGATCCTCCCCCATCACCGGCAACAATCCCGCCGTCGAATTCACCTGACGTCGATTATACGGACTCGAACCCACCGTATCCACCAACACGAAATCACACCGATTCAGGGAGTGCAGGCCCGCTTTGACCTCGGACAGGGATCGCGCCACCACCAGGCGAACCTGCAACAGTTTCGCATACGTTTCCAACTGCGCCACGGCTCCCACACGGAACGTATCCAGGGTCACCAAACCCACCGAGCGTTGCCGGTTCAGCATCAAATCGGCGGCAATTTTCGCCAAAGTCGTCGTCTTGCCCACCCCGGTTGGACCCACCAGGGCCACGACCCGAGCCTTGCCGCTCAAGGGATCGCGAAATTGCAGACTGACCTTCAACGCATTTTCCATGCTGTTGCCCGACTCCCGCGAACTGACGATAATTTTGCGGGCCAAAGGCTCTTCCACCCCATGCATCAACAACCAACTGTAATTGCGCTTGCTCTCGCTATCCAAGCCCGCGACCTCATCCGAACCGGGTCCCATCGGCATGGAAGGCACCTGTTTTTCCAGGTTGCGCAATCCCTCCTTGATGGCATGGACATCATTTCCACCACGACGTCCCGGTGCCGGCGAACCTTCATCTCGCTGTCCCTGACCATAGCCACCCGGTAACCGCCTCTTATGGGCGATTTCCACCGGATCATCCACAACTGCCGAAAACCGCCCTGGCGGACTCATCTCCTGGGGCCGGGACCCGGGATCCACATGCCCTCCACCCCCTCCCTCGTTCGGGCACGCTGTCACCTCAATAAAGGTTTCACCCAAGGCCGAACCACCTTTAACCTTGTCGCGGACGCTGCGGGTGGTGAGAATCACCGCATCCTCACCCAACTCATCCTTGACCATGTTCAAGGCTTCGCGCATGTCCCGCGCTTTGAAGGTCGAAATTTTCATCGCAATTCCATGATCGATTTTAGATTATTTTCTCGGTTATTAGGAAAATGCCACTGTCCCCAGTGAAAAGATCTGGATGTTGGACGGGATTTCATTTTGCGACAGCACGACCAAATGGGGCATGGTCGATTCCGTTGCCTGTTTGACAAAGGGACGCGCCCGGGCACCGGTAATGATCACCGGCTGTACCACCTGAGTGGCCACCTTTTCCACCTGCGCACGCAGTTGATTGAGGAACAACCCCGCCGAACGGGGTGCCAACGACAGGTACGAACCATATTCCCCATCAACAATGGCCTCATTGATCATATTTTCCGCATCCGCCCCCAGCACCAACGCCCGCAAAGAACCATCATCCTCCAAGTACCGGTTCACCAGGGAACGCGACAGCGATTGCCGTACCAATTCCACCAACTGCTGCGGTTGTTTGACCACCTTGGCGAAATCGGCCATGGTCTCCAATATGGTCGTCATATCGCGAATGGAAACCCGCTCCCGCAACAATCCCTGCAACACCTTCTGCACCCCACCCAGGTTGACAACGTTGGGAATCAGCTCATCCACCAGCTTGGGCTGGGTCTTGGAAACCATATCCAACAGACTTTGCACCTCTTGCCGATTCAACATTTCATGGGCATGGGCATGTATCAATTCGGTGATGTGCGTTGCCAGGACCGTTGACGCATCCACTACCGTATAACCCAACATTTCCGCCCTTTCCCGATCATGGGCCGTAATCCACACCGCCGGCAAACCAAACGCAGGCTCCTTGGTGGGCGTTCCTTCAATCTGACCCGTTACCGCACCCCCCTCCATGGCCAAGAATTGTCCCGCTTTCAATTCGCCCCGCCCCACTTCCACTCCCTTGATGTAGAAAGCATATTCCCCGGGCCGAAACTGCAAATTGTCCTTGATGTGAATGGGGGGTACCACAAATCCCATATCGACGGCAAATTGTTTACGAATGGACCGTATCTTGTCGAGCAGCGTGCCATGCTGGCTTTCATCCACCAGCGATATCAGACCATAACCCACATCCAAACGTAACAAATCCAATGCCAGGAACGTCTCGATGGGTTCTTCCTGCTGCGCCTCTTCCTGGGCATGCACCGCCTGTTCACGCACCGTGGCCTGATCCTTGGCTTCCACCCGTTTGAACAAAAAGTAGGCCCAGGTTCCAAGCGAAATGGCCAGCACCGAAAAAGGGATCGTCGGCATGCCCGGAATGATGGCGAACAATCCCAGCACCCCGGAACTCAACAGAATAACCCGGGGATTGGCGGTGATCTGCCCACCCACATGTTCGGCCAGATTCTGGTCGCTTGAGGCTCGGGTGACCAGGAAACCCGCTGCTGACGATATCACCAAAGCCGGTATTTGGTTCACCAGGCCGTCACCCACCGTCAGGATCGTGTAAATATTGGCCGCCTGCGACGCCGTCAATCCCTTGCTGACCACTCCGATGACAAACCCACCAACAATATTGATGATGGTGATGATAATGCCCGCAACCGCATCCCCGCGCACAAACTTGGAAGCACCATCCATGGCCCCGAAAAATTCCGACTCCGCTTCGATCTCCCGCCGCCGTGCCTTGGCTTCAGACTCGGAAATCAAACCGGAGTTCAAATCAGCATCCACCGCCATCTGCTTACCAGGCATTTTGTCCAAGGTGAACCGGGCCGCAACCTCGGCGATACGCCCCGCACCTTTGGTGATGACGACAAAGTTGATGATGACCAGAATGGAAAAGATGATAATCCCCACCACCGTGTTGCCACCAACCACAAACTGTCCAAATGACCGGATCACTTCCCCCGCCGCCGATTCACCCTGAGAACCATGCAACAGGATGATACGGGTCGTGGCAATGTTCAGGGCCAGACGAAACATGGTGGTAATGAGCAATATGCTCGGGAATGACGAAAAATCAAGCGGTTTGTGGATGTAGACCGTTGTCAGAAGAATGACGATCCCTATGGAAATGTTGACGGAAAGAAACATGTCCAACAGTTGCGGCGGCAAAGGGATGATCATCACCATCAACACGGCGATGATACCCACAGCCATGGCGATATCGCCCAAACCCTTGATGCGTCTCAGTGCCAGTGGTATGGAAGCCAATGGACTCTCCGTAGTTCTTTCGACAAAGACAAAAAATACCCCCCGAAACCTTGCCGCTACTCAACCCGAACAAGTGACGTGTTTCCGGCGGATACACACGTTAAGGCAAGAACCATGCCTTCATATTTTTCCTTGCATCCGACCCACCAACTTCGTCATCCTGTCCCACATTTCACACCCCAACCTGTGAAATGATGTCATCCCGTGCCCAAAACCTCCCCCAAAACAAGCGAAGAAATTATCGACCAGGTCCGCAAGGCCAGGCAACTGCTTGAGGAATTGGAACAATCACCCATCCATCCCCGTGATGGATTCAAAGAGGGTGCCCGGGTGCGCGCCCAACTGAACGCCGCCAAAGCGCATATCTTGCGCGCCCTGGAAAAGGCCCAAACCCTCACCACGGGATAAACCTTCACCATGACGCGACACGCGTTGCATCCCCTTTCGTTGCCACGCAAACCCGGATCCAAAACAGGTACCGTAAGTATGCAAGCGGATGAAACACTTGATGACACCCCTTTAATCGTCCCCATCACCGTGCCATCAGGGGATCCATCGTGAACCCATGGCATGGAATTCTGACCTGCTTCGGAGTCGCCATAATGGTCTTATTTTTCAATAAACAGGCCCAAAGCTCTGACACCATCGTCCGTCCCCCGGCCCTGGCGGGAACCTGGTATCCCAAACAAGCCGATGCCCTATCCAAGCAGATCAGCGACCTGCTGACGCAAATACCCTCGACCACCGCGCAACAACAAACGCCCCCGGTGCGTGCCGTCCTCATCCCCCACGCCGGCTACAGTTACAGCGGTCGCACAGCCTTAACGGCCTTGAAAATACTCACCGGGGCCTCCTTCAAAAGAGTCGTGATCATCGCTCCCGCGCATCGGGTCAGTTTTACCGGCGTGGCCCTCCCCCAAGCCACTCACTTTCGCACCCCCCTGGGCGAAATTCCCCTCGACACAGATGCCATGACTTCATTAACCGATCATCCCCTAATCCGCACCATCCCGGGCGCCCACGATCAGGAACACAGCATCGAGATTGAACTCCCCCTGCTGCAAACAATATTGGCAAACGGATGGCAACTCCTCCCCCTCCTGGTCGGACAGATGGATTATCCCAGTTATTCCAAAATAGCCGAAACCTTGCGACCCTTCCTGGACGAACAAACCTTGCTCGTCATCTCAGGAGATTTCACCCATTTGGGCAGCCATTTCGACTTCCAACCCTTCGCACTGGACGCCAACATTGCCGAAAATCTGCAACAACTCGATATGGGTGCCGTCGATCACATCATTGCCCGCAATCCCAAAGGATTTCTGGACTACCGTGAAAAGACCGGTATCACCGCCTGCGCCTTTGGCCCGGTCATGGTGTTGCTCAACCTGATCACCGACCAAGTGGAACCCCGCTTGATCCAATACCATACCAGCGGCAGTGACAACGGTGATTTCTCGCATTCGGTCAGCTACGTCTCCATGACCTTTCGCGCCAGCAAACCACTGGCCGCACTACAAAAGGATCCCTCGCCGCTGGTAGACGAAGAGATGAAGCAATTGCACGCCCTGGCCGTGGCCACCATCCGCAAAGCCGTACAACACGACGAGACCATCACCCCCGCCAACGTAAACGATATCAAACGCCATTTTCAAAACAAGGCCGGTGCCTTCGTCACCCTCAAACGTTCCGGGACATTACGTGGTTGCATCGGCCAACTCATGCCCGTTGCTCCCCTTTATCAAGCGGTTGCGGACAATGCTGTCAACGCCGCCCTCCACGACAACCGTTTTCAACCGGTCACCCCCGACGAACTCAACGACATGGAAGTCACCATCAGTGTGTTGAGTCCCATGCGCCCCATCCCATCCTGGGAAGCCTTCGAAGTTGGCAAACAGGGAATTGTCCTCAGCAAAAATGGTCGTCGCGCCGTTTTTCTCCCGGAAGTCGCCGGCGAACAGGGATGGAATCGTGAACAAACCTTGACCGAACTGTCGCAAAAGGCGGGACTGCCCAAAGACGCCTGGAAAAGCGGTGCCTCGTTCGAGGTCTTCACCTCCCAGGTTTATTCGGCTCCCATCCCATCCCCCGCCAAGCCGTCCCATCCATGAACACGCTCTTTTCCGCCCTGGTTATCCTGGCCTTCGTCACTGCCGGCTATCGCCAATGGCATTGGGTCGCTGGACCCGGTAAATCCCCCATGGAACTCATGACCAGTGCCATGGTGGATTCGGCTGCCGCCTCAGTCACCCTGGCCCTGGGCCTTATCGGGGTCATGGCACTGTTTTTGGGATTGATGAAAGTTGCGGAAAAAGGGGGCGTCTTGCTCATGCTGGCGCGGCTGATTCGACCACTCATGGTGCGACTCTTTCCCGATGTCCCCCCGGATCACCCCGCCATGGGGGCCATGATCATGAATATTTCGGCCAATATCCTCGGACTCGGCAATGCCGCCACACCCTTTGGCATCCGCGCCATGCAGGAATTGGATCGCCTGAACACTTGCAAAGGGACCGCCACCAACGCCATGGCCCTGTTTTTGGCCATCAACACCACCTCCATCACCCTGTTGCCCACCAACGTCATCGCCCTCAGAGCTTCGGTGCATTCCCTCGACCCGGCAGCCATCCTCCCAACCACCCTGCTCGCCACCCTCCTATCCACCGTCGTTGCCATCACGTCGGTCAAGCTGCTGCAACGTTTTTTCCCCATCCCAGGACAAAACGTCACCAACCAGCCCCATCAATCCAGCACACCACCCGAATCCACCACCACCCTGGAGGATGCCGGCCCGCCCTACCCCATCTGGGTCGTTCTCCTCGCCCTGTTGGGATTCTTGAGCATCATCCCCTTGACCATTTTCTTTGGCCGCACCTTCTCACCCTGGATCATCCCCGGTTTGATGACCACTCTGCTGCTCTTTGGGATCATACGAAAAATCAAAGTCTATGAAGCCTTCATCGAAGGGGCACGCGAAGGCTTTGAGGTCGCCACCCGCATCATCCCCTACCTGGTTGCCATTCTGGTTGCCGTCAGCATGTTTCGCGCAAGTTCCGCCATGGATGCCCTGGTCACGTTCATCGCCCCATGGACCTCCCCCCTCGGACTCCCCGCTGAGGCCCTCCCCATGGCCCTCTTACGACCGCTCTCCGGTTCCGGTGCTTACGGCTTGCTCGCCTCCTTGATGCAAGACCCCCATATCGGACCGGACAGCTATACCGGCCTCCTGGTCTCCACCATCATGGGCTCCTCCGAAACCACTTTTTATGTCCTGGCCGTCTATTTTGGCGCGGTCGGCGTCAGCACCATGCGTCATACCCTGGCTGCTGCCCTGCTGGCCGAATTCGCCGCCGTCAGTGGATCGGTGGCAGCCTGTCTCTGGCTCTTCCCCCACGGACTTTCATCAGGATAACATCCATGGAATTTTCCTCCGACACCGAAGAATCCCTGGCCCTAGAACAAATCTGGTATCGTAACAGCCAGCCCCCTGCCCCCGCCCCCAAAAAGGCACTTATCCAGGAAATCGCCCGGTCGCTGCTCTATTTCCCCGAAGAAATGGCCGACCCCCTGTTGCACATTCCACCAATCGCCTGGAAAAAGCGCCAGCTTTTTCGGCGCTACCGTGCTGCCATCCATGCCTTGTTGTGGCTCTGGGCCCTGCAGGAAATCGTCCCCGACCGAGCCTATGCGCTGCTGCAAGCGGTGGAACCCCTCTACACCGCCCCAGGTACCACCCCCCCGGCGGAATGGCGTCAGGTCATGGCCGATATCGATTTTTTCCGCACCATCCTCGATAATTATCGCGAAGAAGGTTTTTTAAGCATCGCTCAGCACGTCACATGGCGCGTCCATGGCGATTTTGTGCAAAACCCCGAACTTTTGGAAGTCACCGTGGCTTTGTCCTTTCATATCGACCAAAAATTTGATGAATTGCGCGCCTGGGTCTACCGTTGGGCCGGGCGTCCATCAACACCCGCCATCGATCGCGTCACCAGCCTGCTTGAAACCGAGGCCTTCTCCGGTAACTTTTAACCATGACGCTGCTACGTCCCATCAAAAAACACATTGATCGTTCAGAAAAATGGAATACTTTCTATCCTCGTTCAAAATGTGGCCCACGATCCAATCAAAGAAAAATTTTTCAAATACCACCCCCCCCAGGGAATCCAGTTTGGTCATTTTTTCCCGGTAATCCATCACCTGCGCCACCAATACGTGGTGAATCCGCTGGTGTCGTTCCAGATCCGGATATTGGTATTGTCGCATCAAGTTTTCCTCGGCGGCAAAATGATATTTTGTATAATCCACCAATCCCTCGAAAGCCCGTTCCAACGAATGCCGATCCTGGGTGGAACGAAGAATTTCTATGATGCTGTTGGCAATTTCCACCAATTTTTTATGATGCACATCCATCTGCGCATTGTTGATGCCAAATTCTTCCCGCCAGGAGAGTACCCCCAAGGTACTCCCGGAATAGACAATCTTTTGTGTACGTTTTAAATAGGATTCAAATAATTTCCAGCGAACGATGGGTATTTCCTTGAGCAACTCGCCGGGGATCTGCAACGTCTCCGAGGGTTGCGTCGCCTGGACCCTGAACAGGCAGGGAATATCAAAAACCGCCCCCTCCTCCCCAAAGAAATCACGTTCACCCAGGCAATCCAGCGCTTCTTGGCCAACCAATCGCACAAACTGGCCCGACTTGACGATGTTCAACGATCCCAAATCGCGACAGGAGATAATGTCTCCGGTCTGATAATAATGATGGTGCAAAGCATCACAAATCCTGCTGAATACCGGGTGCGAAACCCCTTCACCAAACAATCGCGTGGATTGCAAAAAGATTCTTATTCTCCAATTCTGTTCAATCTTTGCAGCCAAATCGTTCTTCTTGATCAGTTCGTGGTAGAGCCCTACCGGTATGACCAGTGCATGCATAAAACTGGAACTGCGATACGTGGCATCAGTAGGCACGTGTTGGATTCCCGCAATTTCCCCGATCAAGGTGCCCGCAAACAATTGCCCAGAAACGCCATCATTCGCATGAATACTTTCCACCATCCCTGAAAGAACCAACAAAAGATGATCGGGAACAACACCCTCTTTGAGAATGATTTCACCTGGATTGAAAGAGCGCAAAGGACAATTGAGCAATATACGAATATGATGGACCGGAGCGTTGGGAAGATACGATTGCAAGTATGCAAAGGCACTGCGGCGTGAATAATCCGACTCCGCTGGAATCAATATATCGGTAACACCATAAGGGGCACTGGAACCAATTTTTTTCTCCGCCAGGGTCAACTCCTGGGACGTATGGGACAGCAACAATTTATCCGACCGATCATCGCGAAAATCATCCGCCATGCCATGAATGGCACCACCACCAATATCCAATTTTTTTAGATTCGCCGGTTGAAGATACGCCTCCCGGATACGATCAAAAAAAGCCTGTGTCACCCCTGGTTTTGCAGCATCGTCGGTCACCATCCGTTGCAATACCTGAAACGCGACAATATCGGCGAAATGGGCATAGGTCTTGTACCCCCCGGCCCAAAGGGTACGAAACATGAAAATACTCGTCTCCAACGGATGGGGGGAAAAAACAGGCTTGACCTCCAAGCCGTCCACGTCATTCCAAACATCAAATGCCAAATCGTGAATGGCAAAATAATCCTGGAAATTCTCCTCTTCCATGGACAAAAGGGCAGCCAGTTTTTTTTGCACCGTGGCCCGGACCACCGGCGTGGCAAAGAATTTTATCTTATGTCCCGCACGCATCAAGGTGGTTATGCCCGCGCAATGATCATCGTGGGCATGGGTTTGAAAAATCCCCTCAATTTCCTCCAGGCCAATACCCAATGCCGTCAGGTTGTAGAAAAGATTCGGTCCGCAATCTATTAAAAAAATTTTCCCCTGAAAGCTTATGATACTGGCCATACTTGGACGATTGATGTCCCATCCATCCCCTTCACCCGAGTGGATGACCGCAAAATATTCCCGTTTCAACTTTTGGAAGCCCAACGGATACGGGGACACATACCGCTCACCCGGTTTCAAGTTCAAGTCAACCGTAACACGTTCCCCCTCATAGGAAATTTCAAAAATATTGGTCGCCGTCCTTTGGATAAACACGCCATTCCTGATCCCCACCTTTTCGCTACCCACCTGGATCGTGTCCAAAAAGGCATTGGAAGAAGAAATTTTGCCGTAGGCAAAGTGCAGCTTCATCCGCATCATTTCCGATGCGGTGTGGGCATCCATGCCCGTCTCCATCACCTCTTCCTTAGAGACCAACCCATAGTTGCCACGATAAATGTACTGCATCTGCGCGTTGACCTGCTCCGACTGGCCGATCAACAACGGTTTCACCCCGGTATTGTTGGGATGCTTGGGGATGATCATCCCTTGTTTGTAGAGCATATGTAACACTGGAAATTCCGCCAGATTGGCGAAATCACCGTTCTGCACCATGGTATCCGACAATAATATGGCATTGGGGCCGCTTTCATACGCCACCCCCTGTTTCTCCTGTGGTACCACGAGGCCCCGCTTGATCAAATGTTTGATACTGTCCCCCGGGCAACCGCAGAGAATCCGCAACCCCGCCTCGGCCACCTCAATCCAATAAATACCGACAGAAACCGTTGTTTTTATGATTTTATCCATGACCTATTTCACAAGAAGTTATATTAAACCGCAACCAGTACGGGATATGTAGTTGGATATGTAGTTTTTCAGCGTCATTCCCGCCCCCGATTAAAGCATTCGGGGGCAGGCTTCAGCGGGAATCCAAAAAGCTAGGGAATGGTGTGTAGGTTTCCTGAATCCCCGCTTTCGCGGGGATGACAATAACTACACATTCCAAGATGGCTGCGGTTTAATAATATGGCAAGGAACCATCTCATAGCCAGCTTTGAAAGTAGCTGGTATCTACACCGCCGCAGAATGGGGACCGGTTTCCAGAACAACAACTTCCTCCTCCAGTCGATTCCCGAGAGCAGTGCGTGCAACTTCCACATCGTAGTCAGCCTGAAGCCCCATCCAAAAACCAACCGATGTCCCAAAATATTTGCTGAGTCGCAACGCAGTTTCCGCTGTAATACTGCGTTTTCCATGGATAATCTGGTTGATACGGATCGGTTGAACGCCAATATCCCTGGCCAATCTATTTTGGCTCATTCCCAAGGGTTGCATGAACTCTTCAAACAGCACTTCACCTGGATGAACGTTAGCTAGATTCTCCACGTCGGTCTCCGTCAATGGTAATCTGTTATTTCAACATCGTTGACATCGCCCTCATTCCAGACAAGACAAATACGCCATTGGTCGTTTATTCTGATGCTGTGTTGCCCAACACGGTTGTGCTTCAACGTTTCCAGCCGGTTTCCCGGTGGTACCCGAAGATCGTCCAATATCTGAGCATTGTTCAACATACGCTGTTTGCGCCTCGCTATTTTCTGAATGTGTATCCATATCCCTTTAGCCTCGTGGCACTTGAAGGTTTTGATCATACGTCAGCATATCACAATGCAATATATATCGTCAATAGATATATTTTGGTGGCTGTGGGATGCCTCGTGCCTGATCCGGCGTCGGAAAGTGGTCATGATGATGATAACTGCGCGGCAACAAATGACAAGAATGTATAAAATTCTTGAAGTTATTCTAATCCAGAGTTGATAATAGAAATCTTGCGAGCAACAAATCCCCGGATAGCCTATAATATAGCCTTGAGGTACCTGTTAGTGTCTTTTGCTTTCATTTTTTTTTGCCATCATCTCCCTTACTTTTATCTTTACTGGATTCCAAATTTGATTTGACTATTTCGGGAATTATCTTTACCAGCTCATTGATAACGTTGCCCCAGGGTGCCGATGCGTCTGCAGGCATTTCTCCAAAAGCATTTTTAAAGGATAGGTTCCAATTAAAGGCTTTTTCCATTTCATCAATTGACAATTTACCATCATTCAAATGCACAAAGAGTCGCCCTTGTCGAAGAGCATGTCTTTTTTCAAACAGGCGTTCCGCTTGGTCGAGCATGGCCCTTCCAAATCTCCACATCCCAACTGAAACCAAAACAATCATACCATACATGGTAAAACCACGAATGAACGAGGCAACCAAGTCAATCCACATCTGTGACCTGACAAACGCCAAATCGTTAGAATCTTCATTGTTCTTAACATATTTTTCATCTTTTTCCGAATTATCTATTTTATTTATGACCCACTTTTTATTGTCTGGCATTTTACAATTCGGCTCAGGATTATTTTTATCTTTTTTTGTAAATTCACCACCCTTATAAATACATACTAACATGGCCACATTATTTTTATGATCATCAACTTTTAAATAACTCGAGTCTATGAAGGAATAAATTGATATGCCTGTGCCTCCTAATACAATAATTAGGGCAAATAAATAAAGAGATATTCCTAATTTTCTATATGCATTTGCATGTTTCTCTAAATAAGCTATAGCTTTTTCAACAAACAAATCAGTGACGGCCAAATGGTAAGCATATCTCACATCAGTCTCAGGATTGGTCGCCTTATCACTATTATTGGTCTCACCTCCTAAGATTGACCCGCAGGATCCACATTTATTTATTATACTAATTAATTTACTGGACGGGGCAGTGACAGGAGGAGTTTTGGTTTGGCCGGAAGATTGAAAACTATTCCAAATTGATTCAATTTGCTTCATCGTTTGTACAAGGACTGCATGCCGCAAATTTAACCTAAAATTAACGTCACTGGAAAGCTTTGCATGATCATTGTTGGCGAATGTGTGAGCATCCCTTGTAAATTCACCATATGTATTGCTGTCAAGGAGAGCTTTTACTCTGTCTTGATTATCACATCCAGATTTCGCGAAAATAATTCTAATGCTATAAATTGCATCTATGATCTCATTTTTTGTAGGTTCAGAGGAAAGAGAATCTGCTATCCTCTCGATAGTTAATAAAATACTATCTATTATACAATAATCAACTTTAAGATTATTAATATGCTTATATAGCTCAATTAGCTCACTTTTTATTTTATTTATTTTTTCGCTGTCTTCACCGTTAAGATCATCTCTAGCAATCTTGGAAGCTATTTTATTTATATACTGCTCAACATGCCAAGTTATATCAAAATCTTTATCATAACTCTTGCTATATATATTTATTTTATTAATAATATCATGTATTATTCTTGAATTCTTTATTATATATTTATTAATGAACCATGCAAGCCAATACAACACAATGATCAAAATTATAATTACAAATATAAATATCTCAATATAAACCCATTCTTCTAGAATGCCGTGAAGTAAATTATATAAATAATTTTTAATATATTGCATCATTTCAAACACTCCATTAATCAATTTAATATATTACGAAATAACAGCCAACTCCAACGATGGCGACAAGATAATAGTGCCAAGGAGCCACTACCAAAACAGGGATCGGATAATACTTTATGTTTCATACCATTTAGCTAGTTGAATCAGAATCGCATCCCAATCCCATCTACACCCGATGGATTCCAAGCGAACACACTCATGACGCCACCCTCGATTCAGGAAACATGGAAAAGACTCTCCCACACCAAATATCCGTGGACCATCAAGTGGCATAGCTCGGAAATTCCATGGTGGGAATCTCCAGAAACCACCCATCCTCGACCCCCAACGTTGCTCACGCAATAAATTTTCCAAATGAAGGAAAATCTTCCGAAAATACTCAGCGTCCGCCCTCGTCATCATGTAGGGAGATTTTTTTTGCCTGCACGATACACAGTGTCGCATTGTGGGAAACAAGATTCAGTGGGGGGGGCAAATCATTGGCCAATCATTAGGAAAATGCACGCATCCATTCCTGAGATTATAGTTGTCAATTTTGTTCAGTTCAGAGATAGTGCAGCCTCCAGGCAATCAAGTCAACGCTTTGCGGCAACCATATCTGATAAAAATATACCTATAACTAATATATATAAATTTTTATCAATAAATCGCCAAACACCAACAAACGCAGGAAAGATATATTCCAAACGTCATTCCCACAATGTTTTAAACTGCAAATCCAAGATAGATGTCGATTTATTCCAAATCATCTGGAGAGTGTGGTAACCTACCTATGGATAATGAATCGCTGCGGAAGGTCGATGGACAGATCGTTCAAAAAAAACTGATCACCGATGAAGATCATCGCCCTATCGCTGTTCAAATCGGATACAACGGGTGGCTAGAAATTGCACACAATTCGCGAAGTCTGACAGCATCTTATCCAATTTCCCCAATAACAAACCATTGAAAGAAAATTAATAGCATGCAAATCTCGGTCATACTGGAGCCAAGTGATGAAAGCGGGTACACGGCCACAGTACCTTCCCTTCCAGGTTGCATCAGCGAGGGTAACTCCCGGGAGGATGCACTGCTCAATATTCGCGAAGCCATCCTGCTTTACCTGGATCCAGTAGATGACAACGCAGCTTATGCACCAGAATCTGAGGTCTTGGAAACCGCCGTATGACCAATATTCCCAGCCTTAAACCGCAACCAACACGGGACACATAGTTTTCTAGCGTCATTCCCGCGAAAGCGGGAATCCAGAAAGTCAGGGAAAGGTGTGTAGATCCCCCCCGATCCAGGCATTCGGGGGTAAGCTCTGGATCCCCGCTGAAGCCTGCCCTCGAATGCTTTAATCGGGGGCGGGGATGACAAGAACTACGCATCCCAAGGTAGCTGCGGTTTAATTAACAATAAGGAAAATTAATGGAATTCAATTTTCGATTGAAGCAGACAACCTGCTTGTCATCAAAAAAATCGGTATGCTTGATCTTCCACGCAACAAGCTCATAGCTGGCATCAAAATGTTCCGCAATCAAGCCGTGCAAGCGCTGTTTTTCACCATCATCATTCTTCCAATTGCTGTCGGGATTCTCCCTGTCAAAGACCTCCAGATATTCCCGGACAGCCGCCTCAGGTACAATAAACTCCGCAGCAAAAACGTTGGCTCTTCTTTCGGCACCCTCGCGCTCTCCGGGAAAATTATACGCACGTGGAGCAAAAACATCACCAACGGGACGGAAACCATCCGCATCAATGAGCAAATGCGCCATTTCGTGGGCTAGAGTGAATTTTCTCCCTCTGGGAAGGCTGGCCCTGGGGCCAGATCGATTCAACAGGATAGCAGGACCAATTTTCCTCCCCCAAACAGAAATGGCATCAACACCACAATCCGAGTTGTACTCCTCAAGCTCCAAACCCCAGCCCTTTAACACATCATCAAGATCCACTTTCCCATATTGTGGAATCCCCAAGTAACCCCTGAGGGCGCTTGCTGCATCTATTCCTTGTTGACGAAAATCATCGGTCTGGAAAGCAACGACCCTCTGCAGTCGCTTGCGTGCACTGGCAATCTTCCGAATTGTTTTGGGCTCTGCCTGCCTGATCTTAGCAATACGCTCCAGCAGGTAGGAAAGTTGTTCGTCATCCAAAAAACCACCCACCATCCGAGCCGCCATACAGAATTGTGCTTCCATTCCGTCATTAGCCGCTGAGCCAGTATTCGGCCACACCCGAGCAATTCTTTCCATGTTTAGCGAAGACGACAACACACGGTACTGCTGATAAGCACGTTCATGACGGGAGTCCCACTCCGACAAAACATCATGCACAGTCAGGTCGGAGGAAGCGCGCATGCGTTCGGCAAGTCCGTTGCCGAACGCTTCAAGGGTAGCCACGGTCTCTCCATGATCCCAGAAAGCTTGATATCCCTGTGATCGGACCGCAAATACATGACCCTTTTTAACCAGGGTCACGGAAGTCTTTCTGTTACCATCCAGACCACCAGCAAGATCGTGATCCACATTTTCCTGATGAAGGAGTTTTGGCCACATCTCACCGAGAAAGTGGAGGAAACTGACGGTGTTAATGCGCAGAGGCTGGAGCCTTACACCATCATAAGTTCCCCATACCAACGTTTTTTCCGCCCAGAGCAGCAACTCAGCAGCACTTTTCACATCCCCAAGCCAGCGGCACTGGACACGTAACCCATGCCCATCGCCGTAAGAAGCGTCCGAAGCCAACCCATTTTGCGTTTCGTCACTATCCGGGTAAAGATTGACCCCTTCCACAGGCAATACATCATCGGGAAGGTTTCCGATGACATCACCTAGCCGGCCCACATTCCATACGTTCTTGAATTGACCAACCCCGTCCATATCGGCAATCCACGCACTGGCCTCCTGGACCAGGGCCGCACGCACCGGGCAGCGTCCTTCCTTGAGCTGATAAATCATTCTGTCGGAAGTTGGAACGACGATGTGACGAAAAGATCCCTGGGTTTCGTCGCAAAGGTAAGCCAAGTAAAGACCTGTCTGCGTTGCAAAGGTAAACAGACGTGGCCCGTCAAACTCATAAAGAACTTCCCTGGGCACTACTCGGCCAAACGGATCAGGGATGCTATGCCCAGGTGGATTCCAAGTGAACATGCTCATGGCACCACTCTCGCTTTAAACAACACGGAAAAGGCTCTCCCTTTTTAAACCTTGCGGGGGCCACCAAGTGACATGCTCTGGAAATTTCTCTGTGGGAGTATCCAAAACTCGCCCATCATCGACCTTCAACATAGCACATGCAATAAATTTGCCTGATGGAAAAAGCTTCCGGTGATGCTCCGCGCCCGCCCATGTTTTTAATACAGAGACCCCAACCCTCAAGCAAGGATCCGCAGTAGGCATTTTACCAAGCTCTGCCATACTTTGAAAGTCTTTGTTGGATGGAGGATCTTTTTTGACGACACGGTACACAGATTCATTTTGTGGTAGGCGAGATTTACCTGGTGGACAATCTTTTGGCCAATCTTTTGGGATATTCATACAACCGTTCTTGGAATCAAGAATGTCAATATCATTTGGTGCGGGGATAGTGCACCCATCAGAGAACCAAGTCAATCCCTGGCGACTATTTTTTATATGCCAAGTATTGACAACTAGGGAATAATTCGCCAATGATTATTTCTACTTTGTCACATTCATTAACCAGATGCAGATTCCTGTGTAACTCTTTGTTTAATATAGGCTAAATCAATTGAGATCTGGCGCTTTCTGTGACGCTCTTCCAGTTGACGGACTACCTC
>PEAK01000111.1 GCA_002753515.1 Magnetococcales bacterium
GAGGTAGTCCGTCAACTGGAAGAGCGTCACAGAAAGCGCCAGATCTCAATTGATTTAGCCTATATTAAACAAAGAGTTACACAGGAATCTGCATCTGGTTAATGAATGTGACAAAGTAGAATTAAGCAGCTCCGTGTCGGTGGGATGTATTCACCCGGGGGGCAGGCTATCAAGGAAAAAAGGCGGATTGGCGGATGGGGAGGGATTCGAACCCCCGGTGCCTTGCGACACGGCGGTTTTCAAGACCGCTGCTTTCAACCACTCAGCCACCCATCCATCGAGTCGATCCGGCAGGTAATAACCGTCCATCCGTGGAAGGACGCTGATTTTAGAGGCCAACGCACTCCAAAATTTCAGCATTCTCTAATTGTCAGGCTTTCGGCTTGGATTTTCAACGGACATTCCTATAGCTGGTTGAAAAAAAAAAGTGCAAATTGTTCTTGCATCAAAGACGCTGGTATCTTAGAACCAGTATCCTACGATTCTGGTTTCTTGCGATGGACCATGGTGGAACGCGTCCATATCGGAACAAAAGTCCAAGGCAAAAGCAATGTGCCAATAGGCAGGTCAAACGTAGCAATCTTACTGTTACCTTTGAGAAAAATTGAAAATTATCTGACGGGGAAAATCAATGGCAAACGGAAATCATTCAGAGCAGCCCAAGTTCCCAGGCCTCAAGGCCGTTATTCATGGGAATGGCGCCGTGGCGCATGTCATGGGACATGTTTGTGGTGGCGTTATCGGCTATCCCATCACACCATCTACGGAAATCTCTGAGATTTACGAATCGTTCCGCGCTAATGGTGGCATGAACGTGTGGGGCAAACATCCCTTCTTTTTTGAGCCGGAAGGGGAACATTCGGCGCAGAGCGGTGCATTGGGCGCGGCAATGACCGGAGGGCTTTATATTTCCAATGCCTCTTCCAGTCAGGGTATTTTGTATGGTTTGGAATCGCACTATGTCACCGCTGGCAAGAAAGTGGGTGGCTTTGTCCTGCATATTGCCGCCCGTGTGGTTTCCAAACACTCCTTGAACGTCATGGCGGGACATGACGATGTCTACTCCATGGTTAATTCGGGGTATACCATTTTATTTGGCAGTAATCCCCAGGAGGCGGCGGATCTGGCGGCGATCAGCTACAAGGTCAGTGCGCAATCCTTGATTGCCGTGGCCAATGCCATGGACGGGTTTGCCACTTCGCATATGCAAAGTGAAGCCTTGCTGCCCGAGCCGGAGCTTTTGGCCAGTTTTCTCGGCAATCCTGAAGATCGGATTGCCTGCCCCACCCTGGCGCAAGAGATGCTTTTCGGTGCCAAGGGACGGGTGTTTCAATTGCAACAGTTCATCCAAAAACATCGCCATGATTTTGATGAGGCGAATGTCGGCCAACTGCAGGCGCACCTTTCGGCCCATGCCGAGGAGATTGAACGGGATGGCGAAGGGGGTACCATTGGACGTACCCTGGAATGGGTTCCAGAGGCTTTGCATGCCAAATGGGGCCGGCAATGGCGTCATGCAGCCGCCAAAGGGACGCGGCAACGTGTTCCGGCCCTTGTGGATCCTAACAATCCCGGGTCGACCGGGCCGGTGCAAAATCAACCCGATTTTCAGGCGGGCGCAGCGGACCATCGGACCCATTTCGCCGGTGCCGTTCCCGGCTTCATCCGCCAAGCCATGGAAGAGTACTCCCATCTGACCGGACGGAGTTACCAACCGGTCAGGACTTACCGTAGTGAGGATGCCGACTTTGTCATCGTTTCCATGGGTTCGGTCACCGACGATTGCGAAGCCATGGTGGATCATCTGCGCAATCAGGGCAAGCGGGTTGGCTCGGTCTCCATCAAGCAGTTCATGCCCTTCCCCGAAAGCGATATCGTCAAAGCATTGAGTGGCAAGCGGGCCGTGACCGTCCTGGAACGCTCCGATGCCACCATGTTGAGTGAACTGGTGGGCAATGCCCTGTTCAAGGCGGTGCAAAACCATAAACAACCCCGTCACGATGGCATTCCCGCGCTGGCCGAAGCCCCCATCATCTGCACCGGCATTTTTGGCCTGGGTGGTCACGATTTGCAACCCCGGCATCTGGCGGCAGCATTTCGCAACATGGAAGAAGGGCAGAACGTCCCACTGTTTTATCTCGGCTCGCGCTTCTTTGAGGATTCCCAGGATCAAGAGCTGATCGATTTGCAGAAACGGTTGCGGCAGGCCTATCCCGAAACCGTCAAGATGGCCTTTCCCACCGATGCGAATCCCCATCTCCTCCCCCAGGGCGCCCTGCGGGTCCGCTTTCATTCGGTGGGTGGGTATGGCACCATCGCCACGGGAAAACTGTTGACCGATATTTTGTCCGGAGTCATGGAGTTGCACTCCAAATCGGCTCCCAAGTATGGTTCGGAGAAGAGTGGTGCGCCGACCAATTTTTACCTGACATTAAGCCCGGAACCGATCAAAATCACCAATGCGGAATTGGAGGATGTGGAAATCGTCCTCTCCCCGGACCACAAGGTTTTTGAGCATACCAATCCCCTGCGTGGCCTGTGTCACGGCGGCACCTTCATCATGCAGTCCAACGAATCGCCCCTGGAGGTCTGGAAAAGATTGCCCGATGCGGCCCGTCGTCGAATCCAGGAGATGGCGATCCAATTTTATGTGGTCGATGCCTTTGCCATCGCCAAGGAGAACGCCCCGACCCAGGATCTGCAAGTCAGAATGATGGGGATTGCCTTCATCGGTGCCATGTGTGGCAATGTTGCCCAGGTGATGGGGCGCTCGAGCGAAGAGATGCTCTTGACCAAGATTCAAAACCAGATCCAGAAAAAATTTGGTGGCAAGGGTGACAAGGTGGTGGCCAGCAACATGGCGGTCATCAAACGCGGCATCCTTTCCACCCGGAAAGTCGAATACACCGAACCCGCCTTTGTTGCGGCGGCCAGCACTGCCGATACCTCCCGTGGCCCCGGGGTCGCGATATCCGCCTCCATGGTGCAACGCGGTCCCGGTTCCAACTGTGCCGGCATGTTTGACCAAGGTTATTTTGGCAAGACGATCGTCGATCCTTTCAAGGCCGGGACCATCGGCGAAAGCCCCATCTATCCCGGTGCCGGGCTGAACATTCCCATCGCCACCGCCGCCTGGAAAGACAAAGGGTTGTTCCGTTTGGACGTGCCGGAGTTCATCCCGCACCTGTGTACCGGCTGTATGGAATGCGCCATCGCCTGTCCCGATGCGGCCATTCCCAACACCGTTCACGAAATTCACGATCTGATTGTTAGTGGCATCAGCCAGTTGGATATTCCCCCTCAACAACGCCAAGCCTTGAGCGAGTTGGTCATCCCGCTTTCCAACGTGGTACGTGAGATGTACCGCAAGCTGCCCGCAAAGGATCCCAAACCATTCAGCGAAGTGGTGGCGGATGCCGGTTTCCAGATGGATATCGGCATGGATTTTGGTTCCAGTACGACAACGCGGGAAAATTTTGCCAAACTGGTTACGGTGTTGTCGCAATTCCAGGTGGCCAAAACCCGGCCATTTTTTGATGCCATGGAAAAATCGGTCCCTGGCAGCGGCGGCCTGTATTCGGTAGTCGTTGATCCGTGGAAATGTACCGGGTGTTTGGAGTGCGTCGATGTGTGCGGACCGCACGCATTGGTGGAAAAGGTACAAACACCGGATATCGTGCAACGGTTGGAAGCGGGCTTCACCTTTTTGTCGCGTCTGCCCAACACCCCGAACCGGTTTTTCAACAGCGCTTTGACACCGAGCGGTGATACCAAACGGATGATGTTGGATCACAAGAATTATTATGCCTTGACGGGTGGCCATGGTGCCTGCCGGGGCTGCGGCGAGGTGACGGCGGTGCGGTTGGTAACCGGCATGAACCGGGCGTTGCACAGCGAACGCTATCGTCGGCGGATCGTCCAACTGGAACAATTGATCCGCTCGGTCCAGGAAAAGTTGGGGCAAATCAATGGTGATGAGGCGCGTCGGCAACGTTTGCAACATGCGCTGCGCACCATGGAAAAATCGTTGTTCAACCTGGAGAGCGGCCCGACCGGCAATGGTCCGGCCAATGCTGTATTTGCCAACGCGACCGGGTGTACCAGCGTTTACGGCTCGACGTTCCCCTTCAATCCTTACACCGATCCGTGGGTGAACAGTTTGTTCCACGATACGGCGCCGCTGGCCAAGGGTATCTTTGAAGGTTTGACGCAGAACGTCACGAGTGAGTTCAAAGCGGTCCGTATCGCCGAACTGGAGTTGGCGGATGCTTACGACACCAAGGTACACGATAAATTTTTCCGCTTCTTCGGCTGGGAAGGTTTCAGCCATGAGGAGCGGTCGTTGTTGCCGTCAGTGATCACCCTGGGTGGCGATGGTTCGCAGTTTGACATCGGTTTTGGCGCCTTGTCGCGACTGTTCGCGACCCGTACGCCGGTCAAGTGCATGGTCGTGGACACCGGTACTTATTCCAACACCGGGGGACAGGCCTCCACGTCCAGCTTCGTCGGCCAGGATTCCGATCTGGCGCGTTACGGCAATCTGCATGTTGGTAAAACGGAAAGCCGCAAAGAATTCAGTCTGTTGGCGGCGTTCCATCCCATGGTTTTCGTGGTGCAAACTTCGGTGGGCATCCAGAATCATTTCCTGAAAAATGTCCTGGATCTGTTGAATTATCAGGAATCGCCCGCCTTGTTGACGGTCTACACCCCCTGTCAACCGGAGCATGGCATTGGTGACAATGCCTCCACCCGCAGGGCGCGGGAGGCGGTGCAAAGCCGGTTGAACCCTGTGTTCGTGCATAATCCGCTGGCGGGTGAGACGTTGGCGGAACGCTTTTCCATCGAGGGCAATCCCGATCCCGATCAGGATTGGAGCAAAACCACCATCGCCTTTGAGGATGCGGAGGGACATCCGCAAATCAAGGAGATTCCCTTTACGCCGGCCGATTTCGCCGCCAAGGAGGGACGCTTCAAGAAGCATTTCCGTGCGGTGCGCGAAGAGGATGAGTTGCGGGAAATTTCCCAATTCATCGCCTTGTCCAAAGAGGCACGGGAGGGCCTGACGCCGTTCATCTGGAGTACGGATAAAAAGAATCATCTGGTGAAATTGGCGGTGGCTCCGGCCATCGTAGCGTTAACCGATGATTGTTTGCGCAATTGGCGGTCGCTGCAAACGCTCTCCGGCATGCAGTTGGGGCAGATGGCGGAAAGCCACCGCAAAGAGATGACGTTGTGGAAGGAACGCTACGAGCATGCCGTCAAGGATCGGGAACAGACGATGGATGCCATTGCGCGCGGCATGTCGGAACTGGCCTCGGGAGCGCGTGCCACGGCTGCGGGTATTGTTGGCTCGGTCTTGGCCGGTGCGGGTGTTGTTCCGGCTTCTGAAGCAGGTGGGGCAGCGGCTGGCAAGGGGGGGGCCGGCAAACCCCTGGTGGAAATCGCCCCGGAAGATGCCCATAAATGTACCAACTGTAAAAAATGCTACCTGGATGTCGGTGAGTTGTTTGAAAACGTAACCATCATGCACGAAGGCAAATCCAAGGAGGTTAGCCGGGTCAAGCAAGGGGTGTTGAACACGTTGGAATTGACCCCGGAGCTGATCAAAAAGGCGGAACGCGTAGCCAATGATTGTGACGCGGCTATCATTCAGTTCAACCGCTAAGGCCTTCAGCCCCTACAGGAGGCGAAATGACCATGGACAATCTTCATTCCCCCGAGGAATACAATTACGATCCCTCCGATCTGGAACGCTATTATCGGGCCAGTCAGGTGATCGAGGCCACCAGCCACCACCAGCAAACGGTGGAAGAGCAGATGAAAGCTTTGGAAAGCCGCCATGCGGTGGAAATATTCCAAAAGCAATTGGATTTGCTCAAGGAACGGCTGTTCAACAATCCGGCGATGTTTCGCAGCATATTCATCGAAGAGGGTATCGATGCCATTGCGGCAGAGTTTAAAAAAGAGGAAATGAGCAGCGAGTTCGTTCATAAGTTTTGGACGCTGCTGTTGCAGGGCGATGCCATGAGCATCGTATTGATGCGGTTTGTCTGGGATGTGCCGCTCAAGTTCAAGCGGCGGTTCATCACGGCCATCGACAAACATTTGTCGGACCGTTATCCCATGTTCCAAGGTTTGTCGCAAAACTGGCCAAGCCAAAACAACATTCCTCCCTATATTCGCCCGGCGGACGAGCGCAATAAAGATTTCGACCTGGTCAACCAAGGGTACCTGGGTTATATGGGCCTGGGGTATTCGTTTCGCGAAGTGGAATTGTTTGTCTGGCTGGAGGTGTTGCGCGACAAACAGTGTGATGATCGCCCATGCGAAATTGGCATTTCATGTGGCAAACCGGAACCCAAGGGGGGATGTCCGGTCAAGATTCACATCCCGGAAATGCTCCATTGCCTGGGGGAGGGACGCTTTGAAGAGGCCTATGCCATTATTCGCGATTCCAATCCCTTGCCCAACGTCACCGGTCGGGTTTGCCCCCAGGAACATCAATGTCAGGGGGTGTGTACGCTGGCGGAAAGACCCATGGAAATCGGTCAGGTGGAATGGTATCTGCCGCAAAGCCGTAAAGTGCAGAATCCCGATGCTTTGTTCCAGATTGCCAGCGATTATGTTTCCCCCTGGAAAGAGGGCAAGAAACCGCCTATCGCGGTCGTGGGTTCGGGACCGGCGGGGATGATCAACGCCTACCTTCTGCTTAAGGAAGGCTTTCCGGTGACGGTGTTCGAGGCGTTTCATGAATTGGGCGGGGTGTTGCGTTATGGGATCCCCGAATTTCGTCTACCCAATGAGCTGATCGATGATGTCATCAAAAAGATCAAACAGTTGGGTGGTGAATTTGTCACCAATTTCCTGGTGGGCAAGACGGCGACCCTGGCGCAGTTGAAGGAAGCGGGCTTTTGGAAGATATTTGTTGGTACCGGTGCCGGCCTGCCCAAATTTTTAAACGTCCCCGGGGAACACTTGAACGGGGTGATGTCGGCGAACGAATTCCTGACCCGTGTCAACCTGATGCAGGCGCACAAAGAGGATTACGAGACGCCGTTGCCCGATATCGATGGCAAAAAGATTATCGTGATCGGTGGTGGCAATACCGCCATGGATGCTGTGCGTACCGCCAAGCGACTGGGTGGTGATGTCACCATTGTGTATCGGCGCACGCGTGAAGAAATGCCGGTGCGGGTGGAAGAGTTGCACCATGCTTTGGAGGAGGGGATCGCCCTCAAGGTGTTGCGCACCCCCATTGAATTCCGGGGTGACAGCCATCATTTCGTCAAGGAGGCGGTGCTGGATGTGATGACCCTGGGGGAACCCGATGCTTCGGGTCGGCGCAGCCCGGTGCATACCGGACATACCGAGACCATCCAAATTGATCTGGCCATCATGGCTTTGGGCAATACCTCCAACCCCATAGTCAAGGATGCGGAACCGGGGTTGAAGACTACCAAGTGGGGTTCCATTGAGGTCAAACCCAATTCTCAGGAAACGTCCATCGACAATGTATTCAGTGGTGGTGATGCGGCGCGTGGTGGTTCGACTGCCATCAAGGCGGCGGGCGATGGCTTGAGTGCTGCCCGTGAAATCAATGCCAACTTGCCGGAAGAACCTCTGGCGATTCGCAAAATGATTTCCAAGGCGATTCATTACACCCGTCAGGGTCAGGCCAAAGCAGTCATTCGTGAAAAACGTTTGCTGGCGGATGGCATTGTAGAATTTGTCGTTGAATCGCCATTGATTGCCCGTTCCGCCCGGGCGGGGCAATTTGTCCGGGTGTTGGCATGGGCGAAAGGGGAATTGATCCCTCTGACTTTGGCCGATTGGGACGCCAGGAGGGGTACGATCACCTTGGTGGTGCAAGGGTTGGGTACCAGCAGCATGGTGATCAACAATATGGCGGAAGGGGAAGCCTTCCATGGCATTGCGGGTCCATTGGGCTTGCCGAGTCATTTGCAGCGTTATGAGAATGGCGAGACTGTGGTATTTACCGCAGGTGGTGTGGGTTTACCGCCTGTGTATCCCATCATGCGCGAACATTTGCAGATGGGCAATCATGTGACATTGATCTCTGGTTTTCGCAGCAAGGGGCATATTTTCTGGTCGAAGTCGGACGAGAGGGTGGGGCGTTTACAGGCGCGTTATCCCAACACGCTCGACGTTATTTATACCACCAACGATGGCAGCATGGGATTTAAAGGTTTTGTGACGGGACCTTTGCTGAAATTGTTGGAGAAGGAGCGTGATGGTCAGGGGCGCAAGATTGGTGAGGTGGTGACGATTGGTCCGCCGTTGATGATGCGGGCGGTGAGTGATTTGACGCGTCCTTTTGGGGTACGGACCATTGCCAGTTTGAATTCAATCATGGTGGATGCGACAGGTATGTGTGGTGCGTGCATGGTTCCGGTGACGGTCAAGGGTAAGATGGTCCGCAAGCATGCGTGCATTGATGGTCCCGAGTTGGATGCGCACATCATTGACTGGGAAAAATTCATGCCGAGGTTTATGCAATTCAGGACCAAAGAGTTGAAGAGCATGGAAAAACACGGCTTGAAAGTGTGATTTTCAAATGCTTTTGGTATAATGGATAGGTCTGGGAAGGGGCTCGCCCCTTCCCAGCAGGGTTTGGGTGCGCCAGGAAAAGGCGCGTGTAGTCAGCGGGTGCAAATCCCGTCCGTGCGCTGGTAGCGACAGGGTACGGAACTGAGTCCTTGGTCCAATAGTGGTGACGCTATTGGTTAAGC
>PEAK01000026.1 GCA_002753515.1 Magnetococcales bacterium
ACGTTCCATCACCTATCAAAACACCAATAATGACAATCCCAGTGTTGCCAACCGCACGGTTACATTCTCGGTGACGGATGGTAACTCCAATGGGGAAGGTTTGGGGGCGCTGACGACCACGGCAACACGGGATATCGTGCTGCAAGCGATCAACGATGCCCCGGGAGTTACGACAACAGGGGTACCACTTTCGTATACGGAGGGTGGCACAGTTGCGGTTGATGCTGGTTTAAGTCTGGCCGATGTTGATGATGCAACCATTGTTGGTGCCACGGTGCAGATCACCGGCAACTATCTCGCCAGCGAGGATAGCCTGCAATTCACCAATCAGTTGGGGATTACCGGCTCCTGGAATGCTGCCACCGGAACGTTGACCTTGACCGGAACCGCCAGCAAGGCCGACTATCAAACGGCATTGCGTTCCATCACCTATCAAAACACCAATAATGACAATCCCAGTGTTGCCAACCGCACGGTTTCTTTCTCAGTGACGGATGGCAACTCCAATGGTGAAGGTTTGGGGGCGCTGACGACCACGGCAACACGGGATATTGTCGTTCAGGCGGTTAATGATGCTCCGGGAGTTGCGACAACGGCGGCACCGCTGTCCTATACCGAAAGCGATGCGGCAACTGTTGTCGATGCGGGCATCTCTCTGGCGGATGTCGATGATGCAACCATTGTTGGTGCCACGGTGCAGATCACCGGCAATTATCTCGCCAGTGAGGACAGCCTGCAATTCACCAATCAGTTGGGCATTACCGGCTCCTGGAATGCTGCCACCGGTACCTTGACCTTGAGCGGTACCGCCAGTAAGGCCGACTATCAAACGGCTCTGCGCTCCATCACCTATCAAAACACGAACAACGCCAATCCCAGTGTTGCCAACCGCACGGTTTCTTTCTCGGTGACGGATGGCAACTCCAATGGTGAGGGAACCGGGGCGCTGACGACTACAGCAACACGGGATATCGTGCTGCAAGCGATCAACGATGCCCCGGGTGTTGCGACAACAGGGGTACCACTTTCGTATACGGAGGGTGGCACTGTTGCGGTTGATGCCGGTTTAAGTCTGGCGGACGTGGATGATACCAACATGGTCGGTGCCACGGTGCAAATTACCGGCAACTATCTTGCCAGTGAAGATATTTTGCATTTTACCAATCAGGCGGGTATTACGGGCTCCTGGAATGCTGTTACAGGTACTTTGACCTTGAGCGGTACCGCCAGCAAAGCCGACTATCAAACGGCTCTGCGTTCCATCGCCTATCAAAACACCAATAATGACAATCCCAGTGTTGCCAACCGCACGGTTTCTTTCTCGGTGACGGATGGCAACTCCAATGGTGAGGGTTTGGGGGCGCTGACGACCACGGCAACACGGGATATCGTGATGCAGGCGGTCAATGATGCCCCAGGTGTTGCGGCAACGGCGGCACCCCTATCCTATACCGAAAGCGATGCCGCAACTGTTGTCGATGCGGGCATTTCTCTGGCGGATGTTGATGATGCAACCATCGTTGGTGCCACGGTGCAGATCACCGGCAACTATCTCGCCAGTGAGGACAGCCTGCAATTCAGCAATCAATTGGGCATTACCGGCTCCTGGAATGCGGTGACTGGAACCTTGACCTTGAGCGGTACCGCCAGCAAAGCCGACTATCAAACGGCTCTGCGTTCCATCGCCTATCAAAACACCAATAATGACAATCCCAGTGTTGCCAACCGCACGGTTTCTTTCTCGGTGACGGATGGCAACTCCAATGGTGAAGGTTTGGGGGCTCTGACGACCACGGCAACACGGGATATTGTTGTTCAGGCTTCCTCTGATTCCACAACCAACGATGCTCTTGTTGATACTGACGTGGCATCCACTGTGACAACCCGGGCACCAGCGGAACATTCTCAATCAGATACGATAAAAATTGTTTCGGTTGATGCATCAATCGACACCGCAGCCAATGAATCGGTGCCAGTCCAAGCCCTGCCGGCGGTAGAGCAGATGCGTCCTGAACCCGCACCCATCATGCCAGAGTCAGCGGCAAATTTTGCTTCCTCTGGTAGTGCCAGAACCCCATTTCGTTTCTCTGAGTTACATCAATCCAATCAAACTTTGGATGACCTCCAGGTATTGTCGCGAGATCTCCAAAAAGCAGTTGAAAATGATGTCGCGCACTGGCTGGAAATGGAGATGATAACCAGGCACGATGTCACAACACAATTGGACACGACCGAACAATCGCTTCAGGGCAAAAACATACCGGAATCTTCCTCTCAAACAGGGCTTGGTGATTTTCAATTTGCCAACAAAAACAATGAGACGGTATTGCAAAAGAATGAGATCAAGATTGGTACTACGCTGAGAGATGATGTTAGCCAATTTCATCTTCCCCCGGCGGACAGAAGCAATGAGAAAAATGCTCAGGGTGTTCCTGGCTATGGGATGACCGAAGCCAAAGGAGACGGGCAGGGTATGCGGGGGCTGACCGATCAGTTGAATGCTTTTGGACCCAAGGCATTTCATGCGGATGTGTTGGAATTGCTGCGGACGCCGCAAAAGCCTCAATCATGATGGCGCGTTTATTGCTTATATGCCGGACAGGTTCCACTATCTTGACGGACAGGCGACTGAAACGATCATGTTTTCTCATCTGCGAAACATCTATCGCCGTGTCGGACGTCGATACTGGCTGATACTGGGGGGGTGCTTGGCGGCGGATACTCTAGTTGCCGGAGAAAATACGGCTCTGCAAACCGATATCCGGGCGTATCTGGTACCCCAGAGTCATACGACATTATCGGCCCATATCGATGGCGAAATTGAACGGCTGACGGTCAAAGAGGGTGATACGTTTGGTGCGGGAGCCCCCCTGGTTATTTTTGACTGTTCCATGCTCAAGGCCCAGTACCGTAAGGCAAGTTCCGCATTACGGGCGGCATCTGATAAAAACAAGGTCATGCAGAGGCTTGCCACGTTACACTCTGTCGGTACCTTGGAAGCAGATTCCAGTCGTGCCGAAGAACAACAGGCCGAAGCTGATTTAAAGTTGCAGGAGACGAAAATGCGGGGGTGTCAGATTCATGCCCCCTTTGCCGGGCGGGTTGCGACTCTGACCATGCGGGAACACCAGTATGTTACAACCGGTCAGGCCATCATGAAAATTTTGGATCATCGTCACCTGGAAATGGAGATGATCGTTCCCTCCCGCTGGTTGACATGGCTTAAAGTCAAAACCCCTTTTATTTTACAGATTGATGAAACAGGAAAACGATATCCTTCCCAGGTGATTCGTTTGGCTGCCGAGGCTGATCCCTTGAGTCAATCCCTCAAGGTTGTTGGGAGGATCAACGGCGATCATCCCAATTTGATGCCTGGCATGAGTGGCGGTGCCTATTTTTCGCTCCCTGCAGCAGCAAAAGCAGCTTCAAAGGCATCAAACCTGATTGCTCAGGATAAGACTGCGAAGCCAACAGACAACGCACCCGAACGATTGCGTCCTCCCCCCCAATCCACACCCTGACCAAGAATCGTCACCATGCCGATTCACGGCGAAAAACTCATCATTGGTCTGAGCGCCCTGTTGCAACTGGGGAAGCGCGCTTTTGCCGCCGAAGATGAATCCGCGTTTAGCTTTCTGGTGGTCAATGAGACCCACCTTATGGCACCTTACAGACAGGCTGTATTGTGGCAGCGTTTGGCCAATGGTGGTGGAAAGGTGGTTGCGGTATCGGGATCCCCCGAAGCCAGTTCACGTGCGCCTTACATTGCCTGGTTGGCGCGTGTACTTGACCGGGAATCGATCCAACAGCGCCAAACGCCTCTTTGCTTGAGTGCCACGGACATTCCAGGTGAAGACGGTGCTGCCTGGGAACAATGGTTGCCGGCACACGCCCTTTGGGCACCGCTGGTGACCGGTCTGGGTGAGATGTTGGGTGGGATGCTGCTGGTTAAATCAACACCATGGACCGATCCCGAAATGAAATTGCTGGGCAAACTGGCCGACTCTTATGCCAATGCCTGGGAGTTGATCCGCAAGCGTCACGATAGCCGGGGGATTTTCTGGAAGCCCCTGTTGATGTCTTATCAAGGACGCCTCAAGATTGGGTTACTGCTGGTCGTATTGTTATCGTGCTGGTTGCCGGTACAGCAATCCGTCCTGGCACCTGCCACGGTCAAAGCCTTGAAACCCCTACCTGTTCGGGCTCCCATCGATGGGGTGATCGACCGGGTTCATGTGATCCCCAATCAGATGGTGCATCAAGGAGACCTGCTGATCACATTGGATGAAGCGATATTGGCCAACAAGTTGGATGTGGAAACCAAATCCTACAACCTGCTTCAGGAGGAATATCGACAAGTTCTCAAGCAATCCGTCACGGATCCCGAAGTGCGTGTGCAAAAGAAAATTTTGGAAAAGCGCATGGAAAAACAGGATGCGGAGATGCGCGGAGTGCGTATCCAGCTCAATCGGGTGCGTATTCTGGCACCTCGGGATGGCGTGGCCATTTTTTCAGACAGCAACCATTGGTTGGGCAAGCCGGTACAGGTGGGGGAACGCATCATGGAGGTTGCCGATCCAAGCGCCGCCGAATTGGAAATCCGTCTGCCGGTCAACGATATGATTGCGCTGGATGGCAATGCCCGGGTGACACTGTATCCCAATCTGGACCCGCTGGATTCCCGTCCGGGTTCCGTGACTTACGTCAGCTATGATGCCCAGGAGGTTGAAGGCGTTATCGCCTACACACTGCGGGCGCATTTCTTAAACGGAGAAACGCCACCGAAGATTGGTCTGCGGGGTACAGCAAAGATTTACGGCAGACAAACAACGTTGTTTTATTATTTGTTCCGCCACCCCCTGGCCCTCTTACGGCAACGGCTGGGTTAACGTGACCGAGTCCGCGTCTGATTCGGGCAGACCACCGCCGTTGCGAGAGGAATTGCATCTTTTTCCCGGTCCACATCTGCCTGATGGCAGCCCCACCTGGACTTTACGAGATCCGGCAACCAATCAATTTTTTCGCATAGGCTGGCAGGAATTTGAAATTTTGATCCGCTGGCGTCGAGGGGCACCAAGCCGTATCGCAGAATTGGTTACCAATGAAACCCCCTTGGTCACTACTGCGGAGGATGTCAGCGAGCTGGTTCGTTTTCTCCTCGGGGCCAATTTACTCCGACCCCAGGGGGAGCGTGGTCTGACGCGCCTGACCAGTCAGGTCCAATCCGCCAAGCACTCCTGGTTGCATCACCTGCTACATGCCTACCTGTTTTTTCGCATTCCGTTGCTGAACCCTGAATTTTTTTTACGTCGAACTCTGCCGTGGATGCAGTGGGCATTTTCACAAAAATTTATATTTTCTACAGCGATTGCTGGCATGTTCGGGTTGTCTTTCATTATCCGACAATGGGATGTTGCCATGGCGACTTTCCGGGAAACGGATTCCATCACCGAGGTTGCATTACTCTCCCTCGCCATGTTCTTGACGAAGGCGATTCACGAATTGGGACACGCCTACACCGCCACTCGTTACGGTTGCCGCGTACCAACCATCGGTGTCGCTTTTTTAATGCTGATGCCGGTTTTGTACACCGATACCAGTGAAGTATGGAAATTGGCATCGCGACGACGTCGCCTGATCATTGCCGCCGGGGGCATATTGGCCGAATTGATGTTGACGGCTTGGGCTTCGCTGCTCTGGGGTTTGTTGCCCTTGGGGGGGCTCAAGGATGCCCTGTTTTTTATCGCGACAGTGAGTTGGGTTTCTACGATTGTTATGAATGCCAGCCCTTTTTTACGCTTTGATGGCTACTATCTGTTTTCGGATTGGTTGGGCATTGAAAATTTGCATGACCGCGCCGGTCGGTTGGGGCGTTGGAAACTTCGCGAACTGTTATTGGGACTGCATGCGCCCATCCCGGAGCCGGCTCTCAATAATCGCAAACAATTTTTGATCGCTTTTGCCTGGTTGACCTGGGTTTACCGCCTTTTTTTATATTTTGGTATCGCCATAGCGGTTTACCATCTGTTTTTTAAACTGTTGGGAATGATCCTCATGGGTGTTGAAATAGGCTGGTTTTTAATCCGTCCCGTTTGGAGTGAAATCGGGATCTGGCTTCGCCCCGAAACCCATTTGCAATGGAATGCATCCGTTTTGCGATCTTCGGTGGTGTTGGCCGGTTTGATCGCCCTATTGCTCGTTCCCTGGAAAAGCTCCCTGAAAGCCCCCGCCATATGGCAACGGGAGGAACGGGTCACACTCTATGCCCCGGTTCCGGCACGTATCGACAGTCTCGAAATCACTGCGGGGAGTACTGTTGAAAAGGGCCAACTGTTATTGCGACTTTCCGCTCCAGACCTGATGAACAAACTGAAAGTGGCACGCATCAAAATGGAGACCTCGTTGTGGAAACGTGAACTTCAGGGGAGCCATCATACGCTCCTGCGGCAATCGCCGATGAACGACCGACAGTTGGACATTGATCAAGCTCAATATGACGAGTTGCAACGGCAACGCAGACAATTGACCGTAGTTGCCCCGATGGCGGGTTGGGTCGCCTTTTTGGGCAAGGAGATCAAGCCGGGGGTATGGGTTACGGCAACCGAGCCTCTATTGGACCTGGCGCATCCCAGCAAGTGGCAAGGCATCGCTTACGTACGCGAAATTGATTTAAACCAGATTACCCTTGAAACCCACGGCACTTTTCTGCCAGAAGGGATGGATTGGGATCCCGTTCCCTGTCAGATCACTTCGATAGCGGCTGTTGCGGCCACCACGTTGGACGAACCACTCTTGTCCACCCAGTATGGTGGCTCCCTGCCGACGCATCATGACGAAAAAGGTCGCTGGCTCCCAACCACGGCCATTTATCGGGTCACTGTACAACCCACAGGTCCTTTCAACCCGTCCGATCATGTGTTACGTGGCAGTGTTGTCCTGGAAAGCCGTTCTTCCAAAAGTGTGTTGGCACAACTGTATCGGGCTGGTGCAGAACTCGTGATTCGGGAAACGGGGTTTTAATTCATAATCAGTTGGTAATAGCGGTAGTCCAGATAAAATTCTTGACGGTATTTTAGGGCCAAGTGCAACGGTAATAGGGGAAGTCTGGATAAAATTCATGACGGTAACTTTTCAGTTCAACAAAGCGGGTGGCATGATACGTTTTACCCATGGATGTGCTGTCCCACTCGGAAAATTGGCATGCCCGGGTTTGTGGGTTTCCTTCAACATCCAATACGACGACAATGCCGGTAGATTCGTCGTGCTGACTGCACACCTTGTTGATTTCATGAATGCGGGTTACCTTGAAAATATCTTTTTCCCCGGCGGTGCATCCGAAGAGAAAATTCGCCAAAAAAAATATAAGCACTGGCAATATGGTACCGGAGAAGGGGTGGTTATTTTGCCTGGAGGATGTCGTGTCTAAGCGTTCTAAATATTTTATCATCTTTGTCATAATTTTCGGTATCGTGTATTCAATCATTCACTGGGGGTCAAGGTTTGGCAATCCAACCACCAATCAAACGTTTCATCAAGGGCCAATCATCCCTGCCCGGGATATTTCCAGCTTTCACCTGACAGACCATCTGGGACAACCGTTTGGTTTGGAGAGGCTAAAGGGGGCTTGGTCCATGATTTTCATTGGATACACCATGTGTCCGGATGTGTGTCCCATGTCTTTGGGATACATGTCTGAATCTTTGGAAAAAATGGAAAAGGAACCCCAAGGTTTGCAAGGATTCCGGGGGATTTTCGTGTCCGTGGACGTGAAACGGGATACACCTGATAAATTGAAGGATTATGTGGGGTATTTCCACCCTTCTTTTGTGGGTCTTACCGGAACAAAAGATGAAATCGATAATTTCATTCGACAGTTGGGAGCGGCCTATATCATTCACTCCCCTCAAGACCCGAAGGATCCGGAAACCTATCATGTCACTCATTCTTCTTCAATATACTTTGTCAGTCCGGATGGTCGGCTGATCGACATGGTCATCGAGCCAAAAAACGCGGATGAAATCGTGCAAAAGTCACGGGCGTTGCGGGGGGGACGGGGATGACAAGAACACCACATTCCAAGATGGCTGCGGCTTAAGTAATTGGTCCTCTTCCTTACCGTTTTGTTATCATGGTGATCTGTATCGGGAGAGACCCCTGAATACGAGGGGTATAGGACTCATCAATCACATCCTGTTGCCACTCCGAATCGTGCGTTGTTTTTGGCCACTGTTCATCCTTCTGCGCATATCGACGGGCAAATTCCCCCACCAACAGAAAAGAGCCGGTCGGTTCCTCCCTTTTTTTTCCGGTTTCGCGGAAGTAATCCCGTAGGCGGGCCGGATACTCAAGGGCGCGTCCGCCCAAGGTGCCGCTCTTTTCGTAGTGGTTCAATTCGCCCTGCACGTTCACATCGCAACCGGCACGGATGGGTTTCAGCTTCATGGCACCGGAGAGGATCGAAAAAATGGCAAGTGCTTGTTTAAAATTCTGCGTTACCAAAAAGTTGCTGTCATCCACGCTGTCTGGTTTAAAGCCCAGGAACGCATCCTTCTCCGAGCAATTATTCTCAATGAATCGTTGAATCTTGCCATTGGTTTCCCGTATCTGCCTCTCCAGCTCTGCACGAGCAGCGACTTGTGTCGATCCACACACATCCCACATGAGGATGAACCGGGGTACGGAGAGTTGACGGGGAGGCTCCTTGTATTGCTCCGCCCCGTAGATCCGCAGAAGCTGATCACAACCGCGAGTGATACGTAACACCATTTCCCGGATTTGCGGATAGAGTTCTGCAAACTTGGGCTGTTCGGGAGAACCTTTTAAACCTTCCAGCAATACATCCAGGTTTTTGGTCAGCGTGCGTCCGTTGACGGACGGATTGATTGTTTCCCCAACGATGGCGTCAGCCGCTTTAGCCTCGTGGATAAGCTTTTTCAGGTCTTCAAGGTTACAGACCAAGGTTTTCTTCCCCTTTCCTTCGGGAAGAGGGAAACCGGCCACGTTCAACAATGACCGCAAGGTGCTGTTAACTCGGTGGGCGATATTGAGTGCTTTCTGGAAGTGGATTAGCCCTGCAAACGCACCTGATGTCTCTGATTCCTTGACATAATTTTCATTGAATGATTCAAAAAAATCATGCCACTGCCTTTCCAAATGAACATGGGGGCGGATCAACTTCTCTACGGTATCCACTGTCTCCTTCCGTCCCTCCCAGCATTCACCTTTTCTTTTTGCTTCGGCAGTGTAACGCGATGTTCTCTCAAGGAAATCATTAGACCTATTAAGATTGTCCGATGGATATTTCCCGAGTGCATCCGGTTCCAGTTTTCCCATTTCATCCAGGGTCCGGGAGATTGAAGAGTGGGGATCATACAACCACAGGTTTAACTCTGCCTGAATGGCGTTGGTATAGTCCCCCAACTTGGCCGTGGTGGTCAGGGTGACCGGTGCCCGGGTGAGTACGGGATTGCCCGATCCGAAGAAACGTGCGAAAACCTCGGCCACGTCATTCACGGCATTTACGAGATTCCGGTCACTCAACCAGGGCGAATTTTCGTCGGCATAATTGTCCAGGATGATATTGCCCAGAGCGACACCGTCATCTCTTGAGCCACCCTCAAAAATGAGAAATTCGCGCTTTCTTGCCCATTCCTGGAGTACGGTTGGTTTCCCTGGCTCAAATTCGCACTCCACTCGCGCACCATAGAGGTGAAACCCCTTCTTGAAATTTCCGAGGTCCACAAAAGACCGCAAATCTCGGCTCCAATCGTTATCCAGCAACACTGCGGTACAAAATTTTTCAAATAAAACGGAAGGAACTCTTCCTTTGCGGATCAAATCCTTCTGATGGGCAGTTGGTTTGATATCATTGTTCTCCAGGGCTTTTTTCAGGGCATGGCTCAGCTTGTCGTGGAGCATTTTCAAGGCATAAACCGCCCGTTCCACAGATTCTTCTCCTACGCGGAACAGACGTAGCCAAACCTCTACGTTTTCGTCATTGGCAACTGGAACATAGCGGGGAACAACGGCACCATTATCTACCAGACGATCCAGGCAGTGGTGCAGGATGGCATGGCTGGTGCCTGGAAACCGCTGCTCGACGATTTTCTCCAGGTGGCCGAGAGGGACACCGAAATCCAGCCGTGTCACCGGGTCATTGGCGGTATCCCGGAAGCAACGCTCTACACAGATGCTTTGCGCGTGGAACACGGTACGTAACAGATCATCGACATTGGTTGCTTTGGCGGCGAGGGCATCGAACTTTTCGTTGTACTCGGGTCGCACTTCGTGCGGGATGTGATCCTTGGTAAGTAACACCTCTGGTTGGCGGGCATACCCTGCTTCGTTGACGGACTCTTGCAAATTTTGCCAAGTTGTCAGGAATTTCTCCTGGTTAATTCCCACAGGGATGCTTTGGTTGGGGCCAAGCAAATAGCGGAGACTTTTGGCATCGCAGCCAAAGAGGGTCGTTTCGTCGAATATGTCGCCAAGCATTTCGTGCAATACGGCTACCGCCCCCTTGAGCTTTCTTAGGCTGAGCAGGTAGTTAGCCCACATGACCAGAGAGCGTTGCGTCAGATGTTTTGCGGCAAGATGGGATTCGACCTGTTTATCGGAGCGGTCATAAGATTCCAAACGTGCCAATGTTTCTTCCACGCGATGGAGGACGGGATGCCAGAGCGGTTCGATCTGGGCGCTGGGCCGCCATGTTGTCAGTTCACCAAATGTCCAGGGCCGTGGTGCCATGCAGACCATGGTGAGCTGTTTTCTATCGTGGGACAGAAAGAAGCGAAATTTATTGATCTGGTGGGGTTCCCCACTTTCCTGCACAGGCAAGGTCCACTTGTGCATCTGGGCAACGTCTGCTGTCCGGGCTACTTTGGAGGAGATGTTTTCCAGGTTTCCACCCTGTGTTTGGGCAAAGTCGTTTAATACCCGATCAAGCAGTTGCGGATTGAACGAGGCGTTCCGAAAACCGACTACCGGGAATTCGATATCCAGCGGACCACCCAGCATGCTGAAAGATTGGATCAATTGGTGTACGAACCCGGCGTTTTGGCCACGGGTGAGGGATTTGGCCCAGTACGCCAGATTTCTCTTGACGTTGGCTTTGACATCCGCACCAACGGCAAAGGGTGTGCCGGTAATCCTACTGTTCGTACCGGAGAAAATGATTTCTGCGGCGGCCATGATGCGTTGGAACGTGCTTCCGTAGGATACAAGGTCGTCAATGATCAGCAATTCCGTCCGTTGATGGTCGATCAAGGGAAGGGCGCGTTCACTGATGACTCGCTGAAGGATCGATGGATCCAACAAACTTTCAGCAATCAGTACCTCAAGCAGGCGCGGTCCTTTGCGTGAAATAGCCAGGATCAGGCCATTATGTTGCCCAAGAAAGGCAACCCATTCTTTGAGTTGTCGCCGGTATCTTTGTGTAAACAGCGTTTCGGACATCGTTGTTAAACCATGAGATGGTAACGAGAATCGCTGGGTTGCCTGAACGTCTCCAGTCCTCAAAGGCAGTCAGCCCTCAGTTCTGCGACGTTGTGAAACAATCAGCCAACATAGTAGTACTTCGGCAAGAAATCAAAGGCCAAAGAATAAAGGAAACCGAAAGGATGGTCATTTGCGCTTGGGTTTGCCATGATAAAAAAAGGCAGCCAAAGCGGTGCCCTGGCTGCCCTTACTATGGGCTGATTTGGACAAGACCTTGGAGATGGTCTCGTCGCGGAGGAGATCACTCTGGTGAGTGATGCCACTCAAGTTGCCACGGGGGCAACCTTCCTACCGATTGGTACGAAGCGCTGACCTTTGCATCAGGCGAAGCCAGCTTGATGTACCTGCGTCTTCCAAGCGCCGACGCTTTATTGGCAGCCATGGACTGCCTGGAATGGGTGGCTTATCGAGAAAAGGGTCGATAACCAAAGGAAACATTGCAAAACACGCACCGGCCCACTTTCTCCATGCCTATGTAGACAGCACCAACTGTTGTGGGAATTGTAGAACGCAACGCACCTCCAAATCTTTTAGTAAAGGGATGTGGGTGTGATCCGATCATTGGTAACGTGAATCTTTTACTCCCGTTTGGTAAAGGTTGACACGAATAACTCCACACTGTCCTGACTATACCCGTTGGTCACCCTTTTGTCAAGGCCAGATTCTCGCTTGTTCGTGAATTTCAATTGCTATGACAGGATCGCAAAGGCGAAAAAAACGTTAGCGAATGTAAGCGGGTTGGTATTCCATGGTCGCCAAGTGTACAATGCGCAACTTACCTTAATTATGGAGCGATTTGGTAATCATGAGTCCCGCCGTCCGCAAGAAATCTTCTTATAAATCAATGTTTTTATTTATATTCATTTGCATGATAGCCGGTGGGGGATGGTGGTGGTTAACCCACAACAGGGAAGGAACCCCGGCCGATAAAAAAGAGGATAAAAAGAAGGGGGATCGGCGGGGTGGCAATCGGCCACAACCCGTCTCCGTAAGGGAAGTCCAGGTTGCCAATCTGCCCGTATGGCTGCCCGCCATCGGTACCATCACCCCCATTGCCCAGGTCACAGTCCGCTCCCGCGTCGATGGTGAACTCATCCGTCTGCACTTTCAGGAAGGGACTATGGTGCAAAAAGGGCAATTGCTGGCCGAAATCGATCCCCGACCGTTTCAAGCACAGCTCAGACAAAATCGCGGTCAACTCACCCGGGATCTGGCATTGTTGGATAACGCCCGTCTCGACCTGGCCCGCTATCGGGACCTGTGGTCCAAGGATGCCATCGCCAAACAACAGTTGGATGCCCAACTCTCCTTGATGCATCAATACCAAGGGGCGGTGGAGGTGGATCGGGGACAGGTGGAGAATACCCGATTGCAACTGCAATTTGCCCGCATTACCGCCCCCGTCAGCGGACGGATCGGTTTGCGTCAGGTGGACCAGGGCAACATGGTACGCGCCAGCGATGCCTCAGGATTGGCGGTGATCACGCAATTGCAACCCATCGCGGTGGTGTTTTCACTGCCGGAAAAATATGTCACCCCCTTGCTGAAACGCCTCCAGGGTACCGAACCCGTAGCCGTGGAAGTGTGGAATCGGGAACAAAAAACACGGATCGCCTCGGGTCGGTTGGTGGCAACCGACAGCGTCATCGACACAACCACGGGATCCCTGCGGCTGAAGGCAGAGTTGGCCAACGAAAACAACGAATTGTTTCCCAACCAGTTCGTCAACGTCCAGGTGTTGCTGGACACCTTGAATCAAGTGTTGGTCGTCCCCGCCGGCGTCATCCAACAAGGGGTTAAGGGCAGTTTCGTGTACCGGATTGAGGGGGAGAACCAGGTCAAGGTGGTACCTGTGAAAGCCGGGGCCGAACACGACGACAAGGTGGCGTTGCTGGAAGCGGATTTAAAGGTGGGTGACCGGTTGGTTTTGGAAGGTATCGACCAATTGCGTGAGGGTGCCAAGGTTGAGGTGATCACTCCCGGCAAGGAACCCACCACGTCCGATACGGCTGAGAAACGCCCGAAAGGGGATGGGAGAAACCATAAAAAACAGGCCCCGGCGGGTTCTCCATGAATGTTTCGCGCCTGTTTATCCTGCGGCCCATCGCAACGTCACTGTTGATGGTGGCTATCCTGCTGGCTGGGTCGGTGGCTTGGCGCTTACTGCCCTTGTCGGCGCTCCCCGAGGTCGATTATCCCACCATCCAGGTAATATCGCTTTATCCCGGTGCCAGCCCCGATGTGATGACCTCGTCCATCACCGCCCCGCTGGAACGGCAGTTTGGCCAAATGCCGGGCTTGCATCGCATGTCGTCCATTTCCTCGGGCGGGGCATCCATTATCACCCTGCGTTTCAGTCCCGATCTTTCCCTGGACATCGCCGAACAAGAGGTGCAAGCCGCCATCAACGCCGGCTCCAACCTGTTGCCCACCGATCTGCCCATGCCGCCCACTTACGGCAAGGTCAATCCAGCCGATGCCCCGATTCTGACTCTGGCCGCCACCTCATCTTCCTGGCCCATACCGCGTTTACACGAAATGGTGGAAAATCGGGTGGCACAAAAAATAGCACAAATCCCCGGTGTCGGCTTGGTGAGTCTGGCAGGGGGCAGCCGACCCGCCGTGCGTATCCAGGCCAATCCCAAGGCATTGGCCGCCGCGGGTTTGTCGTTGGAGGATCTCCGCACCAGCATCGGAGCCGCCAATGTCAACCAACCTAAGGGCAGCTTCGACGGCCCATTACGCTCCTCTACCATCGATGCCAACGATCAGATGAAAAATGCCCAGGATTATGGGGAGATGATCGTCAGCTACCGCAATGGCAATCCTTTGCGCCTCAAGGAGTTGGCCGATCTCGTCGAAGGCCAGGAAAATGCGCGTCTGAAAGCCTGGTCCGGCAATCGGGAAGCGGTGATCATCAACGTGCAACGCCAACCCGGGGCCAATGTGATCGAGGTGGCCGACCGGGTCAAGGCCCTGGTACCGCAACTGAAAGTATTGCTCCCCAATTCGTTGGATGTGACCATACTCGCGGATCGCACCGTCACCATTCGCGCATCGGTGGAGGAGATGCGCCTGGAATTGTTATTGTCGGTGGCCCTGGTGGTGCTGGTGATTTTTTTGTTTTTGCGCAACCTGCCGGCAACCATCATCCCCAGTCTGGCGGTGCCGCTCTCTTTGGTCGGTACTTTCGGCATCATGCATCTGGCCGGCTTCAGCATCAACAATCTGACCTTGATGGCGTTGACCATTTCCACCGGGTTTGTGGTGGATGACGCCATTGTCATGATCGAAAACATTGCCCGTTTCGTCGAACAGGGTATCCCCCCCTTGCAGGCGGCGATCAAGGGGGCCAAACAAATCGGTTTTACCATTATTTCCTTGACGGTTTCCCTCATCGCCGTCTTGATCCCCTTGTTGTTCATGGGGGATGTGGTGGGGCGGTTGTTTCACGAATTCGCCATTACCCTGGCCGTTGCCATCCTGATTTCCGCCGTGGTCTCCCTGACGTTGACCCCCATGCTGTGTGCCCGACTCTTGAAAAAAATAAACGCGGAAGAGGAAGGGTGGTTGCATCGCGTAACGGGTCGCTGGATCGATGCCACCATCCGCGCTTACGGACGCGCCCTGGATCGGGTACTCGATGCCCAAGGTGTCACCCTGTTTGTGGCATTGTTGACGTTGGTCGTGACGGTGTTGTTGTACCAGGCCATTCCCAAAGGTTTTTTCCCTACTCAGGACACCGGGATGATCCAAGGATTTACCGAAGCCCCACAATCAATCTCGTTTCCCGCCATGGCGGAATTACAGCAAGAAATGACCGAGGTTTTGTTGCAGGATCCGGCGGTTGCCAGCCTGTCGACGTTTATCGGGGTGGATGGGATCAACACCTTGCTCAACAGCGGTCGCATGCTCATTGCCTTGAAACCTTTGGAAGAACGCCAAGCCTCTGTGACCGATGTCATTCGCCGTCTCACCAAAGCCGCAGTCAGTGTCCCCGGCATGGCGCTTTATCTCCAAGGGGTGCAGGATTTATCGGTGGAAGATCGGATGGCGAAGACGCAATACCAATTGTTGATGGGATCGCCCGACCCGAAACATTTGGCGGAATGGACCCCCAAAGTGCTTGAGCAATTGCAACAATTACCGCAATTGACCGATGTGACCACCGATTGGCAGGATCAGGGACGCCAAGCCTATGTCGAAATCGATCGCACCAAGGCGGGCCGCTTGAACGTGACCACAGCCGCCATCGACAACATCCTTTACGATGCCTTCGGTCAACGGTTGATCTCGACCATATTCACCCAATCCAACCAAAAACGGGTGGTGTTGGAGGTCAAGCCGGAGTTCGCTCTCACTCCCGATGCTTTAGACGAACTCTACGTACCGACACTCACCGGGCAACAGGTTCCCCTCTCCTCGGTGGCGCGGGTGAGTGAACGCAGGGCCGCCCTGGTCCATAACCATGTGAGCCAGTTCCCCGCTGCAACCCTGTCGTTCAATCTGGCCCCTGAGACATCGTTGGGTGCGGCGGTTACCGCCATCCACGAAGTCTTGACCCGCCTTGAACTGCCCGCCGCTATCGAAACCAGCTTTCAAGGGGCGGCGCAGGCGTTTCAGGCCTCGTTGACCAACACCCTGCTGCTGTTTCTGGCCGCCATCATCACCATGTATATCGTTCTGGGGGTGCTGTATGAAAGTTTCATCCACCCCATCACCATCTTGTCCACGTTGCCATCGGCGGGTGTCGGAGCTTTACTGGCTTTGATCATGGCCAACAAGGAACTGGATATCATCGGGGTCATCGGCATCATCCTGTTGATCGGCATCGTCAAAAAAAATGCCATCATGATGATCGATTTTGCCATCGACGCCCGGCGTCACGAAGGATTGTCGGCCAGAGAGGCAATCCGGCAGGCGTGCCTGTTGCGTTTTCGCCCCATCCTCATGACCACCATGGCGGCACTTCTCGGGGCGTTGCCGCTGATGTTGGGACAGGGGATCGGAGCAGAGTTGCGGCAACCATTGGGTATCGCCATGGTTGGCGGATTGGTACTTAGCCAACTCTTAACCTTGTTCACCACCCCGGTCATCTATCTGGCCTTTGAAAAACTATCCCGGCAGGGAGGATCAACCCATTAGATGAACGTTTCGCGTCTGTTCATCCATCGCCCGGTCGCCACCACCCTCCTGACTTTGGGTGTTACTTTGGCGGGGATGATCGCTTTTTTCCAACTGCCCGTCTCGCCGTTGCCCCAAGTCGATTTCCCAACCATTTCGGTGCAGGCCAGCCTGCCCGGAGCCAGTCCCGAAACCATGGCGGCAACCGTTGCCACCCCATTGGAACGGGTCTTGGGGCGTATCGCCGGGGTCAACGAAATGACGTCTTCCAGTTCCCTGGGCAGTTCCCGCGTGACGTTGCAGTTTGATTTAAGCCGCGATATCAACGGTGCGGCACGTGATGTCCAGGCGGGTATCAACGCCGCCCGTACCCTGCTTCCGTCGTCTTTGCCCTCCAATCCCACCTGGCGCAAGGTCAACCCCGCCGATGCCCCGATCATGCTGCTGGCCCTGACTTCGGATGTGCTCAGTCCCGGTCAAATGTACGATGCCGCCTCGACCGTGCTGGCACAACGCTTGGCACAGATCGAGGGGATCGGTCAGGTCAACATTGGTGGTGCTGCCCTGCCAGCGGTGCGCGTTGATTTGGATCCGGAACGTCTGAGCTACAACGGCATCGGTTTGGAAGAGGTCCGCCAAGCCCTGGTTGCCGCCTACGCCTTCCGCCCGTTGGGTATCCTGGAAAATAAAAGCCATATGTGGCAACTGGGGGCCAATGATCAATCGAGCAAGGCGGTGGATTATCGCCCGCTCCTCTTGCGATGGAACAAGGGGGCGGCGTTGCGCCTGCAGGATGTGGCGCAGGTCACCGATGGGGTCCAGGATACACGCAACTTTGGCGCTTCCAACGGCAAACCAGCCGTGTTGCTGATCCTCTACCGCCAGCCCGGGGCCAATATTATCGCAACGGTGGATCGTGTCAAAAAGGTCTTGCCACACCTGAAGGCTTCCATTGCCCAAAGCATCGATCTGGATATTCGGGCGGATCGTACCCCCACCATCCGCGCTTCGCTGAAAGAGGTGGAACGCAATCTGGTCGCTTCTTCGGCACTGGTGGTTCTGGTGGTGTTCTTGTTTTTGCGACGTTTGCGAGCTGCGGTGATCCCCAGCATCGTCGTACCGGTGTCGTTGATCGGCTCTTTGAGCATCATGGCGTTATGCGGCTACAGCCTGGACAATCTTTCTCTCATGGCTTTGACCATCGCCACGGGTTTTGTCGTCGATGACGCCATTGTGGTGTTGGAAAATATTGTGCGGCACATGGAACGGGGCATGACTCCGGTCGGGGCGGCCTTGCGCGGCGCACGCGAGATTGGGTTCACCGTCATATCCATCAGCCTGTCCCTGGTGGCGGTGTTTTTGCCCATTTTGTTGATGGGGGGGATCGTCGGTCGGTTGTTTCGCGAATTTGCCGCCACTCTTTCGGCAACCATCCTGGTTTCCATGGTGATCTCCCTGACGACCACCCCCATGCTCTGCGCCCGATTGCTGAAAAAAGAACCTCCATCGACCCGTTTTAGTCTTACATCCCGCTGGGGGCGGCGTATTCTGATCGGTTATCGCCGTGGCCTGGCCTGGTCTCTGCGCCATGCCGGGCTGGTGTTGATCCTGCTCTTCCTGACCTTTGCCCTGAACGTTTATTTATACATGGATGTGCAGAAAGGTTTTTTTCCACAGCAGGACAATGGGCGTCTGATGGGTAATATCCAGGCGGATCAGGGGATTTCGTTTCGCGCTTTGCAGGCCAAGATGGTTCATCTGATGGATGTGGTTTTGCATGATCCGGCGGTGGATACGGTCACCGGTTTCACCGGCGGTGGCCAACGCAATTCCGCCATTTTCTTCATGGCGTTAAAACCGTTGTCTGAACGTAAGGCCAGCATGGACCAGGTGATCGACCGGTTGCGCAAAAAAGTGGGCCATGAACCGGGTGTGAGCCTGATTTTCAATCCGGTCCAGGATGTTCGCCTGGGGGGGCGCCCGAGCAATGCCCAGTTTCAATTCACGCTGCAAGCGGATCATTTGGATGAGTTGCGCATCTGGGAGACCAAGGTACGTCAAGCCTTGGCGAAATTGCCAGAATTGGTTGACGTCAATACCGACCAGCAAAATCGCGGGGTACAGACCAATCTGACGATTGATCGCGATGCTGTTAGCCGCCTGGGGTTATCCATGCGCACCATCGACGCCACCTTGAACGATGCCTTTGGTCAGCGCCAGATTGCCACCATTTACAATCCCCTCAACCAATACAAAGTCGTCATGGAAGTGGGCCAAGAGTGGCTCGATAGCCCGGCTGTTCTTGATTCCTTTAAAATCAATGGACCCAACGGGGTGGCGATTCCTTTGGCGAGTGTCGCCAGCCGTGATAAGACCCTGACCCCCCTGGCAATCAACCATCAAGGGGGATTTCCCGCCTCCACCATCAGTTTTAATCTACCATTGGGGGGATCCCTTGGCACCGCTTCCTCCGCTATCGACCGCTCGATGAGCCGTCTTGGCGTCCCCGCGACCGTCATGGGCAGTTTTCAGGGAACCGCTAAGGTGTTTCAAGATTCCCTCTCCAGTCAGCCCTGGTTAATCCTCGGTGCCCTGGTCACCATCTACATCGTCCTGGGCGTACTTTACGAAAGTCTGATCCACCCGTTGACCATTTTGTCCACGCTCCCTTCGGCGGGTGTGGGGGCCTTGCTCGCCTTGGAAATGTTCCATGTGGAATTTACCATTATCGCTTTGATCGGTGTGTTTTTGTTGATCGGAATTGTCAAAAAGAATGCCATCATCATGATTGATGTGGCGATTGACCTGCAAAAACAAACCCGAATGACACCTGCTGCCGCCATTTATCGCGCCTGTCACGTTCGTTTTCGTCCCATCCTTATGACCACCTTGGCAGCGGTGGGAGCGGCGATTCCCCTGGCGCTTGGCAGTGGCGATGGTGCCGAACTTCGGGTGCCGTTGGGTATTTCCATCGTCGGTGGCCTGCTGGTGAGCCAGCTCTTGACCCTCTACACGGTGCCGGTTGTCTATGTGGTTTTGGATCGTTGGCGTACTCGCAAGGAAGGAGAAATGTAACCATGGTGCCCGTGATTGGACGTATCTTCCTTGGCCTGGCGGCTTCGTTATCCCTGATCGCCTGTAGCAAAATGGGTCCCGATTTCACCCCTCCCCGGGTGGAAACCCCGGCGCAATTTCATGAAACCACCCCGTGGCAAGTGGCTGAACCGGCCCCGATCACGCTCCAAAAAGAGTGGTGGCTTGAGCTGCGGGATCCAGAACTCAACCGTTTGGAGATCGAACTGACGGCCAACAACAACACCATCAAAATGGCCGAGGCGCAATACCGTTCGGCGCGGGCGTTACTGGATAATGCCTCGATGGCGCTCTTTCCCACGTTAAGCCTGACTCTGAGTGATACCCGTGCCGCCAGCAGTTCCAGCAACAGCGCCACTGGGCGTTCCACCGTTACCACATCCACGAGTTACGGACTTATGGCGAGTTCTTCCTGGGAAGTGGATGTGTGGGGGCGGGTGCGGCGCGGATTGGAAAGTGCCGAAGCCAAATCTCAAGCGGGGTCCGAAGACTTGGCGGCTACGCGCATCAGTGCGCAACTGTTGTTGGCCCAAGTCTATCTACAGGTCCGCAATCTGGACCGGCGCCTGGCCCTGTTGACGGAGCAGGAACAAGGGGCCAACCGCTTTTTGCAACTTACAAAAAACAGATTGGGGGCGGGTGTGGCATCGTCATTGGATGTGGCGCAGGCGGAAACGCAATTGCAATCCATCGTCACCCAGTTGCGCGAAACCGAACTGCAACGTGCCCAGGCGGAGCATGGTATGGCCACTTTATTGGGTCGGGCTTCCGTGACATTGCAACCGTTGCATAAGTCCACCCCTTTGGTACCCATTCCTGCAACGCCAGCGTTGATTCCATCGTGGTTGTTACAGCATCGCCCCGACATTGCGGCGGCTGAGCGTCGGGTGGCGGATGCCAATGCCCAGATCGGTGTGACAAAGGCGGCCTTTTTTCCGGCTATCAGTTTGGGGGCTTCCGGGGGATTCAAAGGGAGTCTGCTGGAGGAATTGTTCCAGGTTCCCAATCGCTTTTGGTCTTTGGGTCCCTCCATGGTGGCATCCATTCTGGACTCGGGACAACGCAATCTCGCTTATGAACAAGCCCTGGCAGCGCATGCTCAGGCGGAAGCCAGCTATCGCCAGACGGTGTTGACGGCGTTTCAGGAGGTCGAGGATAATTTGGCCGCCTTGCGTTTGTTGGAACGGGAGGCGGCTGCAAATGAGATCGTCATGCGGGCGGCGCAAAAAAGCCGGGAGATTGCCGAAGATCAATACCGTGTCGGTACAACCAGTTCCTTGACTGTTGTTACGGCACGCAATGCAGAATTGTCTGCCAGGATAACCTCCTTGGATGTTCATCATCGTCGTTTGTTGGCAGCGTTGCAATTATTGAAAAATTGTGGTGGCCGATGGGAGGGACGGGAGACAGGGGGCACGAAACCGGAAGGTTGAGGTTTGCGCGTATTCCTGTCAATCGCTGGAAAATTGTTTTCCTAAGTGTTATCCCTTTCAAGTTGTTTCCAGTCGTTCAGGTACTGGCCACAGGATCGGTTCGACCCCTGTGATCACTTTGGGGAGTTGATCAACCACTCGCTGCACGACTTCTTGCCATTGGCCCACCCGTTGTTGACGTATCAAGCGCAGACTCGGGTACCAGGGGGAATCGTCACGGTTGAGAAGCCAACGCCAGTCGGGGCTGAAGGGGAGCAACACCCAGGTTGGATGACCGATGCTGCCAGCCAGGTGGGCCATGGAGGTATCGACCGTGATCACCAGATCCAAGTTTTGGATCAAGGCGGCAGTGGCGGCAAAGTCGGTTAACTCCTGGCTGAAATCATAAAATGCCCCTCCCCGCGACAACACGTCTTGTTCGTGGGCTTCGATCTCTTTTTGCAGATTGAAGAAACAGCATCCTGGAACTTGCAGCAAGCGGGCAAAAAGTTCTACATCCATGGAACGATTGTGATCGTTGACATGGTTGCCGTTCCCTCGCCAAGTGATACCGATTTTGAAACCTTCTATTTTTTCCAAACGTTTGTGCCATGCCACACGCTCTTCGGGATCGACATGGAGATAAGCCGGTGCGTTGGGGATGGTTTCAACCTCAATGCCCAAAGCCAAAGGTAAACTTTGCAGCGGGATTTGCCATACGCAGGAGGGAATGGGATGGGTCTGAATCACCAGATGATCAATGCCCGCCGCAGTTTTAAACAACCGATTCAGTGACAATGGAATCACGAGTGTCACCCGCCCCCCCCTGCTTTGCACCATGGGGCAAAAACGGACAAACTGGATGCTGTCACCAAAACCTTGTTCGCAATGGATGACAATACCCTGACCGTGCAACGGTTCCCCTGACCATTGGGGTTGCTGGTAGGCGTGCTTGCCGAAATGGGCCATGCGCCAGCGCCATTCGTATCCGGGTAAACCGTTTTTATAATCGCCGGTCAACAATCGAACCAGGCATTCGTTAAACCAAGCATCGGCAAAATCAGGGTTGTGGCGTTTGGACTGGGCAAAACAATCCAGGGCGGCATGGTAGTGTCCCATTTCCATGCAGGCTACCCCCAGATTGGAATAGGCCTCGTGAAAGTCGGGCTTGAGGACGATGGCCTTGTTGTAACATTCCATGGCTTCTTTATGTTTGCCCTGGCGTCGCAGGGTGTTACCTTTGTTGGACAAAGCTTCGGGATAATCACGCTTGATGCGCAAGGCGTGGTTGTAGCAGATCAAGGCGGTATCCAACTTTTTTTTATCTTGCCAAGCATTACCCAGATTGGAGAGGATTTCCGGGTTGTCGGGCCTGAGTCCCAGGGCGCGCTCATAAAGGACAATCGCTTGGTCAAACTCGCGACGCTTGTGCCACACCACGGCCAGACTGATCAACGCCTCGGGATGGTCCGGGCGCACGTCCAAGGCCTGGCTCAGGCATTGAAAAGCCTCATCCAGTCGTTCAAGCCTGGTCAACGCCACCCCCATGTTGGTCAGGGCTTCATGATATCGGGGTTGCAGCGCCAGGGCTTGCTGGTAGAAGTCCAATGCCTCTTCCAGGCGATTCATTTCCTGGGCGGCATTACCCATATTGGAAATCGCCTCGAACATGTCAGGCTTGAGTGCCAGTGCCTGGCGTAACTTGGCCATGGCCGCTTCCGGCTGCCCCTGTTGCAACAACGATACCCCCCACAAGGAAAAGACCTGGGGCATGTTGGGCTTGATTGCAAGGGCATTTTGAAACTGCGCCTCCGCCAGATCGTAGTGTCCTTGCCGACTTAAGACCACGCCCAGGTTGCACAATGCCTCGGGATGCTCGGGATGGGTGGCCAGGACGTGACGAAAATGCCCTTCCGCTTCGGCCAACGCCCCGTTTTCCATGAGGAGTGCCCCCAGATTGCACAGGGTGTTGACGTTGTCGGGTTGCAAGGTCAGCACTTTTCGATGACACGCCATGGCGGCTTCCTTCTGTCCGCTCTGTTGGTACAACGCACCCAGATTGGCCAGGGAACCCGGATCATAGGGCTTTTGCTCCAGGACATGGAGATAACAGTGGCGTGCGGCGTCGAACTCTCCCAATTGTTGTTGTGCCAGTCCCAGGTGGAACACGGCGACACAATCATCGGGCGTCAGGGCCACCAGGGCTTGAAAGAGTATTTTTGCATCCCCGGGCTTGCCCTGTGACAACAAAATTCCCCCCAGTCCCGCCAGCGCCTCAGGTTGGTTCGGGTCTCGTTGCAGGGCGTTGCGGAAACACGCTTCCGCTTCTTGAACGCGTCCCAATCCTTGCAGCACCAGGCCCAGGTTGGCATGGAGCGGGGCAAAATCGTTCAGATACTGTACGGCCAATCGTAAGGAATCTACGGCTTCGACGCTACGTCCCGTCTGATGCAGGACGATGCCCAAAAGGTGCAGGGCATTGCCATGCCGCGGATCAATCGCCAGAATCTGCCGGCATAACGATTCCGCGCTTGCCGTTTGACCCGTCTGGGCGGCGTGAAAGGCCTGCTCCAAAAGTTTGGTCGGATCGCTTTCCATCGATGGTCTCCCAATGGTTTCCATGCACGGATCTCAGGAAGCATTACCCTCCCGTTAGACAAAGACGGCATGGTCAGGGTCAAGGGCCAGATAGTCGAGAATCGCCAGGTTACGCGAATGGGCAACACATTGGTGTTGGCAATGAATACTGGGATTGAGGGCCTGCATTTTTACCCGGTTTTCTTCCGACAGCCAGAATTCCTTGAAGGAGCGATCTTTGATGCTTCCCAACAATCCTTGCTGGTTATAGGCCTTATCCTGACAGGTATAGACTCCAAGATCGGCGCCAATGACCGGTCGAAACAACAGGAAGGGGCAAAAAGTATAGGATTTATCGAAACGTTCTTCCAGTTCGTGGTAATGGTCGATGACGGTGAAATGGTCGTCGTTCAGCCTGAGGGCTTGTTGGATGCGGGCCGAGACCGCCTCCTGGATGGGACGATGGTAGGCATTGTTTTCCTTGCCGGAGTTGGAGATCACAACACCGGACAGTTTGACATGATTGGCCCCGGCCTGCTTGAAACGGGAGCAGGCCTCTTCGATATGCTCATAATTATTCTTGGTGATGATATAGCTGATGCCGAGGACACATGGGGATTGCAAGTCGGCAAATCGACGCATATTTTCCAGTGTGCGACTGAATTCGCCCGACTTGATGCCACGGGCCTTGGCAAAACTCTCATCATCCCAGGCATCGAGAGACAGTCGTATCCAGGTTGCGTACTGCGCGAAGGCTTGCGCCAGATGTCCTTTCAGGTTGGCACCATTGGACAGGGCGGCTACTTTGATGCCACCCTTGGCCATACGTTCCATCACCCGGGGGAGGGGTTTGTAGAGCAAAGGTTCCCCACCCCCGGAAAAAGTGACTGCCTTGACCCCCATGTCCACCAGATCATCGGCGATTTGCAGCATTTTTTCTTCGGGAATGGTGTCGGCTTCCACCATGTCCTGCCCGAGCTGAAGCTGGTCAGCCTTGTAGGCGCAATACCAACAATCATGATTGCATCGGTTGGTTGGCTTGATGCGGACATGTACCGGGGCAACGACCCTTTGCTCGCGCAGGGCTTCAATTTGTTCATGGAAGCGCAAAAATTTCAAAGTGCTGTAAATGACGCCCATAGATTCTCTTTTCGGTAGGTCGTTTGTTTGCGTTTCCCCGACTCTGATCGCAGATTGGATTACGGAAAAAATATCCTCGTCACCTGCACCATGGTCAAGGGATTTTCCCTCTCAATCCAAAGAGGCTTCAAGGTTAACAAAGACCAGTTGGAAAACGGGAAAATTACGTGAAACGAACCAAAAATGGCTTGCCCATTATCTTGGTGGCACTTATTGTGGTGACAGTGTTGGCGTTTGTGGAACAGCCTGAAAAAAAGCCGGACACGGTTGGGGAGAGTTGACATGTCTGATTCAGTGACCTTGGCGGATGTCTGGAAAGCTTTCCTGGAAACGGACCGCAAGATGCGGGAGACGGACCGCAAGATGCAGGAGACGGATCGTATGATCAAGGAGGTCAGTCGGCAAATTGGCCGGTTGGGTGGACGGTTGGGCGAGTTTGTGGAAGGATTGGTAGCCCCGGCCTGCAAAACCTTATTTGCTGAAAGGGGCATTCCCATTCACAAGGTCAGCCGCCGCGTAGAAGCGGATCTCCCTGGCAATCGGCGCATGGAAATTGATTTGTTGGTCCTCAACACCGATGCGGCTGCTTTGGTGGAGGTCAAAAGTAAAATGATGGTCGAGGATGTGTGGGATCATCTAGCGCGTTTGGAGGAATTTAAAGAGTTTTTCCCCGAATATGCCCACAAGCGGGTCGTTGGCGCGGTTGCCGGCATGGTTATGGAGGATCCTGTCATCCAATTTGCCGTTGGCAAGGGAATGTTCGTCATTGTGCAGGCGGGAGATACCCTCAGGTTTGCCAACGAACAGGCGTTTGTACCGAAAATTTGGTGATATCCAATCGTCGTTGTCGTTATTTTGCGTAAAATCATGTTTATGGACAGACTCCTGGGGATCAATATGAAATTTCTTAAATTTTTTATGTTTCTATCGCTTTTCCAATGGTATTTGTCATTTGTTAACCTGGGAATCGCGGCGGAATCCATACCCAATATTTTTAAGGGGCAACCGTTTTCCAATCCCGATGAACTGAACGACCAACCGGAGTCCTGGCGGCAACAAACGATTCGCTATCGTGATCAGGATCAGGGAGTCGAGATCGCCTTGCTGCTGGACCAAAATATTTATCCAGGCTTGCTTCCGCTGGTAGAAAAATTTGCAAAAGAGCAAAAAATCAAGGTGGTGGTACGGGAGGGGACCTGTGGACCCGCCGCCGAGGGGGTTTTCAAGAAGGAAATTGATGTGGGTGGCTCTTGTTGCCCCACCGCCAAAGTTGACCGCCTTCCCGGCTTGCGCTGGCATACGGTGGGTATTTCACCCCTGGCCATTCTGGCCAACCGTGCCGATCCCGTGGAGCAACTCACTGCGGAGCAGGTTCGTGAAATATTCCGTGGTAAAGTGACCCGCTGGGCGCAAATTCCGGGACTTGAGGAAAAGTTTTCCAAGGATGTTCTTATTCGTCCCGTCACCCGCTTGCATTGCAAAACCCGACCGGGACACTGGCGCTTGATTCTGGACAACGAAGAGATGTTTGGTCCGCGCATCAACGAGGTTGGGACGATCATCGACATGGTGATCGGTGTTGGCAACAACCGGGGATCGCTTGGATATGTGGAAAACTGGCATGTGCTGAACGATCCCAAAATGAAAGACTTGGTTAAGACCATTAAAATAAATCAACAGGATCCGTCTGATGTGGAGGCGGTCAGTTCCGGGAAGTATCCCTTTTATTGGGTGTACAACGTGTCCACCTGGAGCGATTCCCATTTGGCCAATCCCAAAGCACAGCAGTTGGTTCAGTACCTGATCGATCACGCCGATGCGGTTGACCCAAACCTTCACTTGATACCGGCCAGTGTATTGCGGAAACATGGGTGGAAATTCAATGGTGATGAGGTTGTCGGAGAGCCGTGATGTCGGGCATAGGGTCTGGTTTGCGTGGATTGGGAGAGAAATTGTGGCGGCGCACAACACTGACCACCAAGGCGCTGTTGGTGTCGGTGAGCATGGGGGGAGCGTTTTGGTTCTTGGCGGACTGGTGGCAAACCGTGCAGATTACCCAGATCTTTCGTCAGGAACAGATCAAAGGTTTGGAAATTCAGGCCCAGCATGATCGCATCCTGTTTGATGGTTACATTCGCAAACAGGAACAATCGGTGCGGTTGATTTCTTTTTTGACGGTTTTCAACGAATGGGTTGAGGCGGCACAAAACAGATGGTCGATTCCCCCGGGCGACACCGCCCATTGGGTGGCGGAAATGCGACCCGAGTGGCTGCCGCCGCAATCGGTGATGCGTGGCTTGGTTGCAGCCCCTCATATCCTGCTTTTGGATAAACAAAAACGGTTGCGCGAGATTTTTGAACAGGAGGAAGGGATACCATCGCTTTCCCGGGAAGTTCTGGAAACACTTCTCCCGCGCATGCTGGCATCCGATGAATCGACCCACATTCTGGCCGATTCCAAGGGGACGACATATCTGATCAATGCCAGCGGGGTCAATGGGCAGCGCCCGACGACCGGTTCCAAAGCCTTTTTGGTTTTTGTGGTTGCCCTGGATAATGATTTTCTGACCATGTTTCAAACCCGTCCCAATTTGAACAGTATTGTCGCCCTGATCAACGGGGATAGCAATCGGGTGTTTGCCAGCAGCCAACCCGACCGGGTTCAAGTGGGTTGGTCTCTGGAAAAATTGCAGAATGATTATGAATTGTTTGGAAAAAGATTCCTGGATTACAATTTTTCTATAGATGTCCCGGTATATTTCGCAACCTTGGTGCCAAAAGATGATATTAATCGTATAAGCTCTTCAATCGTGGCGAGCGAGCGGCGACAACGCGCCATGAGTTATGGGGCCTTGGCAGCGGTATTTTTTTCTCTCGTGTTGTTGATGACCCGAAGGTTATTACATTTTGCCGAAGGGATGATTGATGCAGCGGTGACCGAGCTCCAGTTGCCCAGGCAGGATGTTGTTTCCGGTGATCAACTCATGATTATGGGTGAGCGCTTTCAGTGGATGATCCGGGAAATTGTCCAATCCCGAGCCCGGGAGGCGGAACGGCAGGAAGAATTACAAGCTTCCAATGAGGCGTTGCAGCGCACTCTGTCCATGGTGAAGGAGACACAGGCACAATTGGTGGAATCGGAAAAAATGGCCTCGTTGGGCAACCTGGTTGCCGGCATCGCCCATGAAATCAATACCCCGGTGGGGTCGGGGGTGACAGCGGCTTCGTATTTGCGGCAGGAGAGTCAACGGTGTGCCGCGCAATTTGCCAGCGGTACCCTGCGCAAGAGTGATTTGGATCATTATTTCCAGGATGTGGTGGATTCGACCCAGATGATCTTGCAAAATTTAAATCGCGCCGCAGAGCTGGTACGCAGTTTCAAACAGGTTGCGGTAGATCGATCTCACGAGCAGCAGCGCCTGTTTAACCTGCATGAGTGTATCCTGCAGACGCTCGTTAGCCTCCGTCCCCACCTCAAGAAAACCCATCACACGGTGACCGTCCGTTGTCCCGAGGTTTTGGAAGTCAACAGTTTTCCCGGGGCGTTTTCGCAAATTCTCAGCAATTTCATCATTAATTCCCTCATGCACGGCTTTCGCGATATTGCCGATGGGGAAATTATTGTGCAGGCGGAGTTACAGGTGGAGGATGTCATATTCCGTTATTCGGATAACGGTCACGGCATGGAGGAACAGGATCGGCAACGCATTTTTGAGCCGTTTTTTACCACGGCCAGGGGGCGGGGTGGTAGTGGCCTGGGGATGCATATCGTTTACAATTTGGTCACCCAAACCTTGCAGGGGACCATTCAGTGTACCAGTAGTCCCGGTCGTGGCACCCTGCATGAGATTCGTTTCCCTTCGGGAGTGGAGCCCTATCCTTAAAATCTGCGCAGGTTATAGTTCTTCCGGGTCGGCATCTTCTGCGGCTTTTCTGAACCATTTGACCGCTTCGGCGTGATCTTTTGGCACGCCCAGGCCTTTTTCGTAGGCCATACCCAGATTATTCTGTGCCTCGGCGTCCCCCTGCTCCGCCGCTTTTCTGAACCATTGTACCGCCAGCCCATAGTTTTGCGGAACACCCCGTCCTGTTTCGTAGGCTACGCCCAGGTTATTTTGCGCATCGGCATCCCCTTGCTCGGCGGCTTTTTGATACCAGTGGGCAGCAGCGGTAAAATTGCGTTCCACCCCCTGGCCCCCTTCATAGGCGACACCCAGATTGTTTTGGGCATCAACGTTGCCTTGTTCAGCGGCCTTTGTGTACCATTTCACCGCCTCACTCATATTGCGTTCCACCCCCTGGCCCCCTTCGTAAACTAATCCAAGGCTGTTCTGGGCATCGGCGTTTCCCTGCTCGGCGGCTTTTCTGAACCATTTGACCGCTTCGACGAAATCCTGTTTGACGCCCAGGCCATTCTCAAAGGCCAATCCCAGATTGTTCTGGGCTTCGGCATCGTTTTGTTCGGCAGCCTTTTTGTACCATTTGACCGCTTCGGCGAAATCTTGTTTGACGCCCAGGCCATTTTCGTAGACTTCTCCCAAATTATTCTGGGCTTCCGCGTTGCCCTGCGCAGCCGCTTTATTGTACCAGCGCAAGGCTTCACGATAATCTTGCTTCACCCCTTCACCATGTTCGTAGGCGAGTCCCATGTTGTTCTGGGCTTCCGCATTACCTTTTTCCGCCTCCAGGCGCCATGCGCCAATATCCAGGGTGTCGTCTCCCCAACCATACGTAACAGGGAGCGTCAGGGATAACACAATCAGCAGGCAGTACCTGCAATATGCCATGAGTTTCATCGGGATCATCCTCGCCATGGATCCGTCACGCTGTCAAAACCAATCCACCGTTTCAGTATGCCCCATTCTCTCAAAGTTTTCCAGGCAGTCCCATATGTAACCTAAAAAGGGCTGAATGTCCCTCTATTTACATAAGCCGATTTTATTCATATTGGCTCGCAACTCTTCATTATCGATCCGTGGGCAAGCCTGAGCGCCCAGGACCCTTGCCTCGTCTAATTGTTTCTGACTGGCCAGCAGGAGTGCCAAATAGCCCTGCATATTGGCCAAGAACTTTGCCGGAAATACCTGCTTGACCAATTCCTGATCCCGCAAGCACTGGCGCAGCTCCTGAATGGCGGCGGTTTCATCGTGTTGCTTTGCCAAAGTCAGGGCGCGGTACAAATGTGGCCGAGGATCGCGAGGATAGCGTTTCTCAAGGTCAGCCAACTTTTCATGCCATTCCGCTTCCGATTTTGGCAGCTGACTGGATGGTACCAATTGTGCCATGAACGCATTCTTGTCGTAGTTGTCAGCCACTCGGTGTACGCTGACAGCCACGGCCAACGCCACTGATAGCGACCAGACAATCGCCAATTTTTGTAAACCGGGTCGCGGCAGCTCATGATTCCAGAATTTGAGCAGCAACCATCCCGCCAAGCCGCCAGCCAGGGTGCCACCCAAGTGGCCCGCAAAATCGATTCCACCCGGATTCTTGCTGATTACGATGGGCAACAAAGCTGGAAGAAGCATTTGCATCATCGATGATTCTAACCGAACGCGTATAACCATTGGCGTATAGGAACTACTGACCAAGGTAGCGGCCAGAACTCCCATGATTGCTCCGGATGCCCCCACGGAGATCACCTCAGGAGAATTCAGGTACATGGATATTCCGACCCCGCCCAGTGCGCTCAGCAGGTAGATCGCCAGCATCCAGGCACTTCCCAGCAGGCGTTCCAGGGCAGAGCCTCCCACCTGCAGGGCCAGCAGGTTGAATGATAGATGCAGCAAACTTGCATGCAGCCAGGGTGCGATCAGGATTCTCTGCCATTCACCTGCCTGGAGTACCAATGGCTTGTTCACCCCTCCAAGCGCGACCAAAGTGGCGATACCGGGCCGGTCCAACAAGCCGTGGGTGCCGATGCCATAGGCCAATTCCACACCATAACAAATTACTATTAATGTCATCACCAACCAGGTCAGCCACGGTGTGCCTGTCATGTTGAGCTGTCTACCTGGTTTCTTTATCTCCTTTGTGGGGTGTCGGAGTACCTGTTTGAAATATCGATTCCAGGCGATCCTGTCCAGCAGGCTGGCATTGTTCCAGATCCTGCCGGTCTCCGGATCAATGAACCAGGCGGAGAGAAGCAACGTTTTGGCAAAGTTATTCCCATCTCTGTACTGCTGCAAACGTCCCGCCTCGGCAGTGGAAAACCGTCCGCTGCCCACCTCGATCACTTTGATATGCACAGGTACGGGCTGACCATTCATCCTGCCGGTGTATTGTAAGCAATTGCTGCCGATTTCCTTGATCCGCTCCAAGGGAAGGTCAAAACTGTGATCCGGATGGGCATCACGGTCAATGATGCAACATAGCCGAAACCAGATCCCGTCAAAATAGGACAAGACAATGCGGCCCTCAGCCGCCAGTTCTCGGGCTTCAGGCGGGAAATGCGGTTTATAATCCTTGTGTGCGACCAGATGTCGCGCCAGATGAATGGCAAAGGTGGGAGACAGTGTGCTGGCATTCGCATCCGTTTCCAACGTGGTCTCTCCTGGGGAAAGGGTGGATCAACACCTCCACGTTATTGTGGCATAAGAAAAAGGGAGCCTGTGAGGACTCCCTTTTGTAAAACACACCTATGATGTCCGGTACGAAATCGAACCGATCAAAAAGGAGGGTTTTTATTTTTTATCGCCTTCGGCTTTGGCGGGTTGACCACCTTCGCCACCCTGGCCACCCCAACCGGGACCATAACCGGGGCCACCCCAACCGGGACCATAACCGGGGCCACCCCAACCGGGACCATAGCCATAACCGGGGCCACCCCAACCGGGACCATAGCCATAGCCGGGGTAATAGCCGTTGTTCCAGCCATTGTTCCAGCCGTTGTTCCAGCCGTTGTTCCAGCCGTTGTTCCAATTGTTGTTACCGCCACCAGCGGCATCACCGCTCATGTTGAAACCAAAATTGCCTGAGGCCCGACCGTTGCCATTGCCGTAGCCGTTGTTACCCCAGTTATTGTTCCAATTGTCGTTCCAATTGTTGTAGCCCGGGCCATTGCCCCACCAAGCCGATGCTTCGTTGGATGTCAATGTGGCAGCGCCCAGGATCAGGGCCGCCAAGGCCAGAGTGCCAAGAGTCTTCCTCATGCTTATCCTCCCAAGGTATTTCGTTAATCTAAGAGTTGAAAAGATCGTACGCCTAACAAGGCCGTACGTTGATCCAGATTGTATGCGCGGGACTTTCTCCCCACTTTAACGTCCTTACCGAAACCCCATCATAGATCAGATTTACCTCATTGCCAAACAGCAATCAAAATATTTTTGCATTCAAGAGTAAAAATAGGGGGAACGATGGGGGCGTTACCGGGTTAATGGTTTGTTATTCCGTGGAAGTTACAGGGGGTGGCTCTGCAGGGTCGTTTTCCTGAGATGCGCCTTCCAAAGGTTCACGCAGCCCCCCCTTGAGTCGCAGGTGGCAACGATTATTGGCCACCATCAACCAATGGCTGACTTTGGGATCCATGGCATCGGATTGGTGGTGGGTGACCCAGATGATCAAGCGGTCCCCCTTGTTCAACCAGCGATCCACCAGCGCCATGACTTCTTTTCGGGTTTCATCATCCAGGTTGCCGGTGGGTTCGTCGGCGAACAGGACGTAGGGATCGTGAATCATCGCCTGGGCCAGGGCGACGCGCTGAAACTGTCCCCCCGACAATTCATTGGGGTAGCGTTCCAAAAATTCATCGGCGCTGGTTTCTTCGATGTAGGAGCCATCTTCGTCACGCAGCAGGATACGATCCATGGCGGCGTACACCTTGCGTTCCATGTCACTTTTGGAGAGCCCGCCTTGTAATTCCAGGGGGTAGCGCAGGTTTTCCCGAATGGTGAGGTAAGGGGTCAGGGTACTGTTTTGGTAGGCGAAACCGAAACAGCGTCGGCGAATATCGGTCAGCGACAGGGAAGAGGCTGCGGGATCCAATCCCCTGGGTCCCCAGGAGGCCTGGCTCCCATCGGGAAAGGTCCAGCGGACCCAGCCCTCCTTGGGGCGTTTCAGGAAGGTGAGGAGATAGAGCAGGGTACTCTTGCCACTGCCACTACGACCCAATACCGGCAGGCGTCTGGAAAAATCGTCATCATCCAGCTTGAGACCACCGACATGCAGGTCAAACGCCCCGCCCCAGCCAACCGTGGCAGATCGAACTTGCAAACCCCAGTTCATGGCAGATACTCCTGTGGGATCCAATACCCCCGTGTCCCTCCGAAAGTGTGGCTGAAGCGGTAATCTTTGCTGTTGCCCAGGGGTTCGGAACGGATGCCACCGTCGATTTTAATGATTCTTCGACCATTTTCGGTGGTATCGGGGCATTGGTTGGGGCGGAACGGTTCGACTTTGAAGACGGGCTTGTTGAAATCTTTTTCGACGATCTCCAACATTTCCCTGGAGTTGATAGCCCAGGCAGCGAGACGACGCAGCTCGCACAGCGGTACGGCCGCCACAGGTGCCCCCGTTTTATCGATCATGGGAGAGCCGTTGTTTCCCAGGGCGATCAGATGACCATCCTTGTCGCGAACCGATTTTTCCGCGAGCAAGGCGTTGACATTGTAACTGAGCAATGGGCTATGGTTGCGTACTGGCAGCCCACCGCGACGCTGGGCGTACTCTATGGGCGATTCGCCGGAGCTGTTCATGGCGGGAAGGCGCAAATTATTCTGCAATCCCACTGCCAGGGCATTGCCCAAGGCTCGACGCAACTGGGGTTCGGGTAGCTCGTTGTAGCCATCGAAACCGCGCAGGATGCGGATCCACGAGGTCAACGCGTTACTGGTGACCCACAGTTCTTCCACCACTTTATCGTCTGCCTCGATGTAGCCGATGCGGGTCGTGTCGTACACACGTTGCTGGCATTGTTTGCCGAGCTGGCCACAGGCTCCCGATTTCAGGATATGCCAGTAGACACCTGGAATATCGACACGTTCACGGCGCAGGCGGTCGATGATGGTCACCAACGACCCGCCGCCGTGGATATCCAGGATGATTTCATCGATCAGGGCGCTGGAGCCCAATTTTTCCACGGTGCCAACCATGCGTTGGATCAGACCTTGTTCGTCGAGACGCAGGACATGGTCGGTAATTTTGCTGTCGGCGGGCAATGTTTGTCCCAACAGCTCCTTGGCTTGACTTTCAAACTTGACATAGGCGGCGGAATAGGCCTTGGGATGTTTGGACTGGTGGGCCAAAGAGGGTGTTTGCACAAAGAAGCTGATCAGATTGTCACCCAGGCTTTTGCTGCCCCGCTGCATCAATGAAATCAATGTTTTTATGTTGACCGGGTTGGCATATTTGGCCTTTTGGTAGAGTTGGCCACGATTGCTAACGGCGGGTCGCGTAGTTTGGTAACCCGAGTCGCCGACGACAAACAAGATTTTAATGTTATCGGGACACGGTTTTAAGTCCATGCTCAAAACCTGGTTCAATCCGCCGAACAAATTCTCTTCATAGTCATCGTCGGTATCGCTTTCCGAGGCGCGCACCTTGGCGATGGCTTTTTGGAAGGAATCAAAAGCGGCTTTTTGTTGCACTTCGTTCAAATCGCACTGGGCAGGCAGGGGGTGTCCTTCACCGATGCCGTCACCGGGACCATCGGTGAATATCCTATCGGCATAGGGATCCCGGTAGACCCGGAAGCCGAAACGAAACTCGGTATCCTTGAATCCTTGCGCTTTTTTCAGTTTATTGATGACCTCCTGGATGACGCCGGGTTGGTCGGGTGTACCGCGTACCGCATCGATGAACGGCCCCATGCTAGCCGTGGCATCGAGCAGGAAAAAGATATCGACGTGTTTTTTGGCGGAGAGTGAGGCTATCCCCGGCATGATGCGTTGGGCGAGTCCGGTGGATATGGCGACCTTGTCGTCGCCAACGCGGCGACCTACCAATCCGGGACGGGCAAGGGCCACCTGGAAGAATCGTTTTTTCGCGCTGGTGGCTCCCACGCTCTCGGGGGCTATGGTGCGACCGTCCTGATCCACCATCTCCAGGACAGGGATGCGTAGCGCCGACTTGAACCAATCCCGACCTCCCAAAATGGGGTGGCAGGTTTTGTTGTCGCGGGCCACGGCATCCTTGAGTTGTTCATAGGTGCAGATGGTGCCCGGACTGACGCCATCGGGGGCGAGCAGGTCTTCACGGGGACGGATGCTGAAGGCGTTGTTCCAGATGAAGCCATCCTTCTTGGCAACCCATCCCAATAGGGGGGCATCTTTATCAAGCCGGAAACGATCGGCCAGCAGGTAGGCCCCATCGTTTTGAGCGAACACGAAATACATGTGAAACCGTGAGGCTCCCTCGCGGCAGTTGCCTTGGCCACCAACGCAATCCTTGAGTTCGGGATCCTGAAATATCTGTACGGTGGGAGCGACCGCATCATCGGGTGTTTTGGCATCGTCAGGACGGATGGACGTATCTGTCTTGACGAAGAATTTCATCTCAAGGCCCGCTTCGCTCCTGGTCGGCAGCTCACCGCATAGAAGGTCCTCCCGGGCAACCCATCCGGTTGCTTCGGGCTGCTCCTTGTATCGCAGGGCGTGGATTTTAAACAGGGTGTCCGTGGCATCGAGGAGTTCCGCCTGTTGATTAAAAATGAGGTAGCTGGAAACCTTGCCACCTTTGTTGTCGCTATAGAGGGGCGCATCCTGTCGAAGTACCCGGAGGACTCCAGACCATAGGATGGTTTTATCCTGCTTGAAGCGCGCCAGATCAAAGGAGGAGCAGCTGGCCGCTGGGACAGCATCGTTTGCGGCCAGTGCCAGGTGTGGACCGTACACGACAAGCAGGAATAGCGTACCGAGGAAGGTTGGTATGAAAAAGGTTCGACTTGTCACGTTAGATCCCTTAATAAATTGAACTTTTTGTTGCATGTGTCAGGCGCCGGGTTACGATCATCAGGGTGGATTGGTCGTTTTTCCCAGGGAGAGTCCTGAGTCCATTTTTAAAAATTCTCCGGTTTTGGCAGTCTTTTCCGATTTTGTCCCGGGAGGTGCCATGTGTAACACAAGGCGAAATCCTGCCACAGCCAGTTGCGCCGGCATGCAAATTTCCTTGGATACTTCTGTCGCGGTCGTTGAACTGTCACTGCCCAGTAGAAAATAACCCTCGGGACAGGGGGAGCGCGACCATTCTTGAACGACTCGGAGAAGATTCGTGGCCAACCCCTCGGCAGTGATACTCCCATTCATGACTTTTGGACCGTAGGAACTGGCGTGGATGACGGCAGCGGCCCACTCTTCCCGAGAAGGCAACGTGTAGGAGCAACCCGTTTTTTGCGACAACCACTGGGCATAATCCATGGCTCCTTCCCAGGAAACATGGCGTACCAGGTTATCCTGGGCATCACTCAATTCCCAATGTTTGCCCAGTCTAAGGCGCAACCGTTCTTTTTCGCTGAAATTTTGCATACGGTCAACATCTTCGACATAACGTTTGAACTGTTCCAGATCCACTTCGCGATTTTGTATCAGGAAGGGATTATTGATTTCCAGGGTAGATTCTTTAAAATGCATCAAGGGTCCGAGGCTGGAAGTTGGATCGGGGATAGGGTAGGTTCCGGCGGGTATTTCCACCAGAGTTGACCGGTCCTGGTTATCCAGACAGGCTTGCCAGGGAAGAGTTGGGGATGGATTGGGGGTTGCGCTGGGGTGGATGTAAGAGAGTAGCGACCATCCCAGGGCCAGGGCCAAAAGAAAGATCACCGGGAGGACGAGGTCATAGAGAGAGACGGGCAAATTCCAACCGAATTGGGATGGTTTGGTCACTCTGACCGCACCGGGCCTCCGAACAGCCGGAGGCTTCCGTTTTCCGTCCTGCGGACGCTCAATCATGCCTTTGCTGTACTTCAAAGGATCAAACCCACTCAAAAGAGTAGTATTGGTTCCCAGGGCGGTAATTCCCCCAGATATTGGCACCCGGACATCGGCCTTACTCTTTACTCTCCCCTTCCCTTCAGGGGGGCCATCATGAACTTCTTTGCCCCGGGTGGGAAGGATTGTTGAATTCAAACTGGATTTGCGTCACAGTCGTCCCGGTATTTTTCAGAGAACGGGAACGTTACGACTTGCGAGGGCTGCCTTGGGTAATGGGGATACCACGTCATCTTTGTATCAGGCAATGCCTGTCATCATCCTGGATCGGACCAGTCATCCGGGCAACATTGGTGCGACGGCGCGTGTCATGGCGAACATGGGCCTGACAGAATTGCGTCTGGTAGCACCGGATCGGTTTCCCCATCCGGAAGCGGTGCAATTGGCGGCCAACGGCGCGGAAGTTTTGGCGCGTGCCCAGGTGTATGCCACCATGGAGGAAGCGGTTGGCGACCGGAATTTTTTGGTGGCTACCACCAATCGCGGCCGCGGCCAACGTCAGACAGTATTGACGCCACGCCAGCTCGGGGAACAGTGGGCCGACATTTCCAGATCGGGCACGATCAAGGGGGGGATCATGTTTGGGACGGAGCGCACCGGACTTTTGACCAAGGATGTGGAACGGGCCGATTGCGTGTGTAATATCCCTACTGTGGGGGGGTATGGATCCCTCAATCTATCGCATGCCGTCATGGTGATCGCGTATGAAATCATGGCATCGACCCGGGGCGGCTCACCGCCGGGACTGATTCCGGTGGTCCATCGCACCTTGGCCACCAATGCCGAGATGGATCGATTGTTTCAGCATTTGGAAGAGGTACTCCGAGCCATTGATTTCATCAAACCCGGGCGGGGACACCATATGATGGGCAGTCTCAAGGCCATCTTCAATCGGGCGGCACTGGATAGCCGGGAAGTTTCCATCCTGCGTGGCATCCTGCATGAGACCCTCGCCATTCGCAAGAAAAGAGGTGACATGGCAGAGAAAAACGGGTAGGAGGAAGATCGGATTTCAAGAGTGAATCAATTCGCAATGAATGACTTGGTATGGTCTAGTAAAATGGTGGCCTTCGGGTGGTTATTGACAGATATATCAGGATAATAAAATGAAAAGAGTATTGATCATTGGTGGTATGGCTTCCGGTCCAAAATTTGCCATGGCTTTGAAAAGGCGGCGTCCTGACGTCGAGATTACTATCATTGAAATGAGTGATTATCTATCATTTGGGGCTTGTGTTCTTCCCCACCTTCTATCAGGTGTAGTGGCAGACGTAGAAGCGCTCAATCGTACTCCCTTAGGGGAAGAAAGAAATTCAACTTTCTTTTTGAAAAATGGTAATATCGCTACGCAAACGAAAACAGAGGCCCTTTGGGTTGATCGTTTACGAAGAAAGGTGATTACCCGGTCCTTATTATCGGAAGATAAAGTCATAGACGTGGGTTTTTTTGCCGGTCACGCCAGTGATTTTGATGTGATTCAAAAAATGGGTTTTATCAAAGACAATCAACTCACAGAGAAATTTTTTGATCAAGTGAGACGTAAGGGAGTAGATGCTGAACATGACGAGTTAACGGTATCGACAGGTGGTGATTCATCACCGTATCGTCGATTTATTGACTTTCTGTTCCATCGATCCATTTTGCTTGCGTTTTCATACGACAAATTATTCCTGGGTACTGGATCCACGGCGACGATTCCCCCCCTGACCTGCTATGACGATACAAAAATAATAGACAACGTCCTGGTTTTTAAAAATGCTTTTTTGGTACGTACGATGGACGATGGTCGAGCAATTTCCAAAAGATTAAAAGTAGATAGTCCAAAGATGGTCACGATTGTCGGTGGTGGGCTGATTGGTGTTGAGGTTGCTGCGGCGGTGCGAGATTTTGACGAGAATGTCGCTGTGCAGATTATTGAGATGAGGCCATCGATACTTTCAGATATGATAGAAGCTGATATATCTATCCATGCACAAAATTACCTGATAAGGAAACGTATAACACTCAATACCTCCACAAAAATTACAATCGTTCGTGGTTCGGATGGGTTCGCACGCACCCTTGAAACCGATCGAGGAGAATTATTTTCAACGGATTTGCTGTTGATTTGCACTGGCGTCCGTCCCAACGCACAGCTCGCGACACGGATCGGTTTGGATATTGGCGTAACCGGGGGAATACGGGTCAATGAACGCATGGAGACTTCCGATTCTGATATTCTTGCGGCAGGCGACTGTATCGAAAACACTCACCGAGTCAGTGGGAAGCCAGTCGTTGCTCCCTTTGGTGACCTAGCCAATATTCAAGCACGCGTTGCTGCTGCAAATCTTTGCGGCCAGTCCATGGTATTCGAAGGAGTTATAGGAACGAGTATTGCAGAGATTGGCATAGAGAAAGATTCCTTCGGTGGTATCATCGCTCGTTATTCAGTCGGTGCTACTGGTCTGACTGAAAAAGAAGCTATGGAAGCTGGTTTTGATGTGGAGACTGTTTTGTTGCCGAGTAAAGATAGAATTTATTCTATGCCTGAAGCAGAAATGATCTATCTGAAAATGATCGCAGACAAAAAAAATAGACGTTTACTTGGTGTTCAGGGAAGTGGCTTAGGGGATATCAATCGTCGCATAGCTTCAGCGGCAGCTTGGATTTATACAGGTGCATCCATTGATCAGTTATCCGTACTTGACCTTCCATATGCTCCATCGTATTCACCCGCTATCGATCCACTCATCATGGGAGCATGGGTCTTACAGAATAAAATTGCAGGACTATTTAGTGGGATCAAGCCACAAGAATTATTCGATAAACTTAAGAATCGCGAAATATTTCAATTGATTGATGTCCGTGAACCTATCGAATTTATGAATGAATCAATTCCTGGTTCTATGTTGATCCCTCTTAATGAGATCGAAAATTGGCTTTCTGATGCTCCTCGCAATCAGGAATTCGTTCTTGTTTGTCTCGTTGGTCTAAGAAGTTATCTTGCTGCCAGAAAAATGCTATCCATGGGTTTTACTAATGTTAGGGTTATGGAAGGAGGTCTGGCTCTCTGGGGTGGCAAGATAGTCGGTGGAGATGATTCGGGCCAAGACTGCTGTATGATTCGATCCTATCTCATTGATAATCCTTCTGCTACACAAAATTTACTCGATCTTGCTCCCAGATCGCCAAATTTAAAGAATGAAACGGTTAATATAGATGTATTAAACAGACGTAACGACCTGAGAACAAATATAAATCATCCGCTATCACTGGAAACCGAGGGCAAATTGGTCTTTCAGGGCGTTTCTAGGAACATCAGCAGGAAAGGGATTTTCCTTTTTCTTGGTTATATGCCACGTGGCATTCAGCTAGGGGAAGCAGGAAATGTATCAATCAATACTTGGTGCGGCACGCAATTCCGATTCCCTTGTAATGTCCAACATGTTTCTCAGGATGGTGTCGGATTGGCGGTTCATGACTGGGACTTATTTGTCAATTCCTTGATTCGTGACATGGCAATTTTCAATACTGGAGAAAAGACGTTCGATGATGACCATGTTAAAATGTGGAATATTCTCGATAATTTTTTTAATACATCGTTAAACCACGATAGTCAAAAAATATGGAGTACCGCACTACTTGATTGTGCTCGCAAGCATTTCTGGATAGAAGAAATAATGATGAAAAAAAATCGCTATCCAGGTTTGGATCGTCATATTGAGCATCATCAGCACTTTATTGACCAGGCTGAGGCGTTACATAATACAATTAATGAAAGTGATGTCGGAAACCCCGATGATCCTTTATCCTTTCATCTCGTCTCAAAGAAAAAGTTTGTGGAGTTCTTGAAATTTTGGCTTGTTCGGCACACGAATAGTATGGATCAAAGCATGGTCACTTATTTTCGCTATAAAGGTATTCGTGCAGTAATAAATAGTGACGACTATGACGTAGAAAATTCCAAATATGGACATTAAACCGCAACCAATGTGGGATATGCAGTTTTCCAGCGTCATTCCCGCTTTCGCGGGAATGACAGAAACTACGCATCCCAAGATGGTTGCGGTTTAGATGCCAGGCCATGATTCGTCTGGCCGAGGTCCCGGCGCATCTGGATGCGGTTGTTCCCTTGGCGGATGCCATGGAGGAAGAGTTGGCATGCTGGCAGGCCCGGGTCGGGGATGTCCTGACCATGGTGGACCCGGACGGTTTTTTTTTTCGTGCCAGGTTGTTACCTTCCCGAAGGGAGGTGGTGGTCTTTGAAACGGTTTCCCGGGCGGTGGAACCACTGCACCCGCGATGGTTATGTCCGGCGATCCCTGATCGGGAACGGATGCTGGTGATTTTGCAAAAGGCGGTGGAATTGGGGGCAACCGACATCATTCCCCTGGTTACGGAACATTCGTCCGCTGCCGGTGGGAGGCGTCATGGACAGGATAAATCGGCTACCTGGTCGCGCATAGTCCTGCAGGCGGCACGGCAATGTCGGCGAGCGATCCTGCCCAGATTGCATGCGCGGCAATCGTTGCGGACATTTTTGGCCGAGTCCATCGGGGGGAAAACGGCCTTTTTGGATACCCGGGAACCGCGGATGCCATTGAACCTTTGGCATGACCCCCATCAGGCTTTGGCCATTATGTGTGGGCCGGAGGGGGGATGGTCGGAGGAGGAACGGCTTCTGATGTTGGAACACCACGTGACCGCTGTTTCCCTGGGCCGGCGCTTGCTCCGGACGGAAACCGCAGCTGTTGCAGCCATGGCTGTGGTGACGATGCTTGATGATACCTTTACTTGAAGGGAAAATAGTGGGAAAATCCGCACCTTTTTAGAAAAGATTCTCTTGTCTTCATCAAGGGTATACATGGAGGGAAGACTTGGTGGTATTTCAAGGAGTTGAATTATGACGTGGAATAACAACGGCAGCGGACCGCAAAGTCCGTGGGGCTCGGGGGGCAATGCCCCACAACCGCCAGATATGGATAAAATATTCAATCTGGCCCGGCAAAAATTGTTGAGCAAAATGCCCGGTGGCCAGGCATGGCCCGCAATGCTGGTGGTCGCTTTCGTGTTGTGGATGGCAACGGGTATCTACGTTGTGGGTGCCGATGAGCAAGGGGTGGTGGTCCGCTTTGGCCGCTACGTCGAAACCACCGATCCGGGGCCACACTTTCACCTGCCCTATCCCATTGAAGCGGTGTATACCCCCCAGGTGACGCAGATCCAGCGCATTGAAATCGGCTATCGCACCCGGGGACGCACCAATACCGAAGTTCCGGCGGAATCCTTGATGCTGACCGGGGATGAAAATATCATCGATATCGATCTATCGGTGCAATATCGCATTCAGGTTGGTGGGGCGGCCAATTTTTTGTTTAATGTGCGCAATCCCGGCGATGATCCGCACAATACGGTGCGTAACGCCGCCGAGTCGGCCATTCGCCAGGTTATCGGTCGCAACGATATCGACACCGCCCTGACGACCGGCAAGGAAAAAATTCAAACCAATACCCGCGTGACCATGCAGGAAATCCTCGACAGTTACAAGAGCGGCATTGAAATCGTCAATGTTCAGCTCCAGCAGGTGGCACCTCCGCAGGAAGTGATTCATGCCTTCAAGGATGTCGCCAGTGCCCGGGAAGATCGGGAACGTTCCATCAACGAAGCCCAGGGTTACAAAAACGACATCATTCCCAGGGCCAAGGGGCAGGCGGCCCAGGTCATCCAGCAGGCGGAAGGGTATAAAGCTACCAAGATTGCCCGGGCTCAGGGTGAGGTCAACCGCTTCCTCGCCCTGCTGGAAGAGTATACCAAGGCACCGGAAATCACCCGGACCCGCCTTTACCTGGAAACCATTGAGGAAGTTCTCGGCAAGGCCAAAAAGGTTGTCATGAATGCCGATACCAGTCACGGGGTGTTGCCCTACCTGCCGTTGACCTCCACGCGTGCCGCACCGCCTGCCGCGACCACCCAACAGCAACCTACCCAGGGAGCCAAGCCATGAACAAAGAGTGGCATCTTGGTATCATTGTCCTGGCTGTCGCAGGCATGGTTTTGTTTTCCCAGTCGGCGTTCATCGTTCACCAGGTGCAACAAGCCCTGGTGTTGCAACTGGGCAAGCCGGTCCGAACGGTGAGTGAACCCGGTTTGCACTTTAAAGTTCCTTTTCTCCAGGATGTGCATAACTTTGAAAAAAGGTTGCTGGCCTTTGACCAGGAGCCGCAAGAAATCCTTTCTGCCGACAAAAAAAATCTCAAGGTGGACAGTTATGCCCGGTGGCGGATCGTGGACACCTTGAAATTTTACCAGACGGTACGCAACGAGATGGGCGCCGCATCCCGCATCAACGACATTATTTACTCCAATTTGCGTGAGGTGCTGGGACAATTTACCATGATGGAAATTGTTGCCGGGGCACGCGAAGACCTGATGGCGCGAATTCGCACCCAGGCCAACCTGCAATCGAGCCAGTATGGCATTGAGGTGTTGGATGTCCGCATCAAACGGACCGACCTGCCCATGGAAAACTCCAAGGCAGTTTTCAAGCGGATGCAGACGGAACGGGAACGCCAGGCCAAACAATATCGGGCGGAGGGAGAAGAGGAAGCGGTGAAGATTCGTTCCACGGCGGATCGGGATCGGGAAGTCCTGATGGCCGAGGCGATGCGCAAGGCGGAAGAGATCCGTGGGGCTGGCGATGCCGAGGCTACGGGCATCTACGCCGAGGCTTATTCCAAGGATCCCCGCTTCTATGAGTTTAAGCGAACCTTGGACGCTTACCAGAAAGCCTTTGCCGAAGATGCCACCCTGTTGGTCCAACCCACGGGCTTCTACCGATTCCTCCAGGATGGTAAACCGTGAAGGCTTGATGAAGGGTTGACCATTGAAGGATTTTCTCACCGCAGTGGGTTTAATGATGATCTTGGAGGGGATTCCCTATTTTATCGCCCCGGAGAAAATGCGTCTTTGGATCCTGAAAGTGGCTCAGATGGATGAAAGATCTTTACGGCATACGGGCTTTGCATTGATGTTCCTGGGTTTGGTAGTTGTCTATCTGGTGCGTAGCCGGATGTAGGTTTGCCGTGATTGCAGTCCTGTTGGACTTCTACAACGGGAGAGGGGGTATTTTTTAAGGTGGGGTGACGGAATTGGATGGACTTGTGATTCACCTGGATGTTAAAAGTACCCGTGAAAAACGTGTCGTGCTTGACGTTCCCGGAGAAAGTCTGTCATTGCTCATGGAAAATATGGCATTGACATCGCCGGTAATGGTGGATGTTACCGTGGCGCGTGCTAACGATAAATGGCGCGTCAGCGGGACTTTGGCGTACCGGGTGGAACGGGCCTGCGCCCGCTGTCTGGAACCTTTTCCAATGGAACAGATCAGCCGGGTGGATCGATTGTTTGGCGTGGGGGTTGATCCAGGGCTAGGCAAAAAAAATATCGCCATGGATGACGATCTGACTTGGCTGGAAAATGGCGAATTGGCCATTCAAGAGCTGGTTCAGGAGGAAATCCTGTTGGACAGCCCCATGCGATCACTCTGTGACGAAGGGTGTCGTGGCTTGTGTCCCAATTGTGGCGTCAATCGCAACCAAAATCCTTGTCATTGCGATGGCAAGGTCAGAGAGGGGCCGTTTTCCCGATTGAAGGATCTCAAATTATCGTGATCCTGACGGAATTCGTCTCCATAAGTTTTGGGCCGTGTTCTCAAGCCAGTCTTTTTTAACAAGGAGTTTGCAATGGCTGTACCTAAGAAGCGTATTTCCTCTTCCCGCCGTGGGGCGCGCCGGGCGCACAATGCCATCAAACCGATGAGCCTGTCGGTCTGCGCCAATTGTCAGGAACCTGTCGTTCCCCATCGCGTCTGTTCCAAATGCGGCTGGTATCGCGGTCGGGAAATCATCGCGGCAGTGGAAGACTGACAAAAAAACGTGATGCCGGGATAACCACCAGGTGGATATTTGCATTGCTCTGGATGCCATGGGTGGTGATCATGCCCCGACATCCGTCATAGAAGGGGCCGTTCAGGCCGCTCGGGAATTTCCCACTACCCGCTTTATTCTGGTAGGCCGGGAGGACAGAATCCTGGAGGAATTGGAAAAGGTCAGGTTCAGTCGCGACCATTTTCAAATCATGGCGGCGGCTGAAGTGGTGGGTATGGGCGAAGAGCCAGCCCAGGCGTTGCGCTTTAAAAAGCAATCCTCCATGCGATTGGCCGTGGATGCCGTCAAGGCAGGGAAGGCGCAAGCCCTCGTTTCCGCAGGGAATACCGGGGCACTCATGGCGACAGCCCGTTTTGTGTTGCGCATGCTGCCCGGTATTGATCGGCCCGCCATTGCCACCCTGGTGCCCTCCAAAACCGGGTCAACCTTGATGTTGGATTTGGGGGCCAATGTTGAGTGTGATGCCAAAAATTTGTGCCAGTTCGCCATCATGGGCATGATCTATGCCTCGCAAGTCCTCCATCGTCAGCAACCCCGTGTCGGTCTGCTCAACGTTGGCGAAGAAGATGTCAAAGGACCTGGCGTGGTCAAAGAGGCCGCTGAGTTGATTCGCAAAGCCCTGGGCGAATACTTCATCGGCAACGTCGAAGGTACCGATATCTACGAAGGGCTGACCGATGTCATCGTCTGCGATGGATTTGTCGGCAATGTCAGCCTGAAATCAAGCGAGGGGGTGGTGAGTATGATCTCCCATTTTCTCAAAGAGAGCATGAATCATTCCCTTTGGTCGCGACTGGGATATTTGATGGTGCGCCCGGCTATGAACCGTTTCAAACAACGCCTGGATCATCGCAAATACAATGGGGCCATGCTGTTGGGTCTGGACGGCGTTGTGGTCAAGAGTCATGGGTCGGCGGATGGTTATGCGTTTGCACAGGCCATTCGCGTGGCTCGGGATTTGGTCATCAACCAGGTCAACCAAACCATCAAAACGCATATCGCCCTGCATAACAATGGAAAGGGGACGCCATGAACGCACCGAGGGCCAGAGTTGTCGGCACCGGTTCCTTCTTGCCGGAAAAACGGTTGACCAACGATGATTTGGCCGGGATGATGGATACCTCTGACGAATGGATTTCCAGTCGTACCGGTATTCTGGAACGGCATATCGCTGCCGAGGATCAAGTAACTTCCGATCTGGCGGCGCAAGCAGGACTCAAAGCCTTGGAAGCAGCCGGTTGTGACCCGGAGGAGTTGGACCTGATCGTCTGCGCCACCTCGACCCCTGATTTGGTTTTCCCGGCTACGGCGACCATCGTGCAACGCAAAATTGGCGCCCAGAACGCCAAAGCTCCCGCTTTTGACATCCAGGCGGTTTGCACTGGATTTGTTTATGGTTTGGGTATTGCCGATCAATTCATTCGTTCGGGCATGTCGAAAAAGGTGCTGGTCATTGGTGCGGAGACCTTCTCCCGTATTGTGGACTGGGAGGATCGCAATACCTGTGTCGTCTTCGGTGACGGGGCGGGGGCGGTGGTGCTGGAGGCAGTCCCTGGCGAGAATGCCAGCGGTATCTTATCAACACACATGCATGCGGATGGCAGTCACGTGGAATTGTTGCATGTGACCGGGGGTGTTTCGCGTGGACGTCCCGAAGGATTTGATGTGCGCCACGATGCCCTGGGGTTTGTCGATATGCAGGGCAATGAGGTGTTCAAGCATGCAGTCAAGGCGATGGGGGCGGTGGCCGAAGAGGCTTTGGCCGCCAACGGCTTGAAGGTGGCGGACGTGGATTGGTTCATTCCCCACCAGGCGAACCGACGCATTTTGCAGGCAACGGCGAAGCGTATCAGCCTGCCCGAAGAGAAAGTGATCATGACCCTGGACCACCATGGCAACACCTCTGCGGCGAGCGTCCCTTTGGCTTTGGATGAAGCGGTACGGGATGGACGGATTCAGCCGGGTCATTTGGTGTTGCTTGATGCCTTTGGTGGTGGTTTTACCTGGGCGGCGGCGTTGATTCGCTGGTAGGTGACCACACTATCAGAGTGACACGAAGATTGCGTCACGCACCTTTAAACCGCAACTATCTTGGGATGCGCAGTTCTTGTCATCCCCGCGAAGGCGGGGATCCAGAAAGTCAGGGAAAGGTGTGTAGACTCCCTGGATCCCCGCTTTCGCGGGGATGACGCTAGAAAACTACGTATCCCGCGCTGGTTGCGGTTTAGTTCTATGTTTGGCGTACAATTTGGCATATTTGAAGAAACTGTTGCAAGAACCTATGGCAATGTGTATCAAACCTGGAACCCCATCCAAAAAACCGAGACGTAACAAATAAAATTTAATAAAACGTAACACCGGGCTCGACACCATGCGCCATGGGGAAGCCACGCGCCCAGAAGCGTACAGGGCCTCGGCCTGGAGGCTGGTGTAGATGTTTTGTTTGTGCAAATAGTCGGCGATGGTTTGTTCTGATTCATGAAGCAAATCGCCCACCAACCGACCTACGGGCTCCCGGGTGATGACCTTTTCGTGTATGGGATCCGAAGACCAACGGGCATGGTCGCGGTGGAACAAGCGCAGGTTATAATCGGGATATCCTTCCCCATGCTTGAGCCAGCGCCCCAGGAATCGGTTGCGCCGAGGAAATTCATAGGCTTTGCAAGGTGTTGTTTTTAAAATTTCGAGGATACTGATTTTAAGTTCGCGGCTGACCCGTTCATCGGCATCCAGGCACAACACCCAATCGTGCGTGGCTTTTTCCACGGCAAACTGTTTTTGCGGGCCGAATCCCAACCAAGGTTGATGGATGGTCCGGGCATTGTATTTCCAGGCAATTTCCAGGGTATTGTCCGCACTGCCACAATCGACAAGGACGACCTCATCGGCGAAATCGACGCTCTCCAGACAAGGTGCCAAAAGGTGTCCGGCATTTTTGGTAATTAAAACAATGGAAAGAGGTGCGGGTGTCATGGCAGGCTTTGCAACCAAGTTATGATGTGTTCTGGGGTGATGCTCTCCATGCAGGGAGCGGCGAGCGGGGGGGCTACCAAAGGACAGATTCTTTGTTTGCAGGGAGATTGCACGCACGCTCCCCGAATATGCTGGTGGTGTTGACAAAGCGTTCCTACTCGGGCGGGGTCGGTGGGACCATAGAGACACAACGCCGGCACGTTCAAGGCCGCCGCCAGATGCGCGGGTCCGGTATCGACACTGACTACGGCGCGTGCCCCGGCGATGACCTCAGCCAATTGTTCCAGACGCGTTTTGCCCGGTACCCTGATCGAGCCAGGGGCAATGCGGGCCAACATGTCAGCGCGTTCTTTTTCCGCAGGACTGCCCCAAGGTAATACGATGGGAGTGTGTTGGCTCACGTTGCGGATCAGCTCGCTCCAAAACGGCACTGGCCAATGTTTGCTCGACCAGGTGGTTCCGTGGATGAACACGAGGTGGTTTCTTTGCGCTGGGGCGGGAAATCGATTGGCCAATCCATAATCGGCAGGTTCGCTGGGCAGGGGATAATGCAGAACGCGGGCAAACAATGCGCGGATACGGGTGACCGCATGTTGCTCCTTGGCGATTGTCACCCGATGATGATAGCACCAGGAGGCTGTAGCCTCGCGGGCGCTCTGCGCGTCCATCCCCCAGACCTCGCCTCTTGCCAGACGTGCTGGAATGGCACTTTTCCACAATCCTTGCGCATCGATGATGGCATCGTAGGGATCACGGCGCAATTCCCGCAACACTTTCCGCCATTCCCCTTGAAAGGTGTTTCGCAATAGTTTTTTGCGTAAGCGACGCCAGGGCAACACGATAACCCGCTGTACCGCCGGGTGCCACTGGGGAATTTCAGCGAAGTGTTCCTCGACCAACCAATGAAATGCAAGCGTCGGATCCCAGCGCATGGCATCGCTCACCGCCGGCAAAGTGTGCAACACATCGCCCAACGACGATGTTTTGACAATCAGCACGTTCATGGATGGGCAACCAATTCCCGCAGATGGCGCAGCACGTCATCCGGGGTGATTTCTTCCAGGCAGGGGGCTGGTTCTTTCAGGGGGCAATGGCGTTTAAAACAGGGGGCGCAGGGGAGGTTGCGGGAGACGATACGGGCAAGGGGTGCCAGCGGGGGGGTATGTTTGGGGTCGGAAGAACCAAAAAGGGCGACTACCGGGCGGTTCAAGGCGGCGGCGACGTGCATGAGTCCCGAATCGTTGGTCACTACCGCCTGGACAAAGGAGAGCAAATCGACTGCTTCCGAAAGTGAGGTGCTACCCGCCAGATTAACCCCCTGTTGACCGGCGGACTGTGCGATGGCCTCACCCCAGGCTTTTTCCTTGCTGGATCCCAGTACCAGGATGCGCCATCCTTCCTGGACGCACATCCGGGCCAATGTTTGAAAGTGATGGATGGGCCAACGTTTGGCAGGGCCGAATTCCGCCCCGGGACAGAATGCCAGATTGGGACGTTGATCCAGGGGCAATCCCCAGCCACGCAGGGTGGCACACACCCGTTCCGGTTTGTGCGTTAAGTGGGGCAGAGGCAGAGGGGACGGCAAGGTTTCCCCGGGAGCCAGACTCAACGCGGCAAAACGTTGTACTGTTTGCGGATACCGTTGTTTATCCAAGCGCCGCCAATCATTGAGGAGCCCCAGGCGCATCTCACCGATAAAGCCGGTCCGCCGTGGGATACGAGCGAAAAAAGGGATCAGGGCCGATTTGAAGGAATTGGGCAAGACGATGGCGTGCTGGTAATTTCCCTTGAGGCTGATACCCAGGCGATACCGTTTTCCGAGCCCCAATTCGCCATGTTGCAAGGGGAGTTCGATGGTTGCGCGCACTTCCGGCATTCGTTCCAAAACCGCTTGGCTCCAGGGTGGGGCCAGCACATCGATGGGACAATCCGGGTTTTTTAATTTTAGTAGTTTAAATAACGGTTGTGCCATGACCATGTCGCCGACCCACGAGGGACCGACGACCAAAAGGGGTGACGAAACCCTCAAAGTCCCGCTTCTTTGGCTTGGACAAAGGCGGCAACCCCCTGTTCCAGCGCCATGGGCTGATAATGTAACCCGGGGATTCGTTGTAAACGGACCATATCGGCTTGGGTATAATTTTGATATTTGGTTTGTAATCCTTCGGGCATGGGGATGTAATCAATGGGTTGCGGTGGCAGCTTCATGGCTTGGTACAGGCTGGCGACGATGGCGTTAAAACTGCGGCTGACGCCGGTACCAACGTTATAAATACCGTGGAGGGGCGAAGGATGATGCGCCAAATTGATATTCAGATGCGCCACATCGGCGACATGGATAAAGTCACGGCGTTGGGCACCATCGCCGTAGCCGCCGGAACCCTGGAACAGGCGTGCCACTCCGGTTTGTTTGATTTGCAGATACAATTGGTGGACCATGGAAGCCATGCGTCCTTTGTGTTGTTCGCGGGGGCCGTAGACATTGAAATAACGCAGACCAACGACTGTACTGGTCACCTTATCCCAGTTTTGTTGCACATAGCGATCAAACAACAGTTTGGAATACCCATAGACATTCAATGGTTTTTCATTATCGGGGTGTTCGGTGAAATCGGTGGATGCCCCGTAGGTGGCTGCCGAGGAGGCATAGACAAAGGGGATGTGACGCCCGGCTGCAAAATGAAACAACTCTTTGGTATAGGTGTAATTATTGTCCATCATGTAGCGCCCATCGTACTCCATGGTATCGGAGCAGGCCCCTTGATGGAGAATGGCGGAGATTGTCATCTCTTTAAAATAATCTTTGGCCAACAGATTGCGGAATTCCCTTTTGTCAAGAAAATCGACGACCTGTAAATCGCGCACGTTTATAAATTTATCACCCTTTTCCAGGTTGTCCACGATCAGGACATCGGTTGCGCCCGATTGATTGAGTGCTGCGACAATGTTGGCACCAATGAATCCGGCACCCCCGGTAACGATTATCATGGGTTGGCATCCTTTCCCCAGGTCGTGTTGACACTGAGAGTATTCTATTTTTGAATATTGATAGTGGAGATTATCATACCATACGCCATGTTCCAAGTTGATCCAATCCTATGCGCCCCATAGCGCAAAATGTTCATGCAATGGAACAGGATGGCGGTTTACAAATTGAGCAACAATTCTTCGACACTCACGTCATCCCATTGTTCGGCCTTAAGATGGGTCTCGGCGTATTGGCGGTAGATACCGCTCGTTAAAAACAACGCAAACACATCCCGGTCAATATGCTGGTCTTTGCACATGAAGCGCATGATTTTTAACGATTCACTTAATGTTTTGGCCTTTTTGTAAGGGCGATCCACGGCGGTGAGGGCTTCGAAGATATCGGCTACGGCCAAAATGCGTGCCTGGATACTCATTTGATCTCGGTTGAGGCCACAGGGATAACCGGTCCCTTTCATGGTTTCATGATGGGAGCTGGCCAGCTCCGGCACCCGGGTCATCCCTTTGGGAAACGGCAACTGACGCAACATCACCAGGGTATGGATGACATGTTCATTGATCTTGAAACGCTCTTCCGCATTGAGGGTGCCACGGGGGATGCATAAATTGTAAATTTCGCCAAAATTATAAGAATATTCTGGAATCTTCAGGGTTATGCCCAAGGCGACGGGATCGTAGGATAGACGTGTATTTTGGCGAGGTTGTTTGTGTTCCGGACGGTCCATCAACAACGGTTCCCGGGCTGGCAAGACACTGCTGGGAGGGGTATCGGCCAGGCGCAACTCCTCCATGTTGGACAATCCCAACCGATCATCAAAATATCGTTGCCAAGTGCGGGAGGCGATTTCCTGAATACGAGCCAAGTGTGGTGAGGTCATCAGGTCATCGCCAACGTTACAGCGGGCTATGAAGGCGAAATCGTCCCGCAACGTTGCCAAGGTTGCCTGCAATTGGGCGGCATCAGGATTGTGGCCCGCCAAACGCTGTTCCAAATGGTCGATTTGCGCATCGCGCCACAGCACCTCAAAGCGCATGCGAATTTCGTGAATGCGGTTGCTGACGCACTCCAGCTTGGTTGCCTTGTCAACCACGACCTCAGGTGTCGTGACCTTGCCACAATCGTGCATCCATCCCGCCAGGTGAAACTCTTTCCAGTCATCCTTGCTCATGGAAAAATGGGCAAAGGGTCCCGAGTTGGCATTGCAAGCCGCTTCCGCCAACATGTTGCCCAGCATGGGTACCCGTTCGCAATGACCGCCGGTATAGGGCGATTTGGCATCGATGGCGCTCGCCATCACCCGAATGATGGCATTGAATAAATTTTCCTGGGCTTGCATCAGGTTCAGGTTGTCCAGGGCAATGGCACCCTGGGTTGCCAGGGCTTCGACAAAACCGATCCATTCGGGATCAAAGGGGACAATGGTCTTGGTTTCAGGATGCACGGGATTGATCAATTGCAATACGCCCAGGGGAGCCCCTTCCCGAGGTTTTAACGCCACGGTCAGCATTGACTGGCTGCGATATCCCGTCGCCCGGTCGTAGCTGAGTGTGCCTGACACATCGAACGTTCCGGCATTATTGTAAATATCTTCCAATAGGACCGATTCGCCTGTGAGGGCCACGTGGGTGGCAACAAAACGATGCACCTCTTGGCCGGTTTCTGGATCATACAAGGGGAGGAGAAACGAGGGGAGCTGATCGCCGCTGGAAAGATAGGCGAAGCGCAGTTGATTGTTTTCGGTGCGTAAATACAGCGTTGCTTTGTCGGCATAGGTTAAATCTTTGCCACCATGTAAAATTTTGCGCAGCAAAGAATCGATATCCCGTTCCATGGAAAGGTCTTTGGCAATCGCGACCAGCTTTTGCAGTTTGTTGCGTTCCACGTCCAGGTAATGTTGAATCTGCTTGTGCGTCGTGTGGACGGCCAGTTGGTTATGGATGCGGCGTTGTAGGATGGCGGGGATGACAGGTAGGGTCACATAATCGGCAGCTCCCAGTTCCAATCCACGTTGCTCCAAGACGGCGTCGGCGTGATCGGCCAGCAAAATGACAGGGATTCCTTGGGTTTCCAGAAAATGGTGCATCTTTTCAAGGAAGGTCGGTCCATCGGTATCCGGTAATGTCACGTTGAGCAGAACCAGGTCCGGGGCATAGCCTTCCGTTATCTTGGTGATGGCTTCCTGGCCATTTCGGGCGAACTGGAGGACGTACTTTTCCTGCAACAGGGGGGAGATCCAGGTTGCCTTATCCGGTTCGGGATCGGCGAGCAAAAGTTTAGGAGGTGTCGATACCAGGGGACCGGCCATGTCGTTTTCAGTCGGAACGGATTCAAGAGACAAGGGAATGGGCATCCCACCCTTCATCTTGGATGGTTGATCGTGGCAAAGGTTATCACGGATTCGGATAAAATGCTAAACTCTTTGGTTTGAGAGGGGTATTGTGGAAGAACAGGAATGGTGAGTTTGTTTCATGAATGTTAAGGTGCCGATATTTTTTCCCTATTGGCTCAAAAGTTGTATCAACGCGGTTTCAGTCGTCAGCAAGTTATCGATCTTTTTCGTTTCATCGACTGGGTGCTATATCTGCCGTAAGAGTTCGATGATCGACTGAGCGATGAAATCGTTGCATTCGAGGAGTAACAGAAAATGCCTTATATTTCGTGCGCTTGGCAAGGCGCACAAAAAAAAGAGAACCGACTTTCTGCAAAAAAAGTCGGTTCTCGATGTCGCTAAACTACTAACTTACTGTTGTTGATTAGGCTGACCGGGTTGGCCGGGCTGGCCGGGTTGACCGGGTTTACCAGGTTGGCCGGGCTGACCGGGTTTACCAGGCTGGCCGGGTTGACCGGGTTTACCAGGCTGGCCGGGTTGACCGGGTTGGTTAGGTTGACCGGGTTGGTTAGGTTGACCGGGTTTACCAGGCTGGCCGGGTTGACCGGGTTGGTTAGGTTGACCGGGTTGGTTAGGTTGACCGGGTTGGTTAGGTTGACCGGGTTGGTTAGGTTGACCGGGTTGGTTAGGTTGACCGGGTTGGTTAGGTTGACCGGGTTGGCTAGGTTGACCGGGTTGGTTAGGTTGACCGGGTTGGTTAGGTTGACCGGGTTGGTTAGGTTTACCAGGCTGGCCAGGTTGACCGGGTTGGCCAGGTTGACCGGGTTGGCCAGGTTGACCGGGTTGGCCAGGTTGACCGGGTTGACCGGGTTGGTTAGGTTGACCGGGTTGGCCAGGTTGACCAGGTTGACCAGGTTGACCGGGTTGACCGGGTTGACCGGGTTTACTAGGCTGGCCTTGTTGACCGGGTTGGTTAGGTTGACCGGGTTGACCGGGTTTGCCAGGCTGGCCTTGTTGCATACCCTGATCCTGCATAGGCTGTCCAGGCTGACCGGGTTGCTCAGCAAGAACTAAGCTTGAGGCACCAGCCATGGAAATTGCAGCAGCAACGCTCAATACGGTAAGTAATTTTTTCACAGCTCATCTCCTTATTTCGGTTTCAGACGCAACAATTCGATACCACACATGATAAAGAAAACCATTTACGATTCAGCTATATTGACATAGCCTGCTCCACGATACTTCCTGCAGACTGCGTAACGCGGATCTCAGGTAAAGTTTCGCCCGATGAAAAAAAAATATCAATACCCGAAGTTCCAAAATATAATGCTTGAATCAATAAATTACAAATTATATTTGGATAAAGTATAGTGACATGCCTGTTTTAGATTGGTCTTCAATCCCACGTTGTATCACTGGAGATCAGTCCCATAACAAGAAAGCCAAGGTGCACATCATGACCACCAGAGAAACCATAAAGGCGTATCTTGCCGGCCAATGGATCGACACTTCAGAAACATTGGAAGTGTAACTTCTCAATAAGTCACGGCACGCCGCTATGAACTAAAGCGGCACGTTGGCGCACAATGTCAGCCAAAGGCAAAATCTCCTTGGCATAACTCAAGCGGTCTATCAAGTAACTCCAGAA
>PEAK01000112.1 GCA_002753515.1 Magnetococcales bacterium
TACGGCTCCAATAGTGGTTGAATCTGTACCCAGAGTTCATCCGAAATTTCCTTTGCCATCATCACCTCCATACATGTCTCGAGGTATGATGCAGGAAGAAAACGATTAATGCAAGCCAGAAGCCGGACATCCTCTTAGCCGGTGGTTGTTTAGTTTTTCCTCGAGCCTTACGAATCCCGCAATAACCGTAGCGATCAACAAGACTGCTGACATTCCTGATCCATTAATGATAGGATGGGGGTTCAAGGGATCGTGACCGCTGTCCCTTATCATTGCAAAGCAGCGTATCAATAGAAAAACTTTACGGAGCGCCTCGTGCAAATCGGGAGTTCCCAAGAACACAAAGCCATTTCCACCCCACTCACCAATGCGGTTAACCATGATCGCATCCTGTTTGCCAAATCATCCATTCCGTATAATACTACATTTGGCATGGAACATGCGTAAATCCTGAAATGCCGACAAGGGCCGGAAACCGGCTTTGACCACCCTCTATCTTCCAGACAACCTCATTTAACGTCACGATTGGACGTATGCCATGGCGGAAAACCAGGATGCGGAATTAGATGTCCTGATCCAAGGGGCCTCCCCGGTCGCAAACCAGGAATCTCCAAAAAAAGTTGAACCACCTCCGAAAAAAAAAGGACTCCCACCTGCTCTCCTCGGGGGGGTATTGACCTTTCTTGCGGTAATCGTCGCTGGATTTTTATATCTGGATTCCTACGTCCAAAAGAAAAATGCCCAACTGGAAGAGGAATACCAAAAACGTAAAAAAGAATACCGCGTCCAGGCAAGACGCCGGATGTATGATAATATTCAAGGTCAGTTGCAAGCTGAAATGATGGACCGGATGCGAAGTGGTAGCGAAATGGACGCCGAACCCAAAAAAGGGGAACGTCCAGAAGCTGTTGCGGAACATCCAAGCAACGCCTCTGAGCAACAGGCCAATAAGTCAGGAAATCCAACCAGCGAAAAAGGACATCCCGTTGCCGACAAAAAACATGCCACTGACGATAAGAAACCTCCCGTTGCTGACAAAAAACATGCCACTGACGATAAGAAACCTTCTGCCCATTAACAAAAAGTCATGAGTGATGTCACCAGTTCACGAGTCCGCGTCAAAATATGTGGCATCACCCATGAGGAAGATGCCATCGCAGCCATCGATGCCGGGGCGGATGCCATCGGCCTGGTCTTCTACGAACGTTCGTCCAGGAACGTAACCATCGCCCAAGCGCAACAACTCTGTGCCCATCTGCCCCCTTTCGTACAAATAACCGGTTTGTTCGTCAATGCCGATTTGGAGACAATACGTGATACCACCCTTCAGGTGGGTCTGGACGTGATCCAACTGCACGGCGAAGAATCACCAACCTTTTGCCGTATGCTCCCGGGACGTATCATCAAGGCGATACGGGTTGCACAATCCGAGGATTTGCACCAGGCTTCGGCCTACGATGTCAGCGCCATCCTCTACGATGCCAAGGTTTCCGGCATGCAAGGGGGCAGCGGTCGAACCTTCGACTGGTCCCTGCTCGCCAACCACCCCGGTCACCGCCCCATGATTTTGGCAGGAGGTCTGCATCCAGGCAATGTGGCCCAGGCCATCGCCCAGGTCCACCCCTATGCCGTTGACGTATCCAGCGGCGTTGAATCATCCCCGGGTGTTAAAGATCCCGTTTTGATCCGTGAGTTCATGCATCAGGTCCATCAAGCCCGCCAACACCACTCCAAGCTATAAAGAAAGCTGCACGCTGGCATGCACACTCCACTGGTCCAAGTTCTCGAACAGATGGCCACGACCACACCACCGGGGATTCACCTGGGCTTGGAACGAGTGGAAGCGCTGCTGCAACGCCTGGGTAACCCACACCGGCAACTCCGGTTCATCCATGTGGCGGGAACCAATGGCAAAGGCTCCACCATCGCTTTTTTGGAAGCGATTCTATTGGCGCAGGGGATAAGGGTCGGAACCTACACCTCACCCCACCTGATCCGATTAAATGAAAGGATTCGCATCCAAGGTGTTGAACTCGACGATGCGACCCTGGCCTCGGCGTTTGTCAAAATCCTGGAGGTATCAGAAGCAATTCCAACCACCTGGTTTGAAAAGATCACCGTAGCCGCCTTGTATCTCTTTTCCGAGCATGGGCTGACAATAACCAGCTCCACCCCTTCCCTGGTATTGCTTGAAACGGGTTTGGGGGGACGGTTGGACGCCACCAATGTCGTTGTTCCCGAAGTTGCCCTGGTCACCGCCCTGGGTCTGGATCACCAAGAATTCCTGGGTTCGGATATCGAAACCATCGCCTGGGAAAAGGCGGGCATCTTCAAAAGTTCGGTGCCAGCCCGTACAAGCTGCACACCTGGTCCGGCTCAGGAGGTACTCATTCGGCACGCCCGTCGCGTCGGCACCCCTTTGCAGATTCTCGGACAGGATTTTTTCTCCATCGTTGCACAAGCGGATCGTTCCTGGATCTATACCGATGCCCAAGGGCAACTCGAACTCCCACCCCCTGGGTTGGCGGGCCGACATCAATACGAAAACGCCGCCCTGGCCGTAGCCGCCATCCGCGCACTCCATCCCACCTGGAATGTCACACCAGAAGCCATCGCCCGGGGTATTACCCAGGTCAACTGGCCAGGCCGTCTGCAACGGATTGCCACGACCACCCCTCCCCTCCTCCTCGATGGTGCCCACAACCCCCTGGGCATTGCAACCTTGGCCCGGGCACTGGCCGAGGATCCCTGTCCGCCCGCACAGCGCACCGTGATTTTTTCCGCATTGAAAGACAAGGATAGCCCCGCCATGATCAAGATTCTGGCGCCACTGGTCGATAAGGTGGTTGTCGTAGCGGTCGGTGGCCTGCGGGGATGTCCGGTTGAGACACTAACGCAGCAATGGCAAAAAGTCGGAAAACGGGTGCGGGTTGCCCCCAATCTTGCGGCAGCCTGGATCCGGGCCCGGGAAATAACGCCTGAAACAGGACAAATTATTATCACAGGTTCATTATATCTGGTAGGAGAGACCTGTTCCCTGCTAAACTCGCCGTCGTTTTTGTAAATTGCGAGGCCTTGCAGTGCAAACAATCGGGGATTTTCTTTTGATATCAGCACCATCAGATACCATTCGTAAAACAATTTCCAGTCGCGCCACCCGGGCAACCGAAGAGGTCCGTTCGCCACGTTCCATGAGCCTGTTGCTTGGCCTGACCGGTTTTTTGGCCATGATGCCCATCCCGGTCATGGGTGAAGAAACACCTGCGGACGAAAAACCACCGATCGATATCAATGCCGATTCCTTGGATACGGATCGGGAAAATGATGGCCTTATCGCCAAGGGCAATGTCCACATCATCCAGGGCCCCGGCATGCAATTCATGGCCGACGAAGCCCGCTATTCGGGCAAGAGCAAAAAACTGAGCGCTGAAGGTCATGTTCGTTTGCAGCATCAGGGCAACGAGTTTGCAGGGCGAAGCCTGGTCCTGAATACCGATACCCGCATAGGCGAATTGCACGATGTCACGGTAAAGCTTGCCAACAATGGCAGCCAAGGTGGCGCTGAGGAGGTCAGTCTGCTCGGACCCGACCAGTTTATCATGAAACAAGCTTGGTTTACCGAATGTAATTGCGATCCGCCCCCATGGAAAGTCAAAGCCAATGAGATCAGGGTCGATGCCGTAGACAAGTCGATGGTGGCATCGGATGCCACCTTTTATGCCGGCGATTTTCCAATCTTTTGGACGCCTTGGTGGGAACAACCCCTGGCCAATCAACGTAAAAGCGGCTTTCTCACCCCTGACTTCCGCACCGCCAGCGGAAATGGTTTTGAATTTGAAGTCCCCTATTATTTCAATCTGGCCCCTGACCATGACCTGACCGTCACGTTGCGACCAATTACCAACCGGGGTGTCCTGGGGCAGTTGCAGGTTCGCTACCTGGGACAGGGCTACCAAGGCTCCGTGCAGACCCAACAAATACGCGATACTCAAACCGAATCCTGGCGCGGTCTGACCACCCTGGACCACGTCGACCACCTATGGGGCTGGAAGATTGTTGCCCGTGGGGAATACAGCGAGACCCGTAACTTCATCAACGATTATCACCAGCACTTGGTCGATTCCTCTGCCCACCGTATGGAGTCGCATGTAACCGCATCAAAAAACACAATCGCCGAAGACGGTTTCTCCTCCATGCGTCTGGGTGTCCGTTGGAACCAGGATCTGGAAGCCACAAATGATCGTTTCACCGTGCAAAGCCTGCCGTTTGCTGTTTATTCCGATAGTCTTCCTTTGAACAGATTACCGGGGGGGAGTGGCCTGTTTGATAGATTGGATGGCAACCGGTGGCGCCTGCAACGCGAATTTCATGCGGATAATTTTTATCAAATGTCCGGCGATGCGGTGCAACGCCTGGATGCCGCCCCCACACTGGAGTACTCACGCCCCCTGGGTGTAACCCGTCTCACCTTGCGCGCCCAGGCCCGGGAAACCAGTTACCTGATCCAGGGCGATCCCATGCAGACGGGATTGCAGCGTGACGATACCCAACATCGGGAAGCCTCCATGGTCAGCGCCAATCTGGGGACGAAACTTTTCAAGATTTACCCCGGGATCGCCACCCATACTCTGGAACCCAAGGTGGAGGTGGTCGCCAACGCGGCAACCGATCAAACCCTACTACCCAATTACGACACGACGCAAAGATATTTTGCCTTTTCCAACCTGTTTGGCGATTCCCTGTACTCGGGACTCGACCGGATCAGCGTTGGCCAGCGGGTCAACTACGCCCTGGTCACCCGCCTGATCAATCATGGCGAACAAGAAGCCTTTTGGCAAAACATGGACCTGGGCGTCGGCCAACGTTGGATTCCGGACGATAACAACATTTACCAACAAGGACGCAATTTTTCCCCCATCGTTTCCGCATTGAACGTTACGTTGCGCGGAGGTTGGGAAATCAACGCCGCCAACCGCTTTAATCCCGAAGTGCAACGCGTTGAAAACAACTCTCTACGTCTGGTCGTACACCAGAATAAAAAAGATTCCCTGTCACTCGGCTATTATTACAATCAGCCCTCCTATTCGGGAACATTGATGGAAAATACCGGATCTATGCTGGAAGATGCGGTGGTCAATTCACGTTTTCACTTCAACGACCAATGGTCATGGAACCAGGAGGCCAACTATTCCTTGTACCAAAGCACTATCAAAAGTTGGAAAACCGGATTTGGCTACGAACATCAATGTTGGGAATTCACCATTGAAGGTGGCCGCAAATTGGCCAACGATACCATCAACCATGGCGGTGGTTTCATCGGCTTCACCCTGGGTCTGAAGGGAATTGGCGACTATGGTGCCTGAAATCGCGAACCCCGGGTCATGCAGAAGTGAAAAACACCACCTCATTACCAGATACGCCGGAATCGCGCTGATGGGTTTTGTTGTCTGCTGGCAAACACCCCTGGCGGAAGCTGCTGGTCAAAAAGGTGATCTTTCAAGAAAATCAACAGCCAACAAACCTTCCTCCACCGCAGGAAAACTGACCCGTTCGTTATCTGATCCCTCTTCGGGTGATGCGCCACTTCGGGAAGCAACGTCAGAAGGATCGGTGGACCGAATCGTAGCCATTGTCGAAGCCCAGATCATCAGCGACCAACCTGTACGCCCCCAAATTATCACCTTGTCGGAGGTGGACGATCTGATCAAGCCAACGCTGGATAAAATGCGTAGCAATGGTGAGGATTTCCAACTGGAAGCCTTGCGCAAGCGTGGGTTGGAGGAGTTGATCGTGCGCAAACTGCGCGATCAAAAGGCATCCCAGTTGGGCGTCACGGTCACCGATGAAGACGCTAATGAAATCATTGCCCAGGTTGAACGCAAGAACAATCTGCCCCCCGGTGGTCTCCCCGAGGCATTACGTCATGATGGGATCGATTATGAGCGCTATCGGGCGCAATTGTTTGATCAGATCATGGAAAACCGGTTGATCAAACGCGTCATCATGCCTCTCCTGACCGTAACAGATGATGAATTGCATCTCTTGTACAACCAACTGGCCCAGGATCAAAGCCGGGAGGAAGAATTCCATATCGGGCAAATCCTTCTGGAAATTCCATCGGGAGCCTCTTACAGCGAGCTGGACCGGGTCAAGGAAAAAGCGGTTGCCTTGCTGCAATCGTTACGGGACGGTAAAAGTTTTGCGGCACTGGCCAGCCAATATTCCAACGATCCCTCCGGGCTGGCCGGGGGTGACGCAGGTTGGGTCAAGAAGGCCGACATGCCGGAAAATTTGCAAGAGATCCTCCTGCCTCTCAAAGTGGGTGACATTTCCGATCCCATCCGTTCACCCCAAGGGTTGCACATTTTCAAGATGATCGACCGGCGTACCAAGGAAACCCCTCACGATTCCCAATCGTCTGCCTATCGTTACAAACTGCGCCACATCCTGATCACCGTGGGAAACAAGCATGACGACAAGTCAAGCTTGGCAAAAATCAAGGAACTTCAGGACAAGATCAAAGGAGGTGCGGCGTTCGACCAAGTCGCCCGGGAATACTCGGAAGATGATGCCAGCGTTAAAGAAGGTGGCGACCTGGGGTGGATGGAACCGGATGCGATTCTGCCCGCCTTTGCGGCCGCTTTGAAAAACCTTACAAAGGGTCAGATCAGCCAACCCATCAAAAGCCAATTCGGCTGGCATCTTCTTAAGTTGGACGATAAGGAATCATCCAACCCCAACTCGTTTGAAGCGCAAAAATCGGCCTTGGAACAACGGTTGCTCGGCACCAAAGCCAAAGAACGCTATCAACAATGGTTGCGCGATTTGCGACTGCGCGCCTATGTGGAGTTCCCTTGATTGCGGTCTCCATGGGTGACCCGGTTGGGATAGGACCGGAATTGCTCCTCAAGGGATTTTCGCCGCATCCCCGGCGGGTACATGTGGGGGATCCGCAACTTTTTCGACTGACCGCCAACCATCTCCGTCTCCCCCTGGATATTCGGGAAGTCCCCTCGCCCGAAGAAGCGGCATACCTGCCAGAATCCGCCTTCGCCATCATCGCACCCCCGGAAACGACGGAAAACATTCATTCCCTGCCCTTTGGCTGCTTTGACACGCGCTTTGCTGCCGTAACGGTTGCCAGCATTCGTGAATGTTGTTCATTGGCCCACCAGGGTCGGGTTCAAGCCATGGTCACGGCACCGATCAACAAAGGGGTGCTGCACGCCGCCGGCTATCCGTTCCCGGGACACACCGAATTACTCGGTGCTTTCGCCCAGGTTTCAAACCCGGTCATGATGTTGACAGGAAAAGGATTACGGGTTGTGCCGTTGACGATTCACCAATCCTTGGCCAGTGTGTCCGCTGCCCTGACCCGGGAAAAACTGGAGCAAACCATCCGGACGACCTGGGAGTCTTTGATTCACGATTTCGGCCTGGCCGCACCACGAATCACCGTTGCCGGTCTCAATCCCCACGCAGGGGAACGGGGTAGTTTTGGTCGGGAAGAGATCGATATCATCCAACCCGTGTGCCAGCATTTGCGTACCATCCTGGGTTCCGGGTTGCAAGGTCCCCTCCCCGCCGACACCCTGTTTCACGATGAAGCCCGGTCACGCTATGATGCCGTCATCCTGATGTACCATGACCAAGCGTTGATTCCCTTGAAGATGCTCGCCTTTGGTGAAGCGGTCAACGTCACGTTGGGACTTCCCTTCATTCGTACCAGTGTGGATCATGGCACGGCGTATGACATTGCCGGCCAGGGGATTGCTGACACGCGTTCCTATCATGAGGCCTTACGCTTGGCTGAGGTCATGACGGGTCATCGTCACCAAAAATAAATGACCTGATTGTCATGTCCTGATTGTCATGTCCTGATTGATAATCCCCCCAAGTCACAGTACGTTATTTTCTTCCACCGGGTTCCATCCCCCTGCCCATTATCCCAATACTCTTTGGTATCCTTAATCAACATCCATAAAATGGAAATATATGGGTCTTTATTTTATTTTTTCTTTTGATATTATTGCCAAAACATCTTATATTATTCCCCAGTATTAACCCGTCTTTCGCAATTCGACCCTTGATATAGATGCCAGCACCGGTCCGGAACTGTAGGAACACCACCGGCTTGAAAATGCGAGTGGGATCTTCTTCTCTTCTTCAAAAAATCAGATAAAGAAATCTTTTTTCTTCCCTCTTTTTTTTCTTTT
>PEAK01000113.1 GCA_002753515.1 Magnetococcales bacterium
TGCTGTGACATATTTTGTGGCGTTCAGCTATAATTTTTGCTGGCCCGTGCGAACACTGCGCACCAAAGGCGAAAATGGAAAATGGGAACCCCGAACACCGGCCATGGCTGCTGGCCTCGCTAACCATGTTTGGACGGTTCATGAATGGATTTTATTTCCATCCCGACCGATTAGGTTAACGTAAGGCACCACCAAAAAATGGAGACGGAAAAGGGCATGCACCTTCCCAACAGCGTTCGCAAACGTCTTGATCGTAATCTGTCCCTTTACAGGTCAATTCACCTGGGTCAATAAGAAAAGCACCCCTTTATAAGACCACCATTCCAGACTTTTTTGCCTGTCAATCCTCGTCAGCCCTGGGATGGTTCGTCTATAATCCAGTCCGTGTCTCTTGGCGCATCCTGGCTGGCACAAGGTTTGAGTGCTTCATATTGACAAAATAGCGGGGGTGTTCACTGACCCTCATCCGTGTACCCCATTATCTTCAATCCGGTTCAGACCTATGGTTGGACGCATGAAGTTTGGCATGTGGATCATGGCAACGGGTTTCATGCTGGGTACCGGATTGTTTCTCATGGCGGTCCTGGATGTTGACCCTTGGAAGGACCATCGTTACAGCTATGCACCACCCATTGCCGCCGATGCGCCGTCACCACATGTGGCCGATGTCTACCACAAATCTTGTTCCAGTTGTCATCAAATCATCAATACCCAAAGAGATTTGGCCATCCCCGTCGCCCCACCCATCGTCAGCGGTACCTTATCCCCACACCTGGATGGTCGTGAAAACCAAGCCTGTTCCCGGTGTCACCGCATTCTCGCCAGAAGACCGGTCACCAACGGAAACCTTGCTGTGATTCCAGACCCGATGCAGGCGCGAGCAGCCCAGCCCCAAGGGGTGGCGGTTGCCATGACCACACCTCCAGCAGTACCCCCTCTGCCACCTGACCCACAATCCTGGGATCCGGAACGTCATGAACGCTTCATGCCCATTCGTTTTCAGGGAAGAATCCTTGCCGTGGTAGGGAAAAATATCCATTTTGGTCGCAATAACGTCAATATATTGGTCAATGATGGGGTCAATCGCCCGATCTGGTACAATCTGGCTCCAGATTGGTATCTGCAAGCCAAACGATGTTCCGTTTTTTATGGCTTGTACGTCAAAGGAACAGCATTTCGCGAAGTGGGAACCGCCAATTCCTTACGATATGGCCAAACCTTGTCGGTTAACGGTCAGTATTGCACCCTGCGCAACACACACATGGAAGGATTGTGGAATCCCAGCACCCGGCGCAACCGTGGAGCTGGTGAAAACCCTAACGAAGAAGCTGACTTGGAATGAATGCCAGCACCCAACATACCTTTCCTTTAGACAAACCGGGCCTGTTTTATTTGGCCAGCGCCATAAGTTCCCTGGTGATGGCGGTGACCGTGGGATTGCAACCCCTATTTCTAGATGAATATTTTGGTATTTCATTTGAACTGTCGGGCAACATCAATGCGCATCTCCTGGTCATGACCCAGTTGGTTGGGTTGGGGGCGACCATCTCCCTGGAACCCATCACCCAGGCAACACGCATGAAAGTGTTGGTGATGGCCTTTTTCATCGCCTTTCTAGGATCTTTCCTCGCCCCATTCAGCCACCTTTTTGGTGCCAGTATCGGCTTGGGGGGCCTGTTGTTCTATTATCTGAGCCGTACCATGGTGGCTTACGGTACCGAAATGGCCCAGTGGCAGTTGGCGACGTTGGTCTCGGCCCGTTCGGATCGCAAAAGCACCACCAACCTGTTATCGGCCATGATGGTCATGATGGTCGTCGGGGCCGTCCTGATCTCTGGCATCCTTATGCAAATCCCCCTGACCAAAGCCAGGCTCATGTTGGCCATGGTCGTCCCCATGATCGCTGCCATGACAGCAGCAATCATGATTCACAGAATGTTGGCCCATCACTCCACTGACAATCCTGAATCAAACGTGAGCCGCTTTGGACAAGTGGCTGATTGTATTTCCGCCGATGTGCGCCTGCAGCTTTCCATGGCCACCGCCTTTTTTGTCCGTGCCGATTTTATCGCCGTCAATCTGTTTTTCTCCCTGTGGTGTATCTCTTTTGCCGATCTGGTGGGAATCACCCGTGGGGCTGCCGTGGCACACGCCGGATGGTTGATGTTGCTGACCGGTTTGGCCTTGCTGGCTTCCCTCCCTTTTTGGCGGGCATTCATGGCCCGATCCAGTCGTATATCGGCACTGGGCGTCAGCCTTTCCATCGCCGCCATGGGGTTTCTGCTCCTGTCGCGCATCGATGACCCGTTTAATGGCCCTGTTATGGGACCATTGTTGATGATTGGTATCGGCCATTCAGGTTGTCTGATGGCTTCGCGCATCCTGGCGGCGGAATTGTCACCGCAAGCCTTGCTTGGTCCGGTACAACGCCTGTTCCAACTGGTGGGGGGGGTTGGCGTCATCCTGTTGGTGCAAAGTGGCGGCTATTATTTCGATGCCGTAGGGCCGCAAACACCCTTCACTCTGTTTGGATCGGGCTATCTGTTCATCACCATGTACGCCTTTTGGATGGTGGCCAACGGTATCGACGAACATGCCGACCATACCCTGATCAAGGTTCATACCCTCGATATGAAACCGTTGGTATTCATGTTTTGCCTGGTCCCGGTGACCTGGCTTGCCGGCAGAATTCTAATCACGGGTTATTCCCCGGGCACTTCCCTGGGGCAGATGCCGGTCGGGTTCATCAACCGCTACCTGGGGGACTGGGCGTTCAACTTTTTATTGATTTCGCTGGCTTGGCGCCCGTTGAGCGAGCTGGCGAACCGCAAGTCCATGTTGCGCTATTCCCGCATGATCGGCATGTATGGCTTTTTTTACTCCCTGCTGCACGTCCTGGCCTATTTGTGGCTTGAATGGCAGTTCAATTGGGGAGACATGCTGGCTGACCTGCACAAACGTCCCTTCATCTATCTGGGCATTGTATCATTCATCCTTCTGATACCCCTGTCAGTGACCTCCATCTACAGTATTCGCAAAAAGATGGGTCAGAAAAACTGGAAACGATTGCATCAGACGGTCTTTATCATCAACCTGTTGGTGGGACTGCATTTCATTCTGGCGGCAACCCACGACAATGGCGAGCCCTACGCCTATGCCGCCCTGGTACTGCTGCTGATCGTCTACCGCGCCAAAGAGTCGCCTAAAAAGAAGTCCGCTCCCAGATCCGTAAAATTAGCAGCCAAGCAGTGAGTTTCATCTTCCGCACACCTTAGAACAATTCAATGTCATCGCCACTTGCGACCGGCTCCCCGAACATGTCGACATCTTCACCCAAAACCTCACCGTGGATACGCCGCTCGCTGTCCATGGTGTACATGGCAGCCAAATCCTGAAATTCGGCGGCCAATTCCAGCAGATTGCCCTCCAGTCCCGCCAGCACCTTCTCCCCGGCAACTTTGGCATCGATGACCGCTAATTGGTCGATGATTTTGCCAAACTTGCGATCAATGGTGTTGTGGAAATTCATCTCCGCTGACAGCAACATGATCTGGATAACGATGGTCCGGGAGCCCGCCAAATTTTCCGTCATCATCGTCCGGATATCGTTATTGCTGGATTCAATCTGCTGCAACAGCAGGGGAAGGCGCCTGAGAAGACTATTGGTGCGCATGATTTTCGGCGTGGTCTTTTCGGAAAAGAACATGGAAATTTCCTGGAGTTTATCCAGGGATTTCAGCAGTTCGGCTGCACGCTCCTTACCCTCACCCTTGACCATCTTGGCGATGTCGGAAACCGACCTGGCCAAATTTTCCAGTCGGCCATTGCGGCTGGTATCCAACCCGGTAACCAGATGCTCCAGACGTTCGCTGGTCATGGTCAGCATATCCAGGGATCGCTTGGCCATGAAGATGGCATTTTCCGCCCGGGACAACGTCTTGAGGACGTCCGTGGACAAATTTTCGTCAAAGACCCCCAGGCGTAACAACATGTGCAGATCATAACCGATTTCCGCGCAATCCTTGCGCAATTCCATGCTGAGGCTTTGGGCTGAGGTCACCGTATGTTTTTGCGATTCGGCAATATCCGATATACGCGTCAGTTGGTTATGCATGGAAGCGACAGCATTGTTCAAATCGGCATTGATGGATCGCAATTGTTCGGTGCATATTTTAGTGACCAGGACAAACCAGCGTTGGGTGGTCAGGGGGTCGGAATCGTTTTCCAGGGCAATCAGTTTTTCCTCGGCCCGCTTCAGGGCAGCAACAACGTGGGAAATGCGTTGCGAGGAAATATCGTCATACTGCATGGCCTGAACCATCTCGAAGATAATCTCGTTCACGCCATCCGACTGGCTGTCCACCTTGGAACAATCGCCGTCAAGTTTTTGAATGGCGGCTGCCATGCGTTTCAGGGTAGCGGTGGTATTGTTTTTCAGCACGTCCAGGCCGTGGGTGGATGTGGCCAGGTCGGCAGAGATGCGTCTGGTCAGGTGACTCATAATGTCACCAGCCTCCTGAGCTGAGGAGGCGACCTCACCGATCAATGGGCGAATTTGTCGCATCAAGCTGTCGATGATGGCTCCGAGTGTTTGACGTTCCAACTCTTCCCGCCCCTGACCGCGTACCTGGTCCACCATGAGGGGGAGATGGGCATCCTGTTCCAGGCGCAACCCCCAGTCCGTTATAACCTCCATGTTTTTGGTGAACTCCTCCTTGTCGTTGAGGAGGGCTTCGATGGAACTGAACACGGCAGCGATTTCACGATGGATCTGCTTGAGGCTTTGGCGCAAATCATTGATCCCCAACTCGCTCTCTTTGGCGCCGATGCGTTCGCGAATGGTGATCGCACGACTGGCCCCGGAGGCAAAACTGGCGGAAAAATCACCCATATGATCGGCAATGTTCATGAAACCCGCCTTGGTGATGTTGGGAACATCCTCCAAAACGCGAATATGTTGTTGCAATTGCGCCAGGGATTCTTCGATGGCTTGAGAGGGGGGCATCAGATTCTCCGATCCTTTTGTCTGGAAACAATACGCCATTTGCCATGCATTCATCTCGCTGCGGGTTCATCCTACCCTGTCATGAGGTCCAGGTAAAGACTGGTAAATTATTCCTGGCTGCGGTAAGGTCATGGCGTGCGGTAACAACCACTTCTCCGAAGGATGTTAACATGGGTTTGACAATCATCGACGGTCAGGGTCAAGATCCCAACCAGGAATCACAAATTTTGGATTCCGGGGAAATAGCCGGCGAACAACTGTTACGTTTCATCGACCGCATTGAGCGCCTCGAAGAGGAAAAAGCGGAAGTGGCGACTCAGGTACGCGAAGTTTATGCCGAAGCCAAGTCCCAGGGGTTTGATCCAAAAATAATGCGCCTGATCGTACGATTGCGTAAACGCGATCCCAATGACATCGAAGAGGAAGAGGCTATCTTACACCTCTACAAGCAGGCGTTGGGAATGTCTTGAGGGGTGGCGATCATCCAATCGCATCGGGATGGTCGGCGAATTGGCGGATTCCCACCACTTTCTTGACGTTCTGGTAACCAGATTTCCCTTCTGCCCGATCCAAGTATCTGACCTTAAGATATCTTTATGGAATGGCATGTCTGCTGCATCCTGCCCTCCTGTCAACCATCGCATCGCCAGGAGGGTCCGCTACCATGGGTACTTTAAGCATCGTTGCCAGCCAACAGGGATACAAAATCTACGATCATGATGAGGAACAAACCCTCGTCACCGGAATCAGCAGCTACAAAAATGCCCTGACCATCTACGAACGCCTGACCGCGCTCCAAGACATTGCCAACCGCTTCCACGGCAGTGCGCTGGAATCGATGGGGCCAACAAAATAGCCCCTCCATTCCCCGTTACTGTAAAGCTTCCAGAAACAAGGCGTTCAGAGGTTCCACGGGCATCCTTGCAGATGGCAATGGTACTTGCGTTGTCTCATGTCTCGTAAATTCAGCTTCAAGAAAGTTGCTGAGAACGGGAATCCTGGCCCCCATGGACAATTCATCCCCCGCCATTTTGGCTGCCAAGAGTGCTGCAATGGCCTCCCGGATCTCGCGTTGCTCTACAACGGTTTCCACCAGCACCTGGAACCGGGTCGGGACAGGACCAAGATCCCTCTCCAGCCAGCGAACTGCCAGAAGGGGACGGAGTACATAAAGATATTTCTTCAGCCAAACCACATCGCTACGCAGGTATTCACGATAATTTCCCTTTGCCATATGCAGGTAGTGATGCCAGGATGACTGGGGTGAAAAATAACTCTTTCGCAACGTCCGCAAGCGCTCGGGAACCACCCCTCGCTCCAGATAGATCATGGGTGAATCCAACCACTCCAGCAGGGGAGGATTGGATTTCCAAAATAGGCCGAGCGCCTTGCGCAATTCCCAGCCAGTGATATCCAGATCATTTTCCAGGGGGAGTTCGATCACATCCCTCTTAAGCCTAAAGTCCACAGCCAGATACCACGCCTTGGGATGGACATAGATAAATCGAACGTCCCAATCACTGTCCCGGGAAGCAAATCCCCAAGCTCGGCTACCGGACTCACTGGCGAAAACAATCCGTACCCCGTGACTCCGTTCGATCTCTTCTAATTTGGCTTGAATTGTTTTTTTCATATATAGAATCTCAAAATAGGCCTTTCCATGATTTGTATCTTTAACCCGTGATAAACCTGAATTGGCGGGACAGCCCCTCCAGCGTCATGTTTTCCGCAATGGCATCATGGGGAATCAGCAGATAGTACCATGGCTTGCCACCAATCCCTGAAGCATATTCCGTCACCCGTTGACACCATGTCACAGCCACCCTGGCCTTTTCCCTTACTTCACTATTTTCCATCTGATTGGCGGCTTTGGGCTCCAACATGGCGATGAAATCTTCTGTTTCGGCGACAAAATCCGGCAGGTACTCATGATGATCCACGCCCCATTTATAATTTATCTGAAACTGACCACGCACGGGTTTGAACCATTTCACGGCCTCCCGTTCCAGAATATCCCACCCCGCTTTCATAATTATCGCCGGTAACAATAATCGGAGGATCTATGGCAAATTCGGAAATCCCCTTGAAGACATATTTCAATGAGTTGGGAGTGAAGTCGGCAATGAGTTTATTGTAGATGGTCAGGTTGGGGGCCAGGACAAAAAAATTGCGTAGATCATAGGCCAAGTACAGATAGGTAATGAAAGCTCCCATGAGCCGGGTCTTGCCTACGCCGGTGGCCAGGGCGAAACAAAGGGAAGGAAATTCCCGTTCAAAATCGCTGACAGTGGGAAATTCGCTACGGATGATCTCAAGGATTGCTTGCAGATCATTGTCTTTGCGCGGCGGTAAAACCTCGGCAATACGATCCAAGATTTCCAGGGAACGGCGTTGGGGCGGGCGCAGGCTCAGGCGATTGGAGATGGCATTGACATGGCGGGTTGTCTCGGCGCTCATGGTGTGTCCCCTGCCGCCGCAACGGCTTGGTCCTGATCGGCCTTCCGCAACAGGCGGTACACTTCGTCAAAGGGAGTCATGGAGGGTTCTCCCTTCTTGCATAGCCCAGAGGATGGCACCGGTAGGAAGATGTTCGCGTGCAGCCAGTTCGGCCATCGAACAGACGAGAAGATCAACAGGAATTCGCAAGGGACGCAACACCTGTCGCAACCGCATCATCTCCCGTAATCGGTTCGTAATCACCGGTTCGACCACCAAAAAATCCAGATCCGACTCCTCTCCCGCATCGCCACGGGCGTGAGAACCGAATATGCGGACATCGGCCTGGAAATGTCATAAAAGCAGCGGTTTGAAATTGTTCTTCCCGCCTTTTCTTCCCATTTTCTTCATTTATTCTTTTATTTTTTCTTTCATTCGATAACTTTTTCCTTC
>PEAK01000027.1 GCA_002753515.1 Magnetococcales bacterium
GGTTGCGGCGTCGGTTCCGGCGTCGGTTCCGGCGTCGGCTCCGGCGTCGGCTCAGGCGTCGGTTCCGGCGTCGGTTCCGGCGTCGGCTCAGGCGTCGGTTCCGGCGTCGGCTCAGGCGTTGGCTCCGGTGTCGGCTCAGGCGTCGCCGCTGCCGTAGGTTCCGGCGTCGGCTCAGGCGTCGGTTCCGGCGTCGGTTCCGGCGTCGGCTCCGGCGTCGGTTCTGGCGTTGGCTCCGGCGTCGGTTCCGGCGTCGGTTCCGGCGTCGGCTCAGGCGTCGGCGCTACCGTCGGTTCAGGGGTCGGCGCTGCCGTAGGTTCAGGCGTCGGTGCTGCCGTAGGTTCCGGCGTCGGCGCTACCGTCGGTTCAGGAGTCGGCGCTGCCGTAGGTTCAGGCGTCGGTGCTGCCGTAGGTTCCGGCGTTGGCGATGCCGTAGGTTCCGGCGTCGGCGATGCCGTAGGTTCCGGCGTCGGCGCTACCGTAGGTTCCGGCGTCGGTGCTGCCGTAGGTTCAGGCGTCGGTGCTGCCGTCGGTTCCGGCGTTGGCGCTGCCGTAGGTTCCGGCGTCGGCGCTACCGTAGGTTCAGGGGTCGGCGCTACCGTAGGTTCAGGCGTCGGCTCAGGCGTCGGCTCCGGTGTCGCCGCTGCCGTAGGTTCAGGCGTTGGCGCTGCCGTTGGCTCCGGTGTCGCCGCTGCCGTTGGCTCCGGTGTCGCCGCTGCCGTAGGTTCAGGCGTTGGCGCTGCCGTTGGCTCAGGCGTCGGTGCTGCCGTTGGCTCAGGCGTCGGCGCTGCCGTTGGCTCAGAGATCGGCACTACCGTCGGCTCAGGCGTTGGTGCTGCCGTTGGCTCAGGTGTCGGCGGGTTGGTAACCGGAGGAGCGGTCACCGCAGGCGTTTCCCTGACCGCAGCATCCGCAACCGGGATACCCACATCGGGTTGATTTCCAGGTAACGTCGTCGGTTCCACCCTTTCTGGAGCAACCGGTTGACCCTCAGGGGCACCCGAAACCGGAAATTGGATCGGTTCATACTCGGGAACATGGGTCGGTGGTGGTGGCACGGGATCCTCAGCCCCACCATTCGGGTTGTCAATAGGCGGTACAGTCGGCAATGGCGATGCTTGATCCTCAACAACACCAACACCACGCAGTCCAACCTGATGTACCTCCTCCTCCCGGGGAGGTGCTTCAAACTTGACGAAGTCGGGCTGCAAATTGGCCTTGTCAGAATGGTCGGAAGCATCAATACGACCCGCATGCTCAATAGCATCTCCAGGTCCCGATTCCGCCGTGTTCGCATGGCTGAGGGATGTCAAATCGTCCAAAACCTGGGCAGATTCTTTTTGTTCAGCAGTCACAGTGTTTTGATTGTCTTCAGCCATTGTAAGATCCCTCACAAATTATCATTATTTATTATACAATTGCCCTTGCAGCATCCCTGTCACCCCATCGATGTGCATCCAACCACGGCTACACCGATCTAGTGTGCATAGTATTTGTTGCAGATGCAAAATTCCATGTGCCATTGGTTATACTATTTTTTAATAGTTGAACCAGCCCCCTGTGCCATGTTAACATATCAAATTGATATTGCTTGAATTATTCTACGAATTTTAGAAGCATATCCAAGAACGATTTCATTCAACACTAAGAAAAATGCCAACGAACGTGACCCATCCCGAACAGCAAAACAGTGACGTATTGCTTGACTTGGGAACGGACAGCGGTATATCCACATTCTGCAGGCTTTGGGCGGGTCTGCCATCATCACAGTCCGATCATGCGTGGTCGTGCACGTCATAAGGTTCCCCCACCGATGGTTCGCATTGAATTCGACCAGGGTACGTTGACACTCCATGGCAACCCCGATGCCTTGGCCCCGGTTGCACAATACGTCCTGTGGGACGAACGAACCCAATGTTTCCGTTCCGAGGGCATCCATTACGGCCCCATCCTGCTCACCCTGCACAAACTTAAAATCCCCTTTACCGACAATGCTCGACGTTTTGCGACCCACCCTCTGGCCCCGCACAACGATCCCCCCCCGCGACCACACCAGAAAGAAGCCATCGAAGCCTGGATTGCTGCTGATAGACGTGGGGTGGTCGTACTCCCCACCGGAGCCGGCAAAACGCTGGTCGCCCACATGGCCATCGCCCATGTGCGCCGTGATACCCTTGTGATCGTCCCCACCATTGATCTTATGATGCAGTGGCACGACCGTCTGGGCCAAAGTTTTGGGCTGACGATCGGGCTGTTGGGAGGGGGTAGCCGAACCCTGGAAACCATCACCGTCAGCACTTACGATTCGGCCATTATCCATATGGATCGCATCGGCAATCGCTTTGGCCTGATTATTTTTGACGAATGCCACCATCTCCCCGCGACGAGCTCCCGTCTCATGGCCACCATGGCCATCGCCCCCTTCCGCCTGGGACTCACCGCCACGCCCGAACGCAGTGATGGTACCGATGGTGATTTGATTCATTTGATCGGCCCGCTGTGTCATCGTTCGGAAATTGCGGATTTGGAAGGAGAATTTTTATCCCCCTATCTTTTGGAATCCATTCCCATTTATCTGGATGACGATGAGCGGACCGCCTACGATGCCGCTTACCAACAATACTATGAGTTCAAACGGGCCAGTGGCATCAGTTTTCGCGACCCTCACGGGTGGAGTCAGTTTGTCAAATTATGTGCCCGCTCCCAGGAAGGACGCCAAGCCTACGCCGCATACCGCATGCAGAGAAAAATCGCCTTTGCCAGCCGCGCCAAGTTACGCGCCATCTGGCGTCTGCTGGTCCGCCATCGCCAGGAGCGCATTTTGCTGTTCACCGATGACAATGCCACCGCCTATACCATCGCCGAAACCTTTTTTTTACCGGTTATCACCCACAACACCCGCGCCGGTGAACGCGCCCGACTGTTGGAAGCCTTTCGCGATGGCAGCCTGCCCTATCTCGTCAATTCCCGTATCCTGAACGAGGGCATCGATGTCCCGGATGTGGCCGTGGGTATTATCGTTTCGGGTCGTGGGTCGGTGCGCGAACACGTACAGCGCCTGGGAAGGATTCTCAGGCCCCGAGCCGGCAAACAGGCCATTTTGTATGAAATGGTTTCTGAAGATACCCGGGAAACCTTTACCGCCGAGCGCCGACGCCAACATGCCGCCTACCAAAAATCCACCCCGGAAATCACCGGGTAAAGGCTTGAACCATGCTGACCAAGGAATTGCTCCGTTTCAACCGTCGCCGGGATGGACGCATCCTGCCCCGCTTCATCGACACCAAAAGTCGGGATTATCTGAATCTCGCTGATGAATTGATCACCATTTACAGCCAGTCCATCGGACTTGGCCACGACGAAATCAATGAGATCATCCAACCAGTCATGGATGCCAGTCGATCTTCGCTGATCGCCAAGGGGATCAACAAACTCTTGCTGGACCGTTGCGAATTCCTGGAACCCGATCCCAAATTGGAAGAAATCCGCTGGGCCACGTTCAAGGAAGCCGCCCAACGCCTCTCCGCCCCGATCGTGGGTCACCTGGAAGCCTTTCGCGAAGGGGTGGCGCAAGCGATGGGGATGACCACGGAGAGCTTGACCACGACTTTGTTTTCCGACCTGGCCAATCGCCAAACATTACAATCTTTTCGCCCCCTGAAAGGGCAACAAGTGTTACACCGCTACAACATGGCCCTGGCGCAGGGTCTCCTGTTGGGAACAAGCCATCTGGAATTGGAAATCGTTTCCCCCGATGTGGGGCGGCTGCGGCAATTTTTCCGGCAACTCAAATTTTTCCGCCTGCTGGCAACCATTCGTCCACTGGCGCCGGACCATTATCACATCATCCTCGATGGCCCTTTAAGTTTGTTCGACATGGTGCGTAAATACGGCCTGCAATTCGCCTCCATCCTGCCGGCGGTCTGCCATCTGGAGAAATGGTCGTTGAAAGCCGAAGTCCGACCCGCCGGCCAAGGGGCGGGTCAGTTACTGCTGGATCAGGATTCGGGTTTGGTATCGCACTATTCGGCCAGCAGCAGTTACGTCCCCCCGGAATTTGCACGCTTCGCCACGCAATTCACCACGGAAGCCACCGATTGGACCATCCTGCCTGAAGTCCATCCCCTGCACCTGGACGCCAATGATCTCATCGTTGCCGACTTCACGTTTCGTCACGTCTCCAAACTCATCGTCCACATGGAACTGTTTCACCATTGGCACAAGGCCCCCCTCCTCCGGCGCTTGTCACAATTGGAAACGATCAAAAAAAGAAAATCCACCCCCAACCTCATGGTTGCGGTGGATCGATCCCTGGCCAAAAACCCGGAAATCACCGAAACATTGCAGCAATCCCCTTATTTCCAAAAGTTTGGCCTGCCGTTTAACGAATTCCCTTCGGTCAAACGGGTGGTCAAAACACTCGAAAGCTTTCTGCCATAAGTGATCGATGTCGCACCCTCATGGCACGGGAATGGTCACATCGGGGCACAATCTTTGCTTTGGCCCCGGGCCATTGGTAATACGAGAAAGCTCTACCGTACACTGCCCGTACATGGTATCATGGTCCCAAAGACCAAGGAGGAAAGCATCATGACCACGATAAACCACGCGATAGCAACGTCACGGAATGAACGCATCGATTTGCGCGTTACCACCGAACTGAAGAGCATATTGGTTCGGGCTGCATCCCTGGCCGGGATGTCCGTTTCCAGTTTTTTGGTCTCTGCCGCATCGGACAGGGCCAGGGAAATTCTTGCCGAGCATGAGAAGATCACCCTTACGCCACAGGATTGGCAGGTCTTCCTCGCCGCCCTGGACCGTGACGATCCTCCCAGCCCCCGGTTGCGGGAAGCAGCCCAAAACTATCTGGAGCGGCGTCAGGGCAATGGCTCCTGATTGGCGCATCGAGCCCCTGGCACGTCATCACCCGCGAAAACACTTTGCCTGCGGGGAACCGGAACTGGACGACTATCTGGCCCGTTATGCCCGCCAACACCAGGAATCGGGAGTGGCGCGCATTTTTTTGGCGGTGGACGATGCCCAACCGGAACGGGTGTTGGGTTACCACGCCTTGGCCATGGGAAGTATCGCCAAAACCCATCTTCCTGCGGAGGATGCCAAACGCTTTCCATCGTTTCCCCTCCCTGTGGCTCGTGTGGTACGGTTGGCGGTGGATCGATCGGTGCAAGGCCAGGGACTTGGGGACCACCTGTTGATGGACGCTTTGTTCCGTTGCCTGCGGGTTGCGAATGACGTGGGCTTGGTGGCGGTGGTGATCGACGCCAAACACGAACGGGCACGTTCCTTCTATGCCCGTTATGAGTTCACCCGCCTTCCCGGTCAACCCCTGACCTTGTGGCTGCCGATAACCACCCTGAGGTTGCTGTTTGCAGGTCAGTGAAAGATGACAACGTCACCTGCCGGAACAGCGGGTTTCAAGACGAAAAATGTGGTATGTCTTGTTCCACAAACCAATCAACCTCCTGACGATTGCCCCACCTTGTCCAATGTTTCCCGGGCAATGCGATAACCGATCTCAGAACGCTTCAAGATGGTTTCTCTGGTGAAATCGGTCCCGGGAACCAAAGCCAACTCACGGAGGGAATATTTTTCCGTCAACTCAATAAAAACCGGAGGGGGAACGGGTTGATAAGACAAAAGATCCTTGAAACCCGGATCCTCACGCAGGGGACTATCCGTGGGGAGACCCCGGTCCATTTTTTGGGCGAACTCACGGAATCTGTTTATTTTTTCGTACATTTTCCGGTCGAAATCAATCTTGGACTCAAAAGAGATGCTCATTTTACGGTCGTTCACCTCCAACATATTTTTCGGCACCACGCCGCGATGGGGGAACAATGAGAACACATAGACCGACCGCCGGTATTGTTTGTCAGACGTATTTTGATACCCGTTCAAAGCCCGGAACGCTGGCTTGAGAGGCGTATTGTCGAACAAGCCACCATCCCAATAAAATTGGTGATCGATTTCCACCATGGGAAAGCCGGGTGGTAGAGCGCCGCTGGCAAGGATGTGCAGGGCGCTGATCCGCCGACGCTTGCTCGGTCCATCACCCGTTGCGGCCGCCCCGTCATAATTGGCGAAGACTTCCAGCAATCCTGTCTCGACATTGGTGGCCGTCACCGCCAAACGCATGGGGCCATCGTTCAGTTTGTCCCAATCGACCAAGTCGTTCAGGGTGTTTTCCAACAAGGTGGTAACGGCAAAATGGGTTTGCGTCAGAGGGGAAAAAAACAAACCCGGATTGGTATAATACATGCCGGGATTGAAAGAGAGTGACAACAGATGATGCAACCCTTGTGGAAGCCCGGGCATGGGCACCGCACTGATACGACTCCACAACGCATCCAAAGCCGCTGGTGGATCATTATTACGGCACCCCGCGACAACCGCCGCATTGACCGCCCCAATGGAGACCCCGGTCACAATGTTGGGCGTCACCCCCTGATCCCACAAAGCCTTGAAAGCCCCATACTCATAGGCACCAAAGGCACCGCCCCCCTGAAATACCATCGCATTGATCGTTTCCATTGTCATCGTGACTGCTCCACAGTTCCTTTTCGCTATTTTAACAACAACTGGCGATTGGAATATATCAAAAATATTTCAATTGCAAAATAAAAAACTCACTTTGCAAAATATCATACGAACACGATGCCTCCCGAATCCCACATCGTTGCTTCCGATGAGCCGATGTGGAAGACTGGTTGCTCAGGATCGCGAAGCCTGTAGTTCACGTTGGCATCCGCCACAACCATTCGGGAGTCACCCATGACAGCAGGACAACGATTGCGGCAGGAGCTTGGCCAACCCGGGATCAGGATTGCGCCAGCCGTCTATGATTGCCTGGGTGCCATCATCGCCGAGCAGGTGGGATTTGACTTGATATTTTCGGGTGGGTTCAGCATTTCCGCCTCAAGATTGGGAAAACCCGACTTGGGGTATCTCACCGCCACCGAAATGATTGACACCGTCAGCGCCATTACCCGGGCCACCAATCTGCCCGTCATCGCCGATATGGATACCGGGTATGGCAATCCCCTCAACGTCATACGCACTGTGGAAGATGCCCTGGGTGCCGGGGTGGGGGGTATCATTCTTGAGGATCAGGCTTGGCCCAAACGTTGCGGCCACATGGAAGGCAAACAGGTCATCGATTGTTCCGAACACGTTGAAAAGATTGCCGCCGCCCGCTTCGCCGCCGCCGACAGCGGTCTGGTCATCGTCGCCCGTACCGATGCCCGCGCCATCCACGGCCTTGAAGAAGCCATCCGACGGGGGGAACACTACCTCAAGGCGGGAGCGGACATGCTGTTCATTGAAGCGCCCCGGTCACGGGACGAACTGGCCACCATCGCCCGGCATTTCACCGGGCATCATCTTTTTGCCAACATCATCGAGGGTGGCAAGACACCCAATCTTTCCGCACAGGAACTCGAAAGCATGGGTTACAAGGTGGTTGTTTTCGCCCTCTCCGGCCTTTTTGCGGTTACCGAGGCGTTACAACAGTGTTTCACCCATCTGAAAAATCATGGGACAACTCGTGGGCTGGCCCACACCATGGATTTCAGCGCCTTTGAACGGGTCATCCAGTTGGACAAACACCAATCCCTGGAGCGCAGGTTCCGGACCAAATAACCAATCGACAGACAAAACTCACCAGGGATGGTCCGGCATTCCCCGATTTCAGACATTATCCCACCCACACCGGGCCAAGCGTCGCACCATCTCGGGAGTCATTCCCCCTTGCCGCATCTGTCGCAAGGAAACAGCGCCATCGCGTTTGGCCAGCCTGCGCCCCTGGCCATCAACCAGGAGGGGATGATGCCAATATTCCGGAGTTGCCAATCCCAGCAACGCCTGGAGCAACCGGTGGACATGGGTTGCGGCAAACAAATCCTCACCGCGAATAACATGCGTGATGCCCTGGATGTGATCATCCACGGTGACCGCCAAATGGTAACTCGTCATGATATCCTTGCGCGCCAACACCACATCACCCGGCAGCACCACAGGTACCCATCCCTGGCTTATGTCGTGCCAACGCAAGGGGCCGGTCACAGCCAACGCCTTGGCAACATCCAGACGCAAAGCATACGCCGCACCACTCACCATTCTATCCTTTCGCAGGGATGCATCCAGGGAACGGCAGGTACCGGGATAAATCCAACCATCAGGACCATGGGGGGCCTGTCCCGATGTCGCCACCTGCTCCATGATTTCCCGACGGGTACAAAAGCAAGGATACAGCACCCCTTGGCCCGCAAGGATTTCCAGGGCGGAGGCGTAGTCCCCCAGGCATTCCGATTGGTGCCGGATCGGCTCCCGCCAGGTCAATCCCAGCCAGGTCAAATCCTCCACCAGGGCCGAGGTAAACTCGGAGCGACAGCGCCCGGCATCGATATCTTCGATGCGCAAGATGAAACACCCGCCCCGCCTGCAGGCGAAATCAAAGGAGAGTAAAGCCGAACAGGCATGACCCAGGTGCAGCAACCCCGTCGGACTCGGTGCGAAACGTGTTGTTACAAGCGACATGGAAGCATGTCAACCGCTCATTGCGGTTGCTTCATGATGGGTTGTTAAAACGCCTGATCGACGTTGTTTCCCATGGACAAAATCAAATCGATGACATAGCCTCTAGGACAGCGTTCTTCAGTTAAGGAAAGGAAACATCCGATTCCCATGGGGAGCCCCTGCATCCCGGTTCGATCTTCCCCTGGAATATCATTTTTTTTGGATTGATCACAATTCATTAGCACTGAAACCATGACAAACAGAAAAATCAAGGTGTTGATAGTTGACGACTCAGCGGTCGTCCGGCAGACGCTGGCCAAAGTACTCGAGTCCGATCCCGATATACAGGTCATCGGCATGGCACAGGATCCCTTTGTCGCCGCAGAACGCATCAAAACGCTGGTACCCGATGTCATCACCCTTGATGTCGAAATGCCACGCATGGACGGTATCACCTTTCTGCAAAAAATCATGTCGCAACATCCCATACCGGTGGTGATGTGTTCCACACTGACCACCAAGGGATCCGAAACGGCCCTGAGAGCCATGGAATACGGGGCCATCGAAATCATCACCAAACCCAAGATGGGTACCAAGGAATTTTTGGAGGAATCCAGGATTCGCATCTGCGATGCGGTGAAGGCCGCCGCCATGGCCAATGTCCGGCAAATCACCAGACGCCAGACGCCCCCCCCGACCGCCCCCCAGCCGACATCCAGAGCTGCCGCCCTCAGCCAGGGAAAGGTGGAACCCAAACTCACCGCCGACGCCGTCCTGCCGCCCCCCACCAAATCGCGTGCCATGAGCCAAACCACGGAAAAGGTCATCATTGTCGGCGCCTCCACGGGAGGGACCGAGGCTTTGCGCGTATTCCTGGAAGCCATGCCGGTCAATGCCCCCGGAATCGTCATTGTACAACATATGCCGGAACATTTCACCAAAGCCTTCGCAGACCGGCTGAACGGCCTGTGCAGTATCCATGTCAAGGAGGCGGAAAACAACGATTCCGTGGTTCGCGGTCGGGCATTGATCGCCCCGGGTAGCAAACATGCCCTCCTCAAACGCAGTGGAGCGCGCTACTTCGTCGAGATCAAGGATGGCCCCCTGGTCAGCAGACACCGGCCATCCGTGGACGTTCTGTTCCGCTCCGCTGCCCGGTACGCCGGAGCCAATGCCGTGGGAGTCATCATGACGGGCATGGGTGACGATGGGGCACGCGGCATGAAGGAAATGAAAGATTCCGGCTCCTACAATCTGGCCCAGGACGAAAAATCCTGCGTCGTCTTTGGGATGCCCAAAGAGGCCATCAAACATGGCGGGGTCGATGCCGTTTTACCTTTGGAGAGACTGGCCAACGAAGTCATTCGTCTTTGTGACAGTTAAAAAACCGGTCGCCAGCGTATCCTGAAACGATCCCACTTTCGTTGACCCGGTCTGACAGACTATGGCCTGAACCTGGGGATGCTTTTGCAACATGGACCGGAATAACCCGCCCTTCTTCACGAACGATTCCCTGGATGATACGTTTTTCAAACGTCTCAGCACCGAGATTCATGACCGTTTCGGCATCCGACTGCCCATCACCAAAAAAAGCCTCTTGGCCTCGGGGTTACAGAGGCGCATGCACAGCCTTGGCCTCACCAGCCTGTCGGAATACAACGCCATTTTGTTCAGCCCGGAAGAAAATGACCAGCGGGAGTTCGTGTTGCTGCTGGATGCCATGACCAGCTACACAACCAAATTTTTTCGCAATTCCAGGCAATTTGAGTTTCTGGCACAAACATCGCTCCCGGAATTGATCAAGACCCATGGTGCCGGCATCAGTCGGGTACTCAATATTTGGAGTGCCGGATGCGCCACTGGTGAAGATTCCTATACCCTGGCCATGGTTCTGTGCGAATTTGCCAATCATTACCCCGGGATTCCATTTAAATCGCAAATATTGGCAACAGATGTCAGTCCAAAAATATTGGAATTTGCCAAAAACGCCATTTACGAGATGGAAAAGGTCCAATCCATCCCGGATGCGTTGAAGAAAAAATATTTACTCAAAAGCAAGGATCATCGCAAAAGTCTCGCCCGGGTGGTCCCCCCGCTTCGGGCCATGGTCAACTTTCGCCGCCTGGATTTCATGGATCCCTCGTTCGGCTTGCGGGAAAAGATGGACGTGATCTTTTGCCGCAACATCCTCAGCTATTTTGACCGGGACACCCAGGAACACCTGGTCAACAAACTGAGCCGTCACATGGTCCCTGGGGGGTATCTGTTCGCTGGCCCTTCCGAATCTCTGCAAAGCTTGGCCACCCCTCTGACCCCCCTGGCCCCCGCGATTTACCAACTCCCCAATTGGTAGCTTCCCTGAAAGGTTCTCCAGGTAATTGTCTTGTTTGTTAGTTGGCGACACTTTTGAGAAAGACTTGCTCGGAAACCTCGTCGCGCTGTTTGATGATACCGTCGATTTGTTGCAGAATGGCCGTGATCTCCTGTTGGGCATTGGCGATTTCCCCACGAACCTGGGGCACCTTATTGGTCAACATTTCAATCTGTGCCTTGCGCTTGCTGACGACGGATTCGTTCGCCTCCTTCACCTTGACAACCTCCAACCGCTGTGTTTCCGTGGAGATCATGGGGTCTATGAGGGAAGCCTCCTGCGCCTTGCGGTATTTGTTGATAGCCTCGGCGACCGGACGTTCCTCAACCAGCAAGGTCTTTTGGGCAGCGGCAAGTTCCGCTTCCAGGTCAACCAACGCCTTTTGCGCCATTTGCATGCGTTGCTGCTGTTGCATGTGGGCATTGCTCAGGTTGGCCAGGGCCCCATTCAACGCCTGGATGTTTTGCATCCTGGACGCCGAATTTTCAGGGTACGTCCAGGCCCCTGTTCCAAATGCGTCCGGGTGGGGTGCAACGATCCATGTTGCCGCCGCCAGGAGGGCACAGGCAATGGCCATCCGATAACCCGAGAGGTACTTCTTGAAGTTCATGGTTTTTCTCCACATCGTTCTAGACACGTCATGATACCGGGATCAACACCGGCCGTCGCAAAGCCCGTCCCCATTCCACAACCCAATTATACAAAGAAACCCATGCCCGCCAGTTTACACCCGGACACACCCCTGCAATCAAACCTTCCACACCAGAACGGGTTTTTACTCCTTTTGATCGCCTTGGCCATCGCCGGGTTGCTATGGCTGTTCACCCCTTTCCTGCCAGGTCTGTTCCTGGCGGTATTGCTGGCAACAGCCACCTTCCCGATGTATCGACGCCTCACCCGGTACCTGTCACTAGGATCGGACAAAGCAGCCCTGATCATGACTGTTTTGATCTTACTCCTCGTCATTTCCCCCATCCTGTATCTGTTGTCAGCCAGCGCCATCATGGCCAGTGATGTTGTCTTCAGCCTGAAAAACTGGGCAACCGGACTTGAAAACCATACCGTCCTGGTGGAAACGCTGAGAACCCTCCTCCAGGCGCTCCCCATCCCTGAAGTGTTCCAAAATTTTCTCACGGAGCAAATAACCAACAATCAGGAAACCTTGATTCACTCGGCAACCAACGGATTGCTGTTTTTGTTCAAGGGTATCACCAACAACAGCTTGTCCTTCATCACGTCTCTGATCCTGGTGGTTTTTTCCCTGTATTTTTTATACCGGGATGGCCCCGCCATGGTTCGCAAAGTACGTCTCTTGACCCCATTACCCAACCATTTCGATGATTTTTTATTACATCGCTTCGCCGGCCTCGCCACGGTACTCACCATAAGCACCGTGGCCATCTCCCTGATCCAGGGCATTTCTTTCGCCGCCATCACCGCCATATTCGGTCTGCACTGGTTCTTTTTCGGCGTCAGCATGGCAGTCGCCTCCTTCATCCCGGTCATCGGTGGCCTGATCATCTGGGGCCCCGTCTCCTACTACCTGTTTTCCATTGGCAGGGAAGGGGCCGGGTTGTTTTTGGTGTGTTGGAGTGCCATCGTCAACGGATTTCTCATCGATAACGTCTTACGTCCTTTCGTCATAAGCTATCTTTCAACCTGGTTCAGCACGGATGACCCCGACGATAATCTTTCCGCACTGGATCATACCCTGCTCACAACCCTGGCAACATTGGGCGGCATCATGGATTTCGGCATTCTCGGGCTGTTTTTCGGACCCGTCATCGCCGCCATGGCCATTGCCGTTTTTGAACTCTACGAAAAAATCTACCAGAACCAACTCGATCATTCCTGACTTTCGTTCTTTTGCCAACTCACTGCCAAAAAACGAAATTATTTGACAGGATCATTATTCTCCGTGGACTTGGACCCAGCCTTCGGGTATGGTTGGGTCGGAAAGTGAGTGAGACTTGAAACCAGGGCCAACCGCCCTATCATGGTCATAAGGAAGGGTCATGCCCACGGAAACCGTCCTGCAACTCGTCATTGACGCCTTGAAAACCGCCCTGCTCATCTCCGCCCCCATGCTCCTCACCGCGCTCGTGGTGGGTATCGTCATCTCCCTGTTTCAATCCGTGACCCAAATCCAGGAAATGACCCTCACCTTCATCCCGAAAATATTGGCAACTTTCCTGGCCCTCTCCCTCACCCTCCCATGGATGCTGGAAACCATCATGGATTACTTCAAGCGACTCTTTGACTCCATCCCCAGCATCGTCAATTAATCATCCGCCGGAGAACCACGTTGGATCCCCTCGCTCTCATCGACTTTCTCGGTTTTTCGGTCGGTGAAGTGGAACGGGCCATTTTGATCCTCGCAAGACTGACAGGCCTGTTCCTTTCCGCCCCGTTTTTCTCCCGTGCCGCGGGTCCGAGTCGCATCAAAGCCGCGCTCCTGTTGGCCCTGACCGTTGTCATTTTCCCCCTGGTGGCCCCGTGGAGCGGTGAGAATAAGAGTCACGTACCCGCCATGTTCGCCGCTGCCATCACGGAAACCGTTGTCGGTGCCACCATGGGCATGCTGGTCCACTGGGTACTCGTCTCCGTCCAGGTGGCCGGCAATGTCATCGGTTTCCAGATGGGCCTTTCCATGGCCATGGTCATGGATCCAACGTCGGGAATCCAGGAAGGTGTGTTGTCCAATCTGCTCTACCTGACCGTTCTGGTCCTGTTCATTTCCGTTGGTGGCCATTTCCTCCTGCTTGAAGCCGTTACCCGCTCCTTCCAGGCCATCCCTTTGGGGGGCGGACTGCCCCATGCCGGAAACGCCCTGGAATCCGCACTCAAAGCACTGGCCGCCATGTTCAATCTGGCCTTGCTGATCTCCGCCCCCATTCTGGTCGCCACAACACTGCTTTACATCGGGTTGGGTCTGATCAACCGCGCCTCCCCACAAATCCAGGTGTTCTTCCTCTCCATGCCCATGGCTCAAATGATGGGCTTTATCATCCTGGGACTCACCATGGCACTCTTTGCTCGCGTCATGCTTCGGGAAATCGATACTTTTTTTACCTTCGCCTTCCACTCGATCGGATTTCAATGAGCTGACCCATGGCAGATGATGTCGATCAAGAATCACGTACCGAAGACCCAACTTCCAAACGGATGTCGGACGCCCGTGGCAAAGGTCAGGTCACCACATCCAGAGAGGTGGGAACGGCTCTACTGCTTCTGGCCACAACGACGCTGTTCTTCTTTCAGGGTGAAAAGCTTTGGTTTGCGATGCAAAATAAAATGCGCTTTTTCTTGAGCGGTTTTATGAGCGACAGCATCCAACCCCAGGGAATCGTCGTCTTGTTGCAGGATATTATCGTCTCTTTTATCCTCGACATGGCCCCATTTTTCATACTCCTGATGATCATTGCCATTTTGAGTTCCACCATCCAGCACGGCTTCCTGATCACCATTGAGCCCATCATGCCCTCCTTCTCCCGGCTCAATCCAATTCAGGGCATCAAGCGTCTTTTTTCCTTCAAATCCATCATCGAACTGATTAAATCCATCATTAAACTGTTCATCATCTCCATTGCCGTCTATATCTCCCTTAAAAACAGCGCCTTGGAAATATTTGGACTCACAGATACCAATCTGGGACATGTCATCCGGGTCCTTGGCAATGATATTTTCCATCTGATGGTATTGGTAACCATCGCCTTTCTGAGCTTGGCAGTTGTCGATTTCATGTATCAGCAGCACGAATATATCAAAGGGCTGCGCATGACCAAACAGGAAGTCAAGGATGAGCAAAAGCAGATGGAAGGCGATCCGATGGTCAAAGGGCGTATCCGGCAGATTCAACGGGAAATGGCCCAGCGCCGCATGATGGAGGAAGTCCCCAAGGCTGACGTTGTCATCACCAACCCGACGCATTATGCGGCGGCGCTGCTCTACAAACAGGGCGAAATGGCGGCCCCCAAGCTGGTGGCCAAAGGGCGGGGACGCACTGCGGAGAGAATTCGGGAAATTGCCAGAGAAAACAAAGTTGTCCTGGTAGAAAACCCCCCATTGGCCCGCTCGCTTTACAGCGATGTGCCCCTGGATGCGGTTATCCCGCCGCAACTCTTCAAGGCTGTTGCGCAAGTCCTGGCCTACGTCTACAGCCTAAGGCGCAGCAGACGATGAGGGGGATGCGGCCTCAAACACCACGGGACCACTCATCCCCGGAATCAGATCCTCCTTGACGTCCAGCATCCTGGCCACAACCCGCACCGTCTGACCCGCCGGGTTGATGCGTCCTCCGATGTTCTTGACCTGGGCATGGTAACACCCTTTGGTTTCATCCAGCATCACAGCCACCCCGCCACCCATCTTGATCCCCGACAACAGGTTGGCAGGGAGAATCACATGTACCTCAAACGGGGAATTACCGACGATATCCAACAGGGGCTGACCCGCATTCACCGATTCAAACGGTTTGACCAAACGTTCGGCAACTCGTCCGGCAAAGGGGGCAGTAACGACACATTTTTCAACCTCGGCCTGCTGAATGGCCACTTCGGCCACAGCCCCCAGCCGTTCCGCCTCCAATAGTTCCACATCCAAGGTGCTTGTTGAACGCAACTCCACCAACTTGCGATGCACAGTCAGACGTTGATTGATCCCCTCTAATTGCGCCTTAGCCTTTTTTAAACGCGCCTCCCGATCGGGACAATGAAACCGAACCAGGACTTCCCCAGCCTTGAAACTTTGGCGCAGTTCATGGCGAATCTCCAGGATACGCCCCGCCAACTCGCTGGACAGGATGGCTTCCTGGGAGGCCACCAAAAGGCCGCGCAAGGATTCTCCCGCCCCGCTCTCATCCTGAAGCAAAGGCATTTTGGCACAGGGAAATTTCAATTCGCCGGCCACTCCGCCCCCCCCTGCCAAAGCGGCGATCACCATCAGCGCAAATGCGAGAAATAGTTTCATCCAGCCGCACCTGACACACGCATATTATCCAAGGATCCCCACTCCATCTCACCCGAACCCCAGCGACGAATCACCCCCTTCAGCATCGCGGTCAAGGCATCCAGATCACACACTTCAAGCTTTTCCGGAAGTGGGTCCATACCGATGGAAACAAAAATTTGACCGGCTGAATTTTGCAATTCGGCATAGGAAAGGCCCAATTGCAAGCGCCGGTATATCGCCCGTGCCTGCGCCTGAATCACATCCAAACCCGTCATGGTCTGACGCGCCTCATTGGAAAAGTGCTGAATCTTGTCAGCCGTTTCACTCATATTTTTGACCAGTTCATACTCCTCCAACGTTTGATTGTAACGTATCAACGCCACATGAACCTGGGTCAAAATAGCCATCCCCATGGAAAGACGCCGCATATCCCCGGACTCTTCCCGGATCGATGTCACTTTGAGGGAATCGCCACCTGCGGCCAAGTTGATCAAGTTCCAGGCCATCTTCAAACCACCATCCGCCCATTGTTTGTTGAACAGGAAACTGTTGTCCGCCCCATGCACCCCCGCCTGAAAGCTCAACACTGGTAACGCTTGCAACAAAGTCGCCTTGGTCTCCGCCACATCGATCCTTTTTTGATAATCCTCCTCACGCAATTCAGGGCGGAAAAAGAGGGCCATCCGCTCCAACAGGTCGGTGTCATGGGGGACATTCGGGGTTGTCATGGCCTGCCGCTCCGGGACCTCCAGGCGAAAATCCTCCTTGAGATCCTGGTTCATCAAAGCGGCCAACTGGGTTTTGGCAACGGAAAGATCACGTTGCAACGTCACGATTTGATAGACTGTTTCCAACAGGCCCATACGGTATTTCAAGGTATCCAGCGGAGGTTGCAGCAAGGTATCCCCCGATTTTTTGGCATCTTCCAGGGCCAGGTTGGCCTCCGCCAAAAACGTGGCGATATCTGGCAGCAGCTCCTGGGCAACCACCGCCCGCCAATAGGCCTGCCGGACCTCCTGAATAATGTTTTGCACCACCTTGCGCCGCCGTTGCTCCGTCACCAGATAGCGATCCGCCTGCTGTCTGGCTTTGAAATAGCTGACGCCAAAATCCAATATATTCCATGTCATGGCCAAATCAACATCGCCATTGGTCCTGTCCGAGGAGGTCGAGTATTGCAGACTGGTATCACCGGTGAGCAACGAACGGCTGGAAGAACCCAGGGCATTGCTACGCCCGGTATAACCCGCCTGCAGCGTCACCTGGGGCAAAAGCTGATAGCCGGCCAACGTACTCTGTCCCAAGGAGAGTGCCGACTCCATGGTTTTAAGACGGTGGTCCAAATTGTAACGAATGGCACGCGCCATGGCCTCTTCCAGAGGGATGGCCCGGACGATCGGTTGCATATCTTTGTGGTAGCTCTCCCGATCCCCCTGGACCCGTTGCAAGGTGCTGGACAAGGGGAATGGTTCCGGTTTGACGGCGCAAGAGACGAGCAACGACGACAATACAACCAGCAGACACGTAACGCGAAGTGTAGACAATGCCACATTCCCTTCCTCAAGAGTTGCCTCTCATCCGGGAAAGGGTATCGGTTGTCCTGGAAAAAATGATAATATCTTTTTTTGCTTGTGATAATGAATCAGTGCATCTTGATGATGGCCGCAAGTGCGCCAAAACCCGCAATCATGAGCCCGCCAAGTTTAAAGGTGAGCCGGTATTCAAGCTCGCGCATTTCGGCTCTGATTTCGCGCATTTCAGATTTAAGCACGGTAATATCGCCTTTGGTGGCCAAGTCGTTCAACTGTGACTCCTGGACCTTTTTAAGCGCCCCCACCATGCCTTTGGCTTGTGCGTCATCAAATCCAGAAGCCTTCAGTTCTTCAACAAATTCCAATGTGTCAAATGTTGCTGTCGTCACGGCTATTTCTCCTTTGTCTGAAGCATACCACAAAAAATCCCCCCTTTCGATTGCCAAACGACTTAAGAGGATTCTCTGGTTTCACCTCCCTCCTCTATGACCAACTGAGCCAGTTTGACCCAATCCAACTTGCCCGAAGCCAATACCGGCAGACCATCGCAATAGATGAAACGCGAAGGCAGGAGCAATGAACTCAATCCCCGATTTTTCAAGGCTTGGGTGAACGATTGCCGGGTCATGGTGCGGTCATCGGTCACCATCACCAGGATCTCTCCCCGCTTGGGATCGGCAATCGCCACCACCCCATGCAAACCATCCGGCCATGCGTCCGCCGCCACCACTTCCACCTGCGCCAGGGAAATCATTTCCCCGCCAATCTTGGCAAACCGTTTGCTGCGCCCCAGAATCCAGACAAAGCCCGCCGCATCCACCCGCACCACATCGCCCGTATCGTACCACCCAACCCCCTCTTCGGCTTGCGGCGGCTGCACAACACCAGGATTGTCCTCCCGCACATAGCCCATCATGATGTTGGGTCCGGACACCATCAAACCACCCCCTTCAACCACTCCCGGGATCGATCGCAAACGCCAACGCACCCCCGGCAGCAAACGACCCACACTCCCCGCACAATGCCCCTCCGGACCATTGACCGCCAGGACGGGTGCCGTTTCCGTTGCCCCGTACCCCTCCAGTATGCGAATGCCGAACTTTTCCATCCACAGGGTGCTGGTCGCGGCCCGAAGTGGTTCGGCCCCGGCGAAACAATATCTGATGGAAAGAAAATCACTGGGTTGCGCCATCCGGCCATATCCCCTGAGGAAGGTGTCGGTCCCAGCCAATACCGTAGCACCGATTTTCCACGCCAGTCTGGGAACGGCACGGTAATCCAAAACAGCTGGGTGACAATACACCCGCATGCCCGCCAGGAGCGGTGCCAATGTCCCCACCGTCAAACCAAAGGCGTGAAACATCGGCAGGACACTGAGCAGGGTATCCCGGGCACCCAGGTCAAAACGGGAAACGATTTGCGTAACATTGGCCAGCAGGTTGGTGTGCGACAGAACGACCCCCTTGGGTGTCCCCTCGGAACCCGAAGTGAACAGCACGACCGCCGCCTCCTGCATCTTATCCGCCACCCCCCGGGGGAAATGAGAGAAGAACCAAGCATGCAATAGCTTCCACGGAGTCACAGCGGGTCGCACATCTTCCAGGTAGAGGATGTCCAGACCGGTCATAGCGTCGATCACGCTGGAAAGATTGGCCTTTTGAACGAATTGCCGGGACGTGACAACCACCCTGATGCGGGCGATCCGACAGGTGGCAACGATGGTGTTCGGACCCAGGGAAAAATTCAGCATGACGGGTGTCCGGCCACACACCTGCAAGGCAAAAAAAGTAAGCACCGCCCCAACGGTCGTGGGCAGCATGACCCCTACCCGGGTTTCCAAGCCGATGCGTGACTTAAGCAAGCCCGACAAAAGGATCACTTTGAAAAACAAACCACCATAGCCCAACCGTTGCCCCTGTTCGTCTTCCAGGATCACCCGACCTCGACCATGGCGGCGTGCCGCTCCAATCAACGCTTGCCAAACCGTTGCACCCAAAGATTGAGATGCCAGTTTCGCCCGCCCCAACCCCTCCTGTAAATGTCGCGCACCCTGGTCAACCTGCGACTTCAGAGTGACAACCGTCAGGTCAATTTTTGGCAACCAGCAGCGTTTGCTGTAGGTGGTATTGGGGGAAAAAGGCCAGCGTTCGCTGCCTTCCACGGCCATCACGCCACGGGGACAGGAAACGTCATAGGAGAGCGTGATGTTACGCAACCAACCCGACGTCGGTGACAACGGCTCAGGGGAATAAACCACCGTGTGGCCATGATTGACCGCCTGGGCCAGGAGCAGCGGATCCACCCGTTCTTCGGCAACGAAGTGGATCCAATGGCACCAGGAGCGGATCAGCTTGAACGGTACATCCCCTGCGGGCAGGATGATCCAGGATCCCTCGTTGAGAAAAGGCACCCAAAGCAACCAGTCCCACTTGGAAAACCGATTCGCCGCGATCAATCGGCCAGGAAGGTGTTCGAGGCCAAGGGTCCGGACGCGAAACACCCTCCTGATCAACCAGCGACTCACCGCATCACGCCGGATCACATCGTCCCCCCATTGTCGGACACCAAGCCGCGAGCCGTTACGTCAGGCCGAATCCCCCTTGGGACGCACCACCCGGCGTAAGTACAACTCCCTGAGTTGTAGTTCGTCCACCTCCGAAGGGGCCTGGGTCAAGGCACAACCCGCCTTTTGGGTTTTGGGGAAAGCGATCACATCGCGGATGGACTCCGAACCGAGCATGAGAGCCATCAAGCGATCCATCCCCAACGCCAAGCCACCGTGGGGTGGGGCACCATATTCCAAGGCTTGCAGCAGGAAACCGAATTTACGTCCCGCCTCTTCTTCATCGATGTGCAGAAGGGCAAGGATTTGCTTTTGCATCTGGGTATCGTGGATACGAATCGACCCCCCGCCCACCTCAATGCCGTTGAGGACCAGGTCATAGGCGCGGGAACGCACCTGCAATAGATCATACACATCCGTGGATTGCAGGAGCGGCAGGTCTTCTGGAGACGGTGCGGTAAACGGATGATGTACCGATACCGGACGTTTGGCCTCGGGATCCCAATCCAGCAGGGGGAAATCGGTGACCCAGACCAGGGAGAACGGTTTGTCTTCGACCATGTTCAGGTCGCGACCCAGGCGCACCCGCAACCGTCCCAAGGATTCATTGACGATTTTGTGGGTATCGGCACCGAAAAACAGCAGGTCACCCGCTTCCACCCCGGTTATTTCCTGAATGGCCGCCTTTTCGGCAGCGGAAAAATGCTTGACGATCGGCGACTGCCAGCCATCCTGATCCCATGGACCGTTGATCTTGATCCATGCCAAGCCTTTGGCCCCGTACACGGCAACAAAACTGCCATAATCATCAATCTGTTTGCGGCTCAAACGTTGCCCACCCCCGGGAACGCGCAACACCTTGATGACACCCCGTGGCCGACCGTTTTGATCAACACGGGTCTGGTCGGCGAACACCTTGAACCCGGTCTGCGCCATGATTCCAGTAATGTCCTTCAATTCCATCGGGATGCGCACATCCGGGGCATCCAAACCATAGCGCGCCATCGCTTCGGCATAGGTCATCCGCGGAATGGGTCTGGGGATCTCCAGGGAGAGGCAATGATGAAAAATGCCGGCAACCACCTGTTCGGTCAGCGCCATGACATCGTCCGGCCCGACAAACGACATTTCCAAATCCAGTTGGGTGAATTCGGGCTGCCGGTCGGCACGCAAATCTTCATCACGAAAACAACGGACAATCTGAAAATACCGATCATAACCCGAAATCATGAGCAATTGTTTGAACAATTGCGGGCTTTGCGGCAACGCATAAAATTGCCCGGGATTGACGCGACTCGGTACCAGGTAGTCTCGCGCCCCCTCGGGCGTGCTGCGTGTCAGCATGGGTGTTTCGATTTCCAAAAATCCCGCTTCGTCGAGAATGCGGCGCACCACCTGATTGGCCCGATGGCGGAATTGCAGATTTTTTTGCATTCTGGGGGTGCGCAGATCCAGATAACGATATTGCAACCGGACCCCTTCCCCAACATCGGCATCGTCCAGTTGAAAAGGCAACGGTTTGGAAACACTCAAGATGACCAGTTGCCGAACGATGACCTCAATCATCCCCGTGGGCAGGTTTGGATTTTCCGTTTCCCGGGGACGACGTGCGACTTCCCCATGGATTTCCACGACGAATTCACTTCTGAGTTCATGGGCTTGACGGTGTACTTCCGCATTGTGTTCGGGGCTGAAGACCACTTGAACCAAGCCGGTGCGATCCCGCAAATCGACAAAAATCACCCCCCCATGGTCACGCCGGCGCTGCACCCAACCCATCAAACAAACACTTTGACCCAACAAATGGTCCCGAACATCATTGCAATAGTGGGTTCTGATCATGACGTGTGGCCCTGAGGTGCCGTTTCCGCAGTGGCGGCCCCCCCCTCCTCCGTGGTAACGATCTCTTCATCGTCCAAGGGTTTATGGTTTCTGGCACGCACCAGGGATTCGGCCACCAGATCCATCATGTACACTTTTTCCTCATCCCGGAAGCCCGCCATCAATTGTTCGGCCCGTTCGTAGGATTGAACCGCCTCATCCCAGGATTCCACATAGTGCAGCAACATCCCCTTGAGATAATGGTTGAAGGGATTATCAGCGTTACCCTCCATGGCGGCGTTGACCCAGGTGTCGGCATTTTCCGTATCGCCAAGGTCGATATAAAACGCTGCCAATTTTTGCGCCACCTGCCACGGGGCCACTTTGCGCGGCTGGTCGAATTCATCCAGGAGAAATTTTTCCCCTTCCTTTTCCCGCCCCGCCTCCACCAACCATTCGGCATGGCGTGCGATCCAGTAATCCCACAAAATATAAGGATCGTCGCGATCACCGGCCAACACATCGGCCAAAAGATCCAGGGCCGTCTCCACCTCATTATGATCATGGTAGGTGGCGGCCATTTCCGCCAGCACCATGTCACTGGCCCGATCCAAAGGCACTTTATCCAAAACCTCCAAAGGGCATTCGTGAATCAAACGGGAGGTGGCCATGGCACGAATCGCCGGAGTCGGCGATCCCAACTTCCAAGCCGCCGTATTTTCCTGGCCCAAATGACACTGCTTAAATTTTTTGCCCGAACCACAAGGGCAGGGATCATTGCGGCCAATTTTGGGTTGCTGCGACGAGCGCCGATCACGTATGGCGAAACCATGCTCGGGATCGGGAGCCATGTCCATCAGGCGCTCGGCGAAATGCAGATACCATTTCCAGAACGGACCACGATCCGCCTCGGGATCATCCGCCAGCCAGCAAGCCAAGACTTTGGCATCGCCCATTTTGGCTGCTTGGTACAGGGCTTCGGCGTACACTCCGGGATTATTCAAATCTTTTGGTGTTCCCACGGCTACTGGCTCCTTTTCCTTTCCTTGGAAGAGATTTTCGACCCTTTGACGAAAAACCATCGGGCCGGCGACTTGAGGGTGATTCTAATCAACCCCTGGCGCAGACGCCAGGATGCAAGAACATGACACACGCGTTCCGATCATGTATCCTCGGATGGTTTTTAACTCGGGACGCACCTGTTTTATAGGAAAGGTTGAAAAGTTTCCATGGCCCTCAGAACACGATTCGCCCCTTCTCCCACGGGATTTCTCCATATTGGTGGTGCCCGCACCGCTTTATTCTGCCATCTGCACGCCCGTGCCCACGGCGGAACCACCGTTCTGCGCATTGAGGATACCGATCGGCAACGTTCCTCCCAGGCGGCGGTGGATGCCATTCTGGAGGGTATGCGTTGGATGGGACTCGCTCCCGACGAAGGCCCTTTTTTCCAATCGGACAGCTATCAGCGTCATCTGGCGGAAGCCCACCGGCTCCTGGCCGAGGGACGTGCGTACCGCTGTACCTGTAGCGTCGAAGATCTGGACGCCATGCGCGAAGAGCAACGCCAAAAAGGGCTCAAGCCACGCTACGATGGCCGGTGCCGTCATCGCGACCCCGGACAATCCTCGGACAGCCCTTCGGTTATCCGCTTTAAAACGCCGCAATCGGGAGAAGTCTCCTGGCACGACCTGATCCAGGGCGATATTCGGTTCGCAAACGACGAACTCGACGATCTGGTTCTGGTACGTTCCGACAACTCACCCACTTACAACTTGGCCGTTGTCGTGGATGATCACGACATGAACATCACACTGGTATTACGCGGTGAGGATCATATTTCCAACACCCCGCGCCAGATTCATCTCCTGGAAGCCCTGGGCTACCAACGCCCGCACTATGCCCACATGCCCCTGCTGCACGGATCCGATGGGGCCAAGCTTTCCAAACGTCACGGAGCGGTGAGCGTCCTGCAATACCGTGAGAACGGTTTCCTCCCTGCCGCCGTCAACAACTATCTGGCCCGTCTCGGCTGGTCGCACGGTGATCAGGAATTTTTCACCATGGAAGAACTGGAGCGTTTGTTCGACGTGACCCGTCTGGGACGTTCGGCCACCATTTTCAACCAGGAAAAATTACTCTGGCTCAACGGCCAACACATACGCACGGCCAAGCCGGGAGATCTGGCGGCGGAACTATCCTGGCACCTGAACCGCATGGGGCTGCCCGACCCCGGCCCAGAGCGTTTGACCGTCCTCGTTCCCCATTTCCAGGAACGCAGTAAAACCATGGTGGAGATGGCCGAAAAATGCCACTTTTTGTTAGTGGACGACCTTCCGTCCTACGATACAGCAGCTATCGACCACCATTGCACCCCCGACTTGCTCGCACCCATGTCAAAACTGTGCGACCACCTGCAATCACTCGATGCAGCCTCCTGGCAGGCCGGTCATCTTGAAACCATTTTCAAAACGGTTCTCGCCGACCATGGACTGAAAATGGGTAAATTGGCACAACCCGTGCGTATCGCCTTGACGGGAACAACGGTCTCGCCGGGAATTTACGAAACTTTACTTCTTTTGGGAAGGGATAAGTCCCTCTCAAGACTGCAACTGGGATTGAAAAAGTTCTTCAATCGCACCCCGGAAGGGATGGAAAATCCAGGGCAATGACGTTGGGAGGCGATCGGGATGAAATGTAGAATGCAATGATTTTTCTTCATTTTTTCTTGCTTGTGATCCTGGATTGCATTTTCTTGTTGACAACAAGATTCCCATTGTGCCACAATCCCGCCACTCTGGAGTTTGTGCCTGAGTGCTGAATTTCCCGTGCGAGTCGTTTGTTGCAGATCGCAGTGGTTTTTTTGTCTGTTGTTACGCGATTTTTTTCGTCGTTTTCGTTGTGGTCGCGGCGGTTTTCTGTTATTTATTTGCTGTCTTGAATCTTCAAGAGGAATTTTAACAGCGTTCAATCACGTTCGGACTATCCCCTGCATGGGGACTTCAATCTACAAAAGGAGTGATCTACCATGGAACAATGGGGAATGAATACCATGTCCAAAAAAGCAAGTGTTTTAGCCTTGGCAGCAGCTTTCACCATCGGTATTGGTGCCTGCGGTGGCGGTGGCGGTAGTTCGTCGTCTTCGTCTGGAACCGTAGCCGGTGTCGCCATCGACGGTCCGGTGACCAGCGGTTCCATCATCGTCTACAACGCCGATGGGACAACCTGCTCTTCCGCCGCATCCTCGTCCGATTCCAGCGCCAAGTTCTCTTTGAATCTCGGCTCCTGTACCCTGCCGGTCTCCCTGGAACTCTCGGGTGGTACCGACGTTGTGCACAGCAGCTTGAGTTCGACCTATCCCCAGCCGAACATGCGCTCCCTCATCGGCTCGTCCACTCAGACCGTTGCCAATATCTCCCCCTTCTCGACCCTCATCTTCTATTCGATCGTCAAGGGTAACGGCAACAACCTGACCGCCGCCGGGGTGACCACCAGCAATGCCGCCAGCAGCATCACCACCCAGGCTTCGACAATCCTGAAGGCCTTCGGTTTCGGTGCCGACCTGAACACGGATGGCAGCTCTGACAGCAATTTCAATCCCATTACCAGCTCCTTGGGCACCTTGAACCTGGCGACATTCACCAGCGCCAGTGAAGCCCTTTCCGAAACCATCCGTCGTGTCGCCAAAGCGGCTGGTGGTGTCAGCACAACCAACGTGGGTCAGCTCTTCATTGCCCTCGGACAAGATCTTTCCGACGGCACCCTGGACGGTAGCATGGGAAGCTCCTCCATCAGCTCCCCGATCAGTGGCTTCAGCATGGATAGCGTTCGCGCTTATGCCATGTCCAATGCCCTGTTCGTGTTGAACGAAATGTTCTCTTCCACCGGTTTGACGGTCACTGACCAATCCGGCTCCCAGAAGTCGGCTCTGTCCGCCATCAAAACTGCGACAACGACTGTCAATTCCAGCGCCACGACCAGCTTTGACAGTGTGAAACCCAACACCAACCTCACGTCGCAATGGACGTCTGCCAAATCCACGGCGTTGACGTTGTTGGGTAAGAGTTCGCTGTCCGATCTCGGTATCAGTTCCGATCTGACGACCTCCGCCTCCATCAGCAGCCGTGGGTCCCTGTCCGTCAACTCAACCCTGGCAGCGGCTTTGGCCGATTCCAGTCAAGTGGCGACCTATTCGGCCAATGTGAAGAATGCCAACAACTCATTCGTCAGCTCCTCCACGTTCAACGTGGCACTCAGCTCCATCACGTTGACCGACTACCCGAGCAACACGGCATCCACCTTGACCCCGTCCACCCCTTCGGTCTCTTCCGGGGTATTGACGGTAACACTGCCGTCAGCGACCACCGTCAGCGCCTCCAATCTGGGTCTTTTGAATTCCACATCGGCCAGCACTGCCTCCGCTACACCGCCGGTATTGAATTTCACCCTGAAGAATCTCCCACAGGGTAGCGGTACCGCTGGGGTTACCATGACCCTTCTGGACGGCAGCAACAGCACCAGGGATTCCGGGGAGCGTTACATTTCCGCCACCTTCAATCTCCCCTGGACCAGTGACGGAACGACTCTGACCTTGAAGGATGCTTCATCCGCTTCGGTTTCTTACTATGCCGCTCCCGACTCCTCGGCCTCCAGCGCCAGTTTGTCGCAAAGTGCCGTGGGCAGCTTGGCAGTCACATCGTCTGGTGTGAGTGGTAATTCCAGCACCCAAACCACCCTCAAGATGAAGATCGCGCAGTTGTTTAACACTGCTGCAACGAACGGGAATTCCACGTTGGCCAAAGCCATGACGTCCGGTACGCCCGCTGGTTCCTACTACTACTCGGTCAGTTTCAGCGGTATTTCCCTCGCTGCAACCGACTCCAGCAGCAATACGTCCGCCTTCAGCTCTGTGCAAGGTACCTTCACAGTCAAGTAAGCGGCAGTTTTTGCTTCATGCAGGTTCAAGGGGCGTACTTCAGTACGCCCCTGTTTTTTTCTTATAAAGTACCTTCTCATCGAAGAGGGCTATACTGTGAACGTCAAAGAGCAGGTTTTAGAAATGACAAGGAAATTGCCGGCGGACGTCTCCATTGAAGAAATTATGAGACGTTTGTACCTGATGCAAAAGGTAGAGAAAGGCTTGGCCCAGGCCGATGATAACGTGACAATCACGCAGGAAGAAGCGAAAAAAAGAATGGAAAAATGGCTTGGGTAGTTTGGACCCGGCAAGCATTGGATGATTTGGATGCGATTTGTTTGTTTATTTCGCGGGATTCCTTTTATTATGCGCGCTTATTCGCACAAAGGGTTTTTGCTGCTACGGATCGATTGAAAATTTTTCCAATGTCTGGTCGTGCGGTGCCAGAGTTGGAACAGGAGTCGATACGGGAAATCATTCTGGATGGTTATCGGATCATCTACCGCATGTCCCAGGAAACAGTAGCCATTTTGGCTGTTCACCATGGTGCCAGAGAAATAGACGAATCCTTGACGAATTGGTTGTCGTTTAATCGATAATGCCCGGAAGGTATACCGTCTGGAACTATGCATTGCTATGGGTCGTTTATTAGAATTATCGTATGTATCTTCTCAGTTCGGGTAGACCACTAGACCGAACACTCCCCACGCACAACCCGCTGTAACTGGAAAACAATCGCCTCGATCACTGCCTGCCATCCCCCGGGTTGGGATTGCCGGAATAACCGTACCGATGGATACCAGGGACTCTCCTCTCTATCCAACAACCAACGCCAGTCCGGAATGTATGGCAACAGACCCCATGCCGGTCGTCCCAACGCCCCAGCCACATGCAGGACAGCCGTATCCACACTGATCAGCAAATCCAAACAAGCCAATGCACTGGCAGTGTCGGCAAAATCAGTCAGCTCCGCGCTCAGGTCAATACATCCCTGGGAAAAAAGCTCCCGATCCCCATCCTGAACCTCTTTTTGCAAACTGACGAACGAACACCCGGTAACAGCGAGCAACGGAGCCATCATGGACGCGGATGTGGAACGGATATGGTCGTTTTTATAGCGCGGGTTGCCACGCCATACCAAGCCAACCTTCAAACCAGGGAGCAAAAAGAGCTTTTTCTTAATAGTGTCGCTACATTCCCCTGTCAGGTAAGAAACAGGGGCGGGAATCGATTCGAGGGTAATAGCAAAAATTCCGGCAAGACTCATCAAGGGTACTTGATAGTCGCAACGGGGAATATCCTCCAGCCGACTCACCAAAAGATCAATGGCTTTGATCTGGGAAAACAACCTATACAAAGAAGGGGGACAAATAACGACCACCGTCCCCCCCTTTTCTTTGACCATGGGGATGAAACGGATAAATTGCACGCTGTCGCCCAGACCCTGTTCGCAATGAAGCAAAATACGGCGACCTGTCAAAGGGGTGCCATCCCACAAAGGTTGCTGGTGGCCGTGGGGTTGAAAGCCTTTGGTGCGCCAACGCCATTCATAATTTTGCCATCCCGTCTGATAATCGCCCAGCAACAACTGCGTCAGACCGGCACCAAAATAAGCTTCTGCAAAGTGGGGATCATTGACCTGCGCCTGGAAAAAGTGGTGTAAGGCCTCTTCCATCCTGCCCTGTTTGTGCAACAGGCTCCCCAAATTGGACAAGGCCTCAGGGGAGGATGGATTCATGGCCAAAGCCGCATGCAACGCTTCCTGCGCTTCGGTTAATCGTTCCATACTGAGCAAGGCACCACCCAAATGCGACAGGGCCTCGGGAAATTGGGGACGTAGGCTCAAAGCCCGCTGATACTTTTCCATGGCGCCAAGGAGATCACCCGCATCCTGTAACGCCACACCCCAGCGCGACCACGCCTCGGGATAGCCGGGACGAATGGTCACCGCCCGTTGGAATTGTTCCCGGGCCCGGGACAAGTGGCCTTGCTCCTGGAGCATCAAGCCCCAATTTACCAAAGCCTCGGGATAATCGGGGCGCAGAACCAAAGAGTGCCGATAACACTCCGCCGCTTCCTCAATCCTTTTCCGGGCGTGCAAGATGCTTCCCATGTTCAGATACGCTTCGGCAAACTCGGGATATAGTGTAACCGCCCGGCGATAACTCTCCAGGGCCAACTCCCACTGGCCCAAGGCTTTACAGGCATTGCCCAAATTGTAACAGGCAACGAAAAAGTCTGGTTTGTAACGCAAGGCGGATCGATAACACGTCACCGCCTCGGCAAAGCGACCTTGTGCCAGCCAAACATTACCCAAATTATTGTGGGCCTCGGCAAAATCGGGTTTGATTTTAAGTGCCTTTTCAATCCACGACACCGCCTGGGCATACTGACCCATTTCGCTGAACACCACCCCCAACAGATGTGTCGCCTGGAGATGTGCGGGATCATCGCGAAGTATTTCCCGGTACAGGGATTCCGCCTGCGCCAACTCCCCCCGTTTCTGGGCTGCCAAAGCGTTCTCCAGTATGGTTTGCCCAGGAGAGCAGGAGGGCGTGTTTTGCCGACCAAGCGTCGATTTCACACTCTTTTTTTGCCGACGTCTCAAGGCACGGCTCATGGATAGGCCTCCCAAAAATCAGATAAAAACCCACAAAAAAAGGCGTCTGTCAGAAACAAACGCCCGTTTTTTTAATGCACCGTGGGAACGAATCCCCCCGGATATCAACGTTCCATTGCATCAGGAATCGGCAATTTCCTTCATGGTCAGCTTGATACGCCCCTGGCGATCAATATCCAACACTTTGACCTTAACCACATCCCCTTCCTTAACCACATCGGTCACCTTGGCGACACGCTTATTGGCCAATTGCGAAATATGAACCAAACCATCCTTGTTGGGCAATATGTTGACAAAGGCCCCAAAGTCGGTCACCCGCACCACCTTGCCTTCGTAGATCTGTCCCACTTCAACGTCGGACACAATGCGCTTGATGATGGCCTCCGCCATGGACGCGCTCTCACCATTGACCGCAGAGATGGCGATGCTGCCATCATCCTCAATATCAATCTGACATCCGGTCTCCTCGGTAATGCTACGGATGACCTTACCGCCGGTGCCAATGACATCCCGTATTTTATCGGGATTGATTTTGATGGTGAAGATGCGCGGTGCGTACTGCGACAGTTCCTTGCGACTCTCAGAGATACCTTTTTTCATTTCTTCCAGGATATGCAGCCGACCTTCACGCGCCTGTCTGAGCGCCACTCCCATGATTTCCCGGTTGATGCCGGTAATTTTAATGTCCATTTGCAGCGCCGTGATGCCATCGGCATTGCCCGCTACCTTGAAATCCATATCCCCGAAATGGTCCTCATCGCCGATGATATCCGACAGGACGGCGAACCGATCCCCTTCCTTCACCAAACCCATGGCGATACCCGCCACCGATGTCTTCAGGGGCACGCCGGCATCCATCATGGCCAACACCGAACCACACACGGTTGCCATGGATGACGAGCCGTTGGACTCGGTGATTTCCGATGTCACCCGAATGGTATACGGAAAGACCTCTTTGTCCGGCAGGATGGCTGTCAACGCCCGGGTGGCCAGTTTACCGTGGCCGATTTCCCGACGTCCCGGGGCACCGATCCGCCCCGTTTCCCCGACGCTGTAAGGCGGGAACGTATAATTCAGGTAAAAGCCATCGCGAAACTCACCATCCAATGTTTCCACAATCTGTTCATCACGGCCAGAACCCAGGGTCACCGCTGCCAACGCCTGTGTTTCACCCCGGGTGAAAAGGGCAGTCCCGTGGACCCGGGGCAGGATTCCGACTTCACAGACGATCTCCCGCACTGCGGTCAAGGAGCGGCCATCGATGCGTTTGCCTTCCTCAAGGATGCGCGTGCGAATGACTTCCGACTCCAACTTTTTCATCATGTTCCGGACATCGTTGGCATGGGCCTTTTCCGGTCCGCCAAAGGCATCCACGGCATTTTTCTTCAGCGTCGACATGACTTCCTGACGCTTCAGTTTGTCGATGATTTCATAGGCATTGCGGACATCCGCCAAAAAGCGCTCGCGCACCTCGTTTTTCAAGGCGGCATCCACCACCGGTTCTTCGACGTGCATCCGTGGTTTGCCGCATTCAGCCGCCAATTCCCGTATCGCCGCCACCACCGGTTGATACGCCTCGAAGCCCGCCGTAATGGCATCCAACATTTGCACTTCGGTCAGGAAATCAACTTCTGATTCCACCATGGTCACCGCATCGGCTGTGCCGGCGACAACCAAGTCCAGACGTGTTTCCTCCATCTCTTTGGGGGTGGGATTGATGACAATCTCATTATTGATAAAACCCACCCGGGCCCCGCCGATGGGACCATCAAAGGGCAACCCGGAAATCGCCAGCGCCGCCGAGGCCCCGATCATCGCCACGATGTCGGATGAATTTTCCCCATCGTAAGAGATCACTGTGGCAACCACCTGGGTATCCAGATAATACCCTTTGGGGAACAACGGCCTTAAGGGGCGGTCAATCAATCTGGAAGTCAGGATTTCTTTCTCAGAGGGCCGGGTTTCGCGTTTGATGAATCCCCCCGGGATGCGCCCAGCCGCCCAGGATTTCTCCTGATAATGGACACCCAGTGGAAAAAAATCCATGCCCGGTCTGGGCTCCTTGTCCGCTGTTGCGGTCACAAGGACCATGGTTTCCCCCATAGTCGCCAACACCGCCCCATCCGCCTGGCGCGCAATGCGCCCCGTCTCAAGGGTCAGGGTTGAACGCCCGAATTGAACCGTTTTTTTGTGAATTTTAAACATTATTTTCTCTTTTCCCTAAGTGCGCGGACGAACCGATGCCAGCGCCGGCTTACAATCATTTACGCAGATTCAGTCTTTGGATCAAACTTTGATACCGCCCCTTGTCTTTCTCTTGGACATACGCCAGCAGGCGTCTGCGCAACCCGACCATTTTCAACAATCCCCGCCGTGAATGATGATCTTTGACGTTCTGGCGCAAATGTTCTGTCAAATTATTAATTCTTTCCGTCAACAAGGCCACCTGGACTTCCGGCGAACCGGTATCCTTTTCCTTGATGGCGAAATCCTTGATGAGCTGTTGCTTCCTCTCGGGCGTCATCGACATCGGGCATCTCCTTATAAGTAATGAATAGAACTGACCTTTATGCTCTGACATCAGGCAAAATGAAACAGACGTTTAAGCTTGCATAACCGCCTGGGACTGTCGGTACCACCGCCCTCCAAATCACCCAGAGCGGCAAACCGTCCATCGGGATCCAAAAGGCGAACCGCTCCCGATGCGAATCCCTCGGCGTCAAGCCAAACCGCCTGGCCATTTTTCACCTTATGCCAGACATCAACCCGCAGACGTAGTGCCGGGATGTCGTCCAGCACCCTATCCAAGGGAAATAACACTTCTTGAAGACGGTCATCACGAACCATGCCATCCAACTGGTCCAATGTAACCCCCTCCTCCAACGAAAACCCCAACGTACGCGTCCTGAGCAAACGTTCCAGATGTGCCGGGCACCCCAGATACCGTCCCAGATCCCGTGCCAAAGCCCGCATGTAGGCCCCCTTGCCACTGCGCACCAGGATATGTGCCACGGGACCTTCCATGCTCTCCAGGCCGATATCGTGGATGACGATCTTGCGGGGTTCCATTTCAAAGACTTCCCCACGACGGGCCCTTTCGTAGGCTCGTTCGCCATCGACATGAATCGCGGAATAGATGGGTGGCACCTGATCAATTTCACCGCGAAACCGTTCCAGTGCTGCGGTAATCGCCGCCGCACCGGGGATTTCCCCACCCTCGCGCACCACCGAACCCGTGGGATCACAGGTATCGGTCTCCGCACCGAAACGGACCCAACACCGATACCCTTTGTCACCTTCCAGTACATGGACAAGCGTTTTGGTGGCTTCGCCCAGGGCCACTGGCAACAAACCCTCAGAAAAGGGGTCCAAAGTGCCACCGTGACCCGCCTTGGCGGCGCGGGTAATATGCCGTACCCGTTCCACAACCTGGGAAGAAGTCATGCCACGACTCTTATGGATGGCCAACCAACCATGGATCGACTTACCACGACTTTTCCCACCACGTCCCATCACACCATCTCCTCAGTCACTCGTCGCAGGTATGGTCAAAGAACCCAATAACTTTTCCATACGATTGCCGTACTCCAAGGAGGTATCTTCCTTGAAACGCAACTCCGGCACCTTGCGCAACCGCATCCGCCGGCCCAATTGGCTGCGGATATAGCCCGATGCCCGTTGCAATGCCTCAATGCCGTGCAACTCGGCTGGCGGACCACCCTCCGATTTTTTGTCACCGTAAGCGGTCACATAAACCGTTGCCACCTGCATATCGCCACTGACCATCACCTCGGTCACCGAGATCAGCCCCTCACCGCGAACGCTGTGGATCTCACCCCGGAGGAGCATCTCGGCAATTTCTCTTTGAATCTGGCCCCCAACCTTTTGGGCTCGGACACCCATCAAAGCATCTCCACGCGATAGTCCACGATCACGACACACCCTTCCGTTTCAACAAACCGCACCACCTTGCTCAAGACACCCTGTAACCAGACCGCATCAGCACTCACCGCCACAAAGGCCACATCGGCAGTTCCCCAAACATCCTGACTCCCGACCTCGGAGACCGCCACATGAAAGCGATGCCGCACCCTCTCCAGGAGGCTTTTGACGATGCTGCGCTTCTCCTTGAGCGACCCGACGCCATGCAAGGCCAAACGTATCTCCAACAAACCCACGCGTGTCATGCGGATATGGTCTGACGAACCTCCTCGATCATGAAGGCCTCAAGGACATCACCAGTTTTGAAATCATTGAATTTTTCAAGACTGATACCGCAATCCTGTCCCTCACGCACTTCCTTGGTATCATCCTTGAAGCGCTTCAAGGCCAACAGTTTGCCGTCATACACGACGACACTATCCCGCACGACGCGGATTCGGGATTTGGATGGGATAACCCCATGGGTTACCACGCACCCGGCCACATTACCCACCTTGGAAATGCGGAAGACCTCGCGAATGGAAGCACTGCCCAGGAATATTTCGCGTTGTGTCGGGGCCAGTTTCCCTTCCATCGCCCGCGTCATATCCTCAAGCAAATCGTAGATCACCGTATAAAATCTCAGGTCGATCTTTTCCCGCTTGGCCATCTCCCGGGCCTTGGCATCGGCACGTACATTAAACCCGAGGATCACCGCGTCAGAAGCCATGGCCAGCATGACATCCGATTCGTTGATACCACCCACGCCGGTGTGTATCACATTGAGGCGGATCTCCGGGTGTTCGATTTTCATCAAGGATTCCGCCACCGCCTCAACGGAGCCGCGCACATCCCCCTTGACAACAACCTTGATTTCTTCCAGTTCGCCCTTTTGGATCTGACTGAACAAATCATCCAGTTGGGTCGGCTGGGCGGTACGCAAATGCTCCTGTTCCTTTTGCTTGATCTGGCGAAACGAGGCGATATCCTTGGCCCTTTTTTCATCCTGAACCGTAATCAGTTCGTCACCCGCCTCCGGGACTCCCGACAGACCGATAATTTCCACCGGCATCGCCGGCCCCGCCTTTTGAATAGTTTGGCCGCGATCATTGATCAGGGAACGGACCTTGCCCCATTGCTGGCCAACGACAAAGATATCCCCCTCCGCCAACGTGCCGCTCTGAACCAGGCAGGTTGCCACCGCCCCCCGGCCTTTGTCCAACTTGGCCTCGACGATCGTCCCACGGGCATTTTTATTGGGATTGGCCCGGAGTCCGAGAACTTCCGACTGCAACAAGATCATCTCTTCCAAGCCTTCAACCCCGGTACCATCCAATGCCGATACATTGGCGAAAATGGTCTGTCCACCCCACTCCTCGGGAATCAATTCGTATTCCGTCAACTGTTGCTTGATCCGGTCCGGATTGGCACCAACCTTGTCGATTTTGTTGACCGCGACAATGATGGGAACCTTGGCATCCTTGGCATGGCTGATCGCCTCCACCGTCTGCGGCATCACACCATCATCCGCAGCCACGACCAGGACCACGATGTCGGTCACCTTGGCACCCCGCGAACGCATGGCGGTAAAGGCCGCATGCCCCGGCGTATCGATGAACGTAATGGCGGCCCCGCTCTTCAAGGTCACCTGGTAGGCACCAATATGCTGGGTGATGCCGCCATACTCCCTGGACGCCACATCGGTCTGCCGGATCGCATCCAACAAGGATGTCTTACCATGATCCACGTGACCCATGATGGTCACCACCGGGGGACGGAAAATCAACTGATCTTCGCTATCGGTGACCTCGGTCAGTTCCGCGACGATATCCGCCTCTTCCGAAACCGTCTTGGGACGATGCCCCAACTCCTCGACCACCAACACCGCCGTATCCTGATCCAAGACCTGGTTGATGGTCACCATCATCCCCTGGTCGAACAACAGTTTGACCACCTCGGAGGCCTTGACGGCCATCCGACTGGCCAATTCCGCCACCGTGATCACATCGGGAATCACCACATCGCGCACCACGGGTCCGACCTGCATCGCCTGTTGGCCCGCATACAGTTCTTCGCGCCCACCCCGACCCTTGCCCCGACCGTGTCGACCCTTGCGCGGACTCAAAGCCTTCTCGGCTTCAGAGTCCACCGACTTGCGTCCCTTCCTTTTGACCTTGGTTTTCAGGGTTTTACGCCCCTGCCCTTCCTCGGTTTCGTTCTTTCGCCGCTCTTCCAACAAGCGTTTTTGCTCACGCAACTCTTCAAGTTGCGCCAATCGTTTGGTCACCAAAGCTTCGGTTTTTTTGCGCGCCACATCCTCTTTCTGCGCCCGGGTCATCTTTTTCTTTTGGGCACCCGATTTATCCCCGTCCTCCTCCGGCAAACCACCCAAATTTTTGATCGGATCCGCCACTCTGCCCGGTTCCGCCGCTCTGACCGGTTCCGTTGCTCTGACCGGTTCCGCCGCCCTGCCCGGTTCCGCCATCGTGCGCATGGGACGCGGCGGCTCGGATTGCTTCGGTCGCACAGGGTCCACGCGCACCTCACGCATCTCTTCCCGCTGGGGCTGGCTCTCTTCCACCACCCGTTCCGGATCGCCCTGCACCTGGTCGGACACAGGTGCCCTGTCTTCCGTGCCACTCTCCGGTTCCTGTGTTGGCTCCTCCACCGGGGTCACCGCCGCCGCCCCAACCGCGACTAGCTTTTGCGCCGGTTCGACGACATCCACCGCCTCCTCAACGCCCGCTGTGTCAGTCGACTCCTCGGACAGGGTCACTTCCTCTCCGTGCCCTTCCTCCACCGCCTCGGCGTCACCCCCATCCGCGGATTCCTCAGCGTCCTGAAGATCCTCAGCCGCAGCGGCCTCAGCAGACTCGGCAGAGGTCGTATCCTCCTGCTGTTCCAACCGATACCCCGACTCTTCCTGTTCATAGGTGAACATGGAATCATCGCCAGGGGCGGTCTCCAATTCCTGACGCTCCTCCTGCTCCTGACGCATCCGTTTACGCTCTTCCGGAGTCAAAGGAGTCAAAATCTGGTGCCTGGAGCGATCCTGGGCGTCCGAACCCGCACCCCTGGAGGCATCGCCACCCTTGTGCCCAGCCGCCTGGGTGTGTTCGGAGCCCGCCATTCCGGCTGCATCCTGAGGCTCACCGGCTTTCACGAACGTTTTCTTCCGGCGCACCTCCACCACAACGCTTTTACTTCTCCCATGGGAAAAGTTTTGCTTGATGGAACCGCCTTCAACGGTCTTCCTGAGCACGATACGCCGTGGTGCCTTGAGACGTAACTTGCCCTCACCTTCTTCGATCTTCTTAGACTCACTCAAAAGATCAATCTCCACCGGTTTGAATGACTTGTAACAACCCCACCGCTCCTAAACCCCGCCCCCGACAACTTCAAAAGCGACCGTTCCATCTCTTCAAGGGACTTCTGCCACTTAACATCGCCCTGGATACCGCTCCGGGTTGAGAGGACACTACCCACCGTCCCACGCCCGATCCCGATAAAACGTCAACCAGCGCAACGCATCTGTTTGAATCCTGTGTTCCAAACCCGCATCGTGAATCGCCAAAACCACCGAAGGTGACCAACCGCAAGCCGACCCAAGGCTTTCGCTATCCAACAATTCCAACCACTCCCCTTGCCAAGCGTACCGGCGCACGACACTTGTCACCTTCTGCCTGGTATTGTCGGAGATATCCTCAGCCACAATCACCAATGGCCTGCGTCCCGTCTGCAACAATTCCTCCAGTTCCCGCACCCCCCTTTGCACCACCCCCGCACGTCTGGCCAAACCCAAACCATCGAGGAAACGCCTGGATAACGCCACCCCACAGCGTTGGACCAAGGTCTCCAAAGCGCCACCGGAACCATGCTTCTTCAACAAGCGCTCGACGTTGGCCGCAGTCGGCCACACATAAAGTCCACGTCCTGGCAACCGTCCCGCCACATCTTCCACCAACGTCCCCTCCGGTGCCCTGACGAACCGCAACAGGCGCTCCCGGGGACAACTCACACGACTCAAGCAACAGGAACGAACCGCCCCCTCATGATTTAGCCGCTGCTGCGTGTTGCGATGCTTCTGCGTCAGATTTTTTCTCCGCGTCCCCTTCATTTTCAAACCAACCCGCCTGTTTTCTAGCCTCCAGGATCAACGCTTCCGCGGAGGCGGTATCCAGCAACTCGCCTGTGGCTTCGAGGAGTTCATCGGTCGCCAGATCGGCCAAATCTTCCAGACTGGAAATGCCCTTTTCCGCAAGGGCGATTGACATGGCATCCGTCAATCCCGGCAAACGGACCAGTCGGGGATCCACCCGCAACTCCGCCTTGCGCTCTTCGGTTTCCAACGCCCGTTGCAGCAGGTGATCGCGGGCACGATTGCGCAGTTCCTGGGCGATTTCCTCATCAAAACCATCGATGGACCCCAACTCTTCCAGGGGAATATAAGCCACCTCCTCCAGGGAGGAAAACCCCTCATGAACCAGTGCCCCTGCAACATCTTCATCGATGTCCAGGTGGGTCATGAACTCTTTGGTGAGGGCCTGGAACTCCTCGACCCGAGTCGATGATTCCTCCGCTTCGGTAATGATATCGATGCGCCAACCGGTCAGATCCGAGGCCAAACGAACGTTTTGCCCCCGACGACCGATGGCCAGCGACAACTGGTCGTTGGCAACCACCACGCGAATGTTCCTGTCCTCTTCGTCCACCACCACCTTGGCGACCTCAGCCGGGGCCAGGGCGTTGCAGACGAAACCCGCCGGATCCGACGACCATTCGATGATATCGATGCGTTCACCCTGCAATTCGGTCACCACACCCTGAACGCGGGAGCCCCGGATACCGACACAGGCACCAACCGGGTCAACGTGGGGATCGTTGGAGCGGACGGCGATTTTGCTGCGATAGCCCGGATCCCGCGCCACTGCCCGAATTTCAACGATACCGTCGTAAATCTCAGGCACTTCCATTTCGAACAGGCGCATCACCATCATCGGCTCGGTACGCGACAGGATGATTTGCGGTCCGCGGCTCACATCCCTGACTTCGTGTATGAAGGCACGGATGCGATCACCCTGGCGATAATGTTCCCGAGGCAATTGGTGTTCGTGGGGCAAAAATGCGGAAGCACGTCCCAGATCGACGTAAATATTGTTGCGTTCCACCCGTTTGACCACCCCGTTGACCAATTGCCCCTTGCGGTCGATGTACTCCTTGTAGATGCTCTCCCGTTCCGCTTCCCGGACCTTTTGCACAATGACCTGTTTGGCGGTCTGTGCCGCGATGCGGCCAAATTCGATGGGAGGCAACTCTTGCGCGATGAAATCGCCCAGTTTGGCATCGGGATTCAACACTTTGGCCGCTGCCAGATCGATATGGGTGTCCTCGCTTTGATAGTCCTCCGAATCCTCCGATTCCACAACCTCACGCAACTGGCTGATACGAAACATCCCAGCTTTATTATCGAAGCTGGCTTTGATGTTTTTGTTGGCTCCATATTTTTTCCGCGATGCCGTTTCGATAGCCACTTCCATGGCCTCAATCACCACCTCGCGTCGGATCCCCCGTTCCCTGGCCAGTTGTTCGGCGTACTGCAAAATCTCCACACTCATGTAAGGCTGTCCATTTTGATTGGATGTTTTTTAAAATTCCAATTCCAGATTGGCTTTGCCAATCACCGCAAGGGGTATCGCCAACCGCATCCCCTCAACCATGATGACCACATCATCCTCTTCGACACCGTGCAAAACACCCTTGAAATTGCGACGTTTCTCGTCAGCCGACCCCGAATCCCCCAGAGAAACGCCCTGTAAAGATTGTATGGCGACCTTCCGACCGGTGAAACGGAGGAAATCTTCCCGTTTTTTCAGCACCCGATTGAGCCCGGGAGAAGAGACTTCCAGGCGATAGGCGTGCGGAAGGGGATCGTTAACGTCCAAAAGCCCTTCCATGTGGTCGCTGACACGGGCGCAATCCTCAAGGGTCGGAGAAGCCCCTCCTTCGCGTTCCACGAACAAACGCAAATACCACGTCCGACCGTCCTTGACATACTGCACATCCACCAGTTCGCAGCCAGCCGTCTGGACGGCCTGTTGGGCGAGCGTTGTCACTTTTTCCAATAAACTGGACACGGTCAGGGACTGAAATCCTTGGTAAAAAAGCCTGTTAAGTAAAAAAAAAGCCGGCAAAGCCGACTTTCCAACGGACCGGTGGAGAGGCCCGAAACGAACCAAACGACAAACCGCAGAGTCAAACCACGCCACCAGAATTGAGCCACAAAGCCAACGCTCGTGGGTATTGTTGGGGAAAAACGCGATCAATGCAAGGAAAAACAGGAACAATGCAAGGAAAATTCCCACCCCGCCCATCAACCTTATCCCATGCTAAACCGCAACCAACGCGGGACACGTAGTTTTCTAGCGTCATTCCCGCGAAAGCGGGAATCCAGAAAGTCAGAGAAAGGTGTGTAAGTCCCCCCCGATTCAGGCATTCGGGGGCAGGCTCTGGGTCCCCGCTGAAGCCTGCCCTCGAATGCTTTAATCGGGGGCGTAGATGACAAGAACTACGAATCCCAAGATAGCTGCGGTTTAAAGCAACCCGGCACGCTTGTAAATGGCAAGTGAAACCGGCTACAGTGCCCCAGAGCTGGTTGTCGCCAATCGTTATGAGAAGGGAATGCCGTCAACCTCATCCGAGCAAGTTGCCGCTCCTATCTCGCTTAACCTGGGAGAGCCTGATTGCATGTTGATAGAATTCAGTGTTGCCAACTATCTCTCATTCTGTGAACGCCAGACCCTCAGCATGGTGGCTTCGGGATCCTACCGGGAGCTGCCCCATAATCTCATCACCTCGGGTATTTCCGGTCTTCCCAATCTGCTGGTTTCCAGCCTGATTTACGGCCCGAACGCCTCGGGCAAAAGCAACCTCATCAACGCCGCCATGTTCATGTGGGATTTCGTCCTCAATTCCGCCAAGGGGCAGGCAGGGGACCGCATTGATGTCCACCCCTTTCTCCTCAACAGCCGCAACGCCGAGGAACCCTGCCTGTTTGAAATGATCTTCGTCGTCGAGGAAACCCGCTATCAATACGGTTTCGGTGTCACATCGGAAAGGGTCAATCATGAGTGGCTCCTGGCCTACCCCAAGGGGCGTCCACAGCGTTGGTTTGAGCGCTACTACGATCCCGAATCGGGTCAGGAAACCTGGAATCTCCATAAAAAATTCCTGCCGGGCAATCGCGAAATATGGAAGGACGCGACCCGCGGCAATGCCCTGTTCCTCTCCACCGCCATTCAACTTAACAGTGCCCCGTTACGGCCTGTATTCGATTGGTTTGACAAGCGGTTACGCATCTTCAGACCCCATAACGAGATCAGTCGCGAATTCACCGCCACCTTGTGCAAGGATCCTCAGGGACGCATGGAGGTCATGAAGTTTCTCAACCAGGCCGACCTGGATATCGAAGGAATTCACCTGGAGACCCGATCTTTGGGCGACCTGGGCATGGACGACTTGCCCGATGGTGTACGAGCCGCCCTGAAAAGGGAAATGGCCACCCAAATGGTTACGGAAATTCGTCTGGAGCGTTCCACCGCGGACACCGGCAACCCGGTTCTCCTGCCCTGGGAGTCGGAATCAAAGGGAACGCAAAAGTTTTTTGCCTTGGCTTGGCCTCTGATCAACATGTTGCGTCAAGGACACGTGCTGTTTCTCGACGAGATGGACGCCAACCTGCACCATAATCTGGTGCGTTTCCTCTTTGGATTGCTGCATGACCCCCAGGTCAATCGCACCCAGGCGCAACTGGTTTCCACGACGCACGATACCGCCTTGCTGGACAACGATGTTTTTCGACGCGACCAATTCTGGATGATTGAAAAAACCGGCGATCGTTGCAGTGAACTCTACCCCATTTCCGATTTCGATCCCGTCCGGGGAGATCCCTTGAACCGTCGGTACCTGGAAGGCCGTTTTGGCGCGTTACCCATACTGAAGCGGTTTGAAGGATGGTGAACCCTCATTCCCACAGGAGACCCGATGCCCCCCGGCAGCGCCTGCTGGAGACCCTAGACCGGCATCGAAGTCCGCACGCACCGGTCGAGCGTATGCTCATCACCGCCCCAAGTGGTGCCCTGACTTATCTGCAAGCCCTCCTACAGCATTTTTCTTTGGCGGACACCACCACCGTGATCGCAGATCATTCCCGCCTTCCCGGGGAATTCATGGCCAGGATCCAGGAATTGCACCAACAAACGGGTCCCTTCCGTAAACTGTTCGCCATCCTGGATTTACCAGAAGGAAAAACCGCCTTCGAGAACCATTACAAAGGGATTGGCGCGCTGGTCCGCCACCATGACCTTTCCGGCACCGTGTTGTTCCGCTCCCTGTTTTCCCGCCCCGATTTTTCCCTGTGGCTCTCTCTGCACATGACACTCCCCGGCATTCCCGGCGACCCTTCCCGGTATCAGCAATGGCTGCAGCAAGCCCTGCAAGCTGGACACTCCCTGTTCCCGAGCCACGAAGACCCCACCCCATGGCACAACGCCCCGCATCTCCTCGAAACCGCCGTCAAGCAAGCCCGACAACTGGCCCGTGAACGAGCCCTGCGCCCCGATGATCACCATCTCCCCTTTACCGAAGTCCATGAATTGTTGACCTATCTGTCGCGCATGGCGCAGCGCCGTCACCTTCGTTAACTTTCAATAGTTTACTGACATATCCATCCCCTGCCGTCACTTTTTTTTCGGCGCAGTGCATTTTTTTGTTAACCTCCTACTGCGTAATTCCGATAAATTGAATAGAGAGAGTGTTACACAAAAAATTTATTCTCCCAATGACCAGGAAGAAGACCATGGCGGACACAGCTGATCAAATTTTGGACAATATTCTGGCCCGGGTCCAAGGCATATGGGCCTCCCCCATCCCCACGGAGCATTTCAATTTCGAGTTGCACCGCATGGTTCGTACCACCAAGGAACATCGACGCAAGGAGCCCACACGCGCCTTCTATCTCCTGGGATTGTTGGCAACACTCCTGGAGAACGATCACTCCATGCGTGCCAATTTCAAAAACGCATTGATCCATTCCGGCAACGATTTCGATGTCCGGCATGGCTATGGTTCCTGTTTGGCACGCCTGGGTTTTTTCTCCGAAGCACGTGTGCAGTACGAACTCCTGTTCCGGGAAAATCCCGACGACCTGGATGTCCTGGCGGAACTGATCGTCGCCACACTCGCCTCCGGGCGTATTCAGGAGGGTGTCAAATGGATCCATTGCTGGAGTTCCCTCAATCCGGATCGACCGTTTGAAGAGGCGGAAACCATCGCCAAGAGCGGTGCCCTGTTGGAAAAATTCGGGGTCTCCGACGACCAGGTCGAACGGTTGCAAAACCTGGCACTCAAAATACTTGAAAAAGAGCGTAAAGAGGTTAAAACCATCAATTATCGCGGCATGCCGGAGGAAGATCCCCAATGGATCGACGCCAGTCTGGTTCTGGATGAACCGGACGACGTTGTCGAGGATCTCAACAGCAAGCTGGCCTCAGCGCTTTCAACCACATCAACGCCTCGCAAGGTCGCCGACCTGGTTGTCTTCAACTATGCCAAGGAGCATCAATCGGTCTCGTGACCTGCCTACCCGTTTTCGCGACTGCCATCGCGCATCTTCCGGGGCTTGTTTCGACAAGCCCCTTTTTTTTATCCCGGACGAGCAACCGTCATATCCTGACCTGATCCGGTATGGTATCCCGTTCCAGGGCGAAAACGCCACTGGCACCGAAATGAAAAGCGATCCATTCCCCGGGGAAATCAGGCCAAAGTTGCATCAGCGTCTCTTCCCCCTGATCCCCAACTTCGCAAATCAGCACACCCCCGGGTCGCAGGTACTCCCGGGCCTGGCCAATGATGCGGCCAACCAGATCCAGTCCCGTTGCCCCGCCATCCAGGGCCATGACCGGTTCGTGGCCATATTCCCGGGGCAGATCCCGGAGGATGTCCCGGGACACGTAGGGGGGATTGGTGAGGATCATGTCGTATCCCGTTTTGGGCAGGTCGGCGAATAAATCACTGGCGAACAGCGTGACCCGTTGCGCTAGGCCGAATTGTTCGACGTTGATGCGTGCCACATCCAGGGCATCGGCTGACCTGTCCGAGGCATGGACCCGGGCCCGGGGAAAAGCCAGGGCCAGGGCCACGGCCAAACACCCACTCCCCGTACACAGATCCAGCAATACGGGGTTCTCCGGCAACGTCACCCATGGGGTGAAACCCGCCTCATCGTCGAAAATATTTTCGATACGGGAGCGCGGGATCAACACCCGCGAATCAACCCGGAAACGGTGTCCGGCGAAAAAAGCTTCCCGGGTGATATAGGCGGCGGGCAACCTTTGGGCCATGCGTTGATCGATGATGGGTGCCATGCGCGTCCTGGCATCGTCCGGAGCGGTGGTGTGCAGGGCGGAATCCAACGATTCCATGGGGATTGAAAAGGCAAACGCCGTCAGATATTCGGCTTCGTGGTACGGGTTTTGCATGCCGTTTTCGAAACTCAGGTCGGAGCGCGCCAAGTGCCGCGCCAAAAATTGTATCCACTGCAAAACCGTGGCGCGCCGACCCGGGTATTTTTTGATTTTAACATTGTAATTTAAACTATTAGATGATTCCATCGTCATCATGATCCCGTACCAGGAGGGGGAGCGCGTAAAAAAAACTGTGACAAATTAAAAAAAGCAACTTGTTGATGAGACGATATTGTCGTACCCTCGCGTTGGAATTTTGACACAAGTGGATGCCCGACTCCCAGGGTTACCAGGGGACAAGGCCCTCAAAACAACACATAAAACGCCTGCCTGTCACCATGTACGGAATCATCGGCCAATCACCTCGAATGGAAAAGTTGTACAGGATGATCGAAAAGGTCGCCCTCACCAGTTCGACCGTCCTGATCCATGGCGAAAGCGGTACCGGCAAGGAGTTGATCGCCAAGGCATTACACGAACTCTCCCCCCGCCACGAAAAACATTTCATTGCCGTCAACTGCGGTGCCATACCCGAAGACCTCCTGGAATCGGAATTATTCGGACATGTGCGTGGCTCCTTCACCGGTGCCGTGCAAAACCGAACCGGACGCTTTGAACATGCCAGCGGCGGTACCTTGTTCCTGGACGAAATTGGCGACATGAGCCCCAAGCTCCAAGTCAAAATGCTGCGTGTTCTCCAGGAACGCAAGGTGGAACCGGTGGGGGCCACCAAGTTCATCGAGGTGGATGTGCGGGTCATCGCCGCCACCCATAAAAATTTGGAAGTCGAGGTGGCGCAAAATCGTTTTCGGGAAGATTTGTTCTACCGCCTCAATGTCGTTCCCCTCAATGTCCCCCCCCTGCGGGATCGCGTCAGCGATATCCCCATGCTGGTCGAACACTTCCTGAAAAAAACCGGGGCACCCGTTGCCAAAGATTTCATCGGTGGGGAAATTATCGATATTTTCAAAGGTTATCAATGGCCCGGCAACGTACGCGAGTTGGAAAACCTGGTCGAAAGACTCACCATTTTGGCCGATGGCAAAGTCAAGCCGGAAGATCTCCCGGCCAAGATCCATCCCGTCGACGCCATCGATAACGCCGATGATGACGACATGCTGCCCCTGTTGCCGATGTCCAACTTCGTCCATAACCCCATCGTCACCGAAGGGATCGATTTCAACACCGAAGTCGCCAATTTTGAAAACAATCTCATCCTGTCCGCTCTCAATTCCACGGGTTGGAACAAAAACAAAGCGGCGCGACTGTTGAACCTGAACCGAACCACCCTGGTCGAAAAGATCAAAAAGAAAGGACTGGAACCAGCGGGGACGGAATCATGACACACTTCCCATCGGGCGATACCTTGAACGTGCGGTACCGCGTCCGTTTGTCGGTCGCGTTGTGGATCGTGCTGGGTTTTCTGCTGATCCCGCTCCACGAGGCACGCGCCTTTTTCACCACCCTGAAATATTCGACCGCCGATCATGGAAACCGGGAAGTTTTTTCGTTTGCCATCCCCCCCGGGGCACAAAAACCAACTCTGGAACTCAAAGAACCCGACCAATTGCTGCTGACCATACCCGATATTTTGGCGCTGCCGGCCAGCGCCTTCAAGCTCAGCCAATCCAAATGGGTTAAAACCTTCTCGGTGGAAACCATTCCCCAAAAGAAAATGGGGCTCTGGGTCACCTTGGGGCTGAAAAAAAGCAATCTGAGTTTCCGCGAATCCCTGGGAGCTGAAGATCCGGTCAATGGTTCGGTGTTCCAATTCGAGATCGACGAACAACCCAAGCCGGACCCCGCCAGCCCCATGCGTATCAAGGAGGGGCTCATTCTCCCGGGGCGCGATGGCACTTTGTTTGTCATTTCACACACCGGATCCACCGAAATTCAGAAAAATTTGGAAAAGGGCAGCAATCCGGTGGTGCGCATCCACATGAAAGCGGCACGCCTCGCCGATACCTGGCGACCTGTCAATCCCGCCGGCCTGGTGGAAAATATTTTCGTCTATGAATTCCCTGAAGGTCATGCCGAGCTGGAAGTGTTGCTCAACGAGAAAGCCAACAGCGTCCACTTCCACGAAAGCACCAAGTCGGGTTATTTCATCGTCGAGATCCTCGGGGCACGGGACATCGGTCGCAGCAACGATGCCAAGCAAATCATCGCGATGCGGGAAGCCGATTTGGAAAAGGGGATTGTCAAACCTTTGAATCGCTTATTCCCCCTGTACGAACCGGGTACCGAAAAGAAGGTCCTGGCCGGTAAAAGCATCACGGAAGATTTTTTTTGGAAAGAGGCACGCAAGTTGGAACAGGACCACCATTATGACAAAGCGCGGGGGTTCCTGGGCAATCTGCTGGAAGTGTTCCCCGACACCCCCAATCGGGAAGTCATTGATTTCTGGCGTCTCGACCTCGCCCGGCAGATGGATTGGAAACCCGGATGGCTGCTCAATGAATTGGAAGCGGCGAACGCTCGCCACCCCAATTCCGCCAACTATGCCCAGCACCGCCTTTGGGAATTGCGTCTCCTCAACGATGCCGGTCGTTACGAAAGCGCCTTGGGGATGATGTGGGACCCCAACCTCCCCAGGGAAAAAGGGGCGTTGTGGCTGGAACGCGCCAAGGCCAATATCGGCTTGGCCAATGCCCACCCGAATGAGCCCAAATTTTTCAAGGATGCCGAAGAGGCCCTGCAACAACTGCGGACCCTTTCCGGTGGCAAAGGCGAACATGCCGCCCTGGCCCTTTATCTCCTGGCCGGTTTGCACGACCTGAAGGATGATCGTGACGCCGTTCTGAAGACCCTGGATCAGATCACCCCTGAATTTTTGGCCCATTTGAGCAGGGATCCTGATCGCGTCTTGGGAATTGCCGACGATTATTATAAATATGGCAATTATTTCAAGGCATTCAAATACTACGCCATGTTCATGGATGCCTTCCCCACCCGAACACAAGCCATTCCCTGGGCCATGCTGCGCGCTGCGGAATCCAGCCATCAAATGTCGCGTAAAGCCGAAGAGAGCAAGGAACCCGTTGCCGCCAAGGAACACTTCAACGATGCCAAAAGGCTTTTTGACCGGTTGCAAAAACAATATCCAAACTCCGATGCCGCTGTTTGGGGCAAAATTTTTCAATTGTCCCTGGACCGGGAACTCTCTTACAAAGAGCGCTTGGAAAAGTTGGATAAAGTCATTAAATCCATAGCCCTTCCCAACGCCCTGGCGGAAGCCTATCTGGCCCGGGCGGAACTGCTGGGCAAGGATGGACAATATCTCCCGAGCATTGAAACCTTGAACCGTTTGCTCAACATGACGCAAAACATGGCTGTCATCCGTCGGGCCAACCGCCTGAAGAAAAATGTCCTTGTCGAAGGGATGACGATTTCCCTGGATGAGGGGCGTCCCGAATTCGCCGCCCTCCTGGGGGAGAGCTACGGACTGGACTGGCGCAAGGATCCCGAATTCAATCAAGCCCGTGTCCTCCTGGCCGAATCCCTGATGCAGATGGGTAGCAACAAGGCCGCCCTGGAAGTATTGGACAGCATGGATGCCAACGCCGCCGAGGCCTTGCGCCAGTTCGGACAATCCATGGAAAAAGAGGATTGGTTGCAGTCGGCACGCAAAGAAGGGAAACTGGGCGGCATCATGACCCGGGAAGTGGCCAGGGTTCGCTTGGCAGAGGCGGGTCGTCTGTTGGCCAAAGAGGAGTGGGAGTCGGTGCATCTGTTACTGGATTCCGTGCCGGAAGGATTGTTGAATGAACGCGATAACGATCAACGTTTGCGTTTCCTGGCCAAAGCGGAATTGGGGCGCGGTCGATTCCCCCATGCGGTCAAACACCTTGAATTCCTCCTGGGGAACCGATCGATGGGCGATGGTGCCGATTATTACAGTTACGCCTCGGTGATCCAACTTTGGAAGGGTGACGACAAAGCCCTGGCACCTTTCATTAAAGTTGCCGACGAAGCCACCGATAAGGAAATACGGGCTTTGGCCAATATACGCGTCGGTGATATCCTCCAGAAGGAAAACAAACTGAACGAGGCCATCGGTCGTTACCGTCAGGCAGCCGAATTGGTGCCCGGTACAACCTGGGCCAAGGTGTCTGCGGAAAATGCATCACAATTGGAAATGGCTATGAAGGTCGGCAGGTAACCACCATGACGGATCGCAATGAAATCATCCTGATCGGGAGTACCACACCAGCACTGCAAAGACTGGCCGAGCAAGTCAAAGCATCTGGGTGCCGTCCCATCATCACCCCCTTCGGGGATGAAACCCGAATACGGGTTGGGGGTAGCAGTGTTGGCATGGTCATCGTCGCCCTCGGTCCGGAAAATGAAGCGCTGGAATGGATACGGGAAATCAATTTTCTCTATCGTGGTCTCCCCGTCTTGGCCGCAGCCGTTCAAGGCAGCGTCACCGGAGCCAGGGAAGCTATTGGCGTCGGAGCTGCCGACTACATCTTACTGCCCATCGAGGACGATCTCCTCAAAACCCACTTGAGCAATTATCTGGCCCGCTATTTTGACCCGGAACTGGGCAATGGTCGTCGCCTGCTCTCCAGCGATCCCAACATGAAGCGGCTGCTCAACCAGATCCGGCGCGTGGGCAAATCCCAGGCAACGGTTCTCATCCAAGGGGAAAGTGGCACTGGCAAAGAGTTGATCGCCCGTTTCGTCCATCAAGTATCGGACCGCTCCAGCCAAGCCTTCGTCGCGCTCAATTGCGCCGCCCTGCCGGAAAATCTATTGGAATCGGAATTGTTCGGCCACTCCAAAGGGGCCTTCACAGGAGCCATCACCGATCGCAAAGGTAAATTCTTGCAAGCCAACGGCGGGACGATTTTTCTCGATGAAATTTCGGAAATGTCCCTCAACCTCCAGGCCAAACTGTTGCGCGTCCTTCAGGAACGCGAAGTCGATCCGGTTGGGGGTCGCGGAGCCGTTCCCCTGGATGTCCGCGTGGTCGCCTCGACCAACCGCGACCTCAAGGAATGGGCCGAGGATGGCAAGTTTCGTGAAGATCTCTATTATCGGCTTAACGTTTTCCCCGTCTCACTGCCCCCCTTGCGCAAGCGCCCGGGCGATATCCTATTGTTGGCCAACCATTTCCGTAAACGGTTCATCGCCGAACTGGGGCGCAACGACATCCCCTTTTCCGCATCCGCCTTGGCCGCCATGGAAAACTATTCCTGGCCGGGTAACATTCGCGAGCTGGAAAATGTCATTCAGCGCGCCTTGTTGATGGCCGAGGGGCGCACTGTCGAACCCGAAGATTTAATGATTGACTACGACCCCGGTGCCGAAGACGATGATGATGCGCCAATCCCCTCGGGTCACCAGCACAGTGCCGTGCCGCTGGGTGACAATGCCGAGGCCATTCGCCTGCCCATCGGCACCACGGTGCGGGAAATGGAAGAAATCCTCATTCATCGCACACTCGATGAGGTCAATGGCAACCGGACCCGGGCTGCGGAACTCCTGGGGATTTCCATACGCACACTGCGTAACAAATTGAATGAATACGCCACCCGCTGAGGTAGACGCTCCCAGTGCCGTTGCCGCTCCCCCCACGACGGGATGGGGACGCCGTTTGTGCATCCTTTTTTGTTTGTCCCTGCCTCTGTTCCTGCTCGCCGGTTGTGGACAGAAGGAGGGTATTGAGACCACCCCGGAACTCCTCGCAGGGGATGGATGGATCGATGCCAGCAAGAGGATCCTGTTCCCATCGATCTATTGGCGCACCAAAGCGGCGCAAATGAGCCAACGGATCATCGAAGAGCGTCAACGTCTTCGCGAAACCCAACAAGCCTATCACCAAATTTTGCAGAACCGACGTTTGGACATCAATCGTGAAGTGGCATTGGCCCTGAAAGAGGGTCGGGAACCTTCCCTGGCCCGCCGGGATGTCGTTCAACGCTATCGCGATCAACTCAACCCATTGCGGGATCAATCCAGGCAATGCGGTCGCGCCGTCAATCAGGCAACGGCGTTGATGCTCAAGGCACGGAAAAACCTGGAAATAATCCTGACCCGCTGATATCCGACAATACGGATGCATTGGCGTCTCAAGGATCATACCTGATGGAGGGGGGGCATGCAGCGTCTGTTTATCGTCGTCGGTTTCATTCTGGTAATGATTGCTACCTCAAGCGCTTCTGCGTGGGCGGGAACCCGTTTATTAAACTGAAGTTCCCCCAAATAAATCATACAACCTATTGAAATTTAAAGATACTATATCTTGGGAGCATGTGTTTTCTGCCTACATTATGGCTCCAGGATTGATGCCGAGGAGACGAAAAGCCTTTGATTGAAGAGAAGTCTCTTTGGTGATTACAGGAAAAGTCAAGGTAGTGTCGGCTCCCATGCGTACAGTGTTGTAGCACACCGTTGCCAAATTTGTGAGGAGCGAACGAAAGCTCTGGACCGGAAAACCTGCATCCGTCTGCTTCCTGGCGGCCTTGTCCAAAGCCTCCTTTGATCGCGTGGACGGGGCCACTGGATCGGGTCGGGATGCCTTGGCTGCAGTCTTGTCATTGTCATCAAAAAGCAGAGGAGCCAAGGCTGGGCGCATATGCCATTCCACGTAATAGGCCAGCATGCACAAAAACACATGGGCTTTCACACGTTTGGTCAGGTGATGGAAAATCGGTCGCACTTTGAGATCAACAGTCTTGATGCTGCGAAATGCGCGCTCAACCCCGGATAAACTCTTGTATATATTGACCACGGCATTGGTCGCAATCGCCTCGGTTTCGACGCTGGTGCGGATCACGTAGAACCCGTCGAGCAATCCTTCCTTGGTAATAGCATCTTCCTTTCGCTGCCAGGATAAATTATCGTCCGTGATGGTGACTTCGAAGTGCTTGGCCATCTTGTATTTGCCAATCACAGCCCCAACCTTCAAGGCGATTTTGTCACGCCCATTGAGCCTTGCTCGCGTCCGCTGCGTCGCTACTTGGATTTTCTCCAGCTTTTGTTCAGTCACGGCAAGAAGTTCCAGACGTTTTTTCTTTCGTAGAACGGCCAAGTCAGGGTTGCGACACACCACCAGTCTTTCTCCCGGATAATCCGGTGAGGTTATTTCGGCCAACCGGCGTTCATCGAACAGCGACGGTTGAAACCTGTCATTGGCAACAAGCGATTGGATTTCCGTGGATTTCAGAGCCGTGATCCAGTCAAGCCCTGCTGGTTTCAGATCCTGGGTAATTCGGGCACTGGTGATCATTCCCCGGTCCCCAACCAGAATAATTCGGTTCAGATTGAAACGGTTGGCGAGCTTTTCAATCTGGGTGGCAAGGGTCGTTGGATCGGCGGTGTTGCCTTCAAAGACCTCAACAGCGACCGGGCAACCTTCAGAATTGCACAACAGGCCAAAGACGATCTGCAATTTGTCCTTTTTTCCATCCCGACTGTAGCCCCGCTTTGCAATCGGGCATTTTTTCCCTTCAAAATAAGTCGAGGTCAAATCGTATAGTACCAAGTCGCCGTCCTTCAAATGACGCCTTGAAAGGGCTTTTTCAATGCCGGGTTGGCCTTCCAACAGGCTGTCCAACGCTGCGTAAAGCTCATCCTCATCTACTTCTACTTTGTCACATTTAACCTTTTGATTTGTTACGGATATGTTACAATATTTGCATCCTTAAACGCAAGGTCAGGAACTCGAAAAGAATGAGCGGAGCAGACCCACCAACAAAC
>PEAK01000114.1 GCA_002753515.1 Magnetococcales bacterium
CAAACGCAGCCAACGACATCACCTGAGCTGGGTGAATGTCTTGCGCCGTCCGTGGTTTAGCCTGCCAGAGCCTGCGCTTCGCCGATGAATGCCATGCAAGACCTGGGAGCCGGATGCCTTAATAGGGCACGTCCGGTTCTGCGAGGGGGGCGGTCAGTAATGACCGTCCCTACCTCACCAGGCAGCGCCTCCAAGGTTTTGTTTTTGACTTTGTTCTTCTGCCCGGGGGGGGGGGCCACCTTGGTTTGCCCTTTTCGCGTTTTTTGCGAAAAGGGCAAACGCATTGTTGGTTTTCGAAGGGGTACGTGATAAGCGGAACCCGCGCAAATCTGGCGACACCGTATCCATTATATTGATAGCTATAAGAGAAACCGGTTAGTTCTACTTTGTCACATTTGAATATACGCCCTGGATCCCCGCTTTCGCGGGGATGACAGAGCAGAAAATCCGTTGAAAAAAGGCAACCGTCATCCCCGCGAAAGCGGGGATCCAGAAGCTACAAACGTCGAGCTGGAAATGTGACAAAGTAGAATTAGGTGTCCCTGAATTTGTCAGATTTCTTTCAGGTGTTCTCCGCTCCATATCGTAAAGCCGAATATGAGTCAGCGCCACGATCCTGTTTGAGTCCGCACTGGAAAAACTCTTGCAATTGGGAATGGGGCCATAGATGCCCCCGGATTTCCCAGGAAGTTCCTTTCATGGCACCGATAGATCATCTATCATAACATTACCATCCACATGGATATTATTTCTCTAGGTTGTTATGCAGATCGTTCCTGATGGCCCAAATATTCCAGAGTCACTCTTGCGAGAGCATGAGAGTGGGCGGGTCGTATTCTTCTGTGGCGCAGGCATTTCTTTCCCGGCTGGTTTGCCCGGATTCCAGGGGTTGGTGGATGCGATATACCGTCTGGTCAACGCTACCCGCACCCATGAAGAAAATCATGCCTATTCTCAAAATAAATTCGGAGCCACACTCGACCTGTTGGAGCGGCGCCTGCCGGGTCAGCGTCTTGCCGTCCGCCGTGCGCTGGTAGAGGCACTGAGCCGCCCCAAGTTGCGCCGCAAGGGTGCTACCGATACGCATGCAGCACTGTTGCGGTTGGCGCGCAACCGTGAGGGTACGCTCGCGTTCCATGAGCTTTTTCCTGAATTCACAAGGAGGTCGCAGGCAAATGTTCAGGGCGGGCAAAACGATGTCTGGCCTGAACACGATCAGTGCCTCGAACGTACAGGATACGGTCGTATTGGTGCCGCCAATTGAAGTACAGGAGCGGTTCCTCTCAGCTTTACGGAAGGTTCAGGTATATTCTGAAAAGGAACAAACGGGACTGGCAGAACCACTTTTTGAATCCATCACTCAATGCGCCTTCCGGGGGGAGTTGTGATTTCCATTTTCTATGACCACCTTCAGCATCGAATACCGCGCTTTGCCAAGGGGTATCAATTGGGAGACTCAGAATGACGGGCTTGGTTGATCTTGATGAATTGGCATTGCGTTGCAGGGATGATCAAGCTCGGCAGTATATTCATGAAGCCGTTGCCTGCTACAAGGCAGGTGCTTTTCGTTCTTGCATTGTGGCCACCTGGAACGCCGTGGTTTTCGATTTCCTTCATAAGCTAAGGGAACTGGATCTAACCGGCGACAGCAGGGCTCGGGAAAAACTCGCTGAGTTCGAGGTCATTCGTGCTGGAGGAAAAAGTCGGCTGAAGGAAGCCTTGGATTTCGAGCGGAGTGTTCTGGACGTTGCAGCCGATAATTTCGATCTGCTGACCCCACTCGAAAAATTGGATCTGCAACGCCTTCAAGATGATCGAAATCGTTGCGCTCATCCCAGCATGCAATCTTCCGAGGCACCCTATCAGCCTACGGCGGAACTCTCCCGAACGCACCTCCGCAATGCCGTTGAGATCCTCCTTCAGCGCGAGCCGGTTCAAGGGAAGGCCGCGTTCGGCCAGATTTGCCAAGAGGTGAAATCAAAATATTTCCCGGAAGATGCTTCCGCAGCGGTCACGCATTTCCAGGGTGGCCCATTGGCAAGGGCACGCAAGGAACTGATCCGCAACTTGGTGGTAGGTATCACCAAGAACAACCTTGAAGATGACCTTCCAGAAAATGAACGGCGTCGGCAGTTGGCCGCTATCGGGGCCATCATCATCATGCATCGAGCAATCGCCGAAGAGGTCCTGTCCCAGAACTTGATGCGAATCATGGGGGCGGTATCCGATGCCAACATGGTGAAGGTTGTGGAGTACTGCCACCGCATTCCAGAAGCCTGGGATGCGGTTGGGGCAGCTATTCAGGGCAAGATCAAAAAGTTCGTGGAATCAGCAGAGGATGACGATCTTACCTCCTCACTCGCTCATGCGCTTCAATTGCCAGAGGTAAAAGCTATTGCTCTCAATAAGATTGAAAGCCTCTCCTATATCGAACTCGCTACCGTCATTGGTATCCATCCGGCCCCCGAGCTTATCCCTTATGCGATAACCCATTTTTCACAAGCCGGATCCTACCGTGGTTCTGAACACCTTGCCCGAACGCTGATTCTCCCTCTTGCCAGCATTCTCTCACCTGATGACCTTAGAAATATCTTGAGAGCTGTTCCTGAGAACGGGCAAATTTTTGATGCTGGGGGAATTCCGAAAATACTTGGACAGCTATTTGATGAGACGGAAAAAATCCGCACAAAATCAGCGGGGCATTGGAATATGCTGATCATGAAGTTAGGTGAAGTCTCATATGATAAGGAATGGTGGCGGGAGACCTTGGGTGAGAAATTGATTCAGGCTGGAGTCATTTCTGAAGATGAGTTTCCCAAGGGCCGATGATGTCCAGTTGGCAGCATGGGAATGGACAAAAGGTGCCAAACAGGGCAAAGGAGATCCACATGAACAAAACCATCACCGCCATCGAAGCGGAAGCCCGCAAGCTCACCCCGACGGCGCGCCTGGAACTGGTACGCCATCCTGGGCAGCCTGGATGAAACGGACCCGGAGATGGATCGGCTCTGGTCCCGGGAGGCGGAGGACCGGTTGGCCGCCTACCGTCGGGGAGAACTGAAAGCCGTGCCCCTGGACGAGGTTCTGGCCAAGTATCGCACACCATGAGGGTGCGTTTTCTCGACGTTGCCCGCCAGGAGTTGGATGAGGAGGTGGCCTTCCATGACGCCCAGGTTCCCGGACTGTGAAAGGCGTTTCTGGGGAAAATTCTCGCCGCCCTGGATCTGATCCAACGCCACCCCACCGCATGGCATTCCCTGAGCGCCGAAACCCGTCGCTGCCGGTTGCGGCGTTTCCCCTATGGCCTGATCTACCCATGCGGATGATGCGGAACTTCTGATCATCACCGTGGCGCACCTGCACCGCCGCCCGGACTACTGGCGCGACCGTCTACGGACTATCGCCCCATGGGCGCGGACGAATCGAGCCTGATGTTGGAGGGCTTGGAGGCTCCGTTGCAGGCATGGGGCTCCCCCCTGCCATTCGCCCGGGAGAACTGGCTTATCGTCGGCACCGGCGAAGAGTCGGAGCGGAATCTACCAATGACGATGGTCAGCTATACCCATCCAAGGATATCCCGGCCCTGGTTCATTTTTTAACATCTATTTTTCGTTGAAAATATCGAATTCTCCCCGGTCCTCACCCTGATAGACCAATATGCCCTCCACCCATACGCCCGATATGGGGGCGAATTCTGGCATGTTTTTTTCAGGTATTTTACCGGGAGTCTCTCCTTGCCGCCTGTTACGGGCAAGGCTGGCACCTGAAAACAAACAATTCTTTGAAGGTTGCAATGATTCTTCCAAGAAAACGTGAAAAAAATACATTCCAGACGTGAGAGAGAAGGAACAAACCATGAAAAATTTTCCCAAAGGCATCTGTGAACGGTGCGCCCGTGAGCAACAGATTCATTCCCCCATGAACCAACAGGCCATCTACTATTGCCCCCATCACCGTGTACTTTCACAGGGTGACAGCGATGGTGGCTGGATTATCAAAATAGGGGTCACACCGGACAGGTACAGCAAACAATTGGAGTCTGCCTTGGCGTTCGCCTGAATGGGGCGTTGGACGCAAAGTGTTTTGGTCCACTTGGAATTGATCGTGAAAAATGCGTATCAAGCATGATCGACCAGGTGGACAGCGATGGGAAAAAAGAGACGGCAGTACACCTATGAGGAAAAGGCGATCATTCTGAAGCGGCACTTGGTAGAACGAGAAGCTCTCTCAGATCTGTGTGACAAAACCGGTTGTCACCCGACCATGGTTACTTGTTGGCAGCGAGCCCTTTTGGAGCATGCCGCAGTGGCGTTGCAAGGTGGGCGTGATCATGGCCGGCAGTGTGATCAACAACGGATACGCGAACTCGAAGCCTAATTGACTGCCAAGAATAAGGCTTTGTCCGAGTTGATGGAAGAACATGTCGCGTTAATAAAAAAACACTTGGGGCTCGCTGACCGGGCAGTGGGTCCCACCAGACATCCGGGATGAAGTGGTGGATTTTACAAACCGATGGCATGGAAAGACGGAAATCAACCTGACCGTTCTGATTGGTTGGATGGGGATTTCACGCAGTAAATGCCATTATTGGCGGCAACGTTACGGGTAGGAGAACAACCATGACGATCGGATTCCCCGTGATTTCTGGTTGGAGGATTGGGAACGTCGGGCAATGATAGCATTTTTCCATGAGCATCCCCTGGATGGCTATCGCCGCCTGACCACCATGATGATGGATGCCGACATTGCGACCGTGAGTCCTTTGACTGTCAGACGGGTTCTCAACAAGGCGGGCCTCGTCAAACGCTGGAATCCGGGGAAATCTATAGAAAGGAACCGGCTTTTTCAACACTTGATGCCACATGAGCACTGGCATACGGACGTGTCCTGTTTGAACATCAGCGGCACCTTTTACTATTTGTGCAGCCTTTTGGATGGGTGGTGCCGGACCATCGTCCAATGGAGTTCGCCTTCACAGCGCCATCGGATACGTCACTCCTTTGGCCAAACTGGAAGGTCGGGAGGAACAGTTTTTCAAAGACCGGGACCGCAAACCCGAAGCGGCAAGACAGAAACGAAAAGCCAAATGCAATCACCTCTTAATGGGCTTTTTTGTGGACCCGGAAATAACAGCTATCGCCTATTGAAGGCAAATGGTGTTTGATCAATTCCCGGTGAACCAGCACAGCTATTTGAGCCTATTGAATCGGGATTTCAAGTACGGATTGTCATCGGAAATCTTCAATATTTCTATGAAAATAGAAGTGAATCCCAAAATTGCATTCGCACTTGACCGTAAGCCTACAGTAAGAGATCGACGGGGGAGAAAGCCCCCGTCGATATCCTCTATCAAACCTACCTCAAGGAAGATCCTTATACTTCGGGAGAATCTGCCCAAACGAACCAGGGGCGGTGACAACATTCAAGTCGGAAAGAACTCATCCCCTATTGCTCCCGATATTGGTAACATGGAGCAAAAACCGCCTGAATATCGGAACGATTTCGTCAACAAATACATTCCTCTACAAGATTGAGACGGATTATACCCCATTCGCTCATCCATTATTTAAAAGCAATGGATCATTTTGTCCAGCGCACGGAACAGCCGGGATACTGGCTATTGGTCAGATTCTCATAACGGGTTTTCACTCCCTGGATCGTTGTGTCACGGCCATATTGTTTGAGACAGGGATCTATGCCAGGGCCTGCTTGGCAAATATAGAGATCGCCCTTATAATAGTCACAATCCAGCTTACCATAAACACCGAGTGATGTTGCCTTGCCACAATCACTGGCATACGGCACGACCAAATAGCACCCTTGTCCGGATGAAGAAGACGAAGATGATGAAGATGATGAAGATGAACCGGATCCGGAACCGGTTGTGGTCAGTTGCGTTGAGGTACTGGGGCATCCCGGGGAAAAGTCGAATGTCGACTCGGCGCATGATTTACAATAGCTGTCACTGCTGGTCCCGGTGGGCGTTTTGGTCCCATCAAGCCCAATTCCCCAATAATAGGAAGAGCCTCCGGAAACGCTACCGCCAAAACAGATGGTTTCCCCAGGCATGCAGAGAACCAGAGTCCGAGCCGTCTTGCCATATCCGCTGGTAACCAACATTCTGTTTTTCTCCGGGTACACCAACCTCCTTTGGGAATCATAGAATCTGAAGTCAATATTTTTGCCGTCATCACATCGGTCAGTAATGCGCCAAGTCATGGATTTGTAACTGCTGGACGATGTCGGAGTATTGCTTGACTGGGTTGACGAATCGTTGGTCATGGATGAGAGTCCAGGATCGTAACTTTGTGGCGTCGAAATTACGATAGTTCGTGTGACCGAGGAAGCGAGACCACTGCCGTCAATAACCTTCAACTTGACATTGTACTTACCCGTTGTATCAAACCTGTAGAATAAAGGATCCTGAGAGGTCAGGCTTGGATCCGTGTCCCACGTTCCATTGCCGTCAAGGTCCCAAAGGGCTTGCAAGGTACTGGTAGAAGCACCGGTACCCACTTTGCTCGACGACGGATCGAAAGTAAAAATCGTCCCCGTATCCCCTGAAGTGGGAGATACTGTGAATAAAGCGGTCGGTCCCCCGGTCGATACGCCTTCGACACATAGATTGCCCGATTGGGTGAAACCAGTGTTACACGATTGAACACTACAAGCCCCGCTTCCCCCTGTCCCCCCCTGGGTGCTACCCCAGGCGGTCCATTGCCGGTCTGGAGCGCAAAATCTTTTTTCGACTGCCGTAGCATTGGCGATGGTACACGACCGGGATTCGACCGCCCCGGTAGTGCAGGAAGGAACGGAAATCAGGATATTGTTGCCATAAAGGGCGTTCTTGACCTTGACGTAGATGTAATAAGTGCCCGAATCATTGAACGTATAATTGGCGGAAAACCCCTCGCCGATCAGCGTCTCACCGGAATCACCCCCCGTATAGAAATCACCCGTTTCCGATTGTTTGCGGGTATACCACAGGATATCCTTGAGATTCTCATCGAAGGCAAGCTTGCACGTGACCGGCAAAGGCGAATTACCGGTACGTTTGTCACAGGAAATGCGACCGGAGGTATCCTTGGCCGCCGTCACCTTGGGAATGTCTGCGGGCAGGGTACCGCGTGCATCGATGGCCTGCCGGGCAGCACTTTCATTGATTCTGCCACCGCTTGGTACTTGGCCGCTCCTGAATTCGCTGGCGGTTGCCGAGGCCAGAGTATTCCCATTTTTATCCTTCATCGTCACCGTACCGCTGGTACTGAGCGAAACATCGACCCGTTCAAGGAAATCATCCTGCCAACGGTTGTTGGTAGAGCTCCAGTTGGCGGTTTCAAAGTTGGCTGTCGCTCCACTGGTTCGCATCGGTTCGATGGCCTGGTTGAGCGCCGTATTGATCTGCTCATTGAGTGACGTATTGGTCGTAGTCCTCCTGCCGGAATTGAACATGTCGGAGGCGGTCGAAGATTGCGCACCCGCCCGGAGTTCGGCCAGCACGTCGCTGACAGGATTGATGTTGATATTGCCATTGCGCAATACATCGGCACTGGAAACGATGGTATGATAGACATGCGAAACCTTGTTATAAACATAAGAAGAGCGACAGATGATATCGTAAACATCAAACGCCTGTAATGATTCAAATCCCTGGTCGAGGATGAACTTGCCGCTTTGCAAATCCGC
>PEAK01000028.1 GCA_002753515.1 Magnetococcales bacterium
GCTGATAACGAACAATCTGTGTTGGATGAATTAGCCGTGAAACGCAATGGTTAATTGATTTGTACGTGAAAACAATTACCTGCATGAACTTCGCCGGCCTGAGAAATGTGACAAAGTAGAACTACTTTCCCTGACTTTCTGGATTCCCGCTGAAGCCTGCCCCCGAATGCCTGAATCGGGGGCGGGAATGACGCGGGAAAACTACGTATCACGCGTTGGTTGCGGTTTAGACACGCTCATAACCGTACCCTGGTTCCATTTTTTACATGTAATGGCAGGAACCAACCAAGTGAAACTACCATCATTCCTAGCCGAAATCAAATGAATTTACAATTAAAATAAATCACAGAAAATAAATTATTGGAATAGCGTGGGGAATTTCCATGATCCGTGGAAACTTAACGGACAAGGGCTTTGAATTTCGGGTTGGGGGAGTTGCTGAGGAGACGGCGGATGATTTTGCGGAAGGTTTCCGGATCGGTACGGCAGTTGGTGAGGGCGGCGAGGAGTTTCACCATGTTATCCCCCCTTTTTTTCGGATCCTGATACGGATGTTCGTGCAGCAGGTGGGAGATGGTGGTCAGGTAGGACACCATGCCCCCTTTCAGGCTTTGAACACGAAATTTTCCTGAAAATTTTTTTTGTAAATAGGTGCTGCCATCGCCTTTGCTGCAATAGAGAAGCATGGTCCGGTTGACCATCTGTGGGGCGAAACGTTTTTCAAAGGATTCCAGGTGTTCTTCAATTTCCAGGATATAGACCCTTTTGGAACCGGGAATGGTGGGATCCGATTCGGAACTCCCCCTGGTGTCGATGATGAGGGGTTTGATCGGATCCGCCAAAAATTCCTCGATGGTCATTGAACCTTTATCAGTTCCAAAAAGCATGGCGATGGGGCTCTTTGTGCGCGGAGTGTCAGACCATGCCATGGTATCCCATATTCTGTCAGAAGCTCAAGGATCGCGACACGATCCCACCAATCGGCGTATCAGGGCAAGGTTAACGATGTCCATGGCGTAAAGTTTGCGAACGGGCTTGCCAAAGATCTCTGATTCTCACTTTTAAACCGCAACCAACACGGGAAACGGTGCTTTCCAGTGTCATTCCCGCGAAAGCGGGAATCCAGAAAGTCAGGGGAAGTAGAAATGCCCTCTGGATCCCCGCTGAAGCCTGCCCTCGAATGCTTGAATCGGGGGCGGGGATGACAATAACTACACATTCCAAGATGGCTGCGGTTTAGTGACCCAAGTGCAGGTGCCTGGCATCGATCATGACAGTCAAGATCATCAATGCTATCTATTTATTGTCCAGGTTCTGGTTGCTGATGGTGCTACCGTTCCTGTCGGGATGCAGCATCAAACCGGTTGCGCTGGATCGTGATCAGTTGGAGCGCCGGATCGCCCTGGATCTACAGGCGATGTTCGCCGGTGCCTCGACACCCCGGGATGCGTTGACCCTGGAGCAGGCCATGGCCAGGGCGGTCAGCCACAACTTGCAACAACGGGTTGTGGCGTTGGAAGGGGCCCTGGCATTGGGGTTGAACGAATTGGCATCCTATGAGATGTTGCCCCGGGTTCAGGCTTCGGCGGGTTATGTCCAGCGTGATCGCACCACGTATGTGTCGCAGGATCGTTTTCAAACCACGAATTCCCTGGAAGCGGCCTGGGGCGTTTTGGATTTTGGCGTCAGCTATCTTGACGCACGGCAAAAGTCTGACGGCGTTCTGGTGGCGCGGCAACAGCGGCGCAAGGCGGCCCTGGACCTCATGGCCGAAGTGGAAAGCGCTTACGGACAGGCCTTGGTGGCCCAACGCCTGGAGAAATCCGTGCGTCCCTTGGCGGCTCGTATCGGCAAAGCCCTGGAAAATGCCCGGGAAGTGGAACGGCAAGGGATCAAACCACCCCAGGAATCACTGGATTTCCAAAAGCGATTGTTAAAAATTCTCGACCAGTTGCAACGTTTGCAACGTCAGGTTTCGGGATCCAAACTGCGTCTGGCGGAATTGATGAACCTGGAAGGGGGGGATTCCTTGCCACAGTTGGAAGAGAACGGATTCTGGTTGCCGTTGGATCTCAAGTCCTTGCCGGACATGGCGGAAATGGAAGAATTCGCCTTGAAGAATCGACCGGAATTGCTGGAACGCCATTATCAAAGCCGTATTCAGGCGGATGAAAGCCGCAAAGCCTTGTTGCGTTTGTTGCCCGGATTGGATGTATCCGTCAGCCGCCGCTACGACAATGGCAGTGTGTATGTGAACCGCAGTTGGGTGGAAAATGGCGTCAATTTGGCTTGGAATCTCATCAAGGCGGTGACAGCGCCGGAGTTGCTGGCGCAAAGTCAATTGGAAGGGGTGTTGGAGGAGCGCCGGCGTTTGGCATTGTCCATGACGGTTTTGACCCAGCTCCGGGTGGCGCATCTCGGTCTGATGGAAGCGAAAATGAGTTATGAAACGGCGTTGGAGTTGAGCAAGGTGGATCGCCGTTTGTTTGAACACGCCGTGGCGGGTCGGGATGTGGCGACTTTGAGCGAGGCGCAATTGATCGAGTCGGAGGCGGATTTGCTGCTCCAGGATGCCAGGCGGGATCTGGCCTATTCCGAGATCGTTTCCGCGGCATCGCGTCTTTTGAATTCGCTGGGATTGAATCGCTTGCCATTCGGGTTTGAAACCATGGATGATGAGCAATTGACCCTGGCGCTGGAAGAGATGTCACGGCGTCCGCAATGGGCATCGCACACGTTGTTTGAAGCGGACGGTGCCAAAAAAATACCGGCTGAGGGGAGCGGAGACAAGGAAAAGGGGGTGGCATCGGCCCAGGAGGCGCTCCAGCCGGTGATCGGCGAGGAAGACCTGACACCGGCACCCCCCAAATCCAAGGGGGACAGCGGGGGGAACCCCCGTCCAGGGGATGCCCCTTATGAGCCCCAATGGATCCTGGAGTCGCAGGTGGCACCGGACAAAACCAAGGAATCGGGTCAAGGCGAGCGACCGTATGAGCCGATATGGATTTTGGAGACCCCCGATGCCTCCAGGATGCACAAGGTTCCGGTGCTGCCGTTGGAGGCTTCCGTTGCATTGGCTTTTCCCACCGAAGGGGATGGTCGTGTGGGGGGGGGACGGGGTACCATGGATGCGGATACGGAAGACAACGTCGGGGTGATTCTCAAGGTGGGGACTTTTGCCGTTCGCGAGCGGGCCTTGGAGGTCTATAGCCGATTGGCGGACAAGGAGTTTCCCGTTGTTGTGACACTTGTCACCAATGCGGAGGGGGATGATCTGTACCAGGTCACTGTTGGCCCGGTGCGGGGGATGAAGCGCGGCCGGGAGATGCATACGGCATTGCAGACGCGGGAGGGGCTTTCAAGCATGGTTGTTTTGCTTCCCATTCAAGCACCGGACAGCAACAAGGTGGTGCGTCAGAGTGATGGTTTCCGTTCGGACACGCTGGCGGGTCTGGAACAGGTGATCCCTTTGGCTCCTGCGGCGCTGTCCCTGGAAGGGTTGCGGAATGATTCCAGGGTGAGCGGCACGGGGTTGAACGGGTTATGACCGGACGCCGGTTGGTTTATGGTCTGATAGTCCTGGGTGCGGTATTGATCTCCTGGTATGGGGTCCGGGGGGTGACGGTCCTGGCGATGGTGGAGCATTGGCTGGAGGATATTCGCATTGCCACGTTGCAGCCGCCCGAGGCGCAACATCCCGACATTGTCCTTCTGACGATCACGGAAGAAACCTTGGCGCGTTTCCCCTATCGTTCCCCTGTGGACCGGGCGTTTCTCGCCGATGTGTTGCAGCGTTTGCAGCGCGCCGGGGTCCGGGGGATTTTGATGGATCTGCTGTTGGACCAGCCCACCGAACCGGACAAGGATGAGCTGTTGAAGACCACTCTGGAGCAGCTCACGGTTCCCATCATGGTGAGCTATGGTTCGACCGAGGCGTTGTTGACCGAGGCGCAATTGGCGTTTCAGGAGGCGTTCATCCCCAAGGCGGATCGCGGTTTGGCCAATCTGGTGCAGGATACGCGGGATCAGATGGTGCGTTGGGTGTTCAATGGTACCACGGGGAAGGATGGGACGTTTTTGCCCGGGGTGGTCCCGGGGTTGGTGAGCAAGCTGGGAATCACTCCCCCGAACAAGCAAATCCCCATCGCCTGGCGTGGGCGTCCCGATGCCGATACCGCCCCTTTTCGCGCCTTTCCATCCCATATGTTGCCTTTGCTGCCGGCCTCCTGGTTCCAGGACAAGATCGTCATTATCGGGGTGGATTTACCCATGACCGATCGGCATCGGACCCCTTTTGTGCTGAAAAAATATGCCACGGACAACCCGGACCGTTTTGGTTCCTCCGGGATGGTGATTCATGCGCATGCGCTGGCGCAGCTCCTGAGCCAGCGGTCGCCGCCGCAGATCGCCCCGTTCTGGCAGGGGGTGGTGACGGTCGTGGCGGCGCTGGGTGGGGTGTTGGCGGTGCTGGTCAACATGGCCATGGCGGTGCGCTTGATGATCGTCAGTTTCGGGGTGCTACTCTTTATCGGCGGTGGTTTCGTACTCTACCAGCAGGGGGGGGTGATCCTCCCCTTACTGACACCGACCTTGTCCTGGTTGCTGGCATTCGTCGGCGGCGAAAGTTATGAACGTCAGCAGGATCGGCAACAGAAAAAATTTTTGAAAGAGGCTTTTTCCAAATATTTATCGAAAAAATTTGTGGATCATCTGGTCAGTGATCGGGATTTCTTGAAACGACGGGCGGAACGCCGTGAACTGACGTTCTTGTTCACCGACATTGAAAATTTTACCACCATGTCGGAAAAAGCGGAGCCGGAAAAGCTGGCCGTATTGATGAATCACTATTTGGATGGGGTGTGCAACATTTGTCTGGATCATGGTGGGATGGTGGTGGATTTGATGGGGGATGCGGTTTTTGCCATGTTCAACGCCCCGATTGATTTGCCCAATCATGCCAACATGGCGGTGCAGTCGGCGTTGGAGGTGCGGGAGTTCGCGGCCCGGTTCCAGCAAAGGGAGGATGCGCATGCCTTGGGTTTTGGCAGGACGCGAATCGGGATTCATTCCGGCGTCGCCCAGGTGGGCAATTTCGGATCGACCCAACAATTCAAATACACCCCCCTGGGGGATGCGGTGAATATCGCTTCGCGTATCGAAGGATTGAATAAATTCTTCGCCACCGATATTTGCATTTCGGACGCCACGGTCCAGGCCAGTGGCTGGGGTGGCGTGCGTCCGTTGGGACGCTTCGTCCTGAAAGGCAAGGGGGAGGCGTTGATGATCCACGAAATCCCCCCCGAAGGTTTTTATTCAAATGACTATCTTGAAAAATTTCGCATGGCCTTCTCTTTGCTGGGACCCGGTCACGCCCCTGTGGACGCACTGGAACCATTTGAAGAGTTGGCACGGGAGAATCCACAGGATAAATGTGTCGCTTGGTATTTGAGTCGCTTGCGCCTGGGTTTGGATTGCTCAAAAGTGGTGATGATGAGCAAATAAGGGGCCTGTTCCCATGCTCGACCAGGGTTCATGCCGGGAGAGGGGAGAAATGGTGGTGTTTTCGCCTGTTTTGCTTTATTCTGGAATGATTGTTAGTTAATTACGAAATAGTGTTGCGGTTAGTTTAAACCGCACCCAGCACGGGAAACGTAGTTTCCCGGCGTCATCCCCGCGAAAGCGGGGATCCAGAAAGTCAGGGAAGGTAGAAAAGTCCTCTGGATCCCCGCTTTTGCGGGGATGACAATAACTACACATTCCAAGATAGCTGCGGTTTAAGTAAAGATTCTGTATTGTCAGAGGAAACAGTGTCCATGAAGGGTCGCCAGGATGTACCATTGTCCGTCCAATCTCCAGACCATGGGGCGCGGGATGATTTTTCGGGATTGCATTCTTTTCAAAAATTGACCAAGGTTTTAATTCGTCTCGCCTCCCGGGATGACCATTCGGGTGCGGTGATCGCGTTGCCGGACAACAGTTCTCCCTGGCCGGGCAGGGCGCAACCCGTGATGCCCCCCGTGACGCCTCCCGTAACGCCTCCCGTAACGCCTCCCGTAACGCCTCCCGTAACGCCTCCCGTAACGCCTTCCGTGACGCGCACCATAACGCCTCCTGTAGCGCCACCTCCTGTAACGCCTCTCGTGATGCGCCCCGTGACGCCCCCCGTGACGCATCGGACACGAACGTTGGAGCCGAACGTTGTCACGCCAAAGGTGGCGGAACCTGCCCGAACCCGTGTTTCGGTTCCGACCGATGCTGTGGTTCCGCCGCCGGTGTTCATGGGAAGTGGGGTACGTCCGCGTCGCCCCGGGGCGCTTCCAGAGCGGATCATGCCATCGGAAACCGGTGTGTCCCGGAGTGAGGTCGCCCGGGTATGCGACTCTTCTCAAGATCAGGCGCGGGAGTCGGAGAGGACACGGTACTCCCAAGTGCGTGTGCCATCGGTTGCCACGCCGTTCAAAAAGGAAGTCCGAAAGCAGACCATTGCGGTTCCCCCCGCAGCAGCACCGGAAAGGGATCCGCTGCCGGAATCGTCCCGGGTTCGGCACCGTCGACCGGGACCTTTGCCGGACAAACTGACGGAGGCTGGGGTGGGGTCGGTTTCGTTGCAGGGGAAAGCGCCGATGCATGCCGCGCCCGTTGCCCCCCAAGCGCAATCGCCGTTGGTATCCGGCGGTGTTCGTCTCACCGCTCCAGCACTCAGGTCACCGGGTGCGAGCGTGCCATCGCCCATCGCCGGTCAACCGAACAGGGATGCGGAAGCGCAAGTGCTGGAAACCCGAACCGCGTCGGGCAAGACAATTTCGCTTTCCTTGAGTGGCCGATTGGCCCCGGCGGAGCGGCAATGGTTGCGCGAAATGGTGCAGGAGGTCGTCCGGGAGGAGGGGGATCGGTTGCTGGAGCGCCATATGGGGATTCTCTCCGTGACGCACCAGGAGGAGCATGCCCGTTTGTTGAACCAAATGACGGAAAGTGTGCGTCAGGGGATGTTGGGGATGGCGCAGGGGAACATCCCGACCCCGGAGTTGTTGCGCTCTTTCGCCGAGGCGCTCAAACAGGAGATAACGCTGCTGCTCAGGCAACAGGGGTCGGAGAGTCGGGGTGAGTATGTCGGGCATTCCCTGATCGAGGAGACGGAATGGCCAGGGATGCCGGGGGATAGGCCACCGGTGGCCCCGGAGCGGGTTGTGCGGACCCGCGCCCTTTTTGAGCGCTTCATGTCCCGGACTGAGGGGATCACGGTGCCAATGGCTGGGGAAACATCCGGGAATGGTGTCGAGGAGAGGATGTACGTGGACGGTTTGCCAACTCAGGCGGGCGACAGGGTGCCGCATCACACCCGCTCGGAGATGGAAACCATCGTCGTGGAGGAAATGTTGCCCGGGGTGGGGCATCTGATGGCGGACATGGCCGATAACGTTCGGCGTGGTTTGGGTCAGGTGGGGCGGAATCGGGTCGGGAAAAAAATACCGTGAGACAGGTTATGATGACCTTTGCTAAAACCGCAGCCATCTTGGGTTGCGTAGTATTTGTCATCCCCGCGGAGGCGGGGATCCAGGAAACCTACACACCATTCCCTAACTTTCTGGATTCCCGCTTTCGCGGGAATGACGCTGGAAAACTATATATTCCGTGCTGGTTGCGGTTTAAAGTGAAGAGCTGGTTTTAGAGGGTTTGGGAATTCATGGAAACTGCCGCCACAACGCTGCCAATGGGTGAGCCATTCTCGGAAAATCAATTGTTCCGGCATTATGGGCGTCTGACCTTGGATTGTTTTTCCGAGCATTTGCCCCCGGGGACGCCGGTATCGGTATTTCCCAAGGGTATTTCCGGGATCAAGACGGGTTCCACATTGGAAGGCCATCATACGGGCCATTTGGAGGTGTACGCCGACAAGGAGCAACTTTCCTTCGTGCAAAAGGCGGTGGATCGCCTGCGCGAAGGGTTGCTGAATGAGGCCAATCCGGCTCCGGGACGTGCGAATCGTTCGACAATTCTAAAATTGGAAGAATTCAAGAACGCCCTGGAGTCGGGGCGCGAAGCCATGATGGCTGAAAATCCCTTTTATGAGTTGACGGGATTGATCTTTCGCCTCAATCAAACGGCCCTGAAGAATGCCTTTGTCGCCGATCAGATGGATGCGGATCGGCAACTCCCGGGGAGTATCAAGGTTGCCCGTTCCCTGATGCATTTGTGGGGTCGCGATGGGGCGATGATCGGTACGAATGAAAAAATTCGTGAAACCTTGGGCAAATTGTTATCGGTGGGCAAAATAGCCGTCGGGGTGTTTTTGTTCCTGCTATCGTCTTTGACGACCGCCAAGGCGATTGCGGACATGATGCAGGAACCGCGTTTCATCTCTCTTTTCGGCTCTGGTTTTTCGGGTGCGGAACAGGAGTTGGCGAGATGGTTCGCGGCTGTTTTCGTGGGTTTGGTGTTTTCGTCGATCATTTTGGATTTCAAGGATCGCATGTTTCAGGGGGTCGCGGAGGCGGGTCGGGTATTCAGGGGGATTTTCCAATCGTTCCAGAGGTTTCCACGTTGGATGGTGCTGTCGCTGTTTTTGACGGTGTTTTCCATATGGACCAACTACGATGGTATCGTGCTGTTGTTCTCCAAGACGCAAGACTTGAGTTATCAGTGGCGTCTGATTGAAAAAAATGTGGTGGAGGCGTTGGGGGATCCGGGGCATGGCAATGGCGACAACCCAACCTCTTTGGCGGACCTGAGCGTTGTTTTGGATAAAACCGTGGCCGATATCACGGCCCGGTTTGACCGTATCCCCGAGGATGAAATGTCAGGGGCGGCCTCCAGTGGCAAGGCGGAAAAGGGTCCACGTTACTGGGCGAAATATTTCATTGTCCATGGTGGCTATGTCCCCGGGGAGCGGGATGTGGCCCGTGCCTACAAGCCCACGTCGGCGGCAGCGGGCATCGATCAATTGCTGGTCGATGCCCGGTTCGATCTGAAAACCCCGTTGCGGGACAAACTGCAGGCGGTGGTGGCCGAGTTTGTCAGGAAATTGGAGGAGAACCGCCTGGATGTCCTTGAAGAGATGAAAAAATTGGGCGGGCGAATGGTTTTGAAGAATTATTCCCTGGCCGAACTGCAAACGTTGTTCCAACTGGAGGCTTATCACGTCAACGCGAGCGTGAAAGCGGTGGTGGCCAAGCTGGAGGTGGGTACAACCGCCTTTGCCGCAGTGGTCCAGGAGATGGAGAAGGTCACCGCCCGGCATGTTGATCTGTTGCGCAAGGTTGATCAATACGGTATCGCGACCAATACGCAATACAAGATTGACATCCAGATCGCCATTCCCCGGGTGGAAGCCATTGAGCGCTTGAAGCAGGGCGGCTTTCCCGAGGCCAAACGTCGCAGCCTGGAAGAGTTGCGGCAATTCCTTTTTGCCGTGTACGGCGTCTTTTTCGGGATGGTGATTCTGGGTCTGATATTGTTCGTTTCCGTGTTCATGGATTTGTCGGACCCGATCCTCTATAGCGCCATGGTGGCGCGTTGGGGGCGCCGTGACCGGCACTTTTTGGATGATAACCAGCAAAAATTGCAGCAATGGGAAGAGTCTTTCGTGCGGCGCTTGCGCAGTTTCTTCATTCGTCCCGAAATCCGTCCGGTCATGCCATCGATCTCCTGTCCCGGAAATATGATTTTTGCACATGTGTTCCATTATTACCTGGAAGGGATTTATCCGCATACCAAGGATCCCACATCACGGACGATCTTGGAAAAATTCAGGTTTTGGTTTGGCGATTTATTTTCCAATACCCGCATGGTCGGGGTACTGGGATACAACAGTCGCCAGGGGGCGATTCGCAAATTCATTAAAAACAAGGAGGTGTGTGCGCCGCAGTTCATCAATCGTATTTTTCCCGGTTTTTTGGATCCCTTCACTCCCGGTTCCAGCCACTTTGATACGTTACGACAGCGCCTTGTCGGGGCGCAGGCGGGATTGGAAGCGCGCTTCCAGGAGGAATTGGCGTCTGTTGGCCAGGCGATCGCCCAGTCAGAGGCGGATCGGATTCCGCTTTCGTCTCCTGGCTTGGACGCCGAAGGGTCTGTTGTCCGTCCCCGGACTGGGGCGATCCATTGGATCAGGAGAGCGTTGTCGGGGTCGTTCCTTGCCCCCCCTGATCCGTGTCCATTGACCCGTATCCGTTGGCTCGGGCGGGTTTGGTCGCAGCGCAGTCAGGGGGAAACCAGCCAATTCCATCTGGCCTCTTTCGCCCCGATCATCAAGGATTGGCTGAGCGTCAGCAAATTTCCCGCATTGCATGAGTCCACCATAGTGCCCATGGAGGGATTGTTGCAAAGCATTCCCAACCGTCGCATGCTGGAAGACGCCTTGGAGTTGCATGCGGCTTATGCGGAGATGGAAGTGTTGAGACAGGCGCTCACCGAGATCCTGGGACTCTCCATGTTTCACGGGGATATGCTGGACAAGGGGATCTTGCATGCCATCCTGAATGCCACCGGCTTTCCGGAAATGAGTGAAATCTTTTTGTTCCAAAGACAGGAAATCCATGTCCTGGAAAAACGCCTGGAGGGGATACGGGTGCGTCTGGATTCAACCCATAAGGTACTCAGGGCCTTGGTGGACAACCAGGATGCCATTGTGGAGGTGTTGACCCGTATCCGCACCCACCATTTAAGTCCGATGCATGTCATTCTGGAACGGATGGAGAATCGGCCATTCTTTGAAAAATCGTTGCGTCTGGACGTGTTGTTTCGCGATTTGATCAACATGGAGCGTTTCATGATCAGGTTGTGGGACGCCAACGCCGATGGGGGGGATGCGGCGGTACGGGAGGCGGAGAGTGCTACGGGTGCGGGGGAACGTGAGTCTGAAGCCAATCCCATGCTGCGTTACCTGATATGCGACCGGGGGGAATCGCAATGGACGTTGCTGGAAAAAATGGCCCAGTTGGAACAACATGCCGATGAAACGCATAAAAAACTGAATGCCATCGTGTTTGTCTTGACGTTCGTGGACAAGTTGGCGGTCAAGGTTCGCGGCCAGTTGGAGGAGATTCTCGACATTCAACAGCAGGTGATTGCCCGGGATCGGCGCCACAAGGTGGAAATGTTAGGGGGCGTTGGCATCGCCGATCGCAAAATATCGGACTTTATGGATAATAACCGACTGTTCTTCATGTCGTTACCCTCCCGGGTCAATACCATCTTTGAGAAAATCGATCTGTTGCTTCAGGATCCCGGCGTGGCGGAACCCCATAATGTGGAATTGTTTCGTGGGGTCGAGGCCCGGGTGTTCAAGCTGAACCAATTCATGAAACACACCCTGGAATTTTTCGATGGTCGCCGCGAACGTCTGGAACTGCCCCCATCGTTGTCGTTTTCCGGCCCGGTCAGCGCGGATATCGCCGGGGCGTTGTCCGATGACCCCCTGGCGGGAATCGAGGCGCTGGCGGGTGATTTGAACTCCCCGGACGCTGTTCTCCTGATCCTGAAAAAAGCACGCACCGCATTGCGCGAAATCAGTCTGGTGGAATGGGATCTCCTCAAATTACCGATTCCACCGCAAAATGTTATGGAAATATTTGAAGAGAACAAAGGATTCATCGAAAATGCCTGGGTTGAGGTGGAACGGTTGCAAGCCGCCATCGACTCGGGAGCAACGGCTGCGAATCCCATGGATTATGCATCGTTGGCGGACCAGGGGCGTGTGTTGCTGCAGGCCTTGGAGGGGATTCTCAAGCGTGTGGATGTTTTTCCCGTCGTTGATCGGCGTATGGCCAACGAATATGCCCTGGTGGATGCCAGTGCTGGCCGCAGAGCTGCCGACAAGGGACAGGACAGCCGTTGCCCAGCTCCCGTGAAACCTTCGCGACGGTCGATGGAACGGGTTGTTGCCTTTCATCCCGTGGAACTGCGATTTTCCGGTGTGGGCATCATCCAGGGGGTGTTGCGTGATGTCAGTAAAACCGGGGCCTGTATCGAAAGCGATGACATGCCCCCTCCCATCCTGAAACAGGAAACGGAAGGGACGATTCGCCTGCTTGCGGACAAACAGGGCAACAAAATGAGCTGTCGGGTACAGCGGTTGACGGGTCGCATGATCGGTTTAAAGATTGATGAGTCGAATCAGGCTGGTTTTGCCCAGGTGATCCGCCGGGAGGTCACGGGGGGTCGCCCCGCAATCGTCTGACGTGTTTGACGATGGATGGTGGCGTGAAGTCTTGGCGGGAATTGTTTTGCGTTTGGTTTTTTACTTAACATGAGATATGGCTTGATGTAGACTATTCCCACAATCAATCCGAATCGTGAGGAGACAAGGATGGAAGCCAAATTTTCCTTGGATGCCGACTATCTGGTGTTTACGGTTGCTGGAACCCCCTACGGGGTCATTTCTCACGATATCGTCTCTGTCATCGACATGCTGGAATTTACTGCCGTCCCCGACAGCACCCCCGAACTGCGCGGTGTCATCCCTTTTCGCGAGGGTAACCTGCCACTCTTTGATTTGCGGGTGTTCCTCGGCTCCAAGGCTCGCACCCAGGAAATTAAAGAGTTGGTGGAAACCATGGGGATGCGCAAGCAGGACCATATCAACTGGATCAACAAGCTGAAGGATGAGGTTTTTAACAATAAGCTCGTTACGGTGCAGACCAATCCCCATTTGTGCGCCTTCGGCAAATGGTACGATACGTTCACATCGGATAATGCCAATCTGAATAGTTATATGGCCCGCTTTGATACGCCCCACAAGGCGATCCACAAGGTGGGTGCCGATGCGACGGATTTGCTCAAGGAGGGGAAAAAGGAGGAAGCCATCACTATTATTCGCACGGCGGAGGCGGGAGTACTGAAATCGCTGTTGGAGTTGTTCGACGGTATTGGCGAGCTGGTCAAGCGCTACATGTTGGAGTATGTCGTAGTGTTCAGTTCAGAGGGGGTCCAGTTCGGCATGGCGGTTGACGATATCCGTTTCTTCAGTCGCCTGGACCATATTGAACATCCCCTGCAATCCAACATTACCAGTGGTGGCGCAGATGTGGTCCAGGCTATCGGGCGCTATCGCAAGGACAACAGCGACGAGTTGCACGATGTCCTCCTGTTGGATATTTCCCGCTTCCTGGAACATTTCAATTGACACGCCCGCCCGTTGGCACTTCGGGGCAGCTTTGCGGGTCGGTCAGGTAGGCATCGACCCCTTGTTTGGCAAGCCGCTCCAGATAACACGAATAATGCGTACTCCATTGGCGCAACGTGTCGTCGGTCAGGAGTCCGGTCACATTGTTGATGTCAGCGGCAGCCACCTCCACGCGCGGTAGTGTCAGGATATCCATGATGGCCTGAACCAACAGCATGTTGGTCAGCAGGGTGCCGGAATATTTCGGCGAACAGGGGGGGAGATCCTTGTTGCGGGTACAGGCGTCCAACCATTGCGTCAGCTCGGTGGGCGTTTTGGCTTGCAGGTGCTGGATGGCCTCGTGGAGTGCGGTTGCGTCAAATCCGTGCCCGTCCACGTGCCCCTGGTGCAATAGATGGCTGGCCTCCAGGCAGCGCAAGGCGGGGTAGATGCCCTTGAGGAGAGGGGGGGAGATGGCGGTGACGGGCTGATGCGACTGAAGGATGGCTTGCGGAATCGCTTTGCCTTTGTGCAGGTATGCGTCCAACAGGGTGTGGGCTGCGTGGCTATCGGCTGGACTCAAGGGGGTGACGGAGCAGTCGGGGGGCAGGACTCCCCGGATTTGTGAGCAGAACAGGCGGTGCCAGGATTTGGCCCCGAGGTCGCTGCCCCAGGTGGCGTTGGCACCGGCAACCTCAAAACTGCCGCCGCCGATATCCAGGATCCACGGGGTGGTCAATTCGTTTTTTAATATTTTTTGTGTGGCCTCATAACCGTAGCGTCCCTCGACTTCCTGGGGAATGATGAAAAACGGGACGCCTGTTTTTTGGTGGATTCGGTGGAGGATGGCGGTGACGCGGGACGGTTTTCCCGATGCCATGGCGTAGCGCCAGGCGGAAAATCCACCGGCTATGGCGGTACATGCGCCGGGGAGTCCTGCTTCCCGGGGCAGGTTGGTGAGGGCCTGGATGGTGTCTGTCAGGGTGGCATCGGGTATGGCATCGGCCCAGACATCCGCCAAATAGTCGATGGCAGCCTTTGCGGAATGGGTCGTGTCGAGGGCTCCGACGCGAATCCCGGTTGATCCGACATCAAAACCGATGCGGCAGGTTGGTTCCTGGGCATGCGCCAATCCCGGAACCATCAGAATCAACAAAATCAATTTTGCGAGGCGAATGATCATAGAGCTGAAATGTTCCCATGATGGAGTCGTTGCCTGGGTTCCAGGTGTTCTGGGGCAAGATCAATCATTACGTTTGGCCAGCGCCGCCAGGAGGTAGTCCACATCTTCAACCATGGCCACAGCGGCCTTGAAAGCCTCTTCGGCGTTGGCCTCCTTGTAGGTGTGGGCAGAGATGTTACGGGCCTTGTGGTATGCGAACCAATGCAAAGGATCGGCGATCAATCCAAGGCGGGCGGCGATTCGGAACAACTCTTTGCGGGTATACACGGGGTCTGCCGATTCCGGGTTGACGTTTTCGGCAATCCATCGCTGCATGAGTGTCCAGGAGAGATTATAGGTATATTCAAATCGCTGAATGACCGAATCACGCAGGGCCAGGGCCAACTCTTCGCTTTCCCCCTTCTTCCCCTCATGGAGACGGAGTGCCGCTTTCAGCGTATCCAACGCCTTGTTCAGTGTGTCCAACTCCAAAGCCATCGCACATCTCCACGCGTTAAACCGCAGCTATCTTGGGATTCGTAGTTCTTGTCATCCACGCCCCCGATTAAAGCATTCGAGGGCAGGCTTCAGCGGGGATCCAGAGCCCGTCATTCCCGCGAAGGCGGGAACCCCGAATGCCTGAATCGGGGGGGACCTACACACCCTTCTCTGACTTTCTGGATTCCCGCTTTCGCGGGAATGACGCTAGAAAACTACGTGTCCCGCGTTGGTTGCGGTTTAACTACTGCATTCATTATTGCATTCGTCATTGGTTCTCGCAAGGAAATTGCCCGATACACCCCGCTACCTCCTTCCCAGCCTGTCGCGATACTTGGACAAAGACACTATACTTTGGTGTAGTTTCCATGGTAACTTTTCCCAATGTACGCTCAAGGGATGGGTTTGCCCGTTATCGTTTGACTCGCAAGGTTTTTTTCGGGACGCACGCTTTTTTTCAAAGCGGGGAAATCATGAGAAGCTCTGATACAACCGATCGGTCGTTTACCGAGGGCCGCGACGTTCTGGCACTGATGATTTTTTCCCTGGGTGGCCAGTTTTTCGCCTGCCACAGCTCCGAGATACGCGAACTGTTGCCCGTGCAACCGATCACCAGTGTGCCGGGGGCCCCGGAGCATTTCCTGGGGGTCATCGATGTGCGCGGAGGTATCGAGTCGATCATCGATCTGCATCACCTGCTCAAATTGGAAAAGGATCGTGGCAGTTCCCGGCAACGGATCATGATCGCCCGTCATGGCAATCTGGTTTCGGGATTGTTGGTGGACTCGGTGGAGGATATCCTTAACATTTCCCAAGAGGAGGTCAAGGAAGTGATGTTCACCTTGAATGAGAGTGTCGGTGCCTTGGCAACGGGCCAGATTCGTTACCGCAGTGGTTATGCCATTCTCCTGGATATGGGGAAGATTTTTTCCTTGGCGGGTGGGGCGGCCTGACGTGAAGGCGGGGGATGGCGATCCCGGTGACCATGCCGGGTGCGATGTTGGCGATGATCGCCTGGATGGGGCTGGTGCGGCATCGGGTCTGGAAATATTGGTTTTTGGTATCCTGAACTTCACCTTTGGTATTGAGAGTCGGCAGATTGAGCGCGTGGGGGCGGTGACTGATGCCCCTGTTGGCACCGATCTTTATTATTTTCATGAAAAATTGCCGCTTCGGGCTTTGATCGGGGCTTACCGGATCCCATCGGTGATATTTCCACGCGGCACCGGGAGCAACATCGGCATCATCGTGGACCGGCTGGCCGATTTCCGTACGGTTGACCCTCGGGAAATGATGGAAATTCCGCGTATCATGCAAGGCAGTTCCGCCATGACCCCCCTGTCGTTCATTGTCAGCGATGGTCGCGAGATGGTGTTCGTCGTCGACCTGGAGCGTCTCATCGGGATGGAAACGCATGGTCGGGATATGCCGCTTCCCGGGGGGATTAAAACGCGACGTGTCGTTGATCCGGTGAGTGCCCGGTCCCGGGGCTTTCCTTTAACCTGAATTTTAGTGCTGGGCTTCTAGGGCTGTGGGGGTTGCCATGAATCTGATCAAAAATTTAAATCTACAAAGCAAGTTTTTCCTGCTTTTCCTCGGGCCGTTGGTGGCGCTGATTTTTTATGGTACCGACACCGTCTGGTCGAAAAGGATGATGCTGACGGAAATCCGCGCCTTTGACGCCATGGCGCGAACGGCGGTGCAGGTGGGGCCGTTGGTGCATGAAATCCAGAAGGAGCGGGGATTGACAGCCGGCTACTTGGGGAGCAAAGCGGGTAAGTTCAAGGAGGATATGGCCAAGCAGCGGGTGTTGACCAATACCGAGGCCACCAAGCTCAAAGATTATTTGCGCATCGAAAATCCCATGTCCCAGAGTGCCGATTTCCAAGCTTCGGCCAAGGAGGCACAGGCGGCGTTGGACCGCTTGAATGATATTCGTTGGCAGGTTGACAGCGACAAAATGGATGTGAATCGCGCCATTGAATTTTATACGACTTTGAACCATTCCTTGATGGATCTCCTGAAAAAGATTGTCGTTTTCTCTACGCATCCACAAATGATGGCGCAGACAACGGCTTATTTGAATCTTCTCAATTCCAAGGAGCGTGCCGGGTTGGAACGGGCGGTATTGAGCAATGTGTTCGCCAGCAATACCTTTCCCAAGGAGTTGCGTCCCCGTTTCATGACGTTGATGGCGGAGCAGGAGATTTATGACGAGTTGTTCGTCTCTTTCGCCACGGAGTTGCAGGTCACGAGTTTTCGCAACAAAATGGCCGGGGAGGCAACGGCGGAAATCAAGCGGATGCGGCAGGTGGCGCTGGAACATATGGAGGATGGTGGGTTCCATATCGATCCCATCTATTGGTTTGATACCATGACCCATCGCATCAACCTGTTGCAAGAGGTTGAGCAGCTCGTGGTGCAAGACTTGGGCAAGACGGCGCGTACCCTGATCGATCAGGCTTCTTTTGCTTCGGTCGCCTATTTGGTGTTTACCGTGGTGATTGTTGTTTTCACGGTTGTCCTGGGTTTCATGACGTTGCGCGACATACGGCGGCAACTGGGTGCCGAACCCCGCGTCGTGACCACGCTTGCCGAACGGATGGCGTTGGGTGACTTTTCCGCCAAAATTGAAACGGATGCCAAATCTTCCGGCATATTCAAGGCCCTGCATGATTTACAGAGTTATTTGATCGTGCAATTGGGTGGTGAACCCGCGGAGGTGGTGCGTTACGTGGATCGTTTGGCGGGTGGTGACCTGTCCAGTTTTCGCAAGGGGGACGGGTCTTCGACCGGCATATTCGGAGCCATGGGCAACATGGTGGAAAATTTGCGGGAGTCGGTGGGATCGGTCATCCAGATCAGCCGGCGCATCGTCGAGGAGAGCGACCGGATCAACAACAATTCGCAAATGGTATCGGATGGTGCCATCCAGCAGGCGGCTTCCATCACCGAAACCGCCGCCTCCATGGAGGAGATGACCATCAATATTCAAAAAACCACGGAAAATGCCCAGAGAACCGAGGAAATTGCCCGTGCTTCCGCCAATGAAGCGGTGATCAGCGGTCAGGCGGTGGCGGAAACGGTGGATGTCATGAAACAAATCGCCGAGGAAATTTCCATCATCGACGAGATCGCCCACCAGACCAGCCTGCTGTCCCTCAATGCATCGTTGGAAGCGACCCGGGCCGGGGAATATGGCAAGGGCTTCGCCGTAGTGGCCTCGGAGGTCCGCAAATTGGCGGAACGCAGCCAATCGGCCGCAGCCAAGATCACGGCCCTTTCCTCTTCGAGCGTGGATGTGGCGGTCAAGGCGGGGCACAGCCTGCAAAAATTGGTGCCGGATATTCAGCGCACCGCCGAATTGGTGCGCATGATTTCCAATGCTTCCCAGGAACAGAGCCAGGGGCTGGAACAGATCAATATCGCCATCCAACAATTGGATCAGGTGATTCGCAACAATGTGGGTGCCGCAACGACCATGCGCACTTCGGCTTCGGCGTTGTCCGACAATGCGTCTGAATTGCAAAGTTCCATTGCCTTTTTCCAACTGGAAGGTTCTGCTATCGATGGATCGCATGAGGCGAATCAGGAGTTCTTTCCCTGGACGGAAAATCTGAGCGTCGGCATTCCCGAGATGGACAAGCAGCACAAACGCTTGTTGGAACTGATCAACCTACTGGCTTCCCGAATTCAGAGCGGACGTGCGGAGGAGGGGGTCCGGGTCGTGTTGCCGGAATTGAAAGAATATACATTGTTTCATTTTGCGCAGGAGGAAGAGTTATTTACTTCTGCAGGCTATCCCGATGCTACCAACCATAAAGAAAAACATAAAAAAGTGGTGGAACGGGTTGTCGCCTTCATCGACCAGGTGGGCAAGGGGGATGTGTCGGTGGCCAATGCCTTGCTCGGATTTTTGCGTAACTGGTTGATTACTCACATCATGAAGGTGGACAAACAATATGGCAGATTTATTAACGAACGAGATGCGGCCTAGCTTATGGGGTTTGTCGGGTATCCGTGGCTTGGTGACCAGCAGATATGGCAGGGACCTGCCGCTTGAGACGATTGCGTTGAATAATCAGGTACCATGTCCTTGATCTGGGTATTGATTGTTTGCGACGACAGTTTTTTCCGTGAAAAGTTGGGCGGTCTGATCATGGAATCACCCAACTTTGGCGGGGCGGAATGGACCGATTCCAGCCCGATGGCTGTACGTCAGGCGATTTCCGGTGGGCCAAACTTGGCTATTGTCGAAGTCGATTCTCACAAGCCGGGGGGATTTTACGTGATCGACAGGTTGCGACAGCACGGGATTCCTTTTATGGCCATGTCGGTGGCGGGTGACCCCGTTGCCACGCGAAGGGCTTTGGATGCGGGCGCTTTGGATGTGTTCGAGCGTGAAAGTTTGTTCGACGACGATACCTGCCGGCACTTGCCGGATCGCATCCTGAAGGCCTTTGAGGGGGGGCGAAAGGCGGTTCCGGGCAACAATACGGCCCGGGTTACAGCCACCCCCGGGGCTGTTTTATCCCCTGTTGCGCCTTCTCCGGCGCGCCAACCGGTGGGAACTGCTGCGGCAGGCGTCACAAAGGCTGCTGGTATCGTCGCCATTGCCAGTTCCACGGGCGGCCCCAAGGCGTTGGTGGAACTTTTAAAGGTTTTTCCCAAAGATTTTTCCCATCCCGTTGTTATTGCCCAACATATCCATCCCGACTATGTGGGGGGATTGGAGGTTTGGTTGGCCCGGACCACCAGCTTCAAGGTCAAAATAGCGGCCCATGGGGATTCGTTGCTCCCCGGTTCCCTGTACATCGCCCCGGCAACCGGCAACATGGAGGTGCGCGGTGGTGGGGTATTGGTATTGTCGGCCAAACAGGCGGATGATCTCTATTCCCCCTCCTGTGATCGTTTGCTGCTGTCGGCGTCGCAGGTCTATGGGAGCAATGCCATTGGTGTGATCCTGACGGGTATGGGGCGGGATGGGGTGCAAGGGATTCGGGCTATCCACGAGGCGGGTGGCTATACGTTGGCCCAGGACCGCGCCACATCCATGGTGTTCAGCATGCCGGGTAGCGCCATTGAACTCAAAGTCGTTTCGCAAATCGGACCGCCGGAAAGATTGGGTCAGAATATTATCAAATGGGTCTCTGCGCGATGATGCTCAAAAGGAAACCATTGGCGACTCCTGATGCCCCGGAGTTGAGTCGCTTTAAAACCTTCCTGAAGGAAAGGAGTGGTTTGATCTTTGTTGGCAATCGGGAACGGTTGCTGGTGACCGGCTTGCTGGAGCGTGCCCAGGCCACCCGTATCGCCTCCTGGGAGAACTATCGACAGCGCCTGGAGCAGGATGCCAAGGAACTCGATAAGCTCATTACCCTGCTGACGGTCAACGAATCCTATTTTTTTCGGGAGTCGGACCAATTGCGTCTGTTGTCGCAACATTTGATTCCCGAATTCCGTCGCCGGGCGGGAAATGCGCCGGTGCGGATCATCAGTGCCGGCTGCTCCAGTGGCGACGAACCTTACTCCATCGCCATGGAGATGGTGCGCTCGTTGGGCAAGGAGGCCTTGCCGACGTTTGAGGTCATGGGGTGCGACATCGATCAGGGTATTTTGGATCGGGCCAGGGAGGGGATATACAATGATTATTCCTTTCGTGGCGTCGATCCGGAAATCAGGAATCGATTTTTCAAGGCTTTGGGTCCCGACCGTTTCCAGGTCATGGATGAGATTCGTCGCCGGGTGACGTTTTACCAAGTGAACTTGGCCGGGGGCAGTTTCCCCGATGTGTTGCGACGCGTCGATTGTATTTTTTATCGTAATGTATCGATCTACTTCGACAAACCGACGCAACGACACATTTTTAATCATCTTGCGGGCTTGCTCAAGCCCGGTGGTGCCTTGATCGTGAGTGCTACCGAAATATTCACCCATACGAGCTTTCTAGATGGTATGGGACATGGATTGGTGCGCGACGAATGGAACAATATCTTGTTTTTCCGCAAGTCTCGTCCCGGGGAGGGCCGGACCGCTACGCAGACGGGTTTGTTTTCCTCAACCTTGCGCCATGACAAACCGCCGACCATCACCGCTCCCCCGGCCCGGGTGGCCACGCCCGTTCCCAGTGTTTCGGCGCCTTCCGTCAAAGTTGCCGTGGTTGCGGCGCTAACGGGGGTCGGGTCTTGGGAGCAGGCGCGGCAACTGGCCCTGGAAAAACGCTATGAGCAAGCCTTGAAAATGTTGGATGGGTTGTTGGCTGCGTCGGCATCGTCCCAGGATTCCCTCCGGGCATTGGGTTTGGGGGGGTGTATCTTTCTGCATGTGCGGCGCTTGACCGAAGCGCGCAATCACTGTTTGCGCATGCAAAAACTCGATCCCATGTCGGTGGAAAGCCATCTCTTATCGGGACTGGCGGATCGCCAGGACGGCAATCACGATGGGGTTATCACCCATTGTCGCAAGGCCGCCTACGCCGATCCACAGATTTGGACCGCGCATTTCTACATGGCGGAATCTTTTTCGGCAGTGGGGTCGCTGCCTTTGGCGCGACAGGGGTTCCAGACCGCGGCCAATCGCATTGAGCGTTATGGCCTGGCCCGGACTGGGTTGAGTTTCTTCCCCCTGGATTTGACCGGCGAGGAGATGATTCAGTTGTGCCGTCGGCGCATGGAGCAACCCGATAACGCCGGGCGTTACCGAATCTGAAACCAAGGGAGAGTGCTGTCATGGCCATGGACATGTCCAGATTTATCAAGCGCTTTGTCAGTGAGGCCCGGGATCATATTGAAACGATCAATAAAGGTCTGGCGGCATTTGAGGAGGGCAAGGGGGATGCGGATTTAATTAATTCGGTCTTTCGTTCGGCCCATACCATCAAGGGGACCTCGCGGATGATCAAGCTGCTTTCCATTTCGGAGATGGCGCACGGAATGGAAAACATATTCGGCTTGGTGCGCGAGGGACGCATGACGGTGGATGCCGATGTTGCCGAAGTGTTGTACCGGGGTATCGATTGGATCGCGGCGCAGGTGGAAATCGCGGCCGAGGGTGGTGCGGTCTTGGATGTGGATCAGGAATTGATCGCCCAAATGGCGGAAGTTTTCAATCGCATCAACCAGGGGGGGGATGCTTCACCGACCGGGGCACCTGTCCCGGGGGGCGAGCAGGGGACGGTTGCGCCATCGGAAGCGGTGGAAAAGTCGGAAGCGGCACCGGCGAAAAAGATGGAAGTGGAGCCGGTGGAAAAGACGGAAGTGGAGCCGGCAAAAATGTTGGAAGTGGAGCCGGTGGAAAAGACGGGAGCGGCACCGGCGAAAAAGTCGGAACCTGACAGGGGGCCGCCGCGAACGGAGGATAAGGTCCGTGCCGGTACGGACCAGTCCAAGGCGAAAAGCCAGGAATCGACAGGGACCATCCGCCTGGAGGCATCACAGCTTGATGAATTGATCAAGATTGGCGGCGGCATGATCACGTTTCGCACCCGCATGAAGGCGCGGTTGTCGGGATTGTCGCAGGCGGTATCGTTGGCCCATGATGTCCATTCCCATTTGAACATTGTGTTGAGTGGGCAGGGGGGGGAAGAGGAGCAACGCTCGGTACGACTCCGCAAGCAGGCACGGGAGTTGGCGGATGAATTGGCGCGGGTGCGCACCTTGCTGGTGGAGGATGCGGATCAGCTTGATTTGTTGACGATGGAGTTGCAGGATCGTTCCCTTAAATTACGCATGCTCCCTTTGTCGTCGTTGTTTGAAACGTTTCCGCGCCTGGTGCGTGATGCCGCCCGGGCGCTGAAGAAAAAAGTGCGCTTGAACATTCAGGGTGGGGATACCGAACTGGATCGCACCATCATTGAAACCATTGGTGACCCACTGGTTCACATGTTGCGCAACAGCGTCGATCATGGCATGGAAACCCCGGAGGTACGCCGGGAATTGGGCAAACCGGAGACGGGAACCATCCTGTTGCGTGCCTGGCCGCAGGGCAACAGTGTGGTCATTGAACTGATTGATGATGGTCCCGGCATTCATGTCGAGCGCCTTAAAGAAAAGGCCTTGCAAAAAAAACTGATGGAGGCGGAGGAATTGGAAGCCAAGCCACGTCAGGAACTCCTGAAATTGATTTTTCATCCCGGTCTTTCCACGAGTCAGATCATCACCGACTTTTCCGGTCGTGGTGTGGGTATGGATGTGGTCCACAAAAATATTGTGGATGTCATGAATGGGACGATTGAAGTGGAATCGGAGGAGGGCAGGGGGACCCGTTTTATTTTACGTCTGCCCCTGACCATGGCCACGTTGCGTGTCTTGCAATTCGAGGTGGGGCATCGTCCGTACGCCATGTCCTCGGGATCCATTCAGGAGGTGGATCAGTTTTATTTGGATGCGGGGATTCAGGTCGTGGGTCGGCGGGCCATTCTATTGCGTGATCAGGTGATTCCGGTGATTCGCATGGCGGAAATCCTGGGGGTGCCGCCACGTCCGTGGGAAGAGTTGGGCAAGGCGGATATCCTGATCGTTTCCAATGGCATTGAAACCTTGGGATTGGTGGTGGATGGGATCCTGGACGAAGATGTCATGGTTCTCAAACCCATGCCCCTCATTTTGCAAAACAATCGTCTGGTGACCGGGGCGTTGGTGTCGGGTAACAACGAAATCGTCATGGTATTGGACAGCGCCTACATCATCCAATTGGCCAAACGGCTATACCGCAGTCAAATATCCGCAGGTCGTTCCTTGGCGGCGCGTCCGGAGGGTCAGGGGCGCAGGCGCATTCTGGTGGTGGACGATTCCATGAATACCCGGGAATTGGAAAAGGATATCCTGGAATCCAAGGATTACCATGTCAGCCTGGCCCAGGATGGGCAGGAGGGGTTCGACATGGCCAGCCAATTCCCATTTGATCTGGTGGTGACCGATGTGGAAATGCCGCGCTTGGATGGCTTTTCACTGACCGAAAAATTGCGTGCCACGGAGATGCATAAATATACCCCTATCGTTATCGTTACATCGCGGGATCGCGAGGAGGACAAGCAACGTGGCATTCATGTCGGTGCCAATGCGTATATCGTCAAGGGTGCGTTTGACGAATTCAGCTTGTTGGATACCGTACAGAATTTGCTAGAATTCGGCGCTTGATGTACCCTGGAGCGGGTTGGTTGATCCCGGAGGGGTTCATGAAAAATTGAGGAGGAAATGGTGATGGCCAAAAAACCGCGCATCTTGATTGTCGATGACAGCGACACGATTCGGGAAATGGTGCAGATGGTTTTGGAGGGATTGGATGCCGAGGTGGTGGCCCAGGGCGTGAATGGCAAGGAGGGGGTGGCGCTGTTCAAGCAACACCAGCCCGATATTTTGCTGACCGATATTGAAATGCCGATTATGGACGGTATCGAGTCAACCCAGATCATCAAGGATGAGTTTCCCGATGCGTATGTGGTGATGCTCTCCTCGGTGGATCCCGAAGCCGCCATGGATTTTGTTTTTCGTGCGGGTGCGGAAGACTTCGTGCGTAAAAATGAAGACTTGGAAGCCTTGGCCAACGATATTGAGCCGCATTTGAAAAAATTTATGGAGTGATGCCTGTTTACAAGGTTGGTTGACCTGCCTGTGGCTACATAGGGTGAAAATGTGGGGCGAATAAAATAACAAATATTAGCAGTATAATAAAAGTCGGAGACCACTTTGACATCGGGGAAGACAATGGATCGATCCGTCCCACATGCAGGAAAGTTATGTTCCGATGAGGTTTCAACCTCGATGGAAAGCTATGGTGCCCGGGTGGAAAAACTTAATCATCTGGGTATTGCCTTATCAGGTGAGAAAGATTTCAATCGACTCTTGGAGAGCATTCTTTTGGGGGCCAAGGAGTTGACCTATGCCGATGCGGGTACTTTGTACATCAAGACGGATCGGGATACCCTTGAATTTGCCATTATCCGTACCGATTCCTTGAATATTGCCATGGGTGGCACCACGGGTGTGGCGATTCGTTTCCCCGAATTGCCACTTTATGTGGATGGCGTGGCCAATTCCAAAATGGTCGCGGCGGCGGCGGCGCTCCAAGGAGTCACCATCACGATTCCGGATGCGTATACGGTTGCTGGGTATGATTTTTCTGGAACCAGGGCTTTTGATCAAAAGAATGGTTATCGTTCGGTCTCGTTTTTGACGGTACCGATGAAAAATCATGATGGCGAGGTGATTGGGGTCTTGCAATTGATCAATGCCCTGGATCCCGCGACGGGATCCATCGTTGCCTTCAGTGCCGAGGCGCAGCACTTGGCGGAATCCCTGGCCTCGCAGGCGGCGGTGGCCATGACGAATCAAAAATTGATTCGCGAACTGGAGGCTTTGTTTGAATCTTTTATTCAGGCCATTGCCGGGGCCATTGATGACAAATCCCCCTATACCGCCAGACATTGCGAAAAGGTACCGGTATTAACGGAAATGTTGGCGGATGCGGCCAGTTGTAGTGATATTGGCGTGTTGCAGCAATTTCGCCCCACCCGGGAAGAGTTGCACGAATTGCGGGTGGCGGCATGGTTGCATGATTGTGGCAAGGTGGTGACGCCGGAGCATATCGTTGACAAGTCTACCAAGCTTGAATGCATTTTTGATCGGTTCCAGCTCCTGGACTTGCGTTGTGAATTGATCAAAAAGGAATGGGAAAACGAAAGGTTGCGCTGGCGTTTGCAAACCTTGGAACAGGGTACCGATCCGGATGCGCTTGCCGCCCGGGATGAGGAACATGGGCGCAGGTTGCAACAATTGGATGAGGACATGCACTTTTTGCAGACCGTCAATCGGGGTGATGATTTAATGACGGCGCAGCGCACCGAGCGCTTGCAGGGCATTGTCAACCAGTATCGCTGGATTGACAGCAACGGGGAGAGTCGGGAATTCATTTCCGAGGAGGAGATGGAAAATCTGAAGGTGATGCGCGGAACCTTGACCGATCGGGAGCGTAAGGTGATCAATCACCATGTGGTCGCTACCAAAAATATGCTTTCCAAACTCCCGTTTCCCAAACATTTGCGCCGGGTTCCCCAGTTGGCGGGTGCCCATCATGAAACTATGAACGGTACCGGCTATCCCGATCGCTTGACTCGGGAGCAGATTCCCATCGGGGCGCGAATCATGGCTATCGCCGATGTTTTTGAGGCGCTGACCGCAGCGGATCGCCCGTATAAGCCGGCCAAAAGTTTGTCGGAATCCATGAAAATTTTAGGTTTCATGGCCAAGAATCAGCAGATTGATGCCGATCTTTTTCAGGTCTTTGTTGATTCCCGGGTGTATCTGGAGTACGCAAAACGTTATCTCAATTCCGAACAGGTGGACGAGGTGATTCCGCAAAAACTCCCCGGTTATAAGGGGCGGTGATGATGGTGGCGCAAAAGATGTGTTGCATCTTGTCCAATATCTTCCAGGGGCTTCAATCCATTGGTATTTTTTGCATGGATGCGGGGATGCGGATGCAAAAAAAGTCTAACAAATCCTCGAACAGGATACAAAGAGGGGTGTGAAAACATCTTCCATACAATAATAATTAAAATATCCTGGTTTATAATTTACTAATATTGTATATTGTTCTTCCGTATTATTATTAGATTCTAACATGTGTTAACATATCGCTTTTGGTCTCATGGAGACCGTATCAAATACTCTTGACATGAAAACATCACCGGTCCCATCATTTGCAACCGTACTCAGGCTTGCGCAGGCTGGCCTTCAGGTGGACAGGAGCTAACTGTTATTGCGGTGGTTGTCGTTCCCGGAAGGATGGTGGATGCGGCCGCAATGTTGAGCAATGGTTTGGGCGTGAATCGACAGACAAAGGAGCTAGGTAAAAGCTATGAACAAATGGTCCGTGTTGCTGATGGCGGGCTTTGTGGCCCTTCCCCTGGTGGCCAGGGCGGATGGCAGCAGTGGCAAAGGTGAATGCCGGGAAATGGAAATCAAGGCGAAGGTCAATAAAAAGAATGAGACCATCAAAGGTCTGGCATGCCGGGATGAAAAGGGTAAGTGGCATCTCCAGGATTCCAAAACGGTCGCAACGGCACCACCACCACCCGCACCCGTGCGCTCGCAGGAAGTCACGGTTATCGACGAACCCGTTGTCGTAACCCGGACCATCGTTTCCGAGCCGGTGACGCGCTATGTGTTCGAGGAACCTCCGGTACGGACCTATTACTATCCGGAATATTATTCGCGGGGGGTGATCGTGGATGTCGGCTGGCCTCGTTATTACGGTCACAGGCATTATCGGCACTGGTAGGATGCTATATCGGCTGGGTGGCTCTTAATTCTACTTTGTCACATTAGAATATACGCTCTGGATCCCCGCTTTCGCGGGGATGACGAAGCAGAAAATCCGTTGAAAAAAGGTAACCGTCATTCCCGCAAAAGCGGGAATCCAGAGGCCACAAACTCCGAACTGGAAATGTGACAAAGTAGAATTAATAAATCTTGCATGGGCTCATGTCCCTGTGTCGTAACCGGATAGATCCATATCCAAGGACCAGATTCGCACGCGAGACATCGGGTGACGACTCTTGGTTCGTTCCCACTCTTTAATTGTGGAGAGATCAACCAAACTGACCCCTTCCCGTGACTTCTGGGATGATTTGCTGCGCATGGTCGCATCAGGAAACGCATCAAGCCATTCAAGAAACTCTGTCTGTGTCGGAAAGTGGGTGGGACGATACGGAGCATCGCCCTTGACTGCCATTTTCACATCGCCAACAAGCTTTTTCGCATAAAGACGTCGAATTTTCCCGTCTCTTAAATCGGCGATATGATTGCCAGTTTCCCAAATCGATGCCAAAGGAAGCAAAAAGAAATTGCCAAATTGAACGCAATTTTCAAACTCATCAAGCACGATGTGACGGTCTTGATTGAAACTAGGCACGTCCAGTACGTTGAGGTATATGGATGTATCAAGCAGGATGATCACACTCATGGTTCACACCCCTGCCGCAGGCTTTCCAACCAAGCAAGTGCTTTGGTTTTGCGGTCTGTATCAACACATGGCTGTTTGACGAAGCGTTCCAATACGACATGGGACACCAGTTCACCCAGGGAACCTTGCGCCACAAGCCCTGGGTAATCTGGCACGTCCTGTAGACGCACAAGTCGGCTCGATCCCTCTTTGGGATCGCGGTAGCAAAATACGACATCCGGCAAAGCCGAATCCGGCAGTGCATCAAGCAGGGCTGGGTTGTGGGTGGAGAGAAGCACTTGCAGTCCGCGTCGTTTGGCAATGGACTGGATCTTGTCAATCAGACGATTGGCGCGGCTGGGGTGTACACCATTATCGATTTCTTCTATAACCACCAAGCTGCCTGCTGGGGCTGAGAGCAAGGCAGCGGCTATTGATAGTACCCGCAAAGTTCCGTCCGACAGCAGCGATGCGTCATAATTGTGCTTTTTATCCCCGAAAGTTTCTGTGAGTTGGACCATTACCCCTCCTCGCGGTTCTTCGATGAAGGATAAGTTGGTGATTTTCTGCTCTGGTAGATTCTGAATAAAGGCTAAAATATCTTTCCGATTTTGATCGTTATTTTTATTTGTTTTATCCTTACCCCAAAGATTATACAGTACGGCAGAAAGATTTCGTCCATCGCTTTGCAGAGAGGTTTCAGAGGGAAAGGTATAATCCCTCATCCGATTGGGCGCAGGATCAAGAAACAATATGGCCGATAGCTGTACTCCAATCTGTTTTGTAACGGGTGGGATCAGTTTCTTCGACTCGCGATGGTTTGCGAAAATGGCCGGCGTGGTCAACTGTGTGAAAATGGCCATCTGGTCTGTGCATGTGACACGAGGTTTATTGCGTCCCCTTACAAAGTTGTTGTAGGCCACACTCACATCGGTACCAGGGCTGACTGATGGCTGATCCAGCACGTAGAGCGGCACGGATGCGTGTGGATGCGTGAGCGTTTCAGCAATAATGTGCAAACCATTGCCACGATGACTTAGGGTCATTGTCAGCCGGTTCCATTCGGGTTCATTCGTTTCGACACCCAGGCCGAACGATTGATTGCGCGACTCTTTGCGATCAAATACCAGATCCCCTATCGTACCGCGCACCACCCGATCACCGTTCTGCACCGCGTACTGGATTGCTGATAGGTTTTGTTTTTGTGCCAACCACCCGAGCAAGCGTACACCTTCGATGGCATTACTCTTACCCGAGGCGTTCGCGCCTATCAGTACAGTGAGCGACGAGAGCGGCAGGCGTGCCTGTTGTCGATAGCTTCTGAAATTTTTCAACGTGATGGCAGCGAGCACAAGTTTTCTCCTCTTGAGCGGATTTGGGCCGTTGGTATTTGCGGTTAGCCAATGTCCGCCTTTTCAGGGATTCAATAGCTCTCCAGACGGGAGGTTTATTACAGAGCAATCGATTTTTGAATGTGGATATTGTAGGACGTATGACGTGAAGGGTCCATACCCTTTCATATGTTATTGTCATCCAATTGTAATGCGATCACCCATGGGGTGATAGGGTGCAGTACTTGGCGTTGCTATCATGGCACAATTGATGCATTGTCATGCAACCGTATATTCCATCTCACTCCTATCAGGTGACCTCATGGCGGCGACTCCCATATCCATGTCTGAACTGTCCGTACCCACTCCAATGGTCAAGGATGGGTTTGTGCGCACAGCGGCATCAAGCGGGAAAAAACAATTTTCCCAACATCTTAACCAAGCCATGGAAGCAAGGAACATCGTCCCGTCCCCCATGCTGGCGGAACGATCATCGGCGCGAACCCGGGTGAATCCCTTTGTGGAAGCGGTGATGGTCGCTTTGAAACATGCCAAGGAAATGCGCACCATGCCTTTGACACCCGACATGGCGAACGTGGACAGTGCCGGTTTGCGAACCAACAATTGGCCGTCTACAGCGGCGGCAGTGTTGGATACCTCGTATTCCGGGAGCGGCATCGTCCCCGGACGTCCCATCAAGCCACAGGTCTCGGCCCAGGATATCACCCCCAAAACCTGGGCGGGCAATGGCGGCGGGAAATACGAGGGGATCATTCAAAAGGCTTCCAAGGCGTATGGGGTGGATGCCGATCTGATCCGCTCGGTGATCAAGGTTGAAAGCAGTTTCAATCCCAAGGCGGTATCACCCTCTGGTGCCATGGGGATGATGCAGTTGATGCCGGCGACCGCCAAAGATCTCGGGGTGAAAAATCCCTTTGATGCGGAACAAAACATTATGGGTGGTACGGCCTATCTGAGTCGGTTGCTGGATCGCTATGATGGCAATGTCCGTTCGGCGTTGGCGGCCTACAACTGGGGCATGGGCAACCTGGAAAAGAAACCTGTGGCGGCGATGCCCGGGGAAACCCGGCAGTACGTTTCCCGCATCATGGGCATGATGGAGGGCGACGCGCCTGCATAAGGGGTGCATGGGGGTGGTTGGGAGCTGGGCTATTTGCAGCTTTTGATTGCTCAGCCATGACCATTTCAATGGTTGTTATTGGTTGGGCCATTGCATTGCAAAATTGAGCGAGCCAGGTGGCGAGGGCGTCATTGATCCACCCGGCTCGCTTAAGTTTGACGCGCATGGACCCTTTATATGGAGCCGTTTGCCTGGGATGGGAGCTTTGTAGTATGGTGGTGCAAGAGGAGAATTAACAATGACCACCATCTCGTTTGATACCCTCATCAAGACCCTCAAATCTGCCGGTTTTGAAAAAAGGCAGGCAGAAGCACAGACCGAGCTTTTGGAGCAAGTGGTCAGTGATCACGTTAAAGAGTTGGCGACCAAAAGGGATATCGCCGAACTCAAAGCCGAAACCATCCAATGGATGTTCGGGGTGGCAACGGGCCAAGCCATGTTCATCATCGCTATTCTCAAGATGTTTCCATCGCGTTGACAAAGCCAAGCAGGGGCAACGATGGTCGTGGCCCATTGCAATTTTGAAAGGCAATGGCCCCATTGTTACCCGATCTTTGTATTGACAACAGCTACACGTTACCGTATGATGCGCATATCTTTTATGTATTTGCATGAAGGAGAAAGTCATGCGCAATGCCTCCATCAACCTGCGTGTCCTTGCCGAGCAACGGGATCTGATCGATCAGGCAGCACGGTTGACTGGAAAAAACCGCTCAGACTTCATGCTCGAAGCCGCTTGTGACAAAGCCCGGGCGGTGGTACTTGACCAAGTTTTTTTCCGGCTGGATGACGACAAATTTCGGCAGTTCACGCAGTTATTGGATGCACCGCCAACCGACAATTCCGGGCTTGAGCGTCTTATGGCGGTTCAAGCTCCCTGGGATGTGAAAACATAAAAAGCATGGGTTTGCAACTTGGCGCACCCGAACCTTTATCGGCCTTGCATTGTTTCAAGGATTTTGCGTGTGGCGAGGTTGTACTGGACGAATGGCTTAAACGATGGGCCATGGCTAACCAGTTGAGCGGGGCCAGTCGCACGTTTGTTGTAACCGGCCAGGACAACCGTTGCTTTGGATATTATGCCATGGCAGCCGGTGCCGTCACACATTCCATGGCAACGTCTTCGGTGCGACGCAATATGCCGGAGCCAATCCCGGTGATGGTGCTGGCACGACTTGCTGTAGATCTTCGTGCCCAAAAAATCAAACTGGGTGCGTCATTGTTACGGGATGCTGTCAGTCGGGCTATTGCGGTGTCTGACAACGCGGGGGTCAGAGCCTTATTGGTGCATGCCATTCATGACCGTGCCAAGCAGTTTTATGAGCATTATGGATTCCAAGTGTCACCCGTACATCCCCTGACCCTCATGTTGCGCTTGAACAGTGGGGCGATTGCAGTTAAAAACGTGTGATGTTAAACCGCAGCTATCTTGGGATGTGTAGTTATTGTCATCCTCGCCCCCGATTAAAGCATTCGAGGGCAGGCTTCAGCGGGGATCCAGATGACTTTCCTACCTCCCCTGACTTTCTGGATTCCCGCTTTCGCGGGAATGACACTGGAAAACTACGTTTCCCGTGTTGGTTGCGGTTGAATTCAATATGTTTCCCAACGAGCGCCTTGAAAACTATCTCACTTAGTGTTATATTTCCTGGCGATGAGAGTATTCAAAAACAAATGGTTCAACCGTTGGGCACTGGGCGAGGGCATCACGGATGCCAACTTGCGGAATGCGGCGCTGGAAATTGTTGCTGGGATGGTTGAGGCGGATCTTGGCGGCTATTTGTTCAAGAAGCGTCTGGCACGGGTGGGGAAGGGGAAAAGCGGCGGCTACAGAACGATTGTCGGCTACCGCAAAGCTCATTCTGACCGTCTTGTTTTTCTCTATGCTTTCCCCAAAAACGCGAAGGGGAACATTTCGAGCAATGAGGAAGCCGCCTTGAGCCTTGCCGCCGAAAAATTTCTGAATGCGACGAATCAACAAGTCAACGCGCTGGTGGCGGACGGTGTGATTTGGGAGGTGAAAGGCGATGAGTGAAATTCTGGATATTGCCCACGACATGGCCCGCGACTTGGTGAAGGTCGGCGCTATGGACGACATCACCATGCACAAGCTGAACGCACTGTGCCTGCCGACGAAGCTGTCCCTGAAGCCGGACGACATCCGGCGCATTCGCACGACGAATCATGTGAGCCAAGCTGTCTTTGCGGCGTTTCTCGGCATCGGCAAGACAACAGTGCAGCAATGGGAGCGAGGGCAGAAAAAGCCGAGCGGTCCGGCACAACGGCTACTTGATCTCATTGATCGCAAAGGGTTGGCTGTGCTTGGCTGAATAGTCCATTGTGTCCCATGTTTGCCCCTTCCGCCCCTCAGCAAAGGCTTCGGGTTGTGGCGGTATTGCCTTTTTGCAGGTGACGGGCTAGCATACCCATTGGGGTGTTCAACCTTAAAAAGGGGTGCCTGCGTTTGACGTTGGAAGAACTCAGACAAGCCATCGACGGGATCGATGATCGTATCCATGACCTTTTGATGGAACGGGCGCAGTGGGTTCTCAAAGTGGGAGAACTCAAGGGTCGGTCGGTGCAAAACCCGATGTTCTACCGCCCCGAGCGGGAAGCGGGTATCCATCGCCGTCTGGAAGCCCGACATCATGGACCACTACCCGTTGCGGCCGTGCATCGGGTGTTCCGGGAAATCATTTCCGCTTCGCTCAATTTGGAAAAAAGCCTGTCGGTGGTCTATTTGGGACCCGAGGCGACGTTTACCCACCAGGCTGCCATCAAGCAGTTCGGCTCCTCATTTCGCATGTACCCGGCCAATACCATCCACGATGTGTTCCACGAATGCGAAGTGGGTCGGGCCGATTTTGGTGTGACGCCGGTGGAAAGCTCTGCGGAAGGGGTGGTGCATCATACGTTGCAGCGCATGGCCGACTCGCCGTTGCGCATTTGCGGTGAAATCTATCTCCCGGTGGTGCATACCCTGTTGTCGCGGGAAACGGGATTGGAGCGGATTCAAACGGTTTTCGCCCATCCGCAAGTGTTGGATCAATGCCGTGGTTGGCTGGCGGCGCATCTGCCCGGGGTGGCGACCAAGGAAACGGAATCGACGGCACGCTCGGTGCTGATCGCCCGGGAGACACCCCAGAGTGCGGCCATCGCAGGGGTCTATGCGGCGGATGCCTATGGACTCAATCTCCTGGCCGATCACATTCAGGACCAGGCGGGCAACGAAAATCGTTTTCTGGTCCTGGGTCGGCAAGTCCCATCACGTTCGGGAACGGACAAGACCTGTCTCATGTTTTCCTTTTCGGACCAACCGGGATTTTTGCACAAGGTGTTGGGAATTTTCGCCGCCCGGGGGATCAATCTCAGTGCCATTCAGTCGATACCATCGCGGGGCAAGGCCTGGGAATACATCTTCTTCCTTGATTTTGATGGTCATCTGGAAGATCCCGAGCCGGCGTTGGCTTTGGCGGAGTTGGCGGCCACGCCGGGGGTGGATATCAAAGTATTCGGTTCGTTCCCCAGGCCGATACAATAATAAGGTCGGAAGGCTTTTTTCATGGCGTTTTATATTAAAAGAATGACGGTTATCGGCTTGGGCCTGATCGGCGGCTCCTTGGCGCGGGCGTTACGGCGCAAAGCCCTGGTGGGCGAGGTGGTGGGGGTGAATCGACATCGCGAAAGCCTGGAGCGCGCGGTGGCATTGGGGGTGATCGATCGTTTCAGTACCGATCCCGAAGACGGGGTGCGGGATGCGGATCTGGTGGTGGTGGCCACGCCGGTACGTGCCATCGTGCCGACCATTGCGCGGGCGGCCCCGGGCATGATGCGTGGTGCGGTGGTGACCGATGCCGGAAGTGTCAAGGGGCGGATCGTTGCCGCCTGTGAGGCGGTCATGCCCCAGGGGGTCGATTTCGTCGGCGGTCATCCGATCGCGGGTACGGAACATTCGGGGGTCGAGGCCTCGTTCGCCACCCTGTTCGAGGGGAGTCGAACCATCCTGACGCCAACGGAACACACAGCCAAGGATGCCCTGGAATTGGTGACCCTCGTTTGGGAAGCGACCGGCTCCACCGTTGAAACCATGGATCCGCTGCATCACGACAAGGTGCTGGCGGCAACATCCCACCTGCCGCACCTGATGGCGTACAACATCGTCAAAACCTTGTCGGATTTGGAAAACGATGTGCAATCGGAGGTGTTTCGATTCGCGGCCAGCGGATTTCGCGATTTTACCCGGATCGCCTCTTCGGATCCGACGATGTGGCGCGATATTTGTTTGGAAAATCGCGAGGCGATTTTGGAAATGATCGGGCGTTTTGGTCAGGATTTACAAACCTTGCGGGATTTGGTGCATGACGGCAATGGCGATGCGTTGCACCAGATCTTTTCCCAGTCGCGGGCAACCCGGGATCGGGTGTTGAAGATTGGCAAGGGATAGCGTCGTGATGTGGCAACCTGTGGATCGGAAAAGGTGCGGTGATGGCTGAGGGACTTGAGGTGAAACCATTGACGGCGGGTCTGACCGGAGTTGTGGGGGTTCCGGGGGACAAGTCCATTTCGCACCGGTCGGTGATTCTCGGGTCGGTCGCCAAGGGGCAAACCCGGGTATCGGGTCTCCTGGAGGGGGAGGACGTGCTGCGTACCATGGAGGCGTTTCGCGCCATGGGGGTGGCGATACAGCGTCACGCTGCCGGGGATTATGTCATTGACGGCGTGGGATTGGACGGATTGGCGGAGCCGGACCATGTGTTGGACATGGGTAATTCGGGGACCGGGATGCGTTTGTTGACGGGGCTCTTGGCCAGCGTTTCCTTTTTTTCGGTGGTGACGGGGGATGACAGTCTCAGGACCCGGCCCATGGGACGGGTGATCAAGCCGCTGACGCGCATGGGGGCGGTTATTCTGGGGCGTGACGGCAACCGTTTGGCACCATTGGCGATACGCGGTCGGGAATTGTTGCCGTTGGAACACGATACCGGCGTGGCTTCGGCACAGGTGAAGAGTGCTATCCTGTTGGCCGGGCTGAACACCCCGGGAGTGACCGAAGTGACGGAACCCGCCTTGTCCCGGGACCATACCGAACGCATGCTGGCGGGATTTGGCGCCACGGTGGAACGGCATGGGTTGACGGTGGCGGTGACGGGTTGGCCGGAATTGCGTGGACAAAACATACGGGTGCCGGGCGATATCTCCAGTGCCGCCTTTTTCATGGTGGCGGCTTTGCTGTGTCCGGGGAGTGACGTGACGATTACCGGGGTCGGGGTCAATCCGACGCGCACGGGGTTGTTGGACTTGCTCGGGGAGATGGGGGCCGGCATCACCCTGGAAAATCAACGCACGGAAGGTGGCGAGCCGGTTGCCGATATCCGGGTGGTGCATATGGAACTCCAGGGAGTGACCGTGCCACCGGAGGTGATCCCCCGGGCAATTGATGAATTTCCCATATTCTTTGTGGCGGCGAGCCTTGCCCATGGTCAGACGGTGTTGCGTGGGGCGGAGGAGTTGCGGCACAAGGAGTCGGATCGGATCCGCTCCATGGTGATGGGTTTGAGCCAGTTGGGGGCCCGGGTGGAGGAAGCGGGGGATGGGGTGATCATCCATGGGCGGCCAGAGGGCTTGCAGGGGGGGGTGACGGTGGATTCCCTGACCGATCATCGGGTGGCGATGAGCATGGTTGTGGCGGGATTACGGTGTCGGGAGCCTGTTCGGGTTTTACGAACGGCCAATATCGCAACTTCCTTTCCCGATTACGTGGCGCGCATGCGCGGGTTGGGTGTTTCGGTGAACGCGCTGTGAAGACGATGCCGGGTCGATTGGTGGTTGCCGTGGATGGACCGGCTGGGGCGGGCAAAGGGGCGGTGTGCCGTTTTGTTGCCGTTAAGTTTCATCTGCAATACCTGGAGACCGGGGCGTTGTATCGGGCGGTGGCTTTGTTGTCTTTGCGCTTTGGAGGGCTCACGGAGGATCCAGAACGCTTGGCCGGATTGGCACGGGGCATGGCGTTTCAGTACCACCCCGTCAAGGATCGCTTCATCGCTACCCTGGATGGGGAAGATGTGACACTGGCCCTGCGTGATGAGAGCGTTTCCATGGAGGCCTCCAGAGTGGCGGCATTGCCAGCGGTGAGGAAGGCATTGCTCGATTTTCAAAGAGGCTACGGTGGGGATAAAAATATACTATTGGATGGACGCGATATCGGCACCGTGGTGTTTCCCGAAGCCCAGCTCAAGATTTTTTTAACCGCTTCTGTCGAAGAAAGGGCAAAACGTCGGGCTTTGGAGTTGCAAGAACGCGGAGAAACTGTTAGCCTGCCCAGGGTGTTGGAGGAGATGCGTCTTCGCGACACCAGGGATAGGGAACGTGCAGCTTCCCCTATGCTTGCGGCAGAGGATGCGGTGCTTGTGGATACGACATCCATGACACTGGCAGAGAGTCAACAACGGGTGGCCGCCCTCATAACCCCCGCCCTTATAACCCCACTGATGCGCGGGTAGGGATGGGTGGGCAGGGTCGCGGTGCCGTCGAAAGGTGGGCTTTGGGATGCGGTTACGCATCCGCTGCGCCATCTTTGTTTTATTATGTTTGTCGGCATGGCTCCGGTGAAGGCGGTCTAAGAATCAACCATTAATCGAAGGTGGCAACGTGGGTGTGGAACTAATGGTGGACGATATCGAACTTGAGGACGAAGACTTTGGGGCATTGTTGGAGGACTCGTTCGAAAAGGGGGTGGGAAAGGAAGGCCAGGTTGTCACCGGCACCATCATCCAACAGGAAGGCGAAGAATTTATCATTGATGTCGGCCTGAAATCGGAGGGCCGGCTGACCATACGCGAATTCATGGATGCCAATGGCAAGCTGGAGTTCGGCATCGGCGATACCGTGGATGTGTTCGTTGAACGCAGCGAGGATCAGAACGGTCAGGCCGTGCTGTCACGCGAAAAAGCCAAGCGCGAAGAGGCCTGGATGTCTCTGGAAAAAGCCTTCAACGACAAACAGGTTGTCAATGGTCGGATCGTCGGCAAGGTGAAGGGGGGATACACGGTGGACCTCAACTCCCTATCGGCCTTCTTGCCCGGATCCCAGGTGGATGTACGCCCGGTACACGACATCATGCGCCTGCAGGATGAGGAACAACCGTTCGACATTCTCAAGATGGATCGCCGGCGCGGCAATATCGTGGTGTCGCGGCGTTCGGTGATCGAAAAGCAGCGCGACAGCGCCCGTTCGGCGCTGTTGGAAACCTTGCACGAGGGGATGATTCTCGACGGCGTTGTCAAAAATATTACCGATTACGGTGCCTTCGTGGATTTGGGCGGCCTGGATGGCTTGTTGCACATCACCGATATGTCCTGGAAACGGGTCAAACACCCCTCCAATGTGGTTTCCGTGGGGGATACCGTCTCGGTGCAGGTCATCAAGTTCAATTCCGAAACCCAACGTATTTCCCTGGGCATGAAACAACTTCAAACCGATCCCTGGGAGGGCATCGGTGCCAAATATCCCTCGGGTGTCAAATTCCGTGGTGTGGTGACCAATATTACCGACTACGGCGCATTTGTGGAGTTGGAGTCGGGTGTGGAAGGCTTGGCCCATGTGTCGGAACTGGCCTGGACCAAGAAAAATGTCCATCCCTCCAAAATTTTGGAAGTTGGCCGTGAAGTCGATGTGATGGTGTTGGATGTGGACGCGGATCGGCGTCGCATCTCGTTGGGGCTGAAGCAGTGCATGGAAAATCCCTGGATGATTTTTGCCGAACGCCATCCCGTAGGCGGTACCGTCAAGGGAGAGATCAAAAACATCACCGAATTCGGTCTGTTCATCGGCTTGGAAGGGGATATCGACGGTTTGGTGCATTTGTCCGATGTATCGTGGGACGCCGGGGCCGGGGAAGATGCCCTCAAGCAGTTCCAACGCGGTCAGGAGGTGGAGGCGGTGGTCCTTTCCCTTGATCCGGAAAAGGAACGTATTTCCCTCGGCCTCAAGCAAGCCAATCCCGATGCCTGGACCTTGTGGGTGGATGCCAATACCAAGGGAACCACGGTGCGGGGTACGGTCAGAGAGGTCATCGGTGCGGGTGTTGTCGTCTCCCTGTCGGACCAGGTGGACGGGTTGCTGCGTAAGAATGAGTTTTCCCGTGACGATGCCGAAGGGGCACATTTGACGCCAGGGGCGGTCATCGATGTCATGGTGACACAGGTGGATCGGCAAAAACGTAAAATATCTTTGTCGGTACGTGCCTTGGAAAATGTTCAAGAACGGGAAACCCTCAAGGAATACACTGCTGACTCTGGCATGGCAACTTCCAGCCTTGGTGAAGCTTTGAGCAAGGCCCTGGAGAGAAAAGCGGGTGGATGAGTTTTGTTGCAATTGTTATCGATCAAGGTAAAAACTCGTTTCCTATGAAACTGGGGGATGGTTTGCAATGACCAAGTCAGCGTTGATCAATGCCCTTTCACGGCAAAAGGGTCTTTCTCGCAAGGATGCCGAGATGGTTGTCAATACGGTTTTTGAAGAGATCAGCCAATCTTTGGAGGATGGTAACCGGGTGGAATTGCGGGGTTTTGGCAGCTTTGGATTGAAAGAGAGGCGCTCGCGTGATGGCCGAAATCCCAAAACGGGGGACAAGGTGCATGTGGATTCGAAAAGGGTGCTTTTCTTCAAGGCGGGAAAGGAATTGCGGGAACGGGTGGACAACTAGTCCGCAGCTGTCTTTTTAAATTTCAGTTGTCGGATATGGGTGGGATCGTATTGGTCGGGTACCTGCCCCCGAACGGGGGTGGGTTCCTTTTTCCGTCTTGACTCATGGCAGGTCAGCTTTTTTGGATTGGTGCATATGGGTGGATGGATCAACCTCATCATGGTGGTGCTGTTGACCGTCATCGCGGTGGCTTTCGCCCTGAATAACCAGGAGGAGGTGGTCGTACATATCCCTGGTGATTGGCGCCTGTCGCACGTTCCATTGTTTGTCCTGGCCTTTGTTCCCTTGCTGCTTGGTTTTTTGTTTGGCTCGGTTTCGGGTTGGGGTCGCAGTGGTGCCATACGCCGGCGTGTGGAGCAGCTCCATCGGCAGAATCAGGCATTGGAACGCGAGTTGACGAATTTGCGCAATCAACCGTTGGACAACGATGTGCAAGTGTGACGGTTGATCATGCCTCTTGCAAGTTCCCGCGGGCGGTGCTTGGGAGACCATACGGTAGTGATGCATGTTTTTTTTCTAAACCGCAACCAACACGGGAAACGTAGTTTTCCAGTGTCATTCCCGCGAAAGCGGGAATCCAGAAAGTCAGGGGAGGTAGGAAAGTCCTCTGGATCCCCGCTTTCGCGAGGATGACAATAACTACACATCCCAAGATAGCTGCGGTTTAGTGTGACAATGGCGTTGCCGGCATTCCTGAAGCGATAAAATCGGTCAAACTTACGTGATGGATCTGGCACATTTGACGGGTTGGGCCGCCTTGGCGATTACGGTAGGCGCCGTTATTTTTCGTGCCGGATACCGTATGGGGCGCGAGGATGCTTCGGGTTATGGGGAAGACCAGGAGCGGCAACAGGAAACCTCCTATACGTTTCGTGGTCTCAATTTTTTATTGTCGGATGAGCCTGACAAGGCCATAGAGGCCTTTGTCAACGTGGTCCGGATCAATTCCGAGACGGTGGAAATTCATTTGTCCCTGGGTAACTTGTTCCGTGCCCGTGGCGAAGTAGGCCGGGCGATACGCATTCACCAAAACTTGATAGCCCGACCCAATTTAAGCGAGGCCAACCGCAAGGCGGCGTTGTACGCCCTGGCGGAGGATTATCGTCAGGGCGGATTTGTCGACCGGGCGGTGGACAGCTATCGCCGGGTATTGGATTTGGATGCCAATCATCGTAAGGCGCTCGCCGGTTTGCAGGCCTTGCACGAAAACGAAGGTCGCTGGGATATGGCCCTGGAGGTGCTGCGGCGTCTGGTCCAGGTGACGGGTGAGGATGATCCTCGGCGCGAAGCGCATTTATTGATCAAAATAGGCTTGGAACAGGCCAAGGCTGCGGCTGAAGGTAGCTCTTTGCCGGGGGGCGATTGGTTTCGCAAGGCGATCAGGAAATATCCGGGATGTGTGGAAGCCTATCGGTTGTTGGGTGAAGCGCAATTGGCGCAGGGAAAGACCAAGGCGGCGATTCAAACGTTTGCCACCTTGAAAAAAAATCGGCCCAGCCATTTTTTCATGTTGGTGGAACCCTTGAAGCGGGCTTACGCGATCAAGGGGGATTTGGAAGGTTTTGAAAGCTGCATGAGAAATGCGGTCAATGCCCCCTCGGCATCGCCACGACTGATGGTGTTGTGGAGCCGGGAATTACAGGGGCGTAATCGCATAAGGGAAGCCGTGGACGTGCTGCTGAAGGGGTATGCCAAATATCCTGGATCGGTGGTATTGGCGCGTCTGTTGATACGTTTGCTGGAGAGTTTGAACCGGGAGGAGGAGGCGTTGGGGGTCGCGGTGCGTTGTCTGGATCATATGCTGGCCAAGCAACCGGGATTTCAATGTTCTTTGTGTGGTTTCCAATCGCAGGATATCTACTGGAAGTGTCCCCAGTGTCACCGTTGGGATACCATGGAACCCATGTAACATTACAGCAGAGGGAGTGTTTGTGCGTTGAAACGGGTGCGGGTACCTTTATCGACGGGGAGGGATGGACTATGATGGGGTAGTGCATTCGGTGGGGCGGGGGCGTTTTGTCATTCCATGGAGTGTTCTTAAAGTGAATCATTTGATCATTGCCTGCGATCATGGTGCGTGGGAGTTGAAAAAAGCCTTGGTGGAACATGCGCAGATCGATCTGCAGCTTGAGGTGCGCGATTTGGGGGTGAATGGTCCCGATTCGGTGGATTACCCTGGCTATGCGGCCCAACTGTGCCAGCGCATTCTGCGTGGGGAAGCCAAGCGCGGGGTGCTGTTGTGTGGCACCGGCCTGGGGATGACCATGGCCGCCAACCGATTCAAGGGTATCCGTGCCGCTTTGTGCCACGATGAATATACCGCACGCATGTCGCGGCGTCACAATGATGCCAATGTGTTGGTACTCGGGGGGCGTGTATTGGGTCCCCGGGTGGCCATGGGCATTTTGGATGTTTGGTTGGCGGAACCTTTTGACGGTGGTCGGCATCAAAGGCGTATTGATGTGTTGGATGCCCTGGGTTAGCCCGGATCGTTTTTTGATGGTGACTATTTTAACTTTGTACCCCATGAGGAGTCTGAAGAAGATGGATCCAACCGTTTCCTTGGAACATGCCGATCCAGAGGTGTTTGCAGCGATTCGGGATGAATTGGGGCGCCAGCGGGACCAGATCGAGTTGATCGCCTCGGAAAACATCGTGAGCCGTGCGGTTCTTGAGGCGCAGGGCAGCGTCATGACCAACAAATATGCCGAAGGATATCCCGGCAAGCGCTATTACGGTGGCTGCGAGTGCGTGGACCGCAGTGAGTCCCTTGCCATTGAACGGGCGAAGCAATTGTTTGGCTGTGGATATGCCAATGTCCAACCGCATTCGGGTTCCCAGGCCAATATGGCGGCCTATCTGGCCTTGGGTGGGGCAGGGGATCTGTTGTTGGGGATGTCTTTGGCGCACGGGGGGCATTTGACCCATGGTGCCGCCCCCAGTTTTTCCGGTCAGATCTTTCGGGCGGTGCAGTATGGGTTGCACCCGCAAACCGAGGTGATCGATTATGATGAGGTGGAGCGCTTGGCGTTGCAGCATCGACCGCGCATTATCGTTGCGGGGGCTTCGGCCTACAGTCGCATCATCGATTTTGCCCGGTTTCGCCAGATTTGCGATCAGGTTGGGGCTGATTTGGTGGTGGATATGGCCCATTTTGCCGGATTGGTGGCGGCGGGCGAGCATCCGAGCCCATTTCCACACGCCGACATCGTGACGACAACGACTCATAAAACGTTGCGGGGTCCCCGGGGTGGCATGATCTTGACCAATCGGGAAGAGTTGGCCAAAAAAATCAATTCCAAAATTTTTCCCGGGATTCAGGGTGGACCGCTGGAACATGTGATCGCCGCCAAGGCCGTGGCTTTTGGCGAGGCGTTGCGACCGGAATTCAAGGATTATGCGCGGCGTATTCGGGCCAACGCCGTGGCGCTCGCGGAAACTTTGGTGGAAAAAGGTTTGCGGATCGTCTCAGGTGGAACGGACAACCATTTGATGCTGGTGGACCTGACATCGCGTAACATCACGGGCAAGGATGCGGAAGCGGCGTTGGAACGTTCGGGGATCACCTGTAATAAAAATGCCATTCCCAATGATCCGCGTTCGCCATTCGTGACTTCCGGCATTCGTCTGGGGTCGCCGGCAGCCACCTCCCGGGGCTTCAACGAAGCCGATTTCCGGGAGATTGGCCGTTGGATCGTGCGGGTGGTGGATGCGGTGTCGATCCATCCGGCAGGGGATGCCGCTGTGGAAGCGGAGATCAAGAGTCACGCCTTGGCCTTGTGTCGCCGTCATCCGATCTATCCGCATGGGTGATCCGGCTGTGGATTTGGACCGGCGCATGATGGATCGGGCGTTGCGGCTGGCGCGGCGTGGTTTGGGTCGGACCGCTCCCAACCCGGTCGTGGGCTGTGTGCTGGTGCGGGATGGCCAGGTGGTGGGCGAAGGGTTTCATCCCAAGGCGGGTGCAGGACATGCGGAGGTGTTTGCCTTGCGGGAGGCGGGTTCCAGGGCGCGTGGGGCAACGGCTTATGTGACGCTGGAGCCGTGCAGTCATCACGGGCGGACCCCGCCGTGTGTCGATGCCCTGATCCAGGCCGGAGTGGTTGAAGTCGTGGCGGCAATGGGTGATCCCGATGAACGGGTGGCGGGAAGGGGGTTTGAAAGACTCAAGGAGGCTGGTATAGTGGTCCGGATCGGTGTGCGGCAGGCTCTGGCCGTGGCGCTGAACAGACCGTTCGTCAGCCGGATACTCAGGGGACGTCCTTTGCTGACCGTGAAAATGGCAGCGTCCATGGACGGCAAAACGGCTACACAAACGGGACAAAGCCAGTGGATTACCGGTCCGGCGGCACGGGTCAGCGTGGGGCGTCTCCGGGATACGCACGATGTGATCATGGTTGGGATCGGTACCGTACTCGCGGATGATCCCCGTCTGAATTGTCGTATCGTCGGGGGGCGGGATCCAATCCGTCTGGTGGTGGACTCGCAGTTGCGTATCCCCGATGCGGCGCAGGTTTGGTCATCGTCCGTCGATGCGCCGTTGTGGTTGGCCACGGTGGGGGGCGGCGGCGAACGGGCGCAATATCTGCAACGGCGCGGGGCGAAAATCATCGCTTGTCGCGACGATGGTGTGGGGCGGGTTGACCTCAATGATTTGTTGAAGCAGTTGGGTGATTTGGGAATCAATAGCGTGTTGTCAGAGGCCGGGGCCGTTTTGACGGGGGCGCTCATGCGCTCTGGGTTGGTGGATCGCTTGGCCTTGTATCTGGCACCCATGCTGATCGGTGGCGTGGGGGCACCGGGTCTCCTGGGTAACATGGGTGTGGATGATCTCAAGGAAGCACCACGGTTGCATGGGGCGGAAATCAGCAGGGTGGGTAGCGACTTTTTGCTTACGGCAAGTTTGGGCGACTGGATGCGGGACGAGGCATGTTTACCGGTTTGATCGAAGGGATTGGTACGGTCGTGAGCCTGCACAAGGGGGGGGCGGATTGGACGTTGGGGGTGGCGGCACCGTTTGATCTTGCCGGCGTCTCACTGGGCGATTCGCTGGCGGTCAACGGTGTGTGTCTGACGGTGATTGCCAAGGAATCAACGAGTTTCCAGGTTCAGGTTTCCCGGGCGACGGTCGCGGTGAGTACCATGACGGGTCTGCGGGTTGGACAAAAGGTCAATCTGGAACGGGCCATGGTGTTGGGTGGCAGACTGGATGGCCATTTGGTCCAGGGCCATGTGGATACAGTGGGGGATGTGGAACGTTTGCTGCCCCAGGGGCAATCGGTGGTCATTTGGTTCCGTGTGCCGCGTCCCTATGGCCGTTATATTGTCCCTAAAGGGTCTGTCGCCATTGATGGGGTCAGCCTGACGGTGAACGAAGTGCAGGATAGTGGTACGGTGACGCGATTTTCAGTCAACATGATTCCACATACCGGTCACAAGACCACTTTGGCGTCTTTGGTGGCGGGCAGTATGGTGAATGTGGAGACCGATTTGTTGGGTCGCTATGTGGAAAGGTTGTTGATGGCCGGGCGTCAGGGGGAGACGATGGCACGGATTGATGAAGCATACCTGCGTGAGAGAGGTTTTTGATGCCATGTCTGACGATTTTAACTCCATCGAGGACATTATCGAAGATTTTCGCCAAGGTCGCATGATTATCCTGGTGGACGATGAAAATCGTGAAAATGAAGGGGATTTGATTATTCCGGCAGAGGATTGCGGCCCGGATGCGGTCAATTTCATGGCACGTTTCGGCCGGGGTCTCATTTGTTTGGCATTGACGGCAGAGCGGGTGGAACAGTTGCAGATACCCCTCATGGTGGTGGATAACGATGCCAAATTCAAGACGGCGTTTACCGTTTCCATCGAGGCCAGGACCGGGGTCACGACCGGTATTTCGGCACAGGATCGTGCCAGGACCATTGCCGTGGCCATCGACGATGCCAGTCAGGCCCAGGATCTGGTGCGTCCCGGACATGTGTTCCCCCTCATCGCCAAAGAAGGGGGTGTGTTGGTTCGGGCGGGGCATACCGAGGCATCGGTCGATTTGACCCGATTGGCGGGACGCAAGCCGGCAGCGGTCATTTGTGAAATTTTGAATGACGATGGCACCATGGCCAGGGTGCCCGATCTGTTGCCGTTCGCCAAGCATCACGGGATCAAAATTGGCACGATTGCCGACCTGATTTCCTTCAGGACGCAACATGAAAAACTGGTCCATCGGCAGGTGGAAACCCGTTTGCCCTCTCTGCATGGCGGGGAGTGGCGGTTGTTCGTCTACACCAATGATTGCGATGATTTTCAACATGTCGCCTTGATCAAGGGGGAAATCGACGGCAACAAGCCGGTGCTGGTGCGGGTCCACAGCGAATGTTTGACGGGGGATTTGTTCGGCTCCTTGCGTTGCGATTGCGGTGGCCAGTTGCGCTCGGCCATGTTGCAAATCGGTCAGGAGGGGTGCGGGGTGTTGTTGTATCTCCGTCAGGAAGGGCGCGGGATTGGCCTGATCAATAAAATGCATGCCTATAACCTCCAGGACAAAGGTTTGGATACGGTGGAAGCCAACAAAGAACTTGGTTTCCCGGCTGATTTACGGGATTATGGGATCGGGGCGCAAATATTGCGGGATGTGGGGGTGCGCAAGATCAGGATCATGACCAATAATCCGAAAAAGATCATTGGTCTGGAAGGATATGGCATGGAGGTTGTGGAACGGGTGCCTATCGCGATTCCGGCAAGTCAGAGCAATGCCCATTATTTGGCAACCAAACGCCATAAACTGGGCCATCTGTTGCCGCATCCCCTGGAGGAGGGGATGGAATCCGGAGATGGAGTCGCGGTTTTGGATAGGTCCGATTCCCACTGATTCTTCGCAGGTTGGGAATCATCGTTCGCTACCAGGGAAAAGGAATCCGAGGGATGTCAGAAGAGATCACAGTCGTGGAAGGTCATTTGGATGCGGGTCGCGGTGGCCGTTATGCCATCATCGTTTCCCGTTTTAACGGTTTCATTACCGAACGTTTGTTGGAAGGGGCGTTGGATTGCTTTCGCCGCCATGGGGTTGGCAATGCCTCGTTGACCATCGTTCGGGTTCCGGGGGCGTTTGAAATACCCATGGTGTTGTCGCGTCTCGCCAAAGGCCAAAAGTATTCCGGCATCGTCTGCCTGGGCGCGGTGATCCGAGGCTCCACGCCGCATTTTGACTATGTGGCGGCAGAAGTGAGCAAAGGCGTGGCATCGGTAGCCCTGGAGAACGACATTCCGATCGGTTTCGGGGTGTTGACGACCGATACGGTGGAACAGGCGATTGATCGTGCCGGAACCAAGGCGGGTAACAAAGGGTGGGAGACGGCGCTTTCTGTGATCGAAATGGTGGATTTGTTTGCCAGGATTGCATGAGCTTGACTTAAGCATCGTAGCGAAGGAGTGGCCGGTGAGCGTTGATAAGGCAGAGTTCCTTCCAGCTCCCCCCGGTCGGCACAAGGCCAGGGAATTGTCGCTGTGGGCCTTGTACCAGAGCGATATTTCCGGTGATCCCGTTGGTCGGGCAGTGGGGCAGCTTACGGAAGAGAGTGGCGGCAGTAAAGTTGACCTGGAATATTTCAAGAAAATTGCAGCAGGGGTCTGGAGCCGTCTGGCGGAATTGGATCAACTGATTTCCCGGTCGGCGGACAATTGGTCGGTGGAGCGCATTGCCGCGATTGATCGCAATATTTTACGGCAGGCGGTTTTTGAACTTTTGACGGAGCCGGACTTGGACGTGCGGGTGATTATCAACGAGGCCGTCATCCTGTCCAAGCGGTATGGGGACAAAAAATCAGCCTCCTTTGTCAACGGGGTGTTGGATCGCCTGGCGCGAGAGGTGCGGCCTTAAAGATTTGTGGGAGTGTGAACGCGTGGCAAACGATAAAACGGTGTCCTCCGTAGGCGAATTCGGCCTCATCGAGCACTGTTTCAAAAATTTGGGCCGGTCTGATATTCCGGGCGTGGGAAGGGGTATCGGGGATGATGCCGCAGTGCTTTTCGTCCCGCGTACCCAGGATTTGCTGGCGACCTCGGACACCCTGGTCGAGGGTGTCCATTTCACGCGGGATGCGGACCCGCGGCAGTTGGGTTGGAAAGCGCTGTGTGTCAATTTATCGGACATCGCAGCCATGGGGGGCGAACCCCGGTGGTACCTGCTTTCCATCTCCTTGCCACCGACGACACCCTTGGCCTGGGTCGAGCAGTTGGCTTTGGGTTTGGCTGCGGCGGGTGAACAGTATCGGGTGGCGTTGGTGGGTGGCAATACGTCGGCGACGACGGGTCCCATTGTGCTGACCATCTCCCTGTTCGGGGTCGTGGGCAATGGACGACCTATCCTGCGTTCCGGGGCCGAAGAGGGCAATCGTATCTTCGTTTCCGGGACTTTGGGGGACTCGGTTTTGGGGTTGCGGCGTTTGACCGGCGTGGATCGTGAAGCCTGTGAGAAGGGCATGGTCGATTTTTTGCTGGATCGGCATGTGCGGCCCATGCCGCGAACTGAGTTGGGCATGGCTTTGGTGGATGCCGCCGTTGCCCGCTCTGCGGTGGACGTTTCCGATGGTTTGCTTGCCGATCTGGGGCATGTGTGTGCGGCATCGGGTGTGGGGGCCGATATCCATTTGGAAAAAATGCCGCTATCGTTGGCCGCACGCCAATGGTTGGGTGACGGTGATGGGGATCGTTGGCGGGTATTGCTCACCGGCGGTGAAGATTATGAGCTTTTGTTCACCATATCCCCGGGCGCTCTGGATCAAATCCCGGCCATTGCCGAGAAAGTGGGCGTCCCGTTGACCGAAATTGGGGTGATCACCCGGGAAAAGGGAGTTCGTGTCTGGAATTCCGGCAAGCCGCTGGTTCTTTCGGATGCGGGTTTCAAACATTTTTAATCGTTGTGACCTGTGGGGAGGTTCAAGCTAAGGTTGACATCCTCTCCCGTTTGAAGGATGATCCTTCTGGTGCAACCAAGGGGAGATGGCCGAGTGGTTGAAGGCGGCACCCTGCTAAGGTGTTATATCCGAATAGGGTATCGAGGGTTCGAATCCCTCTCTCTCCGCCAATCCCTTGTTTCAAGCCTTCCAGTAACGTCCAAAAATCTCCTTAAATCAAGCACAAATACCAATATACCGTCTAAAGACGTACAATAGAATTCACTTGAATCCGAGACACGGTTGTGGGTAGGATTTTCTGCATCCTTTGTGGGTAGGGTGATAACACGACTTGGAAGGTTATCGCAGCCTAAACCGCAACCAACGCGGGATACGTAGTTTTCCCGCGTCATTCCCGCGAAAGCGGGAATCCAGAAAGTCAGGGAAAGTAGGAAGGTTCTCTGGATCCTCGCTTTCGCGGGGATGACAATAACTGCACATTCCAAGATAGCTGCGGTTTAGATCGGCATCAATGCTCCCAACATGTGATCAATATCCATCCCATCTTTCACAAACTGACTGACCCTCAACAGCAAAGAACGAAAAGCTTCCCTGGCAATCGTGCGCCACTTTTGTCCGATGGTAATTTTGCCATTTGCGAACTCAAATCTTTCAGATGTCGAGGCGAAAGCAGGAACTCTCTGTAGAATCGACTGCGCGATACAATTTAAACGGAGGTGGCGCTCGACCGCAGCCCCGCCACGTAGCGGCTAACGTGATCGAATCCCTCATCCCGACAAAAAATCGAACGATACCTGTCCATCCACGTTTGAACGATCAATGGCGTTTCGGCAAGGGGAAACATGGCAAACAACCTCTCCAAATTATTAATGAAAGTTAAGATTGTTTATCCTAAACCGCAGCCATCTTGGAATGTGTAGTTATTGTCATCCCCGCGAAAGCGGGGATCCAGAGGGCATTTCTACTTCCCCTGACTTTCTGGATTCCCGCTTTCGCGGGAATGATAAACATCTAGCCGACCTCCCAAACGGGTGTATCTTTGGTTGAGACACCAATCTCACGAAGGATAACCCGAATCAGGAGGCCGAGATGACATTATATGGCGCAATCGATCTGCATTC
>PEAK01000115.1 GCA_002753515.1 Magnetococcales bacterium
TATTGTCAGCATCCCACCCAGCTTCAAAAACGGCCTCATGCATTGCTCGGCGACTCGGCCTGTTTTCTCCCCAACATTGGAGATCGTAAATTCCCTGGAGCGTTTTGTTGGGACTGAGGAGAAGCCCCGTCACGTAGCGGCTAACGTGGTCGAATCCCTCATCCCGACAAAAAATCGAACGATACCTGTCCATCCACGTTTGAACGATCAATGGCATTTCGACAAGGGGAAACATGGCAAACAACCTCTCCAAACTCTTAATGAAAGTTAAGATTGTTTATACCGCAGAATCAGATAACCTTCCAAGTCGTGTGGAGAAGGGAATTACGATGGCATGTTCAGCTTCAAGGTGCCTGATTTGTTTGACTGCTCCGTGAGCAAGTGTGCCTACACCAAATGGTTGGAAAGCAGGGAAAATATTTCAATAGAATGAGGGACCGATGTTGTGTGCCGGAACCTTCGGCTTACACAGCGTATTTGTTACAAACAGCAGTAATCACATTTTTGACGTTCACAAAAAATTTGACACGCACGAGTCCATGACTCTTTTGCAATCGAAATCGACTGTCTTCGTGCCTGGATTCCTGCATTGCGGGAATAGCGAGACACAATCACAACGGACTTTTACGTTTCATTATTACCGCGTGAGGGGGAACCCAGATCCTCTTCCTTCCCGGGGTGACTCGCCGTTTCGTGATCGTTCCCGGGAATCATCTCTTTGTCGTCTTCAAAGAGGATCCTCTGGGCCGGCCCTTCCATGTCGTCGAACTGATCCGTTTGCACCGCCCACAACATCCACATCACACCAATCCCCCCCAATAAAAGGGCGGTAGGTAGCAGTATGAAAACGATGTCCAAGGAGCTTTTCCTTTCTGTGACCCACACGACTTGGACGGTTATCGAAATATCGATGAGTATTCAGTCCATGGGATAGGTCTGGAATGAATCCGTATCCTTTACGCGAAGCTTTTTGACACTGCGTGCCAATAAGCGCCCGGGAGCGCGCCCCAGCTTGGTCTTGTTTGCGTTTTATGCACAATATACCAAACACTATGACAGGTTTCACGCATCAAGTACTCCTGAAATGCCAACGAAAACCAACAATGCGTTTGCCCTTTTCGCAAAAAACGCGAAAAGGACAAACCAAGGTGGCCCCCCGGCCTTTTTCCGCTACGCGAAAAAAGGCGCTTGTAAAGCGGGGGGGGGCGAAAAAACAAAGTCAAGAACAAAACCTTGGAGGCGCTGCCTCCAAACCTCCTCCGGGGGAGATAATCTCCCCCGGTCCCCCGTAATAGTGTCACGAGTAGACCTTCTCCTACCAAATCGTGTACCCACGGACTCATTGGCGAATACCATCGGTTCGCCTGGCCAGACGCAAAGCGTTGGCAACCACGGCCAGGCTGGACAAAGGCATGGCAATGGCGGCCAACAGGGGGGTGACCCAACCCGCCATGGCCAGGGGAATGGTGATCAGGTTATAACCCAAAGAGAACCATAAATTTTCTCGAATCACCCTGACCGTGGACCTGGCCAGGTTGACGACAAAAGCAACCGAGCCCAATCCCCGATTCAGCAGGATCACATCACTGGTTTCCACCGACAGATCGGTCGCTTCCCGTGCCGCCATCCCCACATCGGCCAAAGCCAAAGCCGGGGCATCGTTGAGACCGTCACCCACCATGGCCACGCGTGTTCCACGCGCTTGCAGGGTGCGGATAAACTGTAATTTGTCCTCGGGCAACACCCCACCGAGATGCTCCCGAATAGCAACCCGGGCCGCGGCCCAGGCCACCACCTCCGGTCGATCCCCCGACAGGAGGGTCATGCTCAGGCCCCCTCTCTGAAGAGTGGCAATCGTCGCCTTAGCGTCCTCCTTGATGGTGTCCTCAAGCCCGAGCCACCCCCACGGGCGATAATCCACGCTACAGGCGATCCAGGTGATGGGAAGGTCGCCTTCCAGGGATGGCGGCATAAAATCAGGGTATGTCCCCGCTTCCAAAACGAATTCGCGTCGTCCCACCCGGGTGGTGCATCCGTCCACCCGGGCTGACAATCCCATGCCCGGTTGTATGGTGGCATCCGTAGCCGCGGGCAACGGACCCCATCCCTGTTCTTCACAGCTCCGCAAGATCGCCCGGCCCAGGGGGTGTTCCGAATAGCGTTCAACGGCGGCGCTTTGGCTCAAGAGTTGTCGCTGGTCGATGCCGGCAACCGGGGCATAACGGGTAACCCGGGGTCGTCCTTCGGTGACCACGCCGGTTTTATCCAAAACGATGTGATCGATCATGGCCAGGCGTTCCAAAGTGGCGGGATCCCGCAGCAAAACCCCTTTTTGGGCGGCGGTGCCGCAGGCTACCAGCAAGGCTGCCGGAGTGGCCAGACCCAGGGCGCACGGGCAGGTGATGATCAGGACGGAAACCGCGTTTTCCAACGCCTGGGAAGGATCCACTCCCCACCAGATGACAAAGGTGACCAGGGCCAGGATGACAATGGCCCCGGTAAACCAGGGTGCCAATCGTTCCGCCAAGCCGTAAGACAGGTTGCGGCTCGCCTGTGCCGCCAACACGGTCGCGACAATTTTGGCCAGGGTGGTGTTGCCGCCAACGTTTTGCACCCGGACGTGGATGGCCCCTTCGCCGTTGATCGAGCCGCCGATGACGGAGGAACCGATTTTTTTTTCGACGGGAACCGATTCACCGGTCAACAAAGATTCATCAACCGAAGTGTGTCCCTCAAGGACGATGCCATCGACGGCGATCTGTTCGCCGGGACGGACGATGATTGCATCGCCCACCTTGACCGCGGCCAGGGGGAGTGCCTGTTCAACGCCTTCCCGGACCACCTGGATGGTTCGGGGCTGAAATTCGGCGACCCGTTCCAGCGTGCCGGCGGCTTTGCGACGGGCAGCCGATTCGAGGTAACGTCCCAGGAGCAAGGCGAAGACGAACAGAGTTACCGAATCAAAATAAATTTTCCCCGATCCCCCGAGCAGTGCCCACAGGCTTGCGGCGTAGGTTATTCCAGCACCCACGGCAATGGAAAAATCCATGGTCAGATGACCCGTCCTGATCCCTTGCCAGGCCCCCTGGAAAAAGCTGCTGCCGGAATAAAACACCACCGGGGTGGCCAGGATCAGGGACACCCAGTGAAAAAAAATACGGTACTGTTCTTCCATCCCCTGAAGTGTTCCCGAATAAAGGGCCACGGCGATCATCATGATGTTTGCCGCCCCGAAACCGGCTACGATCAATCGCAGCATCAACGCCCGGTTGCGGGCGCGATGGACCTGTTCAACCCGGGTGGCATCGTAGGGGTGGGCTTTGTAACCGATCCGGGTCAAGGATGCGATCACATGCGACAAAGTGGTTTGCCCCGGATCCCATCGGACGGTGGCGCGATAATTGGCAAAATTGACCTGGGCGGATACAACGCCGGGAATGCGGCGCAGTATCTGCTCATTCAGCCAGACGCATGCCGCGCAATGAATCCCTTCCAGGAGCAGGTGGACCTCTTTCAATCCTCCGGCGATATCCTGTACCATCTCCTTTTGAAAGGAATCATCCTCCCAGAACGTGGCTTCCAGGTCGGGGATTGCCTGGAAACCTGTAAAATGTTCGCTTCTTTGGTCATAATAGGCGGCAAGGCCAGCCTGATGGATCAAGCGAAAGGCACCCAGGCAACCCTGGCAACAAAATGTTTTGCCATCGAGAAACAACACGGATTGCCCTTCAGCCGTCAAACCGCAATGATAGCAACAGGCATCGGTCGATTGGGGCACGGGACACTCTCTATTAGGTTTCACCGTTCCATATTGTGGATGAAGAGGCCATGGAACATCACCTGCACTTGTCATGGGCTGCCACCCTGGCTCCAACACCCATCGAGCTGTGGTTTACCTTTATAGCCTCTTTGCTCGCCAGTGGCCACTGCATCGGCATGTGTGGTGGTATGGTGACCGCATTGGGTTTTGCCCCCGGTGGTCATTCCCCTGCCGGCATGCCAACAATGACGGTTATGGTCAGGCATTTGGTTTATGGCCTCAGTCGAGTGTCAACCTATTTGCTCATTGGTGCCTTGAGTGGCTGGTTGGGTTCCCTGGCACCCTTTACCGAGCGATCCCCCTGGTTGCGGGCCTTGCCGCTGGGATTGGCGGGGCTGGTCATGGTCGTCATGGGTCTGGAGACCCTGGGCGTTGCCGGGTTTCGCTGGTGGCAATCCCCCGCCTGGTTTTCCCGCTTGCAGAAAGATGGTGCAACGGGTTGGAAGCCTGCGCTAACCTTGGGCATTCTCACCGGACTCCTCCCGTGTGGATTGCATTGGGCGTTTCAGGCCAAGGCCTTTGCTACCGGTTCGGTCAGCGGCGCTTTATTGATCATAGGTGCTTTCGGTTTGGGTACTTTGCCCGCCTTGTGGGGATTGGGGTGGATTTTTATGGTCGTGGGGCCTAAAGTTCGACGCATGCTTCAGGTCACCGCCGCCCTGGTGATTGTCGGCATGGGCATCCTGGCACTGTTCAAAGGTTATAAAATGATTGCTATGGCACAGGATTCTTAACGATGGCCATGACCTTACTATTCATCCACTGACGTGTTGAACATACCGGCAGGATAGTCAATTCACAGGCTAACAGATGGAGAATAATCGATGCAACATAAGACTAACTATATTTTACAACAAATTAGAGGATTATTTGCGTGGTGTAGCAAATTGCCTCAACATGACAGAATGAAATGGTCTTTGCGCTCGACCCTGCTTGGAACCAACGGCGCCATTGGCCTGGTCATGCTGCTCATCATCCTCTCGGTCCTCATGACCGCCAGCGAAATGCGCCATGACGCCGTGACCATCGACATGGCTGGACGGCAACGGATGTTGTCCCAAAAAATGGTCAAAGAAGCCTTATTGTACAAACAGATGCACAATCAGGAACAATTGGACTCCCTGTTAACCTCAGCCCAGGTCTTCGAAGAGACGTTAACCGGTTTGCTGAACGGTGAAACCGCTCCCGCCGCTGTGGACAGAAAACAATCGCAAAGAATTAAAGTTTCGGTACCTGATCCCGATGCCAAAAAAATGCTGCAAGAGGTCCAGGTGACCTGGAAACCCGTGTTTGAACAGGTTCAAACTTTGGAGAAAAATCCAGGGGGTATTGATTCGCTCGTGCCACTTCTCATTGAGACCAATGGCATCCTTCTTCGCGACATGAACAAATCGGTCATTTTGATGAGTGCCGAAGCGGTTGGAAGCGTCAATACCATCATCACTTTGGTCATTGCCGGAGGCATGGCGTGCCTTGTTGTTTTTCTAATATCCTATATACAGATACGTCGCATTCAAAAGCAAATTTCCCACATGCGCGATGCTTTGCAACTCCTGGCTGAAGGCCATTTGACCCATCCCATCCAAATCGTCGGCAAACCGAATGAACTGGATCACATTTCTGAAGATGTCAATCAAATCAGGAATAATTTCGTTCAAGTCATCGATAATCTGTTGTTGCAATCCAACTCCCTGGCGGCGGTCCATGTGGAACTCGGTGCCGCCAAGGAATCCCTGGCGCAAGATTCAAACCAAAATTACGCTTTGTCCCGGGAAGTCGTCGGTGAACATCATGAAACGGCCCGCAACATAGGCTCCATCCAAAATGCGGCACAACTGACCGCCACCAAAGTCTCGGAAATGGCAACGGAGACGGAACAACTCTCCGCCAATCTGATCACCATTGCCGCCGCCGCCGAGCAGGCCAGTGCCAATATCTCCACCATGGCCTCGGCTGCGGAAGAAATTACCTCCAATATTGCCGGCGTCAACGACAACCTGGAACAAGTGGATGGTGCTGTCAATCGGGTTGCAGGCTCCATCCAAGAAATGAAAAACTCCCTGGAGCAGGTACGTGGCCAATGCCAGAAAGCGAGTCAGGAGTCCAGTGATGCCAATGGCAAGGCGAAAAGTACCAGAAATATCATGGAAAAACTTTCAGTTTCCGCCAAAGAGATCGGAACCATGGTCGGGGTTATCAGCCAGATCGCCAACCAAACCAACATGTTGGCCCTGAACGCAGCCATCGAGGCTGCCGGTGCCGGCGAGGCGGGACTCGGATTTGCCGTTGTCGCCAACGAGGTCAAGGAGTTGGCGGGACGCACCTCGAAGGCTACAAAGGAAATATCTGAAAAAATATTAGAAGTTCAACGACATGCCCAGGAAGTGGCCGATGCCAATGGTGAAATCACCGAGAGCATCGATATCATTAATAAAGGAAATGTTGAAATCACGGTGGCCGTGGACGAACAGACCAAAACCATCAACGGTATCGCCCAGGCGATCAACCATGTGGCCGAGGCGGCCAGCGAAGTCACGCGCAATGTCCAGGAATTGAACATGGCGGCCCAGGATGTCGCTCGCTCCGCCTTGGAGGCCGCGAATGGCACCAGCGAAATCGCCGCCAATGCCTCGCATGCGTCCAATGCCGCACAAAACCTGGCGCAAAAGAACCACGAAATCGATTCCATGTCCAGTCAGGTCTCCGCCGCTGCCGCAGAGGCTCACGCCGCGACTCAGACTGCCAATACCAAGGTTGAGGAAATCCTTACTTTTGTTTCACTCATTAACGGTGCCATCTACCACACCGCCCGCTTGATCGATACCGCCGCAACTCCAGAGAAAAAACTGGTCAGTTCGGTCAAAAGTTTCAAGTCGGGTACGGCCCCATTCAATGTCGAAAAGATCAAAGGTGCCCATCTGAAGTGGCTGGGAAAGTTGGAGAATGTCGTCCGTGGTCGCGCCCAGCTCCGACCCGAAGAGGTTGCCAGCGGTCGGGAATGCGATTTTGGCAAATGGTATTACAGCGATGGATCGGAACGCTATGGCACTTTGGATATTTTCCAACAGGTTGGCACCATCCACTTGCAGGTCCATGAGGTGGCCAGGGAAACCGTGCGTCTGGCTGGTTCTGGATATACCGAGCAGGCGGATGAGAAAATGAAGCATTTTAACAGGATCAAGGACGAGCTGTTTGAAGCATTGGATAAACTGTACCTGGAATCCATAACCATGGTGAATGAAAGAATATAAAACTTTCATATGGATCCCTGGTTGCGAGTGTATTCGAGTCATTTTTGCGGGGGACCGGGGGAGATCATCTCCCCCGGCGGAAGTTTGGGTGCGCCAGGAAAAGGCGCGTGTAGTCAGCGGGTGCAAATCCCGTCCGTGCGCTGGTAGCGACAGGGTACGGAACTGAGTCCTTGGTCCAATAGTGGTGACGCTATTGGTTAAGC
>PEAK01000116.1 GCA_002753515.1 Magnetococcales bacterium
CCCGATGGCACTTTGTTCAAACCATTGCCGATGCAATCGCCATTCGCTGCCAGGGTCAAGCAATCGGTAAACAACCAACGTCTTGAATACATTCAACCACGGGGTTCCCTTGCGACTGGGTTTTAATTTATCGGACCAAAACGAATCAAGATCCAATTGATCCCATAACTGGCAGGCCAACCAGCATCCACCCCATTGCCTGGGACGGCGGATCTGAAGCTCGCTGAGGCGAATTTGAACAACCTCGCAATGTGGCACCGGTATGGCCCGATATTCCGGGAAAAGTACCATTTGTTCAGGTCGGGATTTGCCTTCCTGAAAAATCTCAATGGTCTTGCACCACGCAGCTTGTTGTGTGTCGTTGATCTCACCAAGATACAAAACCTGTCGCTGGACATATCGGTTCCCCTGAATGCGCCGATTTTCCACGATGCTCCAGTAGCGATGAATCTTGCCGTCCTTGCGGCGAATTTTTGATCGAAGAAACATACCCCGATTTTTCCGGATAACCTCATCCAGGTCAAACGGGTAGGTCGGCACCACAATGAGATTTTAGATTTTTTGGAAAGTGGAACCGTTGATAAGCTTTGTTTTTCTGGTCCGGTTGCCCAGAAAATTTTCTATATCAAGGGTCGAATTGCGAAAGACGGGCTAGCAAAAGTTTATACGCACTTTGCAAGGGTTGGTTTCAGCATAGCAATACGTACCATATTTTCTGATGTTACGGTAATAATGACGGATAGTATTGAAAGTTGATTTTATGTATTTTTTATCCGCAACTCACGTTAAAATACGGTAAACCGTTCGGTGCGTTCGTTATAGCGGATCAACGCATACCACAGGAGCAGAATTCCGTAAGTGATCAGCAAAGAAGTCCCCCAACCCCAGGTCAGATCGGGCAACCAAGCCTGAAAACCCAATTTGGTCACTGCCGGGATCGCATTGAGAAAGTCCAGGTCGTAACTTCTTTCCGTCCAGCCCGACTTGGCAAGCAAGGCACTGCTGACACTACCGCTCCAACAAAAGAAAAACAGGGTACTGACCATCTTCAAGTTACCCTCACCCAAACGCCACAAGGTACTGGTGGCACACCCCCCCGCAAAGACCATCCCGACACCAAACAACACCCCTCCTGTGAGCGAACCCAACCAAAAACTGGGCGGAATCGACCCATAGGGGGCCAAAAAACCCTTATTCAGCAGCATGGCGGCGGCTGGGGTGACCAGGGCAATAAGCAACATGATTGCTTTGGCATGCTGTCCATCTCCTGTCATGAACGGCTCGCGAATCGCCTTGGAAAAACACAGTCTGGTACGTTGCAAGATGATTCCCAAAAAAAGGGCCGTCATGACTGTCAGACCAAGGGTACCAAACGTGTCACCATTCCGATAAAGGAATATACCCCAGATCATGATGACAGATATCATGGACCAACCCGCCCATGAATGCCATCGTTGCGTGACTCCTGGGGAGGGGGGAGCCTTACCCCAAGGGAACACATCCATGGCCCATAGTAATAGGCGCACGCCGAGGGCGGAGCCCAGCATCAAACCAAGCAACATGACCCATCCCGAGGGGGAAAAAAAGGTTAACGGAATGAAGAAACCACCCACCGTACACCCGCCAGCCAAGGAGGCCCCCAATCCCATGAGAATACCCCCCCAGGCACCTGTCCAATATTCTGCGGGTGGCGGGCGCAACAGTCGAAAGTGCCCGGAGATCAAGGAAGAAGCCATGGCCCCCAAAATGATCATTCCATCGCTGATCAAGAAAGGTTGGCGCATCATTGGAGAAAGCGGCTCGATAAATCCCAGATAGCGCTCCAGGCCAAACCCGCGATTGATAGCATCCCCCAGATAGCGCAAGCCGCCGAAAACGCCCCAATGGGTACCGCCCATCATCAGGATGATCACCGCCAAAGCTAGCAACGCTGCACCCAAAAACGGTGTTGCCGGCACCTTGAACAAATCACAAACGTCTGCATAAAGGTCACGTAAAAGGTTTTTCATAAGCCTCCAAAGAACCATTGGCATAACAGGGTCAGTATATTTCGGGTACTCGCACCCCATCCCCCGAAAGCCCACCCACTCTGCTGATCAATGATTTATGATGGCGGAAAATAAAACGACTGTCAAACACAACGGAGCGGTGAGGCTTCCCGTTGATTGGTCGCGATTCAGGCTGGGACGGACAAATAGCCGAATCGTCGAAGGGATGCGATCCATCGGGGCGCGTTGCGTTTGACTGCAAGTGCCTCAAAATTTACCGTCGAATCTCCATGACGACGATTTCAGGTTCCCATTGTTTGGCCCATTCCGCCAAGGCGCACCGGTCCCGTTTGAAACCGCCAAATTCCCTGACCTCCGAATGAATGGTTCCGTCCCCCCGCTCAATGATGACGCAGGCAGTGATTTGACTTTGATGGACTTCAAGTCCGATACCGTTAGATCGGATTGGAATCGCATCGTCGTGTTGTGGACCTCGCGGATGTCTTCTGCATCCAGATATTTGTCGGAAGGCCCGTACATTTCATTTAAGGCCGATCACGATGGGGAGCCGGTTTGCGCCGCTGCCAGTAGTTCTTTCAAGGCGGCTCGCGTACTGACCCCGACCTGTTTTTGCAGTCTGATTCCCTTCTTGTAAACCATCACGGTGGGTATGCTGAAAATGGCGTACTCTTCGGCCAGACCGGTGTGCTTGCGGGCATCTACGACCACGATCTCAACCTGTTGGCGGTAGGTCTCCGCAAACCAGGGCAGATGTTGGCGCAGGACCGTGCAGAGCGGGCAGTTGTTGCCGGAAAAAATAAGGAAAATCAATTTATCCGGTGCGGCGGTGTCCAGATTTTCTTTCAAGGAAGCACTGGGGGATAGCCGTGGCCGAACAAGCATCGGGTTCGGAGTGCGCTGCAACAGGCGGTTGATGATTTTTTGAAAGGTGGCGGTTAATGTTGAGCGATTGGTCAAAGCCGACAATATCTTGACCATGGTATCACTTTTATGCTCCGGATCCTCATACGGATGTTCATGGAGCAGGCGGGAAATGGTTGTCAGGTAGGCGGTCATACCCCCTTGCAGGAAGTGTATCGTATGATTTGCGGAGAAAAGTCCCAGCAGGGCCGCACTTTCATGGCCTTTGCTGCAATAAAGCAATGGGAAGCGGTTGTTGTATTGTTGTGTGAAACGTTTTTCAAAGGCATCGGCCCGAGCCCTGACATCAGGCAGGTAAAAGCGGAGGGAACCAGGGATCGATGGATCCCCAGCGGCCCCACCACGCAGGTCGATGAGGACGGGGGTGGTCGGATCGGCCAAAAATTCGTCGATGGTGAGCTGATGTTTGTTGCGTGCGGCATACATGGCAGGCTTTCCATTACGGTCAATCGTGTTGCAGTTCCCGGGTGATGCCATTCGGGGCGAAGCGCTGAAAAAAAAATTAGGGATCCCATTATTTTATGATTGCAACTCAAGTATGAACAGGACACTCCAACCGTAACATAACGGTACCCGTGCGGCAATTTGTAAGTTCCTGAGATCCGGGAAATCCCGTCGCCCCGGTGGATGATCGCATTCGAATGCGCAAACGGACGCCGACTTGATCGGAATCCCTTGATCTGGGGGGGGCTGGACAAACCAGGGTTCATGCCAGCGGTTGCTTTCAAACACTGTGGGGCCGATGATTTGCAATGGTTGCGGCATTCCCCGCTTATCAGCAAGGGGTTGAACTCAAACAGGACGCGATTCCATGGACTTTAGCCCCCCCCTTGTGCCAGCTCGTTTCCTGAGGCGTTACAAACGATTTCTGGCAGATTTCCAGATGGAGAATGGCTGTACCGTCACCGCCTACTGTGCGAATACCGGCTCCATGTTGGGACTGCTCACCTCTGGATCTGCGGCCATGTTGTCGCATTCGGCCAATCCGCAACGCAAGCTGGCCTATACCTGGGAGCTGGTGCGTGAGAACGACTCCTGGGTGGGACTCCATACGGGCCGCACCAACGCCATTGTTCTCGAAGCCCTGAAGGATCGGATGCTCCCAGAACTTACGGGCTACGGGGAGATCAAACCAGAAGTGCCAATCGACGACAGGGGGCGACTGGATTTTTGTCTTCGGGGAGAGGCGTCCCCCCCGTGTTTCCTGGAGGTCAAAAGCGTCACGTTGCGGCAGGGTCTTGTAGCCATGTTCCCGGATGCCGTCACCAAGCGCGGGCAGCGCCATCTGGAAGTATTGGCCAGCCTGAAACAGCAAGGTTATCGCAGTATACTCCTTTTTATCGTGCAACGGGGGGACTGCGTGCGGTTTCGACCCGCCAGCGCCATTGACCCGAATTATGCCGGTACCTTACGTCAGGTTGTTGCGTTGGGTGTCGAGGTGCTGGTGGTTTGTTGCGCCGTGGGGCCGCAGGCTATCACACTGAGCCATGCCTTGCCCTGGGACTTGGATTGAACCCGCCCGCTATTCGTACACTGAGATTTATCACAGCCCACCCTTGAAATAACGTCGTGCTGCCCGAACGCGGTTCAGTACGAAATGGCGTCCCTTGGAACGGAAACGTTGCCCCCACTGTTTAAGTGCCGCCACCGCCCGCCGCACGGCTGGCATGACCGGCCATCCCGCAACCATGTCATGTGCCCAATGTTTGAATCGGACCACCTGGTTGTATACCAGGACGAATGTTGGAAAGGTCATCAGCTTGGGCTTGGCGATCACGAACAAACGCGCCGAAATGGCCGTTCCCGATACCTTGGCCAGCACAACCACCAGAATGCCCAATCCAACCCGTCCATGCGCGATCAGATACAATGCCACGATTTTGATGGGCAATAATGTCAGGATCGGCACGGCGAACAGGGCCAGGGTGGGATAAGGCCCCAAGGTTGCGACCCATGCTTCCAACCGGGCCACCCACCGCATCCGGGCCAACCAAGCCACCAGATCGGTGATTTTGTCCCAGATCAACTCTTCAAAAAGCACGATGACAGCCGCCACGAGCATGGCCGGGTAGGTGATGATCTTTTTCAGCCTTTTTCTGTGTGCGGCTGATTTGGACGGGGATGATCTATTGTCATTCATGGGTACGAACCGAGTCGGATGGATGGAAAAGACAAAATTTTTTTAAGCAATTCAACAAATCATTCTCGAGTTGTCACAGCGTTGCACGCCACAGTAGCGATGCCGGCGACATGGATCGCCCCGTATCCTTCTTGTGATCATTGATTTAAGGCGGTCCCCCCGGGTTGGGATCAATCACCACCTCACCGACAAAGGTGATCACCGGGAACGTCCGTTTCCACACCTTGCTGTAAAAATTTTCCATGCGTGTCCCCTCGCCGTAGCGGATCAGGGTTCCGACCGACAGGGGCGTGCGTGGAGCGGCGAGCCACCGTTCCTGCTCCTGAGGGTGGGAAACGCGTATATAGCTGTAATTGTTGCTGTCGAAAACTTCCAATACGGTGCCACGATGCACAGGGGGTTGCGCGGGGATGTCGAGAATGCGGGCGGCCTGATCGACTGTGGGATGATCCGGTGGGGGTGCGGCCCAAAGGGGTGGTTCCCCATGCAACAGGATCATCATCGGAAGCATTATCAGGAGTGGTGTTTTATTCGTCATGTCTTCACGTCAAGCGGGATGTTGATGAAATCGTTTAAGGGGTAACACGTTTTTTCAGTTTTGCACCCTGTGCTGTGGACGCAGGCAGGGTGGAAAGCATGAAAAATCTTTCGATGCACGAACGGATATCGGATGCTTTGGCCCGTTGCAGTGTCCGCATCAGGGCATGGGTGAGATGGGGAATGTTAAATTTTTCCCTCAAGGTGTCCTCCATATGGCGTAGCAAATGGGCGGTCATTTCTGCATCCGCCATGGCCCGGTGGGACTTGCCGGTATCGGGCAACGGCATCCATGCGGCCAGTGTTCCCAGTTTGTGGTTGGGCGAGGCCGGATACACCCTTCTGGCAGTCAGCATGGTACACGCGAATTCCTGCTGGCGCATGCGACCGATCCGGGCCAGTTCCGCATCCCAGAATTTGCAGTCAAAGGAGGCGTTATGGGCAACCAGGGGCAGGTCTTCCACGAAGTCGGCCACGTCACGCATGACCCTGGCGGCTGGGGGGGCCTGCTGCACCATCTGGTTGGTGATGCCTGTCAGGCTGGTGATGAACGGCGGGATGCTGACCCCGGCGTTCATCAAGCTCTGGTACCGCCGCACGATTCGGCCATCTTGCAGCACAATGGCCGCAATCTCCGTGGCCCGTTCCCCGGTGTTGGGTGACAATCCCGTGGTCTCAAAATCGATGATGGCTACGGTTTCCACGGAAACGGAACTCCGTTTGTTTGCAAGTGGTTTTTAGATAAAATGAACATGTATGGTTTCGAGTGACAGTTGATCCGATCTCCTGAGCATCCCATCAAGATACTCTCTTCGGGGTGGGGCATCCACCGTTAATGAAGACGCATGCGGGGTTGCCCGGGGCATTGTGCATTTCTTGTTGCAGCACCCTGGCTACCGGGTCATGTCGGATGCGATTATATGGAACCAGAGAAGGGCGATTCATGTCTAATGGGTGCCAGCGGTTCCAGATCAGTTACGCATCAGAAGTCGGCAGACCATTCGGGGATGTGGGAGGATTCGGATTGCCACCCCCCCCTATTCTTAATTCTACTTTGTCACATTTAACCTTTTGAAATTATTGGAACATGCTATAATAGTTTCACTTTTAACGCAAGGTCGAGGACGCAAAAAGAATGAGCGGCGCAGACCCACCAAAACAA
>PEAK01000029.1 GCA_002753515.1 Magnetococcales bacterium
CAATAAATTTCCGCCTACCGCTTCCCTTCAGAAGCAGCGCGGTATTTTTCCATAGTTCCTGAACCTCTACATTACATTTCTCCGTTGATGAATAATTGGAAAAATTTTAACAAATTCAGAGAATATTGGCCAGGGGAAATGGGATATTTTATTTTTTCCGCGAGCCTAATCAGCATAAAGGGATGGAAAATGCCTAATGTCACAAAATCATAAGTGCCAATCTTTCCGAATACGCTGCTGCAAAACGCAGTTACCGTCATGAGTAACTGCCACCACATTTTGGTCAAAAAACTGTCGTGCCGACTCTGATAGCTCACATTACCCAGGCTCCATCTCAAAATAAAGAAGAACGAGAAAGAAAAGAATCCGAGACCAACCAAATAACCGGATCTGAGCAGGTTCTCCCCTCCCTGACCGAGGAGAATGGTCAGATTGATTCCACCCAATCCCACCACGGTCAGGGGAATAACCATCTGGACCAGAATCCGTTCCGCTCGAATAGGCTCCGGGATGCGCAGATGACCAAGGATTAATACCATAACAAAAAGAATGAATATGACATTGGATCCGGTCATGTCATAAAAGGTCGTTACATCGTAAATAAGGTGGGCATGGGCTTTTTCTGAAAGTACGAAGTCGGTCAATGCTATCGGAAAAAACAGAAACAACGTGGTCGGAAGGACCAGCAATACCAGGCCAGGACTAACACCGTAATAATAAGCGGAGATAATCGGTAATAGATATAACCAAATAATGCTTTTGTAACCAATTCTACCAACCAATTCTATTTCCCAGTTGAGCATCACCAGTGGCATGCAGACAAGAAAAACCACATAGAGCGGACAACATGTCCATTTTTTGTTTGAGTCGTAATACAAACTTCCAGGCCCGTTTTCGGCGATCCACAAGCGCAACGCGCCAATCAGTAGACCATAAAGGGGATATTGCAGGATATGCAAGATATTTCCCCTAATATAGCTCCCTTTCCCCCCTCCAAGATATAATTGGTTAATCCAGAAAGCAGATGGTTTGATAACAGCCCCCATATCGGTAAACACGCTCAGCAGATACACCACCGTTCTGGGTAGGGCGATGATCACCCCAGCGACTACGCCCGCACGGGGGCCATGGCGGTAACCGATCCACAGGATAATCATACTCCAGGTATATACCAAACGGTTGCCATCCAAAAGGATATGGATATCCCCAGGAAACCGCCAAGTGAAATGAGCCAAGAAATTTTTGACTGTTTCTCCTAACGGATCATTCCCAAAGTATGGAACTAGTGTGAGCATCCCTGCGATCAGGATGAGGGCATAGCTTTGCCTATCCAACGGCAGAAAGACTCGGGACGTAGCAGTCGGCTTCCCCAAAGAACGCAATATGGACTTCTTTACTGTTATCATTAAACTAAATATTTTTATTATAGAATAGGTGTAGGGAAGATTTCGCCTCCCCTCCCTCCGAACCGTGCATGCGGTTCTCCCACACACGGATCTCCAGTGTGCAACGCAATATTACGTAACAACAAAGACTTGCATATAATAAAGGCTCAATATGGGTGAGAGGGTGCTGGACCTTCGAGGAAGAAAAAGTGGCGTCCCCAACGGGTTTCGAACCCGTGTTACCGGCGTGAGAGGCCAGCGTCCTAGGCCACTAGACGATGGGGACATTGCGACCAACAGGAAGCATTTTGCAACGATTATTCCGCCATGGCAAGGGCAATTGTGCGGTTGACTTTCCCGCCTTCAAACCACCTGAATTGGGATAATGGATGGTTTGCGGCGCTTTCCCGCCTTTTCCAGGGCATTCAGATAATCCTGCCACAATACCGCTTGACGCGCCCCCAGTTCGTAAAGGGTGTCCCAGGAATACAAACCACTGTCGTGGCCATCACTGAAAACCAGCTTGACGGCATAGTGACCAACAGGAACTATGGACTGAATGGTTACATCAAGCTTGCCATCGATCAACTGCGCCTGATCCGGGGTATGCCCGGAACACTTGGCGCACGGGCACATGACCCGCAAATATTCCATGGTATAGTCAAACTCTTCACCACTGGACCAAGTGATTTTGAGCAAACGCTCCTTGGAAATCTGGCGAATCTGCGTGGGTTGAAGCCGGCTGCCGTAGGACATGAATAGCCTCTCGATTTGATTGATTCCATCATGAAAACATCGGCATCTTCCCTTGTTTTCTGCCCCGGGTCAACCGTCGCCCGCCACTGTCATGTGAGCCTCCGTGGGATCGACCCCCAATGGCTTCCGAGGATCCTGAAATACCGTTTCCAAACGGGTCCGTCGGCGTTGATAATCGGCGTCTGCCAAGAGCTGCCGCCAATCACCCGGCGGCAAACGATAACGATCCAACCTGGATGCCACCTCACCGGCGCTGAACCAGGGTCCCTGACCGCTCTCCTTTGCAGATTCCAAGGCAGCGAGAACCCCCAAACGGGCCGCTTCGTTGTCGTCCAGTCGCCCGGTACAACACAAGACCAAATCACACCCCGCCGCAATCGCCCGATGTGTCCTGAACCCCAGATCCCCTTCCAATGCCGCCATTTCGATTGCATCGGAAACGACCAAGCCTTGGTAGCCCCACTCGCGGCGCAATAATTGGGTCATAATTCCCGCCGACCAGGTTGCCGGAACCCTGGGATCCAACGCCCGGGCCACCAGATGGGCCGTCATCAAGGCTGGCAGTCGATGCAGCAACTGTTTGAAAGGGGATAATTCCCGTTGTTGCAACTGGGCGAGATCCCGATCAATCACCGGCAAGTGCCGATGGGAATCGACCAGGGCCCCGCCATGTCCGGGAAAATGCTTGCCAACCGCCATTCCGCCACTGCCGGCAAATCCCGTCAACCAGGCTCCAGCCAATCGAACCACTTGCTCGGGATCACCGCCAAAGGCACGATCACCAATGACCGGATGCGCCCCCGGTTCCCAAAGATCCAACACCGGGGCACAATCAACACCAAAACCCAACGCCAACAATTCCTGACCACACAAATGCCCCCAATCCCGCGCCAATTCCAAGGCGGCTTCGGGATGATCCCCTTCCCAACGCGCCAAAGTGCCCGCACTGGGATAGGCGGTGAGAGGCGCACGCAATCGTTGGACCCGCCCCCCCTCCTGATCCAGCCACAAAGTGGGCGCTGGAGACCCCGCCGCACGAACGGCCCGAACAAGTTCCACCACCTCATCCAGCGATCCCAGATTGCGGGCAAAAAGGATCACCCCGGCAGGACGATGCTTACCAATCCAATCCCGCTCGTCCTCCTGTAACGTTTTTCCCGCAAGGCCAATCACCAAATGTCCAGCCGGATGCCACGACGATTGCATAGGTCACATTCCATCTCGTTTGGGATCATGTTGATCTGTCAGATTTCCGTTTTCGCGCTTAAGGGGCATTGACCCGGGTCACCTCCACCCGATTGTCGTGAAAACACGCCCCGCCATCGGGTGCCACTGGTTCGGCACTGGTCAGGCAGTTCAGGGAAACACCCTCGGCAAACATCTCTCCCCGACTCATGCCGGGACATACCGTCAAACCGGGCCGTACCCGTTCGGTCAGTTTCGCCTTCAAGGTCACCTGCCCTCGTTCGTTGGCAACCCGTACCCAATCACCCTCTCCGATCCCCCGACTGGCAGCATCCTCGGGGTGAATCCACAAACGCGGCGCCAAGCGGTCATCCGCGATATAGGAAAACGTGGTGTTGAGGACATCCAGAGATGGGGGAATCATGAAATCCAGGGGATAGGGGTTGGTTTCCGGCTGCCGGTCCCGGGCGTTGACTGGCCAATGATCGGGCTTCGTTGGCATGGCGGGATTGCTCCAGCCAGGATAAAAATGAAAACGACCATCCTTTGTCGGAAACGAATGGGTGAACTGCCGCTCTTCCCGAGGCGGGCGGCAATCCAACCACCCCGGATCCTTCCAGGATTCCAGGGGGGGATAATCGGATGCGGCCAATAGCTGTTCGATCCGCTCCAATGTGTTCCCCTGAAATGCCGGTTCCGTGAATCCCATGGCATTGGCCAGGGCATTGACCACATCGTGATTGCAACGGGCCTCGCCACGCGGTGGCAGACAACCGTGGCTCCATTGCAGGGTGTATTGGCCATACGATTTAAACAGATCATCCTGTTCCAAAAAGGTCGTTGCGGGCCAGATCACATCGGCCAGGCGGGCGGTATCGGTCATGACCTGTTCGTGGACCACGGTAAACAGATCGTCGCGGCGCAAGCCTTGATGGACTCGGTTCAAGTCGGGACAGGAACCGGCGGGATTGGCATTGAACACCAACAAGGAGTGAATACGCGGACTCAGGCCGGGATCTGTCAGCAATGCCCCCAGACGGCTCATGTCGAGGATGCGTGTCGGACTGGACAGGAACTGCGTATGCCGAACCGGTTCCATCTGCATATGGAAGGCGTCCCCGGTGGCGAACAAAGCCCCACCGCCCTCCTTGTCCCAGGCCCCGATCATGGCGGCCAGACAAGTCACAGCGTGCAGATTCACCGCCCCGTTGGCTTGACGACTCATTCCCAGGCCGAGACGTAAAAAGGGAGCACGCGCCTGCGCCAGCAAACGGGCCAGTTGTTCCATCCGCTCTGGTGCGATCCCCGTGATATCCGCAGCCCAGGACAAACTTTTATTGGCCAGGTGGTGTGCCATGGCAGCATCAAAATCGGTCCGCTGATCCAGGTAGTCGCCATTGCCCAGGTTTTCCCGGATCATCACCCCCATCAGCGCCACGGCAAGGGCACCATCGGTACCGGGACGGGGTTGCACATGTTCGTCGGCACCCCGGGCGGTACGGGTTTCGTAGGGATCGACGACCACAACCCGAGCCCCCTTTTTTTTCGCCTTTTTGACGTGGCCCATGAGGGTGACGTGGGTCACCAGGGCATCGATGCCCCACAGAACGATGACATCGCTGTGGGCGATGTCCGCCGGATCGGGACCTATGACTTTTCCGACCCCGGCACACCATCCAGCGGAGCCGATGGGAAAGCAGATGGTACCCAACATTCGGGAAAATCCCGCCCGATGGGTCAGACGATCCACCGCCCCCCGTTGAACCAGTCCCATGGTGCCACCGTAATAAAACGGATACACCGCTTCCGCAGTGTGGCGCGCCGTAATTTCCTTGAGGCGCGTCGCCACGAAGGTCAGGCTCTCTTCCCAACTCACCCGGGTGAACTGCCCCGAACCTTTGGGGCCGGATCGATGCATGGGGTACTCGATGCGGGGGCCGTCCTGAAGTTCACGATAGTGGGCCACCTTGCCGCAGATCACCCCCTGGGTAAACGGGTGGTCTTGCCGGCCACGAATCATCTTGATGGTTTGCTGCTCCAGAATCACATCAAGGGCACACGCTCCGGGACAGTCCAAGGGACAGACCAGGGAATGATGGGTTTCAGTCATGGGTAGCCTCAAGAATCGACGATGTTATATTTAACCTTTTGAAAAGTAAAAATTATAGTACAATGAATCCTGTTCAATGGCAAGGTACGGCCTTGGGTTCCCTGAAAATCGGAAACTGCGGGATGGTAACCCGATTACATGAATGGCCAGGAAAATCGAAAATGGCACGTCCGTCTGACCAAAATCCAGAACAACAACCGAGAGTGTAATATGCTCCTTCATAGCTTGAAAATAGCCAATCTGCTCTCTTTTGGACCCGATTCAGAAGAAATTCCTTTACGAAAACTCAATATCATCATAGGTGCCAACGGTTCCGGAAAGTCCAACTTCCTGGAAGCTATCTCCCTGCTTCAGGCCGCACCCAAAGATTTAACCAAACCTGTCCGTGAAGCGGGTGGTATCCAGGAGTGGCTTTGGAAACCGGGAGGAAAAGGGATTAACGCCAGCGTAGAAGCCATCGTACGTGCCCCTTTACGGAATTCCCATCAAGAACGCACCATGCACTTGCGCCACCATCTATCCTTCCGGGAATCTGGTGATCGTTTTGATATTATTGAAGAACGTATCGAAAACGAAAAACCGTATGGAAACAACACTATTCCCTACATCTATTATCATTTTGTCGACGGCAGGGCCGTGTTGAACATGGCAGGCGATGACAAACCGAGAGAATTACGGCGAGAAACCGTTCACCCGGAACAATCCGTTTTATCTCAGAGAAAAGATAGTGATATCTACCCAGAGATTACAAAACTTGGGGAAGAATACTCGGCTATCAAGCTCTACCGCGAATGGTCGATTGGCCGTTATACCCCTCCAAGACTTTCGCAAGATTCCGCTGGACGCAACACCAACCTTGAAGAGAATGTCACCAATCTTGGTCTGGTTCTCAACGGATTGCGTAAAAACATGAGCGCCAAGTCGATGCTACTTGACTATCTTGGCCGTTTAAACAGCGATATCAAAGATTTCGATGTCGCAGTCGAGAATGGCAAAGTTCAAGTATTCCTTCAGGAACAAAGCATTTTCATTCCCGCAACCCGCCTTTCGGATGGTACCCTGCGATTCGTTACCCTTCTGGCAATCCTGTGCCATCCGCAACCACCTTCCCTGGTGTGCATTGAAGAACCGGAGTTGGCCCTGCATCCCGACATCCTCCCTATCCTTGGATTACTGATCAAGGAAGCCTCCTCCCGGATGCAACTGATCATAACCACCCATTCCGATATCCTTCTGGATGCCTTTACCGACACCCCCGAAGATGTCATCGTGTGCGACAAGGAAAACATGCAAACCCGAATGCAACGCCTCAACAAAAAGGAACTGGCGGATTGGCTCAAGGATTACCAACTGGGGGGCGGATGGATTAAGGGAAAAATTGGAGGCACACGGTGGTAAAAGTTCGTATCTATGCCGAAGGAGGGGGCGAAAAAGGCCAGTCCAAGAAGGGATTGGATATTATGATGCGCGCTGCATTCAAAACATTTATAATGAAAGCCCTGCAACAAACTTATCCCTACCAGGAACCTCTTGAACGCTCTTTCATCATAGAAGCCTGTGGTAGCAGAATCCAGGCCTATGACTCTTTTTGCCATGCATTGGCGCAACGAATAAGTGGCGACACGGAAAAAAAGGGAGAGGTTTTACTGTTGGTAGACAGCGAGTCGGAAGTTGCGGGAAACATCGGACCTTGGACTCATCTCAAGAAGAGAGAAGGTGATGGTTGGGAGCGCCCCAATGGTGCCATGGACGAACACGTTCATCTCATGGTGCAGTTTATGGAGACGTGGTTTTTGGCTGACCCCAAAAATGTCGCTTCCTATTTTGGTAAAAATTTTAATAAACGCGCTCTTCCAGTCAGTGAAAAAATTGAAAAAGTCCCTAAAGATAAAGTATTACAATATTTAAATAACGCTGCACGCAAAACTAGTAAAAAAATATACGACAAGGGTGACAGTTCCTTTGGTATCTTGGAAAAAATCGATCCGTGCCTTGTCCAGATAAAATCCCCCTGGTGTTGCCGCTTCCTGAAAGTATTGGATGATATCCTTGTTCATGGCAAAATGAATTCTTCCATAAGACAGTGCGATCCGCCAGCCATAATACAGGGAGGCCCGTCATGATCACCATCCGTCGTGCCGAACCCCTGGAGTTTCTTTGTTTCCGGGGATAGGTCATGAGATCCGATGGTTTGCGATCCTCATTCCTGAGACAATGCTCCCATGGTTTTGTCCTTTTATTTTTTGCCCGAAGGGCATATTGTTCTTGCTGGTAAGGGTCTTTTTTGCTGGAGAATGCCATGTCATCACGCGTGCAGGGTTCGGTCAAATGGTTTAACAGCGGCAAGGGGTATGGTTTCATTGCCCCTGAAGATGGGGGAGAGGATGTGTTCGTCCACTTCTCCGCAATCCAGGGTGAAGGTTTCAAAACCCTGACGGAGGGACAAAAAGTTACTTTTGAGGTGGTACGAGGACTCAAAGGTTTACAGGCGGCCAACGTCACTCCCGCTTAGGTTTCCACACCCCATAACGATGAGCCGGCAACCTTCAGCCGCCCGCAAATGTCACGAGTTTGTGGGCGGTTTTTGTTTCACCAGCCATGCCCATGACCCGATCCTTCGCCGAAAAAGAGTTTTTTCTCGAAACCTTCCGTGGGAAAACGTTGTGTTTTGCCCTGATTTCCGGTGCCTCCACCCAAAACGTGGCAACGCTGGTGCGTTGCCTAACCGAATTGGTTCAGGAGGATATTCGCGTTGTATTGCTGGTCCAACCTCAAGACCGACCTCTTCTGGAAACACAATTAATTCTGGTCACAAAATCGGTTTGTTGGAAAGTCGTGCCTGATAACGAGACGTTACCGTCGCTGCCTGTCGAATTATGGAAAGCCCCTACCGGGATCATCGCCCTGACAATCGAAACACACGACTGGGCCTCCTTTCTCGATCAGACGGTCCACCTTGCCTTGGCATGGCGCATGTCCCGGATGATCTTTTTTGCAAGTCAGGGGGGACTGACCGATGACCAAGGGCGACTGGTCACATTTGTTCCTTTTCAAAAATTGTCCGAACACTTGCGAATGCCGACGCTTGCCGATAACGAATTTCAAAAAAAGCTATTAAAATCGATACTATTTCTTCTTTCACACGGCATGGGGGCGGTAGGATTATGCCGCATGGAAGAGTTGCATCGGGAATTGTTCACCTACGAGGGGAGTGGCACCTATTTTTCTTGCGACCATTATTGTCAGGTACGATATTTAGCCTGGGATGACTTTGCCCAGGTGGCAACATTAATTCATCAAGGAATCAAGGAAGGATTTTTATTGCCTAGGAATGATGAACAAATAGCAAAAATATTACTTAATGGTTTTGGCGCTTTTTTATCGGGACACCATCTGGCTGGAGTCTGTGGTCTGTTCACCGAAGGTTACGAAACGGAAAACGCCGGAGAAGTCGTGGGATTGTACGCCTTGACGCGCTATCAGGGAGAGGGTATTGGGGTCAGGTTGGTACAAGAGTTGAAAAATGAAGGCCAAAAGATGGGGTTGGATTATTTGTTTTCCTGCACCCAGCAGCCGCGAGTCATCGATTTTTTTCAGCGTCAGGGGTTTGTGGCGGTGGATCAGACCAACGTTCCGGCAGCCAAGTGGCATGATTATGATCTGGAACGAAAAAAAAGGGTGCGTTGCCTTGTATTCCATCTGTCCCGTTCCACCGGACAACGTGCGAATCCTCCCCCTGACCCCCTAAATTGAGGAATCACCCCTTAATCAAAGGTCACCATCCATGGGCAAGGTATGTATTATCGGGGCTGGCGTCATGGGCACGGCAACGGCCCATCGATTGTTGGAACGAGGCTTTTCAGTCACGCTCCTGGAAAAATCATTGCCCGGAGCCGAATCGTCTGCCGCCGCCGCCGGTATTCTCGGTGCCCAATCGGAAGTGTCGGGTGCCGGTCCCTTCCTGGAATTATGCCTAGCCTCCCGGGCCATGTTTCGGGAATACGTTCGGGAACTCGAAAGCCTTTCCGGGGTAGGGTGCGATTTTGAAGATTCGGGGGTGCTGGAAGTCGCCTTGACCCCTGCCGAAGGACGCTTGGCCGCCGGTCGGGCGCAGTGGATGTTGGAGCAAGGACTCAAAGTGGAATTGTTGGATCGGGAACAGGCCAAACAATTGGAACCCAACTTAACCGATCGGATGGTGGGAGCCAATTTCTACCCCGAGGATTGCCAACTCGATCCCGTCCGCTTGGCTAGCGCCCTGGCTGGGACGGTCCATCGTCTGGGCGGGGTGTTTCAAACCGGATTGCAAGTCCTGGGACTCGAAACCCGGCAGGGAAAAGCCAGCGGTGTACGAACCAGTGCCGGTGTCATCCCCGCCGATTGCATCGTCGTAGCCGGAGGGGCGTGGAGTACCGGCATTGCCGATCTTCCCCCAACCCGAACCACGATCAAACCCATGTCGGGACAAATCATCCAGGTTTTGACGCGTCCATCGGCATTGCGCCATGTTCTGTACGGCTATCAAGGTTATGTCGTCCCCCGGCGCGATGGCCGCGTTCTCATGGGCTCCACGCTGGAGGAACGCGGCTTTGATAAAGCGGTCACCCTGAATGGCTTGCACCGGATTTCCAGCATGGCCCGCGATCTGGCACCCATTCTGGGCGAGGCACGCCTGGACGCCACTTGGTCGGGATTACGCCCCGCCTCCGCCGATGGCCTGCCAATGCTCGGCGAATCCCGGCATCTCCCCGGATTGTTCTTTGCCACAGGACACTATCGGAACGGTATTCTTCTCACCCCCATCACCGGGCGTATCCTGGCCGATCTGATCGAAAAGAAAACGCCTCCGGTCACCGTGGAGCCCTTCCTGCCGTGAACCGGGATATCAACCAATCCCGTGAACGGGTCGCCGTCGCCATGTCGGGAGGGGTCGATTCATCGGTAACAGCCGCCTGGTTGGTGGAACAGGGGTATGATGTCGTTGGATTGACCATGACCTTGTGGCAGGATGCGGGTGTACGATCCAACACCCGAAGTTGCTGCACCACCAACGATGCCGAAGATGCCCGGCGCGTGGCACAAACACTGGGGATTCCATTTTATATCGTTGCCATGCAAGATCTTTTTCAAGCTGCCGTCGTGACTCCTTTCCTGCACTCCTATGCCGTTGGACGTACCCCCAACCCGTGCATCTTGTGCAATCAGGAGATTAAATTCAATCATTTATTGGCAAAAGCGTGCAACTTGGGGGCCGCATTTTTGGCTACCGGCCATTATGCCCAAATTCACCTGAGCCCCGAGAACAAACCACAGCTTTTTCGTGGCGTCGATCCCCGCAAGGATCAATCCTATTTCCTGGCCAGCACACCTCGGAAAATGCTGGAAAAAATTCGCTTTCCCCTCGGTGTGATGACCAAGGGGGAAACCCGTCGACTGGCACAACACTTTAACCTGCATCTGGCACAAAAACGCGAAAGCCAGGATGTTTGTTTCGTTCCCGATGGGGACTATGCCGCCTTTTTTCACCACCATGGTTACTCTGATCTGCCCGGTCCCATACGCGGATTGGATGGCAAACTTTTGGGACAGCATCGGGGCATTCACGGCTATACCATAGGGCAAAGGCGGGGTTTGGGACTCGCAACACCCAAGCCGATGTTTGTTGTAGCCATCGATGCGCGAGAAAATACATTGATAGTTGGACCGGAAGAATCCCTGTTGGGGCAAGGTGCCCGGTTGAGCGGAATCAACTGGCTCATCGACCTGGATCGCCTCGCCCCCGCCATCGAACTTCAGGCCAAAATCCGTTACGCCTCACCCCCGGTTGCCGCAACCTTGACGTTGGGCGCAACACCAGAACAAGGTACCCTCCTGTTTCACGCACCCCAAAGGGCTATCACCCCGGGTCAGGCATGTGTGTTTTACCGGGAAAACCAGGTTCTCGGAGGTGGGTGGATCGACGAAAACCTGTGCAATATCACATTGGAATAAAAACGTTTTGTATTCCTTTAATAAAAACAACACCTTCCATCAACCGGAACATCACAGCCATGCCAACCAACAAACTTCTCGATACGATCTCCTTTTTTAGCATTTTCTCCAAGGAAGAAAAACAACTCATCCTGGATTCGGAAAGTTACTTTGAAAGTTTCGAGCCAGGAGAAAAAATCATTGAGGAAGGATCGACAGACAGCAATTTGTACATTCTGATCAAGGGCAAGGCGAGGGTGAGTAAACGAGATCATCCCGAACATGTATTGGCTGTTTTGGGGGGTGGGACGGTTATGGGGGAGTTGTCTTTTTTGACACGTCGCCCCCGTTCAAGTGACGTGACCGCGACAGAAAAAGTGGTCTGTTTCACCCTCAATAGCGAAACAATGGCCCAGCTTCAATCCAGTATGCAGCATAAAATCAAGGATCAATTGATTGAAGTATTGATAGGCCGGCTCGATGATATGAATGCGTTATACTTGAATTCATTACGTCAGGAGACTGCGTAGGGTGTAGAATGACCGAGTGTGAAAAAAGTAGTGGTTTTGTCTTAATCTGGTGACTGAATTTACCGTAAAGATAGTGTTTTACCCAATTTGTTATGACTGATACCACCCATCCGCAACGGTATGATGCGACACTGAAGTCTATTTTCCAGACTCCACCGCAACATCTGCTTCAGATGCTCATCGGCCAAGAGGCTTGTGAACTTTTGACCGTCGAATTTCCATCGGTGCGTAAGCGTTTGCCCGATTTGCTGGTTCGGCTGAAGGATGGAAGCATCTGCCATCTCGAACTGCAGAGCGGTTCCGACATAGACATGCATTGGCGGATGCTGGAGTATTATGCGCTGATCCGGCGACTGTATCCCGCCGCATCTCTCACACAACTGGTGCTGTTCGTGGGCGAAGGTAATCCGGTCTTTCCAGTTGCGATTGAAGAAGGACCGTTGACTTTCCGTTATACTGTGCGAAACATCCGGGAAGTTGACTGTCGACTATTGCTGACCAGCGCATGCGTGGAAGAAAATATCCTGGCTATACTGTGCCGCATGCCAGACGAGCGAGGCACCATCCGGGAAATACTAACCCGCATTGCGAGCCTGGAGCCAAAGGCCAGGGCCGATGCGTTGGAACAACTGGTGATCCTGTCCGGATTAAGAAAACTGGGACCGGTCATTCGTGAGGAGGTTAAAATAATGGCTATTACCTTTAACGTGATGGAAAATGAGTTCCTTCGGGACTTGTTTATGCAGGGACTGCAGGAGGGCGAAAAAAAAGGCGAAAAAAAAGGCGAAAAAAAAGGCGAAAAAAAGGGCGAAAAAAAGGGCGAAAAAAAAGGCGAAGCTAGGATGCTAACACGCATGCTGCAACGCCGCTTCGGCACCGTACCTGACTGGGCCAGCGAAAAAATAGCCAAAGCAAAATCAACGACCCTGGAGGAATGGAGCCTGCGCTTTATAGATGCCCAATCATTGGACGACGTTTTTTCGGACTCCAAGTGATCCATCCAGGGGTACTATTTTGCAAAGTCCCGCTGGTGCCCCTTTCCTTACCCCAGGGCGTTCAAGGTGCGCTTTCTAAACCGGACCCCCAACTCGTCTTGGGCCATGGTTTGGCAGCGAGCAATGTCCACCCCTGCCAAACCTTCGATGGCCGTCACCTGGACATCGGGAACATGGCGCTTGACCAAGCGACAAAATTCCTTGACCGCCTCGTAGGAGCCTGCCAATGACGGCAGGCAATGCTGCTCGTAGAGCGCCGCATCCTGGGCATTCAAAGAGACCGAGACCGCATCCACCACCCCGGCCAATTCTGGCGTAACGTCCCGGCCATGCACCAGGTTGGCCAAGCCGTCGGTATTGACCCGCACCCGGGGACAACCGTGCCTCTTGGCCCAACGAGCGACCTCCAGCAAGACCGGCAAGCGTAAGGTCGGTTCCCCATATCCGCAAAAAACCAGTTCGTCATAGGAAGCCATATCGCCCAGAGCGGCAATGATTTCGGCAGCTTTGGGATTGCGTTGCAGGGATAAATCATAGTGGTGAACCACCGGTTTATCCCACTTGGGGCAAAACGCGCATCGTAACGTACACCCACGGGTCAGATTGACGTACAACCCACGGCCAATGGCATAGACCAAGGTCTCTTTTGGCACCGATTGGGCCTGCAACGCAAAAAGTTGGCGATAGTTGCGGGTGGTGATTTCCGCCAACTCCTCCAGGGTCACCCCCTTGACCTTCGCCAGCATTCGGGCCACTTCCACCACATAGGCTGGTTCATTGCGTTTGCCACGGTACGGAATCGGTGCCAAATACGGGGAATCGGTCTCCAATAACAACCGATCCAACGGCACCGAGGACGCCACCTGCCGCAGCGCTTCAGCCGTACGAAAGGTAACGACACCCGAAAAGCTGATGTAAAAACCAATATCGAGCGCCCAATGCGCCATTTCCCTGGAGCCGGTAAAACAATGAATCACTCCCCCACATTCCTCTCCCCGTTCCTCTTCCAAGACGCGTCTGGTATCCGTTTCAGCCTCACGGGTATGCACCACCAACGGCAAATGCCGCGCCACCGCGACCCGCACATGTTCGCGAAACACCCGCTCCTGGTCCCCTTTGTCCGAATGATTGTAATGAAAATCAAAACCGGTCTCACCAACAGCAACCATTTTTGGATGATTCAAAGCATTAAACAACTCTTGCGCCAAATTGGCTCCCGCCTCCCGGGCATAATGGGGATGAATGCCCGCTGTAGTAACCACGTGATCGTAGGGTTCAATCAGTTTGAGAATCGCCTCGGTTTCAGTCAACCGGGTACCGATGGTGTTTAAATAGCTGACGCCCGCCTGTCGGGCGCGCTCGATGATAGTCTCCAAGTCTCCGGTAAAATCTGGAAAATTTAAATGGCAATGACTGTCTGCAAGCATGACTCACTCCGATGTGGCAACCGGTGGTTCGGGAGACTGGTTTACCACAGACGATGTTTTTTTCTTTTTGCGGCGACGTTTTTTGCGTACGGTCGTACCCCCTGGAGCGTTTTTTTCCTCAGCGACCCCTTCCTCTCGATTATCCGGCTCCGCACTTGGTCCAACCTCCCCATCGCCAGCTGCTACCGGGATTGCGTTCGACCGATCTGCCGCCACCCCGGCCTGATCACCCGACATATCCGATTTTTTGCGATTTTTTCTCTTCCGGGAGCGCCGCTTCTTTTCCCCACTTGCCGATGTGTCCTCCGCCTGCAAACCGGCCCCACCCTGAGCAGTCGCAACGCCCGATGTCACCATATCCGGTTTATGACTTGTTTTTTCTTCAATGTGTTGGGCAGTCTCCGGTCCCGCCACGTCCGGTTTTTCCGCCAACAGAGAGGATGCCGGACAATATTCCCGTGTTCCATCGGCCAATTGACAGACAACACTCCCCTGCAAAGGATGGACGGTACGAATCTGTACTGCACGACCATCCCGTGTCCAATAATGCCCTTTCAGTGTCGGCAACGATTCCCGAAGGTGGGTATAGGTATCATTTTCGTAGGCCAGACAACACATCAGCCGACCGCAAACACCGGAAATACCCTCTGGATTCAATGATAAATCCTGATTTTTGGCCATGCGGACCGAAACAGGATGAAATTTTTTTAAAAATTGTGCGCAACAAAAATCTTTGCCGCAATTGCCCACCCCACCCAGCATTTGGGTTTCATCACGCACTCCGATGTGGCGCATTTCTATGCGAACATTGAGTTTTTCCGTCAGTTGCTTGACCAATTCACGAAAATCGACCCGAGCCTCGGAGGTAAACGTAAAGATGGCCTTGGTCCCGCTTGGTTGATAGACCACCCGGGACAACTTCATTGGCAATCCCTCCTGGCGAATCAACTCCCGACCCAATATCTTGGCTTGAAGTTCTTTTTCACGCAATTCATTGGCCTTGATCTCTTCTTCCGGACCCAATTTTCGGACAATCCGGGTTATCCGTCCTGGATAGAGTGACCTGGAATCATTTTTGCTAGTGTACACACTGCCAGAAACGAAAATCACCCGACCTGTCGTTTCCCCATCCCGGGTCTGCACCAGCAATGGATCCCCGGGGATCAAATCTGGAAAGTTGGCCACCACGCGGTACACCATGCACGATTCCAGCAAGCGAATCCCGACAATCCGTTTTTCCCCCTTCGCCGAACGGGGATACCCCTTTTGTCCCGCAAAAGGTTCCTTGTCCTGCTGGGTTAGGCGACTCCCCGCCGCCTCCATCTCGTCCTCCGCCCAGTCCAGGTGAGGTGTCGCGCCAAGCTCAGGCTCAGCGGGCGTTTTTTCTTCCGCTATCGCCGGATCGTCGTTCACAGGCTGGCTCCCGAGGTACGTATCATTTTGATGAATATCCCCTCCAACAGGTAACGCTTGTTGACATTGAACGTCTCCCCCCGGGCAAATATCTCCCTGGCAAAAGCCTCCACCGCAAGCCAGGCCCGTACCCCTCCAGCCCCACTGTCGGAGCGGACACTTTCCCGGACCCGCTCCACCAACCAGCGGCCAACCACTGTCCTCGCCAGGGCAAAGCGCTCCTCCTTGGACCAATGTTCCGCCACATCGCACAACTTGGTCAGCCCCCCATGCGTCATAAGCTCTCGCAATTCGTCATGCAACCGGCTGCATTCGTCCAATTGCCCACCCGCGACAAAGTTCAGCCCAAAACCCACATTACCCTCCGAATAATGCCACACCCCATCCCATTCGGTATCCTTGAGCGATGTCTTATCCGCAAGGATACGAAAGAAATCATCCTTGGAAAGGGCGTTAAAGGGGTAGATGACGCAGCGGGAGCGGATCGTTGCCAGCAGCATCCCCGGACGCGACGAAACCAAAATGAGGATGGATTGCGCAGGGGGTTCTTCCAACGTTTTGAGCAAGGCGTTGGCTGCTGCCGGGTTCATTGACGCCGCATCATCAATTATGGCTACTTTCCACGGTGACTCCATAGGAGTCAAAGATAAAAAACGCGCCAACTCCCGTATTTGATCCACGGCAATGCGTGTTTTTTTTTCCGCCATTTCCACCACGATCAGGTCAGGGTGACAGCGCATGGCCACTTTGTGACAGGAGGGACAACGTAGACATCCCGTAACCGTGGCGCTGTCCTTTGGGGTATCCTGACATAACAAAGCCTGTGCCAAAGCACGGGCCACCGTTGCCTTACCCACCCCTTCCGGGCCGGTGAACAGATAGGCATGAGACAGGTTACCCGCCTGCAAGCCGGCCTGCAACCCCCGCACGATTTCCCGATGACCAACGATCTCATTCAAGGTGTGGAAAAACTCCCGTGACCTCCCGCCAGATCGCCATCGCTACTGCCTCCCGGGAAGAATGGCCGTCAATGATGCGAATGCGATCCAGGTTTCTGCCCGCCAATTCTCTAAAGCCGTCCTGCACCCGTTGGTGAAATGACACATCCTCGGCCTCAAAGCGATTCTCAACCGACCTGTTACGCAACCGATCCCCCGAACGCTGCAAACCATACTCCACATCAAGTGCCACAAACAGGGTCAAATCAGGGACCAGTTCCCCCACACTCCAACGATGCAACGACTCCAAAAACGCCACATCCATCCCACGGCCACACCCCTGATAAGCCCAAGTACTATCAAAAAAACGATCACACAGCACCCACCTGCCCCGGTCCAGCGCCGGCTGGATCACTTGGCGGACATGTTCAATCCTGGCAGCCGTCATCAACAATAATTCGGTTTTGGCTGTAATACCCTCCGGTGGTCCAGAAACCAACAACGCCCGGAGTTGTTCGGCAATCGGACACCCCCCCGGCTCACGGGTCACGACCACATCCACACCACACCCGGCCAGACGCTCGGCCAAAAGCATTATCTGGGTTGATTTTCCGGCCCCCTCGCCCCCTTCCAAGGTCAAGAATGCACCCGAGCCGGGTCGCAACTCAGCCATGGCTCGTCAAGTCACTGCCGGCGTTTGTGGCGCTGGTAAATGTCCACATACCTTTCATGCTCCTCCAAGGTATTGGAAAAGATATGCGATCCATTACCACTGGCGACAAAATAAAAGGCCTTGGTCTCATTGGGATGAAACACCGCGTGAATCGAAGCCCGCCCGGGATTGCAAATGGGGGTGGGAGGCAAACCCTTACGGGTATAGGTATTGTAGGGAGTCGGCGTAGTCAGATGCTTCCTGGTGATGTTACCGTCAAAATCAGCAATCCCATAGATAACCGTGGGATCGCTCTGTAACATCATGTCCCGGCGTAAACGATTGTGGAACACCCCCGCGATCAACGGGCGCTCCGTCGCCTGACCCGTCTCCTTTTCCACAATGGAAGCCAGAACGAGCGCCTGATAGGGCGTCAAGGCAAAATCCTTGGGGCGCTTTTCCCACTCCTCGTACAACACTTTCTTGCTGCGCACCACCATCCGCCGCATCATGCTCACAGCTGTGTCTTTATTGCGGAAAAAATAGGTATCCGGGTACAACCATCCCTCCAGGGAGTTGCCCTCGATCTGCATCTTTTGGAGAAATGCGGTCCCTTGCATCAGACGGGTTGCATCTTTCCAGCCCCGCTTGACCATCAACGCAACAATTTCTTTGGCCGAAAGCCCTTCAGGAACTACAAAGCGGGACGGCAACATGCCCGTCCCGCTTTGCAACTGAGCAACAATGGCACTGGGAAGTTTGCCCTGCTCAATCCGATATTCGCCAGCCTTGATAATGATATTTCCCGATGCCTTAACCAAAGCCAACAGCCAAAAAGAGGATGAAACCACTCCCGCCTCTTCCAGGGCATCGGCTATCTTGACCATCCGCCACCCTTTTTGGATGTCAATCACTTTGGTTTCGGGGACGGGCCGGGTATAAAACAGATAAAAATGCAACCCCACCGACCCAACCATCACTCCCAGGATGGCCAACACAACCCCTAATACTTTCAGGATCTTGCTGTTTTTCAACGCACGCGCTTCAACAACAGACTGGAATTGGTCCCCCCGAAGCCGAATGAGTTGGTCAGGGCATACTCCATATCGGCATTTCTGGCGGTATGGGGTACATAATCCAAATCACAATCGGTATCGGGATTGTCCAGGTTAATGGTCGGCGGCACCTGTTTGTGATACAACGCCAGGGCCGTAAATATGGCTTCCACCCCACCTGCGGCTCCCAGCAAATGCCCAGTCATGGATTTGGTGGAAGAAACCATCAATTTTTTTGCGCGCTCAACGCCAAAAACCGATTTCATAGCCACCGTCTCGACCACGTCACCCAAAGGTGTCGAAGTACCGTGAGCGTTGACATAGCCAATTAAATCCAAATCCGCCTGGGCGTCCTGGATAGCATTGCGCATACACTTGGCCGCCCCGGCGCCATCGGGCGACGGTGCCGTAATGTGGTGGGCATCCCCGGACATCCCATACCCCGCCACCTCGGCATAAATAACCGCTCCGCGTTTTTTTGCCATCTCCATCTCTTCCAGCACCACAACCCCGGCCCCCTCCGAGATGACGAAGCCATCGCGATCCTTATCCCAGGGACGCGATGCCCTGGTTGGTTCGTCATTACGTGTGGAGAGGGCCTTGGCAGCCGCGAAACCACCCACACCCAACTCACAAATGGCCGCTTCCGCCCCGCCCGCAAGCATGACATCGGCATCACCACGGCGAATCATGGCCATGGCATCACCAATGGCATGATTCCCGGTGGCACAAGCCGTCACCGGCGCATGATTGGGTCCCTGCAAACCATAGCGAATGGCCACATGGCCAGAAATCAGGTTAATCAACGACATGGGAATGAAGAAGGGCGAAATGCGCCGTGGTCCCTTCTCCTTCAGGGCAATGGCCTGATTTTGGATCGCCGTCAGACCACCGATGCCGGAACCAATGGTCACCCCATAACGATGGGCATTCTCTTCGGTGACCACCAAACCCGACTCTTCCCAAGCCATCTGCGCAGCCGCCATACCAAAATGCATGAAGAGGTCCATCTTGCGAACCTCTTTTTTATCCACCCAATCCTCGGACTTGAAATCGCGGCATTCACCAGCGATCCGACTGGCATATTCCGTAGCATCAAAGCGAGTGATCGCGCCAATGCCCGAACGCCCGGAAACCAAACCCGACCACGTCTCCCGGGTACCCACGCCCAAGGGAGTTACCAACCCGAGGCCTGTAATGACCACACGACGGTTCACGTTCCTGATTCTCCTTCGACGAGTGTCCGTTCAAAACAAACCATCAGACCCACACCCGGCCGGCAACAGGGCCAGGATTGGCATCGGTCGTCTTCAGGCATGTTTTTCAATATATTCAATAGCCTGACGCACCGTTTGAATTTTTTCTGCGGCGTCGTCCGGAATTTCCATACCAAATTCCTCTTCCAGGGCCATGACCAGCTCTACCGTATCCAAGGAGTCGGCTCCCAGGTCATCGACGAAATGGGCATCATCGGTCACCTGATCCGCCTCAACCTGGAGCTGCTCGACGACAATTTTTTTAACTCTCTCAGCAATTGAACTCATTCTATTCCCCTGTAAAAGGATCATAATCCATCATTGTAAACGACCTGGATGACCGTCATTACCCTTCCGGTCACATCCCTGGTCAACCCATATACATTCCCCCATTGACATGCAAGGTTTCGCCGGTGATATACCCCGACGATTGGGCCGCCAAAAAACTCACCGCATTGGCCACATCCGCAGGTGTTCCCATTTCACCCATAGGTATTCGGGAGAGGATAGCCTCCCTGGCCTTGGGATTCAACTTGTCTGTCATGGCGGTACGAATAAAACCAGGGGCAACGCAATTGGCGGTAATGTTGCGCGAAGCAACCTCGGCGGCCACACTCTTGGTAAACCCCATCAGACCCGCCTTGGAAGCGGCATAATTGGCCTGGCCCGGATTTCCCGTCGCCCCAACAACCGAGGCAATATTGACGATCCGGCCATAACGGGCCTTCATCATCGGTTTGAGAGCCAGGCGGGTCAGACGAAAAATACTCGTCAAATTGACCGCCAGGACAGCATCCCATTCCTCATCTTTCATGCGCATCAACAGATTGTCGCGGGTAATACCCGCATTGTTGACCAGGATGTCCAGCCGACCAAAAGCCTCCATGACCTGATCAACCACCTTGGTCAGATCGTCGACTCGGGTCACATCCGCCACCACAGCCAGGGACTGCGGCGATTGGACCCGAACTTCCGTCAATGCATCCATGATTGCCGGTTCATTGCTCACCAGGAACAACGTTACCTTTCTGGATGCCATCTCATTGGCAATGACCCGACCAATCCCACTACTCGCTCCGGTAACAACAGCAACCCGGCCCTCCATCACACGGAAGCCCTTCCGGCATTGGCAACCAAACGATGAGAACCCATTAGAACGGAGTCATCCAGGATGGCATCCGCATCCTCAGGGACGTTGACAGCCAAAACACGCGCCTCTGAGGCAATCCGCTTCATCATGCCCGAAAGCACACGCCCCGTACCCAGTTCAATAAAGGTATCCACACCCAGTTCCACCAAATGTTCCATGGAATCCTGCCAACGCACCGGAGCGGTCACCTGCTCCACAAGAAGATGCCGCACATCGTCCGCATGCCGAACTTCTTCACCGGTCACATTGGCAACCAACGGTATCCGCAAATCATGCATCCGCGTTTCTGCCAGAGCCTTTTCCATCACCCGGGCCGCAGGTTCCATCAAAGGACAATGGAAGGGAGCCGCCACCGCCAGGGCAACACACCGGCGCGCACCTTTGGCTTTGGCCAATTCCAACGCCCGATCCACGGCCTCTTTGTGACCCGATATGACAATTTGCGCCGAGGTATTGTAATTGGCGGGAACACAAACGCCGCCGGTCTCCTGGGCCGCCTGCCGGCACACTTCCTCGACCACATCGCATTCCATGTTCATCATGGCCGCCATGGCACCTTTTCCCGGCGCGACCGCTTCACGCATGGATTGGCCACGCAAGCGCACCAGACGAATCGCATCTTCCATGGAGAATCCACCTGCCGCCGCAATAGCCGCATATTCACCCAACGAGTGACCCGCCACATAATCCGGCACCAATCCCGTCCGCTCGGTCAAGCATTGCATGGCCGCCAGCGCCGTTGTCACCAGAGCCGGTTGGGCATTTTCCGTCCAGGTCAACTTTTCCTTGGGTCCCTCGAACATCAACCGGGTCAGCGAGAACCCGACAACACGATCGACCATGTGGAACATGTCGCCAACCGCACCACCAAGCCCGGCCAACTCACGCCCCATACCTACATCCTGGGCCCCTTGTCCGGGAAATAAGAAGGCTAATTTTGCCATTATTCAACCCTTCATCTATGTATGGATGTCCCAAAAAACCTCAAATACCAAACAGTCAAAGCAAACTTAAGCTCCAATCGATCGGTCCTGCTACACCCCGACCGTCACTACGCCAACCTGATGTTCAGTAATCTATGCAAGTACAGGTCCATACGTTAACACAATACAGCCAAGCCGAACACAACACCATGAAAATACTCAGGAATGGTGCCCATGACTCCCACGGATCAACTCATCCTTGATCTCGTTCAACTCGATAAAATCGTCAGCCTGCCGACGCAATTCGTCGGCGATCATGGGCGGCTGTGTCAACAAAGAGCTGATCACCGTCACATGTTTGCCCTGATCTTGTACCGCCTCGACCACGCTACGAAAATCCCCATCCCCAGAAAACAGGACGGCATGGTCGTAATAGGGGGCCATGCGCAGCATTCCCACAGCGATTTCGATATCCATATTGCCCTTGGTCCGCTTGTGGCCCGTCACCGGATCCACATATTCCTTGATGGGCTTGGTAATCACGGCAAAGCCATTGTAAGCCAACCAGTCGACCAGCGGACGAATCGGCGAATAATCCTGATCATCACCCAACGCAGTATAATAATAAGCCCTTACCAACCGGCACCGTTTTTGAAAATAAATTAACAGTTTTTTGTAATCAAAATCAAATCCCAACGAGCGAATGGCCGCATAAAGATTCGATCCATCTATGAAGATGGTTGCTCGTTCATCGGAGTGAAACATGCACACCTACCTTTATAAAAGAGTGAAATAAATTTTCCCACCCCCCATATCCTCCCATAACCCGACATCAGGCACCATCATGACCGGACAACCAGCCTGACTTTATAAATCCTGCCTTCAAACGGGCAACCGCACAGCAACCAATTGGAAAGGGCGCCATAGTATCAAAGGAAGTCGGGGATATAAGGATGGAGCGGGAGAAGGGATTCGAACCCTCGACGTCAACCTTGGCAAGGTTGCACTCTACCCCTGAGTTACTCCCGCACAATCATTCAGCATCACCATAAGCAGTTTTCATTTCGAGCAGACCGGACGGCCAATTTTGCACGTTACATTTCGCACGCCAAATTTTGCACGACCAGCTCTACACGACCCACACTGCACGAACAATCCTGCATACAAGGGCCGTCCGAACAAAACAGGGCCCGGGGCCTTGGGTCGGGTGGAGGCCGGGGTGGGATTTGAACCCACGAATGGAGGTTTTGCAGACCTCAGCGTTAGACCACTTCGCCACCCGGCCATTTTAGTTTGGAGCGGGAGAAGGGATTCGAACCCTCGACGTCAACCTTGGCAAGGTTGCACTCTACCCCTGAGTTACTCCCGCAACATCAGTGTCCCGATTGGGTCAGCGACCCGAACATCAACACTGCGACACCGGCACACAATCTACAAGTCACATCCCGGAGAGTCAAGTAGATTGTTTCAACTGTTTTTTTGAATAACCGGCCAAGCTTTGATGAAATATTGAAACCCAGACACTATAGAAAAAACAGTTGATAAATAAAGAAAAAAAAGACCTGGATGCTGCAATGGCACATTCCACAACCCGTCTTGAACCAACAACATCAGGATGGCGGTCATCTGAAATCCCGTCTTCCATTTGGCCCCACGTGACACATAGACCGCACGACCCTGCCCTGCCATCCGCTCCCGTAATGCCATAACCATCACTTCCCTGGCAAGGATTATCATCACTAAAAGTAACGGAGCCCGCTGCATTCCAACCAACAACACCAGTGCCGATATCACCAACAGCTTGTCGGCGACGGGATCAAAGAAACGGCCAAAGCTGGTCGCCAGCCCGTGCTGACGCGCAAAATATCCATCAGCCCAATCGGTTAGCGCCGCCAAGCCAAACAATGCCATTGACCCGATCAAACCCCACCGCCCTGGAATGAACGCGCAGCCAACAAAAAACGGAATCAAGATCACCCGCAATGCCGTCAAAGAATTAGGAAGATTCCAAACCATCACCAGCCCGATAGGTTGTTTTTCAAAAGTTACTGTTTAAGAGGCAGGCTAATTTTCTCGAAAAATACCCGGTTGGTCACCTAAAGACGCGACGTTGGCAGTATAAACACCTCCTCACTCGCCGGCAAGAACAGTCTTGCCTCAGAAGTGTGTATTTCCGCGACAAATATGGGCATGCGCGTAAAACACATACAGCACCGCAGCCCATCATTGATACAATGCTTTCAAGAAGATTCCAACCCATCCTCTCGACAATCCAACTCTTTGAGATGCTGCACGATACGGCAAGCCAATTCTTGGGAAATACCGGGCACGCTCATCAAAGATTCCGGGTCTGCCCCCCGAATGGCCGCCACTGAACCAAACTGACGCAGCAAATCCCGCTTTTTCTTGGCACCAATCCCGGGAATCTCGTCCAACAGGCTTTGGCGTTGGCGTTTTTTCCGACGCACCCGATGAAACCCGATGGCAAATCGATGTGCCTCATCGCGTATCCTCTGCAAAAGATGTAACACCGGCGAATGGTGCGGCAGGACAATCGCCTCCTCCCTGCCCGGCAAAAACAATCGTTCCCGGCCCGCATTTCTCTGGGGACCCTTGGCTATGGCACAAAAAACAATCCCATCGGTCTGCAATTCGTCGGCAACCTCCAACACCGCCTGCAATTGTCCCACCCCGCCATCCAACAGGATCACATCCGGCCATGGTTCCACCCCTTCCGCCCCCTGGCTTTCCTTGAGCGCCAGCAAACGCCGACGCAATACCTCCGCCATCCGCGCCGTATCATCCGCCAAGCCTTCATCGCGAATGGCATAGCGACGGTATGCCTCCTTGCGAAACCCCTCCTGGGTGAACACGACCTGCGACCCCGATGGTTCGGAATCCTGGAAGTGCGAAATATCATAGGCTTCGATCAGCTCCGGCATCTGCTCCATCTCCAATACCTGAGCCAATTGCAACAAATCCCGCCCCTGGGCTTTGTGCGAACCCAAGCGCCGCAATAAGACCTCCAAAGCATTTTTTTCGGCCATTTCCAACAGGGTACGTTTTTCCCCACGCTGGGGCCGCAACAACCGTACCCCCGACCCCCGCAAACGACTCAAAACCGATCGCAACCAAGCATCATCAGCCAAGTCAACGTTAACAATCACTTCCGGAGGCGGCCACGTCCCCTGTCCCCTTGCGGAACCTTGCTCCAACCGATTGGCCGGATTGGCGTAAAATTGCGCCAAAAACGATTCCATGACCTCCTCGACCCCCGCCTCCTCGGCATTTTCCGGAAAAAAACTGCGACTGCCCAGCAAAAGACCATGGCGCACAAACAAAAACAACGCCACCGCCATGCCATCCTGCTTAAGAACCACTGCTACATCCAAATCGACTTCCTGGGATAAATTGAGCCGGCGCTTATCCTGAATCTGGATCAAACAATGCAAGCGATCCCGTAACCTGGCCGCCTCCTCAAAATCCAGGGCTTCGGCGGCCTCCCACATCGCCTTTTTGGTCTCCCGTTCCATCCCTTTGTCGCGTCCCTCCAAAAACCCCACCAACTCCTTCACCCGTGCCGCATACACCTCCCCTGCCTCGCGACCACAACAAGGGGCTGTGCAACGCTTGATCTGATATTGCAAACAAGGCCGATGACGATTGCTGAACTGCCCATCGCTGCACTGTCGTACCGGAAAGACTTTTTGCAACCATTTCAAGGTATCACGCACGGCATGCACCGACGGATACGGACCAAAATAACGCCCATCCTGGCGTCTAAGCCCGCGGTACAGCGACAATCTGGGAAATGGGTGCGACAAATTCAGATACAGGTAGGGGTGCGACTTGTCATCCTTCAACAATACGTTGTACGGCGGCTTGAATTGCTTGATCAGATTGGCTTCAAGAATGAGGGCTTCGTTTTCCGTCTCGGTCAGGGTGAACTCCAGGGATACGGCCTGACGCAACATGGCCAGGGTTCGTGGTGCCTGACTTCCGGAAAAATAAGAACTCGTCCGTTTTTTTAGACTTTTGGCCTTGCCGACATAGACAACCCGTCCTTCCAGGTCCAAAAAACGGTAAACCCCCGGCCCATCCGGTAATTCATGAGCGATCTTGCGTAATGTTTCCTCCACCCGTTCACATCCGGCGTCGCGACAGGGAGAACAACGTGACCCCGGCCACGATCATCGGGACACACAACCATTGCCCCATGCTCAATCCCAAAGACAACAGACCCAATTGTGGATCGGGCTCACGGTAAAATTCGACAAAAAAACGTGCGGCACCATAGCCGATCAAGAAAATGCCAAACAACGCCCCCGGTTTATGCATGGTTTTGCCCAACCACCACAGCAGGGCGAACAGCAATACCCCCTCCAAAGCCGCCTCATAAAGTTGGCTCGGATGTCTGGGCAACGGCCCGCCGCCGTGGGGAAAGAGCATACCCCAGGCAACGTCGGTAGTCCGCCCCCACAATTCACCGTTGATGAAGTTGCCTATGCGCCCCAATAACAATCCCACCGGTACAACGGGCGACACCAAATCACCCAACGACAGGCAGGGGATCTTTTTTTTATGGGCGAAGTAACAGATGGCCACCGCCACTCCGAGCAATCCCCCATGAAATGCCATCCCCCCTTCCCATATCTTGAAAACCGCCAGGGGATGATCCCAATAGTAGGAAAACTGGTAAAACAGGATATATCCCATGCGCCCACCCAGAAGCACCCCGCCCAGGATCCACATGGTCAAATCGCCCAACTCATCCTGGGTCAGTTGCAGCGCCATGCGCCTGGCCTGAATCTTTAACAAAGGCCATCCCAGCAAAAAAGCCAGGCTGTACATCACGCCATACCAGCGTATCGCCAACGGACCGATGGAAAAAACCACGGGATCAAATTCCGGGTGTACGAGCATGGTCTCACTTTCCTGAAGTTGCGGGGACTGCGGTATCGGGGTTTTCGGGATAGCAACCCAGAATGGTCAAGTTGCTGGTGAAAAAGCCTAATTCCTCCAGGGCCAGTTTGCAATGCGGTTCTTCGGGATGGCCCTGAAAATCCAGATGAAAATGATAACTCCAATGCTTCCCGGGTATGGGGCGCGATTCCAAGCGGGTCAGGTTGACACCGTTGGTGGCGAAACCTCCCAAACATTTGTAAAGTGCCGCCGGGATGTTTCGCACCTCAAAAAACAGGCTGGTCTTGTGGGGCTGGTGACTGTCGGTGAGCAGCTTTTCCCGGGATATAACCAAAAAACGGGTGGTATTCATGGTGTTTTCCTGGATACCCCGCATCAACACCTTCAACCCGTACAACTCGGCGCACAATTCCGAAGCAATCGCCGCCTCGTGAATATCCTGACGCATCATCAAGTCCTGGGCCGCCCCGGCGGTATCATATACCGAATTGCGGTTCCAACCCCGCTTGCGGATAAACGCCCGGCATTGTGCCAATGCCTGCGGATGCGACGCAACGGTTTGAATGTCTTCTATCGTGGCTTCCTTCAATCCCAGCAGGCAATGGCTGACCTTGAGGTAGTATTCCCCAACTATGTAGAGATGATGCGCTGCCAAAAGGTCGTAGCTGTCACTGATACCCCCGGCCATGCTGTTTTCCACTGGCACCATGCCCCAATCCACCTGCCCCTCCTCCACCATGGAAAACACATCCTCAAAAGTTTTGCATGGTATGAACGACTCCCCCGGAAAACGTTCCCGGCACGCCTGTTCACTGTAGGCCCCCGGCATCCCTTGAAAAGCAATCTGACGTTTCTTATTCACAAAAAACTCCCAATTAACAATGTTGACATCTTTAGCCACAACTTGAAAGATTGAACCTGCTTTGTTACGTTGACGGTCCAGGTTTTGTTGTCACAGGATGCCTGCTATGACCTGAAAAATAACTCATCCCGCCAAGGATGCCAATGCATGATTCACATAACAAACTGCAAAGATTTCAAACTTGAACAGTCATGGAAAAGACTCAGGGGGGCTTGTATGTTGCAAGGTTTACCCTTAGAGTCGGCAAACCTGCTCCTCTTCTATGCAGTGGAATGCGGTCTCAAACATCTCCTTCTTGCAAAACTCGCATCACCCAAATGCCCTGGCGAAGGCTTACTTTACAGCCACAACCTTAAAGCCATTGCCAGTGATTTGTGGTCTTCATCAGCCAATGTGCCACGACTGCCACGCAGCATACACCTTAAACTAAAATCAAAAAAACTCATGGAAATAAAAGTGGAAGACATCCATTTGGCATGGCGATATGGCCTGTCAATTGATGATGCAGACGAAGGCAAAATGGTTGAATGGTTGCAAAAGGTCAACGATTACATGACCAAAATAGGGAAAACACTATGAATACCCCCGAATTGCTCCTGAACTGGGTGGACGTAGCACGCAAGCTCCTGAGGGAATCCCATCGCCCTGTTACGGAAAATAGCGAGTCGCCCATTCCGAAAGGAGTTGTTTTCACACGCACCTTTTGGGACCGGTTGCTCGTGGGCGTAGCACCCGATACTGATTTAAATGATGTCTGGAACTGGCTGTCCAAGCTCTTTGGAGAACGATGGGAAAAAAACCGGTCCCATGATGATAAATCCATCCTCCTGGAGGCCCAAGGCGACTCGCTTCCCCACCTTCCCGTGGAAGTGGAAGAACTTGATGCAAACGAAGTCCTTGAGTGGCGTCAGGTTCCCTTTCAACCCCGATTCACCCCTCCAAGAACGGCCTATTTCTCCAAAGATGAGAGCCATCCCCCGAAAAACTTTCCGCCGGACCAACCGCCAGTCCTCGCCTTTCACTCTTTCAAAGGGGGGGTGGGGCGTACCTTATGTACCTTGGCCACCACCTTGGCCTATACCGCCCATGAAAAAAAAGTTTTGCTGGTGGATGCCGACTTTGAGGCCCCTGGCATCAGTTTTCTCTATGAAACGAGAAACCCCGATCTTGGTTTCTCTATGGCCGATCTTTTGACCATGCTGCATGCCGATCCAAAACCCAGTGGTGACGATGCCATGGCCAGTGCCAAGATAGGTGTTTTAAGCCAGCACTTGGACAACGTCTTTGTCCTCCCCTGCTACAGAGACCTGCGGGACAGCGTCTCATTGGAAATCCGCCCGGAACACTTGATAGCCAGTACTGCCCATCCCCCTTTCTTTCTGGGCGACATCCTTTCGCGTCTGGGCAAGGAACTTAAGGTTGATGTGGTCATCGTCGATCTGCGTGCCGGACTGTCAGAATTATCAGCCCCTATCATCTTTGACCCAAGAATCAAACGCATTCTGGTGACCAACGCCTCGGGGCAATCCATTCGCGGCACCCAGCTTGTCATTCAGGAAATCGGCAAAACCTTGCAAATCAATCAATGGCCCACCGACAACCTGCCCGCCCTGATTCTCAATCAACTACCGGGCACCATGCTCCCAAATAAAGATGGTTCAGGAGGCAATCAATATTTTAGTGACATGCTGGAGAGTATCAACCAAACCTTGGAACAGGCTTTTTCGCAACCATCCGCGATAACGGATGAAGATGGTCAACCGATTACAGATGAAGATGGTCAACCGATTCTTGCAGAATGCGCCGAGGAAGGTATTTCCCATACCTTCCTTTCCTACAATGAGCCCCTGGCCTCCCTTTCCGGTAGCTGGGAAGACGCCTTGAAGACGATCCAACAATCCCTTGTACCACAAAAAATCTGGGACAAGCTGCAACTTTGGCTACCGGCTACCAGCTCTCCTATTACATACGCCCTTCCAGAAGCGTCCCTTGATGACAGACGCATCTTATTGCGCGATTTCGCTGGAAAATTCGTATATGCCGACGGGACCTTTGAAGCTACAGACAAGGATATCTCTTTCCTTGCCATCCAACCACTAACAAATCTGGCAAAGGATCATACTGCCAAATTACCCATGGTCGTCTCTATCGGTGCCAAGGGTGCCGGAAAAACCTATGCATTCTTGAACATTGCACGCAGCCGACAATGGCAAGAGTACGTCACCAAGGTAGACCCGAAAATACGTTGCAACTTTAACGCGCCCGTGTTTCCCCTCCTTTGGAGCAAGAACACCGATCTGGAGGAAATGCAACAACTCTGTCAAGCCTGTCAGCAACAATTGGGATTAACACCATCCTCAGCCCCATTTGATTTGCCAAAGGAAGTGAGTCGTTTCAAGGGAAAAGATATCTTTGCATGGCGCGATTTTTGGGCCAACGCCATTGCCCAATCCCTGGGAAAAACGAGTACAGAGCAACCATTTGAATCTCTACAGGATCACATTAATCAGCGAAATCAGCACATCGTCATCTTGATGGATGGCCTTGAAGAGACGTTCCCAGAGTTTACCACCAATCGTTCTCAGCAACTGGCCTTGCGCGCACTACTCCAGGAGATTCCCAATTGGCTCCGAACGTTACCAGGAGCGCCTATCGGCATCATCGTCTTTGTCAGGCAAGATATGGTGGCACATGCCATACCGCAAAACCGTGGGCAATTCGTAGATCGTTTCAAAAACTATGCCTTGCGCTGGACATGGGATGAGGCACTGGAATTGGTAGCGTGGGTATGTGTCAACTCCAGGGCAATAGACAATCTTTGGAAAGATTTTAATACACTGAACGATTCAGAACGAATGGAACGTTTGAGGCCTCTTTGGGGCATGAAACTGGGAGGGGACGAAACAAACGAAGCCATCGCCAACAACTGGGTGCTGTCCGTTCTTTCCGACCTGCGTGGACGAATCCAGGGCCGTGACGTGGTGCGTTTCTTGAGTCTTGCAGCCAGGGAATCCGTTAATAACACCAAAACAACAGACCGCTTGCTCGCTCCCACCGCCATGCGACAGGCGATCAAACCTTGCAGCCAAGAAAAGGTTGTAGAAATTGGACTAGAAAATGAACCTCTTAAAAAGATTTTTTCAAAAATAAAAGAGAAAAGTTCAGGCCCCTCCAGATTACCAACGCCATGCACCTATAGAGAACTGGCGTCCCGCAAACTTTCCAGGTCGGACGTTGAACTGATGGAGGAAAATGGGGTCATTTTCTTCGACGAAAAGAAAAAGGAATACCATTTCCCAGAGATCTTCCGGCATGGCCTTGGTGTTGAATTCGCCGGTTACGGTCGAAAAAAAGTTCTTTCTCTCATTCGCCAAGTGCGCAATCAAGGGCGCTTTTGAAAGCCCGGTATTGTGCATGAGGTTTTACACAAAGGACGCGAAAAACCTCATGCCATGGACTCATTAAGATATCTCAAGACCCAAAGCTTTGCACCAAAAACTGGCGCAACGCCTCCCAGGATTGCTGATCCGCTTCCTTGTTGTAAGCGATGGGTAACTTGAACTCGCGGCCCAGCGCATCGGCATCGGGATTGGTAAAGCTGTGGGTGGCTCCAGGATAGCTGATCACTTTGAAGTCGGCCCCCGCCCGGGTCATCTCCTCCTTGAATGCTTCAACCTTGGCCGAAGGCACCATGGGATCGGTCTCCCCGGTCAACACCAAAATTTTCGAGCGGATACCTCCAGGCACCGCTGATTGCATAGGATCCAGGGAACCATGAAAACTGGCGACCCCTTTGAGATCCACTCCTTGGCGCGCCATGTTGAGGACCACTCCCCCACCAAAGCAATAACCAATGGCGGCTATTTTTGTTTTCGCCACGTGCGGCTGTTCCCGTAATAGATTCAAGGCTGCCTCAAAGCGCCCTTTGGCGACAGGGAAATTCTGGATTGCCTCCTTGGAAAAAGATTGGGCCTCATCGGGATGCTTGGCCACCTTACCATCGCCATACATATCCACAGCCAGGGCAACATACCCCATCTCAGCCAACATGGTTGCACGCTTGCGGGTGTAATCATTGTGGCCCCACCATTCGTGGACCACCAACACCCCGGGTTGCAGCCCGGTTAGGCCCTCATCCCGTGCCAGGTAACCTTTCATGGTAACCCCGCCGGCGCTGTAGGTGACCTCGTGACCCACCACGGCGGCCAAGGACGATGTCACCCAGAAACATACGGTCAATATAAAGCCCAGGATAATTTTCCTCATCACTACCTCCATTATTGGTGTCCCAAAGAGTGGTTCACAGGCCAGAATCCCTCTATGAGTGGTATGCAATGATAGCTTACCTTTCGGCAAGAGATTTTCAGACCATCATACAATAAAATTGTCCCCATTTCCGATGTACTGTTACTCTAATGATAGCCATTTAAGCACCTTTATATTGCACAAAATACACAAACAATATATGTTTATCATGGTTTATTGCATGGCTTCAATAAAAGTTCCTGCCTTAACATTATCTATTTGCCGGAAATATCCCTTTCTGCTAGAGTTTGAGTGTCATAAGTGACGATTTGTAACTGTTATCCACGCCCACAATAAAAACAAACACTCAGGAGTCCATCATGAAGAACCTTAAACTATTGACAAAAATAGGCATGGGATTTGGTGCTGTCATCATGCTGATTATTATTGTTTCAGTTATTAGTAATATAGGTTTTTCATCGGTAGTCACCCGGGTTACCAACCAAACGATCATCAGGGAAGCCTACACCGAAGCCGTCATGGCCTTGCGTGCCGAACGTAACTTTATAGATGATCGGAATGCAAAACATCTGGAAGGTGCCACCAAGGCTATGGAAGCCCTGAAAAACAAGGCTACCATCGCCCGTGACCAACATTTTAAAAGTCCTGATGATCAGGATAAAATGACCAAGTTAATCAAGGTGGCAGAAGAGTATAGCAAAGACTTCACCCTATTGGTGCAGGCCAATACAATAACTGATCAAAAAATTGAGAACATGCGCGGCCTGTCCAAAACACTCCTTGAGTCAATCAATGCTTTGGAAATGAACCAGACGGCAAAACTTGTAGCAATGGGGAAAACCATTGCCTCAAACCAAAATCAGGCGGAAATCGAAGAGTTGTTGAAAGCACGTGTCGAGAAGATCGATACAGCTTCTGAAATTGCAAAAGATTTTCTCGACGCGCGTATTGGTGAAAAAGAGGTGCTTTTATCTCGCGGTTCGGACGAAAAAGATATCAAACGTAACCATCTAGGTATTGCCAAAGCCACTGAATTAACTGACAAGTTGCTTGCATCCTTCAAGGATGCCAAAGATATCGAGACGGGTAAGGCAGTCGCCAATGCCCTCGTAAGTTACAAAAAAGGTTTTGAAGAAGTCCTTGCCAAATTGGTTGAGCAAGACAAGTTGGAAAAAGACATGGTCACCGCCCGTCTTGCAATCAAAGATTTGGTGGATGAAGTGAGCGATGGCCAAAGCAAAAAATTAGCAGCGGAAATTTCCAGTTCAGAACGCATGATCTTTTTTGGCAGCCTTTTCGGAGTGGGTTTGGGTCTGTTTCTCGCCTACGTGATCGCCAAAGGCTTGGTCAATTCCATTACCGGATGCATTGGCAATCTGATGGAAATGTCGGAAGGACGCATTGCCATTCGCTGCGTGACCGAACGGGGTGACGAAATCGGCGACATGTCCAGAGCCATCGACAAAATGGCCGTCAAATTGCGGGAGGTCGTGGAACAAATCACGATTGCTTCAGGCAGCGTCACCGATGGTGCCGCACAACTTGCTGATTCCGCCCAAACCTTGTCGCAAGGGGCAACGGAACAAGCCGCCAGCATCGAAGAAACCTCCTCCGCCATGGAACAAATGAGTTCCAACATTGCTCAAAATACCGAAAATGCCGAAACGACCGAGAAGATTTCCCGTTCCGCTTCCGAAAACGCCGCCGAAGGCGGTCAAGCCGTTTCCGAAGCGGTCGGCGCCATGAAAGAAATCGCCAGCAAAATTTCCATCATCGAAGAAATTGCACGGCAAACCAATTTGTTGGCCCTCAACGCCGCTATCGAAGCCGCCCGAGCCGGTGAACATGGAAAAGGTTTTGCGGTTGTCGCCGCCGAAGTTCGCAAATTGGCAGAACGCAGCCAGACTGCCGCCGGTGAAATCAGTCAACTCTCCAACTCCAGTGTCCAAGTGGCGGAACGAGCCGGCCACATCATCAACGAACTCGTCCCCAACATTCAGAGGACGGCACAACTGGTGCAGGAGATTGCCTCGGCTTCTCGGGAACAAAGCCAAGGATCGTCGCAAATCAATACCGCCATTTCACAACTGGATCAGGTCATCCAGCGCAATGCCGGTGCCGCCGAGGAAATGGCCGCTACCGCTGATGAAATGAATGAACAATCCCGAAACCTTGCCAACGCGATTGGATTCTTCGACACCGGGGCGCGGCCACCAATGGCACATCGAAAAATTTCCACCCCGAAAAGCAAACCCATGGTGGCATCCAAAAGGCAGGACTCCATGAAACTGCCGGCCCCGACTCACAAAAAGGGTGGTGCCGACCTGGACATGGGATCATCCCACGCCGCCTCCGATGCCGATTTTGAAACCTTTTAGGGGGTGTTGACAGGTTCTTTCTTTAGAATGGATAGGTTCCGGGAAGGGGGCACACCTTCCCGGAAAAGCAAGAAACGGGAGACGATTGGGCAAACCCCGATGAAAACGATTCTCAAGGCCATGCCGGTGAACTGGCCTGAATGCAGTTCAGCCACAGATCATTGGCAGCCTCGTTGGGATGGCCTTCACCAGCGACACGCCAGCGATCATCTTTGGGGTCGGGAACAGGGCAGTTCAGGCTGGCAATCTGCGAAGACTTGAGAAACCCTAGTAGTTTTTCACGAAAGTTGGGTAACCCCTCCAAGAGCAGGACATGGAAACTGGCTTTGTACCTGCTGGTGAAATCTGCCATCTGCTTGATAAGTTCCCGTGTTCCCTCCTCGCCCTGTCCGCTACGCCTCCAGGTAATCAGTTCCATGGTAAGGCTTTCGACAAAACGTGCCAGGGAAAGGTTCTGGCGTAACGGCAGATGAAGATACTGTTCAGGCGCGTGGCGTACCAGGGTACCCGTATTATCCAGACTCACGTAAGGCACGAAGAGAGTGCCGCGCTTGGTAAAAGACTCTAAATGAGCCATCCAACTGGCCGGGGCGACGTTACGTACCTGATGGTGTTCAATGATGCCGTAGATCACATGCACCGGAGGTGGAAGCTTGGGGAGGATCTGTTCCAGGAGGATCAGGGATTGCAACGTACCGAAGCCACTGGTTGCATGGTTGAAGACCTGGAGACGGGGGTATTTTTCCTGGAGTTTCCAGCCCAAAGTCTGATGGTCGGAAAGTGCCCAGCCAAAAAGGTAAGAACATCCTACCAAAAGCAGGGTTCCTTCCGGTCGGGCTGGAGCCGATCCCGTATCACGAGCGCCATTTTCCATTATATGGATAGCAATGGGTTGACCCTGTGGGGTGTACGGTGGCAGGACATGGTGCCCGGGTTTGTTGCGCCAGCCGGTGTCGGGATCAAACACCATCAAGGTGGGTTCGTTAAGATCCAAAATTTGGAAAGATTTGACGTTGACCGGCCAGTAACCCAACTGTCGCAACAAAAACTCCCCACCCAGAACAAATAGCCCTATGGAAACCAGCAGGGTGACCAAAGAAAACAACAGGCGCTTCTTTGGCGTCAGGAGATCGGCTTTATGCGTCACGGGAATCGGGGTCCAGTTTCAAGGCGACCGAGTTGATGCAATAGCGCAACCCGGTCGGCTTCGGACCATCGGGAAAGACGTGACCCAGATGGGCCTCACACCGGGCACACAACACCTCAATGCGCAACATGCCAAAAGAATGGTCTTCACGGGTCGCCAGATGGTCCGATTGGATCGGGGCATAAAAACTTGGCCAACCACATCCCGAAGCAAATTTGGCCCGGGAGGAAAACAATTCCGCACCACAACAAACACATCGGTAGATCCCCGGGTCATTACATTCATAATATTCGCCGGTGAACGGGGCTTCGGTACCCCGCCGCCGGCAAACCTGAAACTGCTCCGGTGAAAGCTCCTGCATCCATTGGGCATCGGATTTGGCCATTTTACTCATGGTCGCCCCCTTGTCTCATGCGGCTGGTTCCGGACAAAAATCGGGCAATAATTTTTCCGCCACCCCCCGATATTGGGCGGTCACTTCCCGCGATAATTTATAGGCGCAAAACCGGGGGCCACACATGGAACAAAATTCCGCATTTTTATGGGCCATTCCCGGCAAGGTTTCGTCGTGGTATTCCCGGGCACGTTCCGAATCCAAGGCGAGTTCAAACTGCCGATTCCAATCAAAACGGTAGCGCGCCCGGCTCATTTCATCATCCTGGTCACGCGCCCCCGGGCGGTGCCGGGCGATGTCGGCGGCATGCGCGGCAATTTTGTAGGCAATGATGCCATTGCGCACATCCTCGGCATTGGGCAAACCCAAATGTTCCTTGGGGGTGACGTAACACAACATGGAAGCCCCCTTCCAGGCGGCAATCGCACCACCAATGGCCGAAGCGATATGATCATAGCCGGCAGCAATGTCGGTGACCAACGGCCCCAGGACATAAAACGGTGCCTCGTGACACAATTGCCGTTCCTTCTCCATATTCATCTCAATCTGGTCCATGGGGACGTGCCCGGGTCCTTCGATCATCACCTGGACATCCTGTTCCCAGGCGCGTTGGGTCAACTCCCCCAAAATACGCAATTCCGTGAACTGGGCCGCATCGGAAGCATCGTGCAAGGAACCGGGCCTGAGTCCATCCCCCAGGGAAAGTGTGACATCGTAGCGTTTGCAAATTTCCAGCAATCGGTCAAAATGGACATACAGGGGATTTTCCTGTTCGTGATAGAGCATCCACTGCGCCATGAGCGCCCCACCACGCGAAACGATCTTGGTAATGCGCGAGTCTATCAATGGCAATACCTCCAGAACGACACCACAATGGACCGTCATGTAATCCACCCCCTGTCGCGCCTGCTCCTCGATCACCCCGAGGATCATGTCGGGAGTCAGGTGACGCACATCGGGCGTCCTTTCGATGACCTCATAAATGGGGACCGTACCGATGGGAACCGTCGAATGACGCAGGATGCGCTCGCGAATCTGGGGAATGTGCTTGCCGGTGGAAAGATCCATCACCGTATCAGCGCCATAGTGGATGGAGAGACGCAACTTTTCCAATTCTTCTTCAAGGCTGGAAGAAATCTGGGAATTGCCAATATTGGCATTGATCTTACAGCGGGCGGCGATGCCAATACCCAAGGGGTGCAACTCGGGATGTTGCCTATTGGCCGGGATCACCATGCGCCCACGCGCCACTTCCTGACGCACCAGTTCCGGCTCCAACCGCTCCGACTGGGCCACATGACACATCTCTGGTGTTGTCATCCCTTGTCGGGCATAATGCATCTGGGTAACGTTACCCGTGCGCCCCTTGACCCAGTCGGACCGAAATGCAGACATGAAAGTTTCTCCCCAGGGCGTTCCTGGAATCAAGTTAAGGATTGACGGAAAAATTCCCGGTCGCATGCGGCGTGCCGCCATCGACCCGAATTCCTACAAGCCAAGCTTACGTATTGTGCGTACCTCAAGGCATCATTGACAAGGAGTTTTCCCCATGAGTCTGCTCGAATCTTTCCAGAAAACGAGCATCACCTGGGTGCTGGACCGGGGAAAACAGACCCCACAGCACTTTGGCAACCCGGAATTGGAAACCAAAACACTCCTTGAGGAGGTGGCCCTGGTCGATTTCTCCCACCGGGGTGCTGTCTCCCTGTCGGGTGCTGATCGCGCGGGATTTCTTGGTGGATTGGTCAGCAATCAGGTCAAGGATTTAAAAACCGATCGAAGCCTGTATACCGCCATGCTCTCCCCTCAGGGACGCTTTTTGTGGGATTTTACCCTGGTGGACCATGGGGAAACAATCCTCCTTGATACCGAACCCGATGCCCCGGCCAACCTGGTCAATTCCTTCAACTTTTATAAAATGCGCAGCAAGGTGGCCATCCAGGACGCCAGTCCAGCATTCGCCACCCTGGGGATCATTGGACCCTCGGCAACCCAAAAAATCTTTGAGCTGTTTTCCGTAGCCGATGCCGACAAAGCCCCCCCGGGCGCTACCTGGTCCCTCGACGGCAACACCCGCCTGTGGCGCGATCCCAGGCATCCCGACTTCGGCTTCCGCCTGCAATGCCCGACTTCAGGTTTCACCGACCTGTGGCAACGGTTGCAAACCGCCCTGCCCTGCGCCGGTCACACCGCTTGGGAAAATTATCGTGTCCTGAAAGCCCTGCCACGGGGGGGCAGCGAATGGCAACCCGGTGAAACCTTGCTCCTGGAGGCGGGTGGCCTGGAAATGAACGCCGTCAGCTTCCAAAAAGGGTGCTACGTCGGGCAGGAAACCACCGCCCGTACCCATCATCGCGGCACCTTGAAAAAAAGGCTGTTCCGTGTTACCATTCACACCCAGGATTCACTTCCGGTTCTCACACCCCTCGTGCTGCGTTCGGGCAAAGAGGCGGGGAGTATCAGCAGTTTGGCCTCCTTCGATGGTCATACCCAGGGGCTCGCCTTGCTGCGACTCGCCGATGTGGTTTCCGGTGAACCCATGACCGCCCTGGGTCACGATGTCTCCGTGGCCCGTCCCCAGTGGGCCACATGGGAATTGCCCTGACCACTCGGATAGAAAACCGAGGGAGAATGTCGTCACCATTCGGTTTCCAGGTAACAGAACCTTTTTTTCTACAGTCTACTTCGCCAGGGGCAAATTGCCCACCCCCCAATCGAATAGCAAACCACACTGGAATCTCATGCAATCAGCCACCATCGGCATTGAGCCCCTGCCACCCCTGAAAATCGGCGATTACACCCTACAAGTCCCCATTATCCAAGGGGGAATGGGAATTCGCATATCGGCCAACAGCCTGGCTTCGGCGGTCGCCAACGAAGGCGGTGCCGGCATCGTCGCCACAGTCGCCCTGTCGCTGGCCTCCCGCTATTACCAAAAAGGCAAGGATTATTTCCGCGCCAACGTCAAAGCCTTGATCGACGAGCTAACCTGGACTCGGGAAAAAAGCCCCAAGGGGATCATCGGTACCAACTGCATGGTGGCCATCCGGGATTACGAAGCCATGGTACGTACCTCGGTGGAACACGGTGCCCAGTTGATCATCTCTGGAGCCGGTCTGCCACTCCGTCTACCGGAATTCGCCCAGGCCAACCCCCGTGCCGCACTCATCCCCATCGTCTCCTCCCTCAGAGCCGCCAAATTACTGGCCAAACGCTGGGCCAAACTCTACAAACGCATCCCCGATGCCTTTGTTTTTGAGGATCCCAACGTGGCCGGAGGGCACCTGGGGGTCAATCGCAACCAACTCTTCGACGCCCAACATGGTGCCGATGCCGTTGTGCCCGAGCTCGCCGAATGGTCGCGCAAAGAGTACAACGATGAAATCCCCATCGTCACCGCCGGCGGGGTCTGGGATCGCAAGGATATCGACCATGCCCTTTCCCTGGGGGCCAAAGGGGTGCAAATGGCCAGCCGCTTTTTGTGTACCTATGAATGTGATGCCCATCCCAATTTCAAGCAAACCTTCATCGATGCCAAACAAGGGGATGTGGTGATCATCGATTCCCCAGCCGGTCTGCCTGGCCGCGCCATCAATACCAACTTCACCCGCACCCTGTTTCGCGGTGGCGAGGTCGCCAGCCATTGTTTCGCCACCTGCCTGGAATATTGTCTGTGCCGTGAACAAAAAGAAGCCTTTTGTGTGGCCACCGCCCTGCATCATGCGCAGCAAGGCGACCTCACCCATGGCTTGGTATTCACCGGCACCAATGCCGTCCGACACACGCGGATGATGCACGTACACGAAATTTTTGCAGAATTGAAAACCGGAATACCCGCCCCATCCTGATTGAAGTGTCGGCCTCTGGTCCCACGCTCGAACACCATGGAGATATCACCGTGAACCCTGGTCCGCGTTCTCAGGAACGATTTTTCCGCGCCCTGCCGGAACTGCTCCCCGTGGACAGGGTAACCCATGTCCACTTGGTGCATCAGGATCCCCAACAACCTTCGCCCATCCCCATGCTGCGTTCCCGGGGATTCAAAGGGTGCGTTGTCGCAGCCCGGGCCTCCATCGCCCAATCCGCTGCCTATTGGCCCGATTTACAGTGGGTGTTGCACGACCATCCCACGGCGGAACAACCCGCCGATCATTGCCTGCTGGAATTACCCCAAGGCCGGGAAGCCTCCCGTCTCACCATCGACAAAGCCCTGAACGCCATCAGCCCATCGGGACAACTGTGGATCTACGGCATTCGCGAACACGGCATCCTGTCCCTGGCCAAAAAATATCCACTGGCCCAGGTCCCCCTGGTCAAAGGTCACATGCGCTTGCTATCCCTGAGCGGACAGGATGCCACTCCCCGGGATGATACGACACAGGATCCGTATTTTCGCCTGCATTACGGGGGAATTACCTTCGCCACGCTGCCAGGGGTGTTCTCCTGGCGGGAACCCGACGAAGGCTCCCTGATGCTCCTGGAGGCCATGCTGGAACAAGACCCCGGTGATCGGGTGCTGGACTGGGGATGCGGCTATGGATTGTTGGGCATCACCCTGGCCCGACGTTGGCCACGGGCGCAACTGGTCCTGGCCGACGATCAATACGCCGCCGTCCGCGCCACTCGGGAAACGCTACAGAGCAACCAACTGGAAAGTCACATAACCGTCCTCTTGGAAGATGGTATCGGCCCGGGATTGTCCCGGACGACATTTTCCACCATCGTCACCAATCCACCCTTTCATCGTGGTGCCCGCAATGACCAGGAACCGGCCCTGGCATTTTTCAAACAGGTCGGCTCCCTGCTGCAACCCCAAGGCAATCTGTGGTTGGTCGGCAATCAATTCCTCGCCCACCGGCGCACGCTGCAACATTTCGGTTTCGAGTGCGAAACCGTGCTGCAAAACAATCGCTTCGAAGTATGCCGGGCATGGAAAAAATCCCGCTTCAAACAAACCCATTCACCCCGCCTGAAAAGGATCCCATAATACAGGCATCCCATCTTTATCCGCGTGATATCGTTTTCCACCGGACATCACGCGGACATTGGCTCAGGCCATTTTGCGGTAGGCGCTTTTTTTGGCACCACACACGGGGCACTTATCCGATGGTTCGCCAAAAATGGTGTGACCACAGACGTCACACACGTGCAGGGCCTCATGGTCCAGGTCCTTGCCACTTTCCAGGGCGGCAATGGCCCGTTGGTAAAGTTCGCTGTGAACCTTTTCCACAGCCATGGCATGTCGCATGCCCAAAGCGGCGGCTTTTTCCCCCTCAGCCTCGGCGGTCGCCACCATGCCGGGATACATCTCGTTGATTTCGTAATCTTCCCCCGCCTTGGCTGCACGCAAATTCGCCAAGGTGTCCGCCACGCCACCCAGATTGCGCAGGTGGGTATGGGCGTGGATGGTTTCCGCCTCAGCTACAGCACGGAACAAACTGGCAATGACCGGATACCCCTCCTTGTCGGCCTTCTTGGCAAAGGCGAGATATTTACGATTGGCTTGGCTTTCGCCGGCAAATGCCGCTTTCAAGTTGTCTTTGGTAGTCATCGAAATCGCCCCTTTGTGGAATGGGTGGTGTAACCGTTGTTACGGCACGAAAAGGGAAGAATACCCTGCCTCTTGACAATTTGGAAACCTGCAAATCCATTTTTTTTATCTGGCAACAACCGATCCACAAAAAAGCTGACGGTGATCTACAATTTTAGTTTGGATATGGAGATCATCATCCATCTTGCCAAGGAACAACACCCGGAAGCGCGTCCGCGCACCATTTCTGATAACGGCCCCCGGTTCATTGCCAAGGATTTCAAAACCTTCATCCGGGTCTGGCGCAGTTGCCAAGCGTTTTTTGCCCGAGCCAGGGTCCACAATCGGATGGCTCCTCCCCAGAAGCGAATCTGAACGGCAACCTCCTTTTCCCGGGTCAATGTGACATCCTCGATCATTGACCAAGGCGCGAATCCCTTCCTTTCCAGCCTTATCCAACACCTGTTGATCCACTTGGCGAAAGCAGACTTTTCATCATTAGAAAAGTGGAGTCCGCGTATCCTCGATACCCAATCCCTGGATGACGTTTCCTCGAACAGGGTGTGACACTGTTTTCCGAGGGACATATGCGATATTCTTCCGGTTATTCAACACGATCTGGAAATTAAAATGGGCGCGCACTTAAGGGATCGCACACAAATCCCCATAGAGCGTACGATACGTCTGGGTCAACGTCTCCTGATCATAGCTGGTTCGTACCCGCTGGCGCGCCGCCTGGGAACATTGCTGCCACCACAACGGTTGCGTCAACAAACGTACCAACTCACGTGCCGTTTCCGCCGGATTGGAGACCCGGGTTACCGCCCCCGCCGGTCCCAAGGGGGGATTTTCATCCGGCATCCCTTCGATCATCTCGCGACACGCCCCCACATCGGTCGCCACCGTTGGCACCCCAGCCGCTCCCGCCTCCAAAATCACCAACGGTTGCCCCTCACTGATGCTGGTCAACACATTCACATCAATCTTGCCCAAATACTCCGACAAGGAAACCCGCCCGGTAAAGGTGATCATTTCCGTCAGGCGAAAATGATGGATCAAATTCTGGCACTCTTCAAAATAGGAGGCATCCTCATCGGTGGGACCCATGATCAGGGCGCGAACGTTGGGAATCGATTGCCGCAAAAAGGCACACGCCTGGATGAATCCTTTGATATCCTTAATGGGCACCACCCGGCCAATCAAGGCAATGGTCGGCGGACGTTGCCCTTTGTCGGTCGGGAGGTTTTCGTAGCGCCGCCAATCAATGCCATTGGGAATCACCCGCATCTTGGCGGGATCGGCCCCATCCGCCCTTTGAAAATCCTGATTGCCCCCATAGATGGTGATGATCTGCTCGCACGCCTGATAACACGCCTTGGAATAGGCTTGAAACGCATCAATCCATAACTTGCGACAATCACCCGTCCCCACATCCAAGTGGTAACCCGCATGGGGATCCTCATACAACCAATCGGCCATGGTGATTTCAATACGGCGTTCGTTGGTGTAGATTCCATGCTCGCAGACAATCACCGGGCGCCCATGCTCCAGGTGCGCCCGCGCCAAGAGCAGTCCGGCGTGCCCCGTGGAAACCGCATGATACGTCTTGGCCCTGGGCAGCTCACACCACAAAAGAGTCAACAAATTGCCCGCCAAATAGCGCCAAGTCCAAAAAAAGTCCAGGAACGGTCCCCCGGGCAATAAACGATCATACAATCGCAACAACATGTCCCAGCCACGATGGGAATTGACCAGCCAAGCAGGGTGCAAGCGCTGCCGATAGGGCTTGAGCAGGGTGAGCAACCTGTTTAAAGGTTCCATACCCCCTTCGGTTTGAAAGCGGTACAGCGCATCTTCCACCGCGTGCAACACACCCTCCAGTTTTTTTTCATGGATGCGCCCCATTTCCCCTTTGGGTGGCGCCAGAAACACATGGGTAATGCCCGTCACATTGTCGGGCAATTCATAACGCGTCTGCAATTTTTGCTTCGGCGGCAACAGGGCCAGGAGATGGAAACGCAGTTCGGGCAAACTTTTGATCAATTCGTGAACCCAACTCGAAACCCCACCGGCCACGTAGGGGTAGGTCCCCTCGCAAATCAGGCAGACATCCACCACGTCAGCCACCGTGACCCCCGGCGTCCGCAACCAGCGCCGCAACACAAGCGGCAATCCCGACCATGGCAACGTCATGACAATCCCATGTGCTGCCGCATCTGTTCGCGTAAATGCACCGCTCGCAATTCCGTTAACCGATCATCCCCTTTATGGATTCGCCCCTCATTGATCGCCTCCCGTTGCAACTGCCGCAAGGCAACTTCCCGGGCAATGGCCTCCAGGAACCCCGGTTTGCCCTGCAACATGGAACGAAGCAATGGGCTGGAAATTTCCATCACCCGGCATTTTTCCGTCAGAACCAAAACATCCGCCTGACGCCTGGCCCCGGTCAACAGGGATAATTCCCCAATAAAGGTTCCTTCTCCCAAACGCGCCATCTCCACCGCCACCCCCTGAGCGTTTATAAAGGAGACCACGACCAATCCCGAGAGAATGACGAACATCTCATGCCCCTCCTCCCCTTGGCGCACAATGATATCCCCTTCCTGGAATTCGCGAATGGTCGCGGCCTGTGCCAGCGCGGAACGCTCCTCGACGGTCAAATAGCTGAAAATGCCCACCCGATGCAAACCATCGCCATTGTACCAACCCGACCACAAATCAACGGCATCGCGAATCGGGATCAACCAATCCTCATCCCCCGTCAACAATCCCCGATATCGTCGCGCCACGCTGTTGAGCTGATCATGGCGCCCCAGTTGATACAGCGTTTCCATGAACCAGATGACCATCTGTCTGTTTTCATGCCCTTGTTGCATGGCACTGGCAAAAAATTCTACCGCCTCCGCCAGTTCACCGGAACGCACCAACGTCCGTCCCAAAGCCAGAACCACCCCCTGATCCCTGGGATCCATGGCCAAGCAACCCCGATAGCCGGCAATCGCTTTTTTACGATTTTCTTCCTCGCGCATCGGATCCAACAGACCCGTAAAGGCGAAATCATCATAATGACGTGCCACCCGTAACTTGAGATCCCGATCATGCCCCTTGCCAACCAACATGCGCTCCAACTTGATGGACGTTGCCATGAAGCGGTTTTCCACATGGGCAATGGCACTGGCCGCCTGCACCCGGATCGAATTGTCGGGATTATTGACCGCCTCGCGCAATACCGAAGCAAAAGAGGGTTTGAAATGACGCGACATCTTGGCAATCATCGCCTGTTTTTGCCCCTGCGTCCCGTAGGTCAGGATGTCGCGAAATGGCGTCAGCGCCACCTGGGCGGTATCACCCCGGGCATCCAGGCGTTCCATGAGTGCCATGGCGGCACTGGCCTGATCGGCTGGAAACAAACTGGCATACCAAGATTCAAAAGAGGTGGCCGATCGGGCATATTCCAAATACAAACCCAACGCCAGCAATATCCCCAGAATGCCAATGTAGCCCATCAAGCCGGTGGTAACCGCGAGCAATACATAATAACCATTCAGACACGGGGCCGGGTTATTCCTTTGGCGATACCAAGACAAAAATCCCAACATAAGTGTCAGGAGGACATGAAAGAGCATCATCCAATAGGGTTTTGCCAGGGGGTTGCGACCATAATCCCAGAAAATGCCCAAAAGCAGGGCCAATTCCAGACACGACACCACCAGACATAATATCAAAAATCTCAGAATACAGGAAAAATCCCGTGCAATTGCCTTATTACCCATGGCAACAACGGTCGCAGACATGGCCGTACTCTTACAGTCCCCCATTTAACAAATCAGAGAATATCAAAAGTTCGGGAGAAAACGTCGGTCGGCAGTCGGTGGCGCTACTCAGCGTCGCCCGTATCCGGCTTGGGTTGGTCACCAGATGCTTTGGAACCGGACTTCGCTTCCCCAGCTTTTTTAGGCTTGGCAGCCGCCTTCGTCTTGGTGTCTGGTGCTTTGGCAGCCGGTACTTCATCCGGTTTGGGAGTGTCAGGCTTGCCAGCTTCCGGTTTGGCAGCATCGGGTTTGGCTGCTTCCGGCTTGGCTGCTTCCGGTTTGGCTGCTTCAGGTTTAGCAGCTTCAGATTTAACCGCTTCCGGTTTGGCTGCTTCCGGTTTGGTATCCACTGGCTTGGCAGCTTCCGGTTTGGCAGCCTCGGGTTTGGCTGCTTCGGTGGAAACATCCTTGGCAGGGGCTTCTTTGGTAGAGACCGGCTTGGCTTCAGCAGATTTGGGAGCCTCCTTTGGCATCCCCTGGGATGGATCGGCAGCACCTTGCGGCTTTTGCGATTGCGTATCGTTCTTGGACGGCACAACAGGTTGCTTGGGTGGTACAACAGAACCAGAAGAGGCCGGTGAATCATCCATAGTGGGTACCGGCTTGGAAGCGGCATCCCTGGGAGCCACGGGAACAGGGGCCGTTTGATTCTTGGGCGGAATCGGCTCACTCTCGGGGGCCGGGGTTTCTTTGCCGGGTGTCGCGGGAACCGTTGTCTTGGTCCCGGTCGCCGGGATTCCCATAACTGATGTCGTCGCCCCCTTCTTGGTGCTGACAAAGGCAAGTGAAAGACTGGTAATCATAAAAACGGTAGCCAGGGTGGCCGTCAGCTTGCCGAGGAAGCTTCCAGACCCCCGTGCCCCAAAGACACTTTGCGAACTGCCACCAAACGCAGCCCCCATATCCGCACCACTCCCCTTTTGCAGGAGTACCACGAATATGAGGGCCAGCGAAACGAGGATATGAACAACTGTAATAATTAAGAGCATACTGGACTCAGCGCATCCCCGGGTTCAACGAAAACTGCCTGGATAACATTCAGCAAACATCGGACATCAGCCTTGAAAGCCGTCGATGATGCCAAGGAAATCTTCCGCTTTCAGAGCGGCACCACCAATGAGACCCCCATCGACATCCGGTTTGGAAAAGATGATAGCCGCATTATCGGGCTTGACGGAACCGCCATAGAGGATCCTCACTTTGGAAGCCGTGTCATTACCCAATTGGTCGACCAGCATTTTGCGTATGAAGGCATGTACTTCCTGCGCCTGTTCGGGAGTGGCGGTCTTGCCGGTACCGATGGCCCACACCGGTTCGTAGGCCAGGACGAGCTGTTGCCGTTTGGCTTCGTCAGCGGGGAGATTGGGGAAGATGGCGGAGACTTGATCGCGGATGACGTCGAGGGTTTTGCCCGATTCGCGTTCTTGCAGGGTTTCGCCGATGCAGACGATGGGGGTCAAGCCATCGCGATAGGCGGCAACCATTTTACGGGCAACCAGTTGCGAATCCTCACCGTACATGGAGCGGCGTTCGGAATGGCCGAGAATCACATAGGAGCAACCGATATCAGTGAGCATTTGTCCGGTGATTTCGCCGGTATGTGCGCCGGATTTATGCTCCGACATGTTTTGCCCACCAAGCTTTACCTCCGACCCGGACAGTTTTTTACCCACCGCTTGAATGGCGGTAAACGGGGGACAGACGAGAACTTCGCAAATATTTTTCCCTTTTCTTTGTTCCAGTCCCTTGAGGATTCCCCCAACCAGGGTATCGGCTGCTCCGGTCAGCCCGTTCATTTTCCAGTTTCCAGCTACCAGTCCGCGTCTCGACATGAAAGCACCCTCACTCGTTGCAAAAGATGGTTTATCCTAAGACGATTGTTGCAGCACGACACTGTGATTTTTCGCCCATTTGCGCCACGATGCCGGCACAAAATGAACGATTGCCGCCAAAAACGCAACTATAAAAATCGCTCGATTACAGCGGACGGTGTTCCTGACGCCAGGAATTGCTTGGTGGCCTGCCACAGTTTCATTAATTGATTAGTTGTGCTACATAGACTTTCTCGTTGACGTAACTTGGAGGAAGTCATGGCCACCACTGAAATTGCCCATGATGCTGTTTGCGTAAACCCGAAGTGTGATGAATACGGCGTGGAAGGCCGGGAAAATGTGACCGTT